>NZ_VCHX02000043.1 GCF_005768555.2 Streptomyces sporangiiformans
CGGCCCATGGTCAGCACTTCGAACGGCATCACGCACGTATCCCTTCGCTCCGGAGACTCCGGGGAGTTGTCACGGGAGGACTTAAAGCGCTTTAAAGGCGCTCACAGCGAAGAACGATGCCTTCGCTCAAATGTCATGTCAATAGGTGGTTACTGCGAGATTTCGCGATCTGATGGTCGCGCCCCGGGCCGGCGAGGGTCGGCGCCGGCGGAACCGGGTCTGTGCCCGCCACTCGGGCATGATCTGCTGGTCAGTCAGGTCGGGCCCGAGTGGCGGGCTGTGCCAGGCATACCGCTCGTCTGGGCACCGTGGGACTGCCTGAGGCGCGTGCCCGGCGTGGCCGCGCGCCGGGGCGTGGCCGTCGCGCGTCAGGACCAGGTGGCCAGGTATTCGTCGATCTTCTTCCGCATGAAGACGGAGGATTCCTTGGCTCGTTCTTCCCAGGCGAAGACGCAGGACGTCAGGGTGCCGTCGAAGCCGTTCGCGCGCAGCTCGCGGAAGAGCTCGCCGAAGTCGACCTCGCCCTGTCCGATGTCAAGGTGCTGGTGGATGCGCGCCGGGGTGCCAGGCGGGTTGAGGATGTAGCGGTTGCCGGACGAGGCCGTGTGGTCGAGCGCGTCGGCCAGGTGGACGTGGGTGAGGAGGTCACCGGCGTACTTGACGATGCCGGGGGCGTCGCTGCCGATGTGGAAGGTGTGCGGGGCGCAGTACAGGAAGGTGACGTTGGGGTGGTTGATGCCCCGGATGAGATTGACCGCGTCGTAGCCGTTCTCGATGAAGTCGTCCGGGTGGGGTTCCAGGGCCAGGCGTATGCCCTCCTGTTCGAACAGCGGCAGCAGCTCGTCGAGTGACTTCCAGAACTGGGCCTCGCTGCGGTCGGGGTCCTCCGGCCGCCCGTTGAACTCGGAGATCATGCTGTCCACGCCGAGGTCGGCGGCGATCTGGATGGACCGTTTCCAGTAGCGGACGGCCGCCTGCCGGGCGTCCTCGTCCGGGCCGGACCAGCGGAACAGGGGCAGGAGGGAGGAGATGCCGACGCCCGCCGTGTCCAGTGCCTTGCGGAACTTGCGTACGGTGGCGTCGTCCACGCGCGGGTGACGGAAGAACGGGATGAAGTCCTCCCGGGGGGAGAGCTCTATCCACTCGTAGCCCAACTCCGCTACTACGGAGGGTAGTTCGAGGAGCGGGACGTTGCGGATCATGTACGGGTCGAGGGCGATCTTCACGAGGGAGTGCCTTCCGGTGTGTCAGTGGGAGGAGTCGGCTCGCACGGTGTGCACATTCGGGCGGCGCCGCACGGCTTGCGGACAGCTGATGCGTGCTCCATGTCAGGACGTCCCTTCGGACGAGGCCGGTACGGGGGCGGTGAGGTCCTCCTCTTCGGGGAGCTCTTCGACGTCGACGCCGCGGACCGTCGCCAGTTCGTGTTTGAGGGCGGCGAGTTCGGCGCCGCCGGCCATGTGGTTGGTGAGTTCCTCGAGGCCGATCTCGCTGCGGGCGGCGCTGAGTTCGAGGGTGCCCAGGCGCAGCACGCTGAAGTGGTCGCCGACCATGTAGGCGTGGTGCGGGTTGTGGGTGATGAAGATGACGCCGAGGCCGCGGTCGCGGGCGGCGGCGATGTACTTCAGCACCACGCCGGACTGCTTGACGCCGAGTGCGGCGGTGGGCTCGTCCAGGATGAGCACGCGGGCGCCGAAGTAGACGGCGCGGGCGATGGCCACGCACTGGCGCTGGCCGCCCGACAGCGTGCCGATGGGCTGCTCCAGGTCGTCGAGGATGATGCCCATGGCGCGCAGTTCCTCGTCCGCGGTCTTCTTCATCCGCTCGATGTCGAGGCGGCGCACGGGCCAGGGGCCGCGGGTCATCTCGGAGCCGAGGAAGAAGTTCCGCCAGACCGGCATCAGGGGCACGGTGGCCAGGTCCTGGTAGACGGTGGCGATGCCGCGGTCGAGGGCTTGGCGCGGGGTGGTGAACCGCACGGGCCGGCCGTCGACGAGGAACTCGCCCTCGGAGTGCTGATGCAGCCCGGAGATGATTTTGATGAGGGTGGACTTGCCGGCGCCGTTGTCGCCGAGGACGCAGGTGACCTGGCTGGGGAAGACCTGCAGGTCGACGCCGTGCAGCGCGCGGACGTTGCCGTACGACTTGCCCGCGCCGCGCAGTTCTACGATCGGCCGGCCGTCTGCGGGNCGCGCGGACGTTGCCGTACGACTTGCCCGCGCCGCGCAGTTCTACGATCGGCCGGCCGTCTGCGGGTGCGGTGTCCTTGGGCGCGGCCCCGTCGGGCTCGGGGGGCGTGGTTTTGTTGGTGGTTGTCATGGGGGTCACCTCCGGGTCGCGGTGCGCTGGACCCACAGATTGATCAGGGTGGCGCCGAGCAGCATCACGCCGAGGAAGGCCATGAACCAGTCGGGGTTCCAGCCGGCGTAGACGATGCCCTGCTGCACCATGCCGAACATGAAGGCGCCGAAGACCGGGCCGATCGCGGAGCCGGAGCCGCCGGTGAGCAGGCAGCCGCCGATGACGGCCGCGGCGATGTAGATCAGCTCCTGGCCGACGCCCTCGCCCGACTGCACGGTGCTGAAGGAGAACAGCTGGTGCATGCCGACGAACCAGGCGCCGAAGCCGACCAGCATGAACAGGGAGATCTTGGTGAAGGCCACCGGTACGCCGACCGCGCGGGCGCTGGCCTTGTTGCCGCCGACCGAGAAGATCCAGTTGCCGTACTTGGTGCGCAGCAGCACCCAGGTGGCCAGGGCCGCGAAGACCAGCCACCACACAATGGTGATCTTCACCGTGACCCCGCCGATGTCGAAGGTCGAGGCGAAGATCTTCTTGGCCTGGTCGAAGCCGTCCATGTCGCTGATGTTGTCGGTGGCGACGTTGCCGGTGATCAGCTTGGTGACCGCGAGGTTGACGCCCTGCAGGATCAGGAAGGTGCCGAGAGTGACCAGGAAGCTCGGCAGCCCCGTACGCATGATCATCCAGCCGTTGAAGGCGCCGATCGCGAGCGAGACCAACAGCGCGACGATCACACCCACCCACACGTTCATGCTCAGTTGGTAGCTGAGCATGCTCGCGGTCAAGGCCGAGGTGATCACCGCGACACCGGACGAGAGGTCGAACTCGCCGCCGATCATCAACAGTGCCACCGGCAGCGCCATGATCCCGATGGTCGACGACTGATAGAGGATGTTGGCCATCGAGCTGCCGTCGCGGACGGGCGGCGCGGTGACGAGGAAGAACACGAACACCGCGACGGCGCCGAAGAAGACGCCAACTTCGGGCCGGGCGAGCAGCCGCAGCGCCAGGGGGCGCTGCGCGGTCCGCCCGTCGGTCTTCTGGGGGCCGGGGGCCGGCGGTGAAGTCACCGCCGGCGCAGCCTGCTGGGTCATACGGATCACCGAGTACCCTTCGCGGCGAACTTGGCGATCGTGTCGACGTTGGACTTGTCGACGAAGGCCGGACCGGTCAGGACCGGGGCCTCGCCGCCGCCCATGTAGTTGCCGTTGTTCTTGTAGAGCCACAGCGCGTCCACGGCGAGGTAGCCCTGCAGGTAGGGCTGCTGGTCGACGGCGAACTCGATGTCTCCGTCCTTGATGGCGCTGGTCAGGTCCTTGTTGAGGTCGAAGGTGGCGACCTTGGCCTTGCTGCTCGCGTCGGAGATCGACTGGATGGCGGTCAGGGCGAACGGGGCGCCCAGCGTGACCACCTGGTCGATGGAGGAGTCCTGCTTGAGCTTGGCGGTGATCGTGGACTTCACGGACGGCATGTCGGTGCCGTTGACGTACAGGTTGTCCGTCTTGCCCTTGAAGGTCTTCTCCACGCCCGCGCAGCGCTGCTCCAGGCCGACATGGCCCTGGACCTGGACCACGCAGATGGCGTGCTTGGCGCCGGTCTCGTTCAGCTTCTTGCCGAAGGCCTCACCGGAGACGGACTCGTCCTGGCCGAAGAACTCCAGCAGGCCCTGGTCCTTCCACTGGTCCATGCCGGAGTTGAGGCCGACGACGGGGATGCCGGCCTTCACCGCCTTGGCGACCACGGCCTTCATGGCGTCCGGCTTGGCGAGGGTGACCGCGATGCCGTCGACCTTCTGGTCGATCGCGTTCTGCACGAGGCTGGCCTGGTTGGCGGCGCTCTCGTCGCTGGAGTAGATGAGCTTGACGTTGTCCTTGGCGGCGGCGGTCTCGGCGCCCTTGCGGATGATGTCCCAGAAGGTGTCGCCCTGCGGGGCATGGGTGACCATCGCGACCGTCATACGGGGTGTACTGGCCTTGCCCGCCGACGCTTCGGCCGCCCCCTCCTCGGCCTTCTTGCCGCCCGAACTGCTGGAACAGCCTGCGAGGGTGAGCGCGGCCGCGGCGGCCACGGCCACGACGGGGACGATTCTGCGGGAACGGGGAAGGGATGTGTTCATGCTTCGTGCACCTCGCTGTGCAACTCGGAGGGTTCAGGGGGCAATGGATCCGCGGCTGCTGGATGGGGCCGGGGGCTGTCGCGACGGCCTCGGTCAGGCTCGCGGTGCGGGAGGGGAGATCAGACTGAATCCGGTTCGGCCGGTCTCAGAAGCGGGCGGGGGCACCAGGAACGTGGTCGGTAAGACGATGCCTCGGCCGGCATCGGTATCCGTGGAGCCGTAGCCGCGGGCCGCGTCGCGCGCGAGTGCCTTGTGGGCCTCCTCGACGGCGACCAGGCACAACTCAGGGAGCCCGGTGTCCTGCACGGTCGGGACCGTTCGGCAGCCGCCCGGGTGGGCGCGGTCGGCCATGCCGACGCCGATGGCGCCGACCCCGATCGACTGCGTCCTCACTGAGGCTCCCCACTCCCGAACTGGCTTCGTTAGATCGAACAACAGGACAATTTAAAGCGCTTTAAGTTCTGGTACTATCGGCTCGTTTCGCGAGCGTGTCAAGGGTGTTGCGCGAGGAGATTGCGGTCAGGAGGCGGACGTGGGCGATATCGGTTCCGCGCGTCGCCCGAACGGCACGAACAAACGCCCTCGACTCGAGGATGTGGCCGCCCGTGTGGGTGTGTCCACCGCGTCCGTCTCCCTGGTGCTGCGCGGGGTGCCCGGTCCCAGTGAGCGCACCCGGCAGCGTGTCCTGAAAGCCGCCGCCGAGCTCGGCTACCAGGTCGACCGCACCGCCAGCCTGCTGGCCAGCAGGCGTACCCGGCTGCTCGGCGTCATGGTCGACATTCACAGCCCCTTCCACGCCGAACTGGTCGAGCACCTGCACACGGCCGCCGAGGAGGTCGGCTACGACCTCGTCCTGAGCACCCTGACGAGCACCCGCGACGAGCACACCGCCGTGGAGACGCTGCTGGCCTTCCGCAGCGAGGCCCTGATCCTGCTCGGCCCGACGCTCCCCGCCGACACGCTCGCCGCCCTCGACCGCAAGGCCCCGGTCATAGCCGTCGGCCGCCGGATCGCCGACGCGGGGCTGGACGTCGTCCGCACCGCTGACGACGAGGGAGTCGGCCGGATCGTCGACCATCTGGTGGGTCGCGGCCACCGCGCGATCACCTACGTCGGCGGCGGCAAGGGCGTCATCGCCACCGACCGGCGCCGCGGCTACCACACCGCCATGCGCCGCCACGGCCTGGGCGCGCACATCAGGGTCCTGCGCGGCGACCACACCGAAGCGGCCGGCGAACGGGCCGCCCGCCAGCTCCTCGACGGTGCCGGCCCGCCCACCGCCGTGGTCGCCTTCAACGACCAGTGCGCCATAGGCGTCCTGACGGCTCTCTCCCGCGCCGGTGTCGCCGTCCCGGGCGAGGTGTCCGTCGTCGGCTACGACGACGACACCCTCTCCCGGCTCAGCTGCTTCAACCTGACCACCGTGAGCCAGAACGCGCGGGAACAGGCCCGGCACGCGGTGGCCGCCGCCGTGGAACGCCTGGATGAGGGCCGCACCGAACCCCGCGAGGTCGTGCTCACCCCGCACCTTGTCATCCGCGGCACCATGGCAGAGCCCGCGGCCTGACCCGCTTCCCGCTCTGGCGGGCGGGGAGCGGGTCAGTCGAGGGAGTCGTCCGTACGGCGAACGCCGTGCTCTCGCTCGCTCCGCGAGATCACGGCGAAAATCGCCCGGCGGGTCAGGGGTTGGCCCAGGCGCCGGGGGCGTCGGTCAGGGCGGATATGTCGGGGGGAAGTCCGGTCGATGCGATGTCGGCGAGCGACACGCCCTCGAGGATCGCGCGCACGTTGGACCGCAGGGCGATCCACAAGGGGAGCAACGACTCGGCAGGGCCCGAGTAGGAAAGGTCCGGGGGGCGGACCCCGCGCACCGAGACCAGCGGCCCGTCCACGACGCGTATGACGTCGGCGATGCTGATGGACTCGGCCGGCTTGGCCAGCCGATAGCCCCCGTTGCCGCCGCGCTGGCTGAGTACGAGGCCGCCCCTGCGCATATCGTTCAGGATGCTTTCAAGAAATTTGTGCGGGATGTCCTGGGCGTCGGCGATGGCCTCGGCCTTCAGTGGCCCGTCGTCCCGTGACGCGGCGAGTTGCAGCGCGGCACGTACCGCGTAGTCCGCCCTGGCTGAGATCCGCATGTGTGCATTATTCCGTACGGCTCCGGTCGGATTCCGCTGCGGGCGGGCCACCGGGCAGGCAGGTGCAGGTGTGCGCTGCCCGGCGGCAGGGGGGGGGCTCAGGCCGCGGCGGGTGTGTAGTGGGAGGCGTCGTCGCCCTCGACGACATGGCTGAGTGTGCCGTCGACACCGGCGGGGACGTCGCCCGCGACGGTCACCCGGTGCAGCAGTCGCGGCAGGTCGCCGTAGTCGTCGGGTGCGTAGTGCTGGGTGATGCGGTTGTCGAACAGGACGAGGTCGCCCGGCGTCCAGACCACCCGGGCGATGTTCTCCGGGCGGGTGACGTAGGACTGGAAGATGCGCAGCAGGTCGCGGGAGTCGGAGGTGCCGAGACCGACGATGCTCTGGGCGAAGCCGCCGATGAACAGCCCGCGCTCCCCGGTCTCGGGGTGGACGCGGACGACCGGGTGGGCGGTGCGGTACTTGCGGGAGACGAACCGCCTGCGGTGTTCGGCCGCCTTCTCGTTCTTCGGGGCGGCGTAGTCGTAGTCGTTGGTGTGCACCGCCCACAGTTTGTCCGCCAGCTCGCGCAGCGGCTCGGGCAGATCCCGGTACGCGGCGGCCGAGTTGGCGATGAGGGTGTTGCCGCCGTAGGGCGGGACCACGATGCTGCGCAGCGTGGACGCCTTCGGGGGCGTACGGACGAAGGTGACATCGGTGTGCCACTGGTTGGCGCGGATGCCCTCGTCGCCGTCGACGGGCAGGATGTTGGGCCGGCCGTCGACGGAGGGGACCGTCGGGTGGGCGGTGGTGAGCTCGCCGAACAGGGAGGCGAAGCGGAGCTGGCCCGCGTCGTCGAGCTGCTGGTTGCGGAAGACGAGCGCCTTGTGTTCCAGGAGTGCGGAGTCGATCTCGGTGACGAGAGCGGGGGCGAGGTCGCCGGAGAGGTCCACGCCGAGGATCTCGGCGCCGATACGGCCGCCGATCCTGCGGACGTCGAAGCCGGTGCTGGTGGTCATGTGCGGGTGTCCTTTCAGGAGGTGGTCAGTTGGGAGGTGGTCGTGGAGGCAGCGGGCGCGGCCCATGTGGTCACGGGGCCGCCACCGACGATCAGGACGTCCGTGGTGAGTACCGGCCCGGTCATGCGGGCACCCCCTCTTCCGCGGCAGCCCCGGCTTCCGCAGCCGCCGCGGCCAGCCGGTTGGCGGGGCGGGTCAGGCCGTAGTTCTCGCGCAGGGTGCGGCCGGTGTACTCGGTACGAAACAGGCCGCGCTGTTGCAGGATCGGCACGACGTGGTCGACGAAGTCCTCAAGTCCGCCCGGCAGATGGGGCGGCATGATGTTGAAGCCGTCGGCGGCGCCCTCGGTGAACCACTCCTCGATCTCGTCCGCTATCTGCTCCGGGGTGCCGGCGAAGACGCGGTGGCCGCGTCCGCCGCCGAGACGGGCGATCAGCTCGCGCAGGGTGAGGCCGTCGCGGCGGGCGAGTTCGGCGACGAGCGTGAAGCGGCTCTTGTTGCCGTTGATGTCCCGCTCCTCGGGGAGTTCGGGCAACGGCCCGTCCAGCGGCAGCCCGGTCAGATCGGTGCCCAGCATCCCGGACAGCTGAGCCAGTCCGTACTCGGGCACCTGAAGGTTCGTCAACTCCTCCTCCAGTGCCCGGGCTTCGGCCTCGGTCGAGCCGATGACGGGGGCGATGCCGGGGAGCACCAGCAGTTGGTCCTCGGTACGGCCGTGGCGGGCCAGCCGGGACTTGAGGTCCTTGTAGAACGCCTGGCCGTCGGCGAGGGTCTGCTGGGCGGTGAAGACGGCCTCGGCCCACTGGGCGGCGAACTCCTTGCCGTCCTCCGACGAACCGGCCTGCACCAGCAGCGGGTATCCCTGGGGTGCGCGCGGAACGTTCAGCGGGCCCTGCACCCCGAAGTACTCCCCGTGGTGGTTGATCTCCCGCACCTTGTCGGTGTCGGCGTAGATGCCGCGTTCACGGTCGAGCAGGATCGCGTCGTCCTCCCAGCTGTCCCACAACTTGGTGGCGACATCGAGGAACTCCCGCGCCCGCTCGTAGCGCAGGCCGTGCTCCAGATGCTCGTCCTGCCCGAAGTTGCGGGCCTCGTTGACGCTGCCGGAGGTGACGATGTTCCAGCCGGCCCGGCCGCCGCTGATGTGGTCCAGGGAGGCGAACTTGCGGGCGGTGTGGAAGGGCTCGTTGAAGGTGGTGGAGACGGTGGCGATCAGGCCGACGTGCTCGGTGACCGCTGCCAGGGCGGACAGCAGGGTGAGCGGTTCGAAGCCGCCGAGGGCGTTGTGCCGGACCTTCCCCCACAGGGCGAGGCCGTCGGCGAGGAACACCGAGTCGAGCAGGCCGCGCTCGGCGGTCAGCGCGAGCTGCTGGAAGTAGCGCACGTCGGTGGCACGTTCGGGCTGGGTGCGCGGATGTCGCCAGGCGGCGTCATGGTGGCCGGCGTTCATCAGGAAGGCGTTGAGATGCAGCTGTCGGAATCTGGGGACGGCCATGAGGTTCCTCGGATCGGGGGTGGCAAGACGATCGGGGCAGTGACACGGGCTGGGGGGAGAAAGACGGAGGGGAGACTGATGCCGGGGCGACAGACGACGGGGAGCCGGCGGGGCGAGAGGACGGCCGGGTCAGCCGCCGACGGGCACGCGCCAGGAGCTGAGTCGCCGCTCCACGGCCACCAGGAACTGGTTGAAGGTGACGCCGATGGCGGAGATCGTGATGATGCCCGCGTACATCTGCGGGATCGCGAAGTTGAACTGCGAGGCGTTGATCAGATAGCCGAGTCCCGCCTTGGCGCCGATCATCTCGGCGGCGACCAGCACCAGAATGGACACCGCTCCGGCCAGCCGGATGCCGGTGAACATCACCGGCACCGCGGAGGGCAGGATGACCTTCTGGAACAGCCGGGGTGCGGACAGATCCATCGACTTCGCCAGCTTCAGCAGCGTGGGATCGACGTTGCGGACCGCGCTGATGGTGTTGAGCAGGATCGGCCAGGTGCACGCGTACACCACGATGGAGATCTTCGAGGTCTCGCCGATGCCCAGCAGCAGCACGAACACCGGCAGCAGGGCCAGTGCCGCGGTGTTGCGGAACACCTCCAGCAGCGGGCCGAGGAGGTCGGCGACCGGCCGGTACCAGCCGATCAGCAGGCCGAGCGGCACGGCGACGGCCACGGCCAGACCGAATCCGCTGAACGAACGCGCCAGGCTGGCACGTGCGTTGTCGGCGAGCTGACCGTCGGTGGCCAGCCCCCACCAGGCGTCGGCGACCTCACTGAACGGCGGCAGGAAGGTCCGGTCGACCAGACCGAGCCGCGGCGCGGTCTCCCACAGGAGCAGCAGAGCCACGATCGCGGCGGACTTGGTCGCCCCCTTCACCAGCAGGTACGGCAGCCGGCGGACCGTCCAGAGAGCCGCCCGACGGACCCGGGCCGTCGAGGAGGGGGCTCGGCGCCGGTACGGCGGTGAGGCCTCGGCGGGCGGGGACGCCGTGGATGCGGCGGACGTGACCGACTTGGCGAGGGAAGGGGCCCGGACGGCTTCGGCGCTGCTCGCGGCGCCCGGCACCGTGGTCTCCTCGACCGTCTCGACCGTCTCGGTGCCCTCGGCCGTCTGGGCTGTCTCGGACTTCTCGGTCTTGGTGGTCGTGCCCGTTGTGGGGCTCATACGGAAGCCTCCTCCTTCTCCAGCTGCTGGGCCCTGGCCACCTCGTCGTGCAGCAGCGACCAGATCTCGTGACGGTGGCGCGCGAACTCGGGACTGGAGCGGAGGTCGTCCGTCGTCGTACGGGAGTCGAAGGCGATCGGCACGATCTGCTTGATGCGGCCCGGCCTGGATGTCATGACGGCGACGCGCTGTCCCAGGTAGACGGCCTCGTCGATGCCGTGCGTGATGAAGACGACTGTCTTGCCGGTGCGTTGCCAGATGCGCAGCAGCTCGTCCTGCAGTGACTCCCGGGTCTGGGCGTCCAGCGCGGCGAACGGCTCGTCCAGCAGCAGGACATCGGGGTCGTAGGCGAGGCTGCGGGCGATCGCCACCCGCTGCTTCATCCCGCCCGACAGCTCATGCGGATGGCGGTTCTCGAACCCGGTCAGGCCGACCAGCTCCAGGAACTCCCTGGCCCGTGCGGCACGTTGGCGCCGTGGGACGCCGGTGGCCTCCAGGCCGAACTCGACGTTGCCCAGCGCTGTGCGCCACGGCAGCAGCGCGTACTGCTGGAAGACGATGCCGCGGTCCAGCCCTGGGCCGGTGACGGGTTCGCCGTCCAGCAGGATCCGTCCGCCGGTGGGCCGGGTGAGGCCGCCGAGCAGATCCAGCAGGGTCGACTTTCCGCAGCCACTGGGACCGACCAGGACGACGAACTCGCCTGCCGCTATGTCCAGGTCGATGCCGTCGAGGGCGGTGAACCGGGTCGCGTGCCGGGCCCCCGCACGGTCCTTGACGGTGAATTCCTTCCGTACATTCTCGAACGCGATCTTGGGTGTGGTGGATTCCGGCATGGGATCAGCTCCCGCTCTTCGAGGCGGAGGGGGACTTCTTGTTGCCGTTGAACTCATTGGTGTAGAGGTCCGACAGCTTGACCTGGTCCTTCTTGATGTCGCCGCGCTCGACCAACCAGTCGATCCACAACTGGAGTTCCTTGCCGGTGATCCGGCCCGACCTCTCGGCGACGCCGAAGGACCGCCAGTACTTCAGCGGTGCGGTGTCCTCGTTGCGGCCGCGCTTCTTCACGATCTCCGTCATCCGGGCGACCACCTCTTCGCGCGGAGTGGAACGGGACCAGTCGATGGCCCGCCCGACGGCGGTGGTGAACACCCGGGCCGTGTCGGGGTTCTGCTCCAGAAAGCGGTCCGTCATCACGTAGGTGCCGGCGCTGAACGCGCCCAGCAGTTCGTAGTCCGTGAACAGCGCGCGAATGCCACCGGTTTCCAGGGCCTTGTCGCGCAGGATGCCGCCGAGTACGGCCACATCGATCTGTTTCTGACGCAGCGACTGCTCGGTATTGACCGGGGGCACCACGAGTGGCTCGGCCTTGCCGATCTGCGCCTGGGACAGACCACCTCGCTGGAGGTAGATGTCGAGCATGGCCTCGGAGTGGGCTCCGAGGGTGTTCATGCCGATCTTCTTGCCGATCAGGTCCTCGGGCGAACGGACCGGGCTGCCCTCGAGGACGTAGAAGCCGTTGTACGCGTACTTGTCGGCGCCGTAGTAGCTGATGACGGCCTTGATGGGGGCGTTGTTCGCGGCCAGTTTGACGACCGCGCCGTTGAAGGCGCCGCCGAAGTCGGTCTGGCCCGTTGCCGCGGACTGGATGTCCTGCGGCCCGCTGATCGTGTTGCCGACCCACTCCAGCTTCACGTCCTCCAGATAGCCGAGATCCTCGGCCAGCTCAGGCAGGGTGACCTGGCCCGCCCAGCCCTGGTACCGGAGCGTCTTGGTCTGGCTCTTGCCTGCCGTGGCTCCGGCGGACGTGCCGCAGCTCACGGCCACCGCCGAAAGACCGAGCAGAGAGAGGAATTGGCGTCGGGTCGATGCGGTCGTGGCCATGGAGAAGTCCTGTTCGAGATCGGTGGAGCGGCTGGAGTTCTTTCTGCGGATGCGCATCGCGAGAAATGACGTCAAGGCGGTTCCGGGAATGGGGAAACCTCAGCCGGAAATGGTGCGCCCGTGCTTGGAAGAAGGCAGGGCAGACGCCGAACGGCGGAAAAGGAACCTCAGTTGCGGGTGTCTTTGAGGAATCCGTCAATGGGAGAGCACGAGAGCGTGCCCGTCGGCGGGTTAGCGGCCGACGGCACAGATGGCGCTGGCCTGGCGTCGCAGATCGACGTGCAGACGCGCGGCGAGGTTCTCGGAGTTGCTCACATAAGAAGAGTCGCAGTGAAATCCGGTCACGTCAATGTCTCGTTCGGCTCTGTCTCGCATGCTGAATTCCCTGACATACGCGTGAAGTACGGCGTTCACAATCGCCCGGACGAGAAGCGCTGGAGTCCCAGGAGTCAAGCAAGCAGGATCAGGCAAGCAGGATCAAGTAAGCCAGGATCAGGCAGGCAGGATGAAAGGGGGATGCGCACCATTGAGGAAATAGTCCCCGACATCGCGAAGTCGGTGGGCGACGGGCTCGTACAAGGTGTGGGTGCGGGCATTGCGCCAGAAACGGTCGAAGCCCAGCCGCGAGGACGCCGAGCGGGCTCCTATGACATCCAGGGCCCGGGCGGTGGACTCCTGCACGGCTGTGGAGGCTGCGGCTTCGGCCACCGCCACGAGGACCGAGATCTCCGCGTACTCGTCGTAGGTGAGGTCTTTTCCGCGGTCCAGCCCGCTCTGCAAGGCTTCCAGCGCCTGATCGGTGAGGGCGGACGCGGAGCGGGTGAGGACGGTGAGTTCCCCGTAGGCGGTCAGCACATGCGGGTCCTGGGGAGAGCCGACCAGCCAGGCCGGCTGACCGGGGGAGTGGCCAGCCCTGCTGTACTCACGGGCTTCGGCGAGCACCCCCTCGGCCATGCCGAGACAGAGCTGGACGGAGATGAGCCGCCCGACCGGCGATGCCAGAGCGGCCAAGGGCGACAGGACGTCCTCGTCCGCGGACAGGGAGCAGAGTACGTCGTCGGTACCGATCGGCACGGCGTCGAACTCCACGCTCCCGCCGGCCGCGAGCCGTTGGCCGAAGGGGTCGGTGTCGCCGTCGACCTGCACGCCGCGACGGGAGGGTTCGACGACGACGGCGAAGGGTTCACCGGTGTCGGCCCGCAGGGCCCGCACGGCGAGGCGGTCGGCGACCAGGACCCCGGTGACGTAGCTCTGCCGGCCGTCCAGCATCAAGCCGTCGGCGGTGTCGGCCAGCGTCAGGGGAGGTTCCTGGCGGGCGAAACCGCCACCCCAGCACCACTGTTCCGCCGTGGACTGCCGCTCGATCCGCTCGGCGAGGTCCGGCTCGGTGAAGAACCGGGCCGTCCACGACAGGAAGTAGTGACAGCCGAGCAGTTGACCGATCGCGCCGTCGGCCGCGGCGATCTCCCGCACGACGGCGTAGGCCGTGCGCCAGTCCGCGCCTCCGCCGCCGAGCTCGGCCGGTGTCAGCAGCGTCAGCAGTCCGGCCTCACGCAGCCGGGACACCTCGTCGAACGGGGCCTTGCCCGCCTGGTCCCGGGCCACCGCGTCCGTGGCCAGGTCCTCCGCAGTCTCACGGGCCACGCGCAGCCAGTGTGCGCGGCCGGGCCCGGTCCGGTCGGAAGGTGAGACGGGGCGGGACGGCACAGGGGCGACACCCATGGAAACTGGTCTCCTCAAGACCGGCCGCAGGGTGCGGCGTCGGGGCTCTCCTGCTGGTCGGGCACGTACTTGTAGCCCACGCGCCGTACCGTGACGATCCGGTGCCGGTGAGCCTTGCCCAGCTTGCGGCGCAGGCGCGCGATGTGGACATCTACGGTGCGGCCGTCGCCGACATGGTCGTAGCCCCATACGCCGGCCACCAACTGCTCGCGCGAGTGCACACGGTCGGGGTCCAGAACGAGATGGGCCAGCAGCTGGAACTCCAGGTAGGTGAGGTCCAGTCTGCGCCCCTCGACCTCGGCGACATGGCGCGCGGAGTCGATGCGAACGACGTCATCTTCCGTCCGGCGCACAGGAAATGTCTCCGTGTAAGTAACCGGTCGGATCTCCGGCCGCGCCCCGTCCTTGGTGAAGAGATCGGCGGGGTCGGTGCCTTCGGGGACGAGTACGAGGTAGCCGAGGAGGGGCGGTGAACCGTGTTCCCCGGCGCCGCCCCGTGGGGTGTCGCCCACCAGGCGCAGATGGCGCATGTCGGTGAGCGGCGAGCCGAGTGGAGTGGCCTGGGCCGGAAGTGCCGTGGTCATGGCGGTCGTCCTTCAGAAGCGTGCGGGGTCATCAGACGTGCTGGGTGAGCTCGGCCTGATCACCGGGGGAGGGGGCGGAACGGCACGCGCGGCGTGTGGGGCTCGTGCCTTACACGCGACAGCAGGCGGCGCTGACGACGTGACCAAAGTCGACATGCCGACGACGAACGAGTCGTTGCTGCGTGGGGGACATGTCCATCATCCTGCGCATCCCGCCGGGCACCCGTCAACACTTTCCCAGTAAATCGATAGGAAATGCAGGAATCACCGGCGCCAGGAACGGCTCCATGCCGGTCCGGCATGCGGGTCGTGGTTGACGAGAAGCGAGATGTACTGCTCAATTGGTCGCATGAACGCTGAGCGGCACCTGGTCACCCGTGACCACATCGACTTCGGTCGGGTGTGGTCCGCCGCCTGTTGCGCCTGACTCGGCAGCGGGCTGCCCGGCGGCCCTTCCCTCCCTCGGTGTCCCCGTCGCGGGCCGAGCTCTTCCTTCGTAGCACCGTCGTACGCACGCGCTGACACGCGCTGACACATGCTGGTTGCGCTGACATGCGTTGACCTGCGCCGACATGTGGTGAACACGTGCTGAATCCGCGTAGGAACGGTCCTGCGACCGGACGCGCGCTGCCGTCGCCGCCCGACCTCGCCTGAGGCCCCTGCCTCGGCGACATCACTCCTGCTCACCCTGCTCACCCTGCTCATCCCGTTCACCCCTTTTCCCGTCACCCTGAAGCGCCGTCATACCCCGGTGCACGGAGGGCCGTTCGGCTCTGCCCGCGGGCTGCCCACGTGCTGCCCACGACACGGCCCCAGAGGACTTGAGGAAGGTCATCCCCCATGCCTGTGGAGTTCCTTGGCATCGCCGCCACCAACAACGGGTCCGAGACGACCCCGCGCTCCGGCGCCTCCTTCGACAGGGAGTACACCCTGCGACTCGCCCGTGCGCACGAGGACCACGGCTGGGACCGGGTGCTGTTCGCCTACGGTTCCGGGTCACCGGACCCCGCTCCGGCCGCCGCGTACATCGCGAGCAAGCTCGACCACCTCCAGATCCTGCTCGCCCACCGGCCGAACGTGTCGTACCCGACCTACGCCGCCAAGACCTTCGCCACCCTCGACCAGATCAGCGAGGGCCGGCTGACCGTGCACTTCATCACGGGCGGCAACAACCAGGAGCAGGGCCGCGAGGGCGACACCCTCACCAAGGACGAGCGCTACGCCCGCACCCGCGAGTACATCCGGATCGTCAAGAAGATCTGGACCACCCGCGAGCCCTTCGACCACGAGGGCGAGCACTACCGCTTCCACGACTTCGTCAGCGACGTCTTCCCGGTCCAACAGCCCCGCCCCGACGTGTCGTTCGGCGGCTCGTCCCCCGCCGCGTACGCCGCGGGGGGCGCCGAGGCCGACATCTACTGCCTGTGGGGTGAGCCCTTGGCGAAGACCGCCGAGCAGATCGAGAACGTGAAGGCGGCCGCGAAGGCCGCCGGCCGCACCGACGTTCCGCGCATCCAGGTGGCGTTCCGCCCGATCATCGCCCCGACCGAGGAACTCGCCTGGGAGAAGGCCCACCGCACGGTCGGCGCGATCAAGGCCCGCAAGGAGAAGGGCGAGGCGATCACCAAGCGCCACAACGGGCAGGCGCAGCCGCAGGCTGCAGCACCTCAAAACGTCGGCTCGCAGCGGCTGATCGCCATCGCCGAGGCGGGGGAGCGCTACGACCGCGCCCTGTGGACCCCGACCGCCGCCGCAACCGGAGGCGCGGGCAACTCCAACGCCCTGGTCGGCACCCCGGAGACGGTCGCCCAGGCGCTGCTGGACTACTACGACCTCGGCGTCGACATCCTCTCGGCCCGCGGCTACGACCTGCTGGGCGACGCGACCGACTTCGGCCGGTACGTGATCCCGATCGTCCGCGAGGAGGTCGCCAAGCGTGACGCCGAGCGGGCGGAGCGCGGCACGGGGAACCTCACGGCGGTGAACGGGTGACTTCTGTCGCACAACCACCGCCGTCACCAACAGAATTGACGATCACTCAGGTGGCAGTGTCGGACCCTCGCGTGGCACCGCTGCTGCGCGAACTGGGCGACGAGTACTCGGCACGCTACGGCCGGGATGCCCACGCCGAACTCGCCCGCTACCCCGACGAGGAGTTCACCGCGCCGTACGGCGGCGTACTGCTGCTGCTCCTCGAGCGCGGCGAGCCGGTCGCGGGCGGTGCCTTCCGCCGGTACGACGAGACCACGGCCGAGCTGAAGCGGATCTGGACGCACTCCGCCCACCGCCGACGCGGTCTGGCCCGACGGGTCGTCGCCGAGCTGGAACGCGAGGCGGGCACCCACGGCTACCGGCGGATCTACCTGACCACGGGGCCGCGCCAGCCCGAGGCGCGCGGCCTGTACCTGACCGCCGGCTACACGCCGCTCTTCGAGACGGAAGCCGACCCGGAAACCATCGGCCCGCTGCCCTTCGAGAAGCACCTGACGGCCGAAGCACCAGCACGAAAGGCAGCCGACCTGTGAAGCTCCGTGAAATCAGCACCGGCTCGCGCATCGCCGCCGCCTCCCCGGGCGCGGGCACCGAAGCCCCACCCGTGAAGGACGACCTCGCCTCGCTCAGGGTCGTCCCCGCCCGCCACTACGCCCGGTGGGTGGCGGCCGCAGCCGTGAGCGTGCTCGTCGCCCAGTTCGCGCACGGCCTGATCACCAACCCCGTCTGGGAGTGGCAGGTCTTCCGCGACTACGTCCTGTCGGAGACGATCGTCACGGCAGTGGGCCTCACGCTCCAACTCACCGCCTACGCCTCGGTATTGGGCTTCCTCCTGGGCACCGTACTGGCCTTCATGCGGCTGTCGCGCAGCCCGGTGCTCCAGACCGTCGCCTGGAGCTACATCTGGATCTTCCGGTCCATTCCGATGATCGTCCAGCTGGTGTTCTGGTTCAATCTCAGCGCCCTGTACGAGAGGTTGGGCGTCGGCATCCCCTTCGGCCCGGTGTTCTGGTCCATCGACAGCAACAGTCTGATCGGAACCATCGGGGCGGCGCTCATCGGGCTGTCGCTGCACCAGGCCGCCTACGCCGCTGAGATCGTGCGCGGCGGTGTCCTCGCCGTCGACCACGGACAGCTGGAGGCCGCCGCCGCACTGGGCATCCCCCGGCTCAGGCAGATCCGCCGGATCGTGCTGCCACAGGCCATGCGCGCCATCCTGCCCACCGCCGGCAACGAGATCATCGGCCTGCTCAAGGGCACCTCGGTGGTCTACGTCATGGCGATCGGCGAGCTGTTCTACCAGGTGACGGTGATCTACGGCCGCAACGGCCGGGTGATCCCGCTACTGATGGTCGCCACCGCCTGGTACGTGGTCCTCACCTCCCTGCTGTCGGTCGCGCAGTACTACGTGGAGCGGCGCTACGCCCGAGGCGCCAACCGCACCCCGCCGCCCACCCCGTTGCAGCGCGCCCGTCGTTTCGTACGCACCCTGCGGGCCGCGGCGGCACGGCGCAACCAGCCCGTCGTGCCCCTGAGCCTCGCGGGAGGCAGGCGATGAGTGATGTGACGGTTGACATCGAAGACGTGAAGGCCGACTCGGACCACGTGATGGTGGACGTCCACGGCGTCCACAAGAGCTTCGGCCCACTGGAGGTGCTGCGCGGCGTCGACCTCCGGGTCCGTGCCGGCGAGGTCACCGTGATCCTCGGCCCGTCCGGCTCCGGGAAGTCCACGCTGCTGCGCACCATCAACCACCTGGAGAAGGTCAACAGCGGCTGGATCAGCATCGACGGCGAGCTCATCGGCTACCGCCGCTCCGGCGGCAAGCTGCACGAGCTCAAGGAGAAGGACGTCCTGAAGCAGCGCACCCACATCGGGTTCGTCTTCCAGAACTTCAACCTCTTCCCGCACCTCACCGTGCTGGAAAACCTCGTCGAGGCACCGGTCTCCGCGCTGCGCCGCCCGCGCGGGCCATCGGAGGAGAAGGCCCGCCGCCTCCTTGACCGGGTCGGGCTCGCCGAGAAGACCGACGCCTATCCCCGGCAGCTGTCCGGGGGTCAGCAGCAGCGCGTGGCCATCGCCCGCGCACTCGCCCTCGAACCCAAGGTGCTGCTCTTCGACGAGCCCACCTCGGCGCTCGACCCGGAGCTGGTCGGCGAAGTCCTCGATGTCATCAAGGACTTGGCCGGCACCGGAACCACCATGATCGTCGTGACCCATGAGATCGGCTTCGCCCGCGAGGTCGCCGACACCGTGGTGTTCATGGACGGCGGTGTCGTCGTGGAGCAGGGGCCGCCCGCGGCCGTACTGGACGCCCCGCGGCACGAGCGCACCCGCGCCTTCCTCTCCAAGGTCCTCTGACTCAAGGTCCCCTGACCCGAGGTCCTCTGACCCAAGGCCATGTGCCCCCCGGCCCCCCGCTCATCCCTTTTTCGCAAGCCCACGCAAGGAGTACGACCGTGTCCATCAACCTCGCCCGCCGATCCACCGCAGTCGCGCTGGGACTCGTCTCCGCCCTCGTCCTCGCCGCCTGCAGCAACCCCTCCGACGGCGGAACCACCGAGGTCGCGGACAAGACCGGCGTCCGCACGAAGATCAACCTGAGCCCGGACCAGAACCGCATCACCACCGCCAAGGTCGACTCCATCGCCGCCGAGGTCCCGGCGAGGATCCGCAAGAGAGGAACGCTCGAACTCGTCTCCTCGTCCGGCTCCGCCGCGCCGTTGACCTTCTACGCCACCGACAACAAGACCATCATCGGCGTGGAGCCCGACCTCGCCCACCTGGTCGCCGATGTGCTCGGCCTCAAGCCGCACATCAACACGGTCTCCTGGGAGAACATCTTCGTCGGTCTCGACAGCGCCAAGTACGACGCCGGCCTCAGCAACATCACCGTCACCGAGGAGCGCAAGGAGAAGTACGACTTCGCCACCTACCGCGAGGACAACCTGGCCTTCGAGGCGAAGAAGGGCAGCGGCCTGAAGGTCACCGGGCCCAAGGACGTGGCGGGCAGGACCGTCGCCGTGGGCAGCGGCACCAACCAGGAGAAGCTGCTCGTGGAGTGGAGCAAGGAGAACGAGAAGGCCGGCCGGAAGCCGTTGGACATCAAGTACTACCAGAAGGACAGCGACACCTACCTCGCTCTCCAGTCCGGCCGGATCGACCTCTACCTGGGCCCCAACCCGACCGCCGCCTACCACGCGGCCACCACCGGGCAGACGCAGATCGTCGGTACGTACTCCGGTGCCGGCGCCACCCTGCAGGGCCTCATCGCGGCCACCACCAAGAAGGACAGCGGCCTGGTCAAGCCGCTCGCCGACGCGCTCGACGAGATCATCGAGAACGGCACGTACGCCAAGGTGCTGAAGCGCTGGGGCCTGTCCAACGAGGCCGTGACCAAGTCGGAGATCAACCCGCCCGGCCTGCCCAAGACCAACAAGTAGCCGTCGTAGAGGCGGGGCCCGAGTGCGTGGTCCCGCACCCGTCCCACGAAAACCTCATGCTCCCGAAGGGTCCGCCATGGCCACCGTCCTGTCCGTTTCCGGAAGTCCGTCCGTCAACTCCCGCACCGCCCGTCTGGTGCGCCACCTGGACCTGCGGCTCACCGCCGAGGGACACGAGGTGCTCCCCCTGGACGTCCGCACCATCCCCGCCGAGGCGCTGCTCGGCGCCGACTTCCGGCACCCGGCGATCGTCGAGGCGACCGAGCTGTTCGCCCGCGCCGACGGGGTCGTGATCGGCACACCCGTCTACAAGGCCGCGTACTCGGGACTGCTGAAGGCATTGCTCGATCTGCTGCCCCAGTACGCGCTGGAGGGAAAGACCGTGCTGCCGCTGGCGACCGGCGGGACCACGGCGCACGTCCTGGCGATCGACTACGCGCTGCGCCCGGTTCTCAGCTCCATGGGCGCCGCGCACATCGTCCAGGGCTGGTTCACGCTCGACAAGGACATCACGGTGGGCGACGACGGCACGCTGACCGTCGCGCCGGGCTCGGCCGAGGCCCTCGCCCAGGTCGTCGACCAGTTCTCCGTCGCCCTCGGCAGCCGTACGACCCTGCTGGCGGCCGCCGGATGAGCACCGTGACCGTGACCGTGATCGCCGCCGACGACGAACGAAAGGTGTGAACCTCCGTGAGCCTCACCTTCCACTGGTTCCTGCCCACCAACGGCGACAGCCGCCATGTCGTAGGCGGCGGCCACGGCACGCCGGTCACCGCGGCCGGCGGTGACCGGCCCCCGACGGTCGGCTATCTGAGCCAGATCGCCCGCGCGGCCGAGGACTTGGGGTTCGTCGGCGCGCTGACCCCCACCGGAGCCTGGTGCGAGGACGCCTGGCTGACCACGGCCATGGTCAGCCAGAACACCGAGCGGCTGAAGTTCCTGGTCGCCTTCAGGCCCGGCTTCGTCTCACCCACCCTCGCCGCGCAGATGGCCTCCACCTTCCAGCGGCAGACCGGCGGCCGGCTGCTCCTCAACGTGGTCACGGGAGGGGAGAGTCACGAGCAGCGCGCCTACGGCGACTTCCTCGACAAGGACGCCCGCTACGCCCGCACGGGCGAGTTCCTCCAGGTCGTCCGCGAGCTGTGGGACGGGGGGACGGTGGATCTGGCAGGCGAGCACCTTCAGGTCGAGGACGCGCGGCTCGCCCGGGTGCCCGACCCCGTGCCGGAGATCTACTTCGGTGGCTCCTCGCCCGTCGCTGGTGAGGTCGCCGCCCGCCACGCGGACGTCTATCTCACCTGGGGCGAGCCGCCCGCCGCCGTCGCCGAGAAGATCACCTGGATCCGGACCCTGGCCGAGAAGGAGGGGCGGAGCATCCGCTTCGGCATCCGCCTCCACGTCATCACACGCGACACCTCCGAGCAGGCCTGGGCCGAGGCGCAGCGGCTGCTCGACGGCTTCGACCCCGAGACCATCGCCGCGGTGCAGACCGGGCTGGCCCGCAGCGAGTCCGAGGGACAGCGGCGCATGCTCGCCCTGCACGGCGGCGGCATCCCCCAGGCTCCCGACTCCGTTCGAGCAGGGGGGACCCCCACCGGACTGGAGATCCACCCCAACCTCTGGGCCGGCATCGGACTGGTGCGCGGCGGAGCCGGCACGGCACTGGTCGGCAGTCACACCGAGGTCGCCGAACGGATCGCGGAGTATCACCGGCTCGGCATCGACGAGTTCGTGCTGTCTGGTTACCCCCACCTCGAGGAGGCCTACTGGTTCGGAGAGGGAGTCCTGCCGCGCCTTGCGGCCCAGGGCCTGTGGACCCACCCGTCCTACGAGGCGGACCGGGTGGCGTAACTCCCGCTCTCATCAAGTGACCGCCGCGGCTCCGAGAACCAGAAGCAGGCCCCGGACGGTGCCACCGCCCAGCCCGGCTGCGGAGTCAGACGGCGCTGACGAGGACGACGTGGACGGCGGTGCCGGCGCCGACGCTGAGGATGGTGCGGCGGCCGAAGGCGAGGTGGACGCCGATGGTGACGGCGACCGCGAGCAGGGCGTACGGCGTGGCGTGCGGGTCGGCGCTGACGGTGCCGTGCAGGGCGTCACGGCGAGGATCGCTGACGTTCCTCAGCACGCGCGTCATGACCATCCCGCGCGTCAAGAACGTGACCTCGCACTTACGATGAAGATCGTCAAGCCGGCGCCGTAACCACGGGCCCCGGTGCCTACCGCCCCAGGTTCTCGAACAGGACCATCCCGGCCGCCGTGTTCGACGCGGGCACGTGGTAGGTCTCGTGCACGCGGCGGATCCGGGGGCCCAGCGCGCCGCGCATGATCAGCCACATGATCAGCTCGATGCCCTCGGACCCGGCCTCGCGGATGTACTCCTCGCGCGTCAGCGCGGCCAGCTTCTCGGGGGCGTGCTCGATCGCGTCCAGGTACATCCGGTCGAAGTCCTGGTTGATCAGTCCCGCGCGGGCGCCCGCGAGCTGGTGCGACATGCCGCCGGTGCCGAAGACGGCGACCTTGAGGTCCTCGGGGAAGGACCGGATGGCCTCGCCGAGCGCGCGGCCGAGGGCCAGGCACCGCGCGGCGGTCGGCTGCGGATACTGGATGACGTTCACCAGGAGGGGAACGACCGCGCACGGCCAGCTCTCCCCGGGGTCGGGGCAGTACACCGACAGCGGCACGGTCAGACCGTGGTCGACGTCGAGCTCCTGATACACCGTCATGTCGAACGAGGCGTCGACCAGACTCCCGACGAGGTGGTCGGAGAACTCCGGGGCGCCGGTGACCACCGGAACGGGGCGGCTGCCCCACCCCTCGTCGGCCACTCGGTACGACGGGGCCGTCCCGAGCGCGAAGGTCGGGGTGACGCTCATGTCCAGGGCGTTGGCGTGGTCGTTGTAGATGACGACCGCGACATCGGGGGTGTGCCGGGCCATCCACGCACGCGCAGGCGCGTACCCGTCGAACAGCGGCCTCCAGTACGGGTCCTCGGTCTTCCCGTGGTCCATGGCCGCACCGATCGACGGTACATGTGAGGTGGCCAGACCCCAGATCACCTCAGCCAAAGCTCCGCCCTCCCGCTCTGAGTGCTTCCGCGAACTCCTCGGTGGTCATACCGGTGAACACACCGCCGAGGTACTGCATGGACTTCTCGTCGACCATGGCGAGCTTGAACACGTAGAAGATGGAGCCGCCCAGATCCATCATCCGCGTCCAGTCCCGACTCAGAACGGCGTCCCGCTGCTGCGCGTCGAGCCCGTACACATCGCAGTACGCGGCTTCGTCGGCCTTGAACCTCTCGCGGTTCTCGGCGTCCTTGAGGGACCCGCAGAGCCGGTTCAGCGCTCGGCCGCGACGGCTCTCGGCGGCGTCGAAGACGTAGGTGCCGGGGACCTGGGGTGTGCTGCTGGACATGCTGTTCCTCTCCTCTCCCGTGTTCGCGCCGGTCAGTGAAGGAGTCCGCCGCCGTCGCAGACGAAGGTCTGTCCGGTGACCATGACCGCGTCGGGGGACGCGATAAAGGAGACGAGCCCCGCGAAGTGCTCCGGGGTGACGAACTCCTTGATCGCCTGTTGGCGCATGGTCGCGGCGAACACCTCGTCGCCGGAGTGCGCCCGGGTGCCCGGGGTGGCGACCTGCGCGGGCGCCACCGCGTTGACCGTGATCCGGTGCTCGCCCAGTTCGCGCGCCATCACCCGGGTCATGCCGATGAGCGCGCCCTTGCCGGCCACGTAGGCGATCTGGCCCGGCGATCCCGTGAAGAAGGTGCGGGACGCGACATTGACCACCCGCCCGCGGTACGGGCTCTTGCGCAGCCACGGCACGCAGGCCTGCACCATGAGCAGCGGGCCGACGGCGTTGACGGCGAAGAAGCGGTGCAGTTCTTCCGGGGTTGTCTCGAGCAGCGGTGCCCGGCCGGAGAGCAGGCCGGCGTTGTTGACGAGGACGTCGACCCCGCCGTATGCCTCGGCGATCTCGTGCACCGTACGGCGGGTCGCGGCCGGGTCGCTGATATCGCAATTCCAGGCTCGGGCGCCCGGAATCGAGCCCGTGCTGTCGGGTTCGGCGATGTCCAGTGCCGCGACCGTGAACCCGTCCGCGGCCAGTCGGCGGGCGATGGCGAGCCCGAGGCCGCCGGCGGCGCCGGTGACCACCGCGACGCGCGGGCTCGTCTCGTCCGGTCCGGTCATGGCGCCTTCTCCTGCGGATGGGTGGCCAGCGCCTCCACGGTGATGTCCATCCACTTCCACATCGGCAGGGAGACGAGGGCGTCATGCAGCTCCGCCGGGTCGGCCGCCTCGTACAGACCGATGGTGGCGTTGCGGCCGGGAACCCGCCACAGCCGCTTGAGGATGCCCGCCTCGCGGAGCTGCACAGCTCGTGCCCGCTCGCGCATGCGCAGGTCCTCGCTGACGTCGAAGGGAGTGTCCGGGGGCAGGGTGTTCTCTGTGCGGACGAGGAATTCCATTGCGGGCGTCCCTTCAGGGTCAGGCTGCGGCGATCCCCAGCAGCAGTTCGGCCAGCGCACCGGGGGCGGTGACCATGGCTTCGTGTCCGGTGGCGATCTCGTGGACGGGCCAGCCGCGGGCGGCGGCCCGCTCGGCGTGCGGGGTGAACACCCGCATCCAGTCGGTGCATTCGATGAAGACACCGGGAACCTGGTCCACCTTGCCGGTGAGCCGCAGCGGCTCGGTGTAGGTGAGCCACGGATGCGGGGTGAGGCGGGGGGCGAGCCAGTCGAGGTCCGCCGGTTCCTCGACTCCCAGGACGCTCAGCGAGCGCACCGGAATGAGCCAGCCGAAACCGAGTCCTGACACGGACTCCCGGTAGTGCCCGGCGACGGTCGGGGGAAGCAGATCGATCGCCGCGTCACCGTCGCCGCCGACGAAGGCGTCGAGGTGGACCCGCTTCGCCACCCGGTCCGGGACGCGGTCCGCGACTCCGGTGACGACCTGGCCGGCGTAACTGTGGCCGACGAGCACGACATCCCGCGCGTCGTGGGCCTCGATCAGTGCCACGACGTCCTCGACGTGCGTGCTGAGCCCCACCTGTGGACTGAGCAGATGGGCGCGGTCACTCACCCCGGTCAACGTCGGTGTGTGCACTTCGTGCCCGGCCGCGCGCAGCAGCGGTGTCACGCGCTGCCACACCCAGCCGCCGTGCCAGGCTCCGTGCAGCAGGACGAAGACGCTCATACGGACGCCCCCGTGCGGCGCGTGCCGTCGCTCTGCTGTTCACGGGCGAGCATCTTGGCCACCGCGCGGCGTCCGCGCAGTGCGGCGAGGTCGGACCTGATGCTGGACTCGGCGATGCCGCCCGGGTCGGTGGCGTACATGATCTCCTGCGCCTCCAGGGCGTCGACGTCCTCCTGCATCACGGCGAGCTGCTGCTCGTGCTGGAACTTCGTGAGCTCCTGGTCGTCGATGAGGTAGTCGCGCCCCAGCGCGTAGAAGTCGTGGGTCTCGTTGCCGCGCCCCGGCGTCATCCCGTACAGCACCTTCATGTGGAAGCCCTCCGGTTCCTCGGTGCCGGTGGCCGCGACCCGGATGTTGAGGATGAAGATGCCCGGCGGGTAGAAGTCACCGTCCTGCCAGCGGTCCACCGGAGAGGTCAGCCCGCAGGACTTCTCGTAGAACGGAGGTGCCTCGATGCCGATCATGCGTCGGCTGAAACCGACCCGGTCACCGTCCACGGTCACGTCGATCGGGGTCGCGGCGACGGCGGCGTTGCCGATGCTCGTGGGGTGCAGGAACGTCTCGTGGGTGAGGTCGAGCAGGTTCTCGAGCAGCAGCATGTGCCGCGCCTTCAGCGGGACGACGCCGTGGACATGGGTCCACTGAGGGTCGCTCAGCCACGAGGTGTCGGGCAGCAGGCTCTCGTCGGCCAGTTCGGGGTCTCCGGGCCAGATCCAGATGGCGCCGTCCCGCTCGACCAGGGGGAAGCGGCGCAGCGCGGCCTTGGGCCGGTCGGCCTGCTCGGCGACCCCGACGCACATGCCCCGGCCGTCGAAGCGGTAGCCGTGGTAGTCGCACTGGAGGGTGCCGTCGTCGTCCAAGTGGCCAAGGGACAGCGGGTACTTGCGGTGGGGGCAGCGGTCCTCGACCGCGGTGATTGTGTGGTCGGGCAGGCGGTAGAAGCAGACCGGGACGTCCGTGATCCAGCGCTGCTTGAGCGTCCGGCCGATTTCGTCGGACCAGGCTCCCAGGTACCAGCCGTTGCGCACATGCGATGTCATGGCAGGTCCTTCCTTCGGTGACAGGGCATCAGAGGTCCAGCACGAGGCGGCCGCCCCGCGCGCGCGAGACGCAGATCAGCATCGTGTCGTTCGCGGCCCGCTCGTCCTCGGTGAGCAGGGAGTCGCGGTGGTCGACCTCGCCCTCCAGGACGGCGGTCTCACACGATCCGCAGATGCCTTCCTCGCAGGAGGACAGGACCGGGATGCCCGCCTGTCCCACGGCGTTGAGGACCGACAGCTCCGGTGGCACGGTCAGCGTCATCCCGGACGCCCGCAGTTCCACCTCGATCGGCTGCTCTTCCTCGGTGCCGGCGCTCTGCTGCCCGGCCGCCGCGGCGAACCGCTCGACGTTCAGGGCCCCGGCCGGCCAGGTGGCGCAGTGCGCCTCGACAGCGTCGATGAGTCCTGCGGGGCCGCAGCAGTACACCAGGGTGGACGGGGCGGGGCCGCCGAGGAAGCCGGCGAGGTCGAGCAGGCCGTACCGGTCCTGCGGCCGTACGGTCACGCGCTCGCCGTAGCCCTCCAGTTCGGGCACGAACGCCATGGACGCGCGTGTCCGGCCGCCGTAGAGCAGGGACCACTCGGCCCCCGCCGCCTCGGCCTCGGCGAGCATCGGGAGCAGCGGGGTGATGCCGATGCCTCCGCCGACGAACAGGTACCGGGTCGCGGGCCGCAGCGGGAAGTTGTTGCGCGGGCCGCGTACCCGGAGTTCGCCGCCCTCCTGGACGTGGTCGTGGATCCACTGCGATCCGCCGCGTCCGTCGGGCTCCCGCAGGACGGCGATGCGCCAGCGGGCCGTGTTCCCCGCCCGGTCCAGGGGGCCGCACAGCGAGTACTGCCGGGTGACACCCGTGGGCAGGACGACGTCGATGTGCGCTCCCGGCTGCCAGGACGGCATCGGTTCACCGGAGCGCGTGCCGAGTTCCATTGACACCACGCCGTCCGCCACGTCCTGTCGGGACAGCACGACGAGGGTGCCGTCGAACGCGGCCTCGCGCCGGGGCACTGGCGTCATCCGTGGCGGGTCGGCCGGCCGTGCGGACGGCGGGGCCTGGTCGAGGTGGATCCGCACGGGGCGGCCGGTGCTCCAGAGGGCCTCGACGACGGCGTGCAGGTCGCCCGCGTCGACGCGCCACAACGGCTCGCCGTAGCGGGTGTCCTGAGTGACGTCGCCCTGCGACAGGGCACCGGCCAGGAGGGCTCGCGTCCGGCTGGTCCCGTCGGGCATCGCGACATAGAGGGATGTGTCGCGGAAGGGAAGCCAGACATGGGTGACCCCGGGCTCCTCCGGCGTGCTCATCCGGGACTGCTCTTCGGCGCTCTCCTCCCTCACGCCAGGACCCCCGTCGTCTGCGGGTAGAGCCGTACGTACGCCTCGGCCATGGTCGTGTGCGACAGGCCCAGGTTCGGGCCGGCGTTCCGCTTCAGCTGTACGCCGCGTCGCTTGGCGAGGTCGGTGTAGTAGTCCCACATGTGCTGCTGGGCGGCCAGGCACTCCATGGCCTTGCGCTTCTTGTCGAAGACGGGGGTGATGTCCAGCAGGACGTTCGGCTTGAAGTCGCACTGCTCCGGCTGGTGCGGCTCGAAGAAGAACACCGGGGGAGCGCCGAGGGGTTCACCGGGCGCGTCGTAGCCGATCGCCTGGGCGAGCACGCGTGCCTGGAGCGCCATCCGGGAGGCCGCCGGATGGTCGCCGTTGTACGGGTCGGCCGGCGGGTGGGTGAGCACGACCGCCGGATCGACCTCGCGGTGGACCCGGACGATACGGTCCACCAACTCCGGTGTCTCCAGGAGGGGGTAGTCCCCGGCGTCCAGGAACTCGATCTCCGCGCCCAGCGCCGCGGCGGCGTTCGTGGCCTCGGTGCGGCGCAGCTCCTTGATCGCGTCGAGGCCGAGGCCCTCCCGCCAGGCCCGGGCCGACTCCCCGCGTTCGCCGAAGCTCAGGCACAGCACCTTCGCACGCTGACCGCGTTCGGCGGCCAGGGCGATGGCGCCGCCGGCCCGCCAGACGAAATCGCCGGCGTGCGCGCTGATCACCAGCAGTGCGCCGGCGGGCGAACGGGAGGTGGTGGGGGTCATCGGGACTCCTTGTGCTCGCGGGACAGAGCGGACGGGGCGGAACCCTCGGCCTTCTGGGCCTTCTGGGCTTCCTGGGCGTCATGGGGCTCCTGGGCGTCCTGGGTCTGCGGGGGCTCTTGGGCCCCCTGGGCCTCCGAGGCGTCCTGGGCTGTCCTCCTCGCCCAGGCGATTTCGAGCTTGCCGGTCGGGGTCCGCGGCAAGACGTCCGTCAGGACGACGGAACGCGGCACCTTGTAGCCGGCGAGGCTCCGCCGGACCCAGTCGCGCAGTTCCTCCTCGGTGACCGTGGCACCGGCCGAGACCGCCACCACGCCCGCGACCCGTTCGCCCCAGGTCTCGTCGGGGACACCGACGACGACGCAGTCGGTCACCGCGGGGTGCGAGAGCAGGACGTTCTCCACCTCCTGGGGATGCACCTTCTCCCCACCGGTGTTGATCACGCCCGAGCCGCGTCCGAGGAACCGGATCGCGCCGTCGGCCTCGAGCGTGGCGAGGTCGCCGGGGATCGCGTACCGGACTCCGTCGACGGTGCGCCACGTCGTCGCACTCCTGGCGGTGTCCTTGTAGTAGCCGAGCGGCATGGGCCCGCAGTAGGCGAGGTTCCCGGTCTCACCGCTGCCGGGCTCGACGCAGCGGTCGTCGGCGCCGATCACCTTCGTCGCGGGCACGGGGAAGAACCGCGCGGGCAGGTCCCGTACCGACGAGGTGACCGCGAAGGCGAAGGGGCCGCCCTCACTGGAGGCGATGGCGTCGATGATCGTGACGTCCGCACGCTCGTGCAGTGCCTTCTTGAGGCGGTCGCCCAGCGCCGTGCCGGAGCTGAGGAGCGTACGCAGCGAGCCCAGGTCGTACGGTGTGCCGATCCGTTCGGCGTGCAGGAGTTCGTCGACGAGCGGCTGACAGACGGCGTTGCCCGCGATGATGACCAACTCGACGCGCTGCTCGGCGACCGTGTGCCAGACGTGCTCCGGGGAGAGACCGCCCTGCCGCGCGGTGACCGCCCGGCCGCCCACCATCAGCGCGCCCATGGTGTTGAACAGCCCGGTGGCGTGCATGAGCGGCACGACCGGCATGGTGGTCGGGGCGCGGCCGTCGTGGTGCGCCTTGGTCGCGATGGCCACGGCCTCGTCGAGTGTCGCGGGGAGCTCGGTGATGCCGAGCGGGTGGAAGATCGGGACCACGAGGGAGTGGAGCAGATCGCTCTGCCGCCAGACCACGCCCTTCGGCTTGCCCGTGGTCCCCCCGGTGTACATGAAGAGCCGGTCCGATCCGGGGCGCGGTTGCGGATCACGCGGTGCGTGCGCCGCCTGCAGGTCCTCCAGCTCGGGCACGGCGGGCACGGCAGGGCCTTGTGCGGGCGGATCGCCTGCCCGCACGAGCAGCTTCAAGGTGCGCACGTGCCCTGCGGCATGAGTGACCCGGTCGGCCAGGGTGCCGCTGAAGACGAGGGCGGCCGCGTCGGCATCGGTGAGGAGTTCGGAGAGCTCCTCACCGGTGTAGCGGTAGTTGGCGTTCACCGGCACGGCGCCGAGCTTGAAGGCGGCGAAGACCGTCTCCAGGTAGGCGGCTCCGTTGTACAGGTAGCAGGCGACCGTGTCGCCCTCGCGGACCCCGGCCCCTTCCAGCGCGGCGGCCAGCCGTGAGGCACGCTCGTCGAACTCCCGGTAGGTGGTCTCGCGACCTGGCTCCGTGATGGCGACGGCATCGGGCAGCGCGCGGGCGACCGCCTCCCAGATCGTGCCGATCGACACGTCCATGTCTCGGACCTCCTCGTCCTCGGGGGGCCTCCTCAATCTAGGCAGGTGCCTCCTCGACGGGAACGCGAGCAATGACCCAACCGGCTCGGCGCTTCGACAGGGCGGCGAACAGGTCGAATGACGTAGTCCGGCGCCGAAACCGCGGGGCTACGATGCTGGGGCCGACCGCGAGTCACTCCCCGTCCGCTCACCAGCCTGCTCGGTCTGCCGACGTGCCACCAGGGCATCGGCGGCCTTCGGGGTTCGCCACTCGCCGATGATGACCATGATGAGGAGATCGGCCATGTCCGGTTCGCCGCTCGTGGGGTGGGACGATGTCGCCGCCGTCGCGCCGGACGGCCTCGCCGTACTGGACGACGCGGGCCGTTTCGTCCGCCTCAACCCGGCGGCGGTGGTGTTGTGCGGCGCGGGCGAGGAGGCCGAGCTGCTCGGTTCGCCGTCCCCGTTCGCGCTCCTGGAGGGCGCCGCCGCGGGCCAGGTCGGTCCGCTGGAGGAGCAGCCCGACGAGCAGCCGGACGAGCAGGTCGCCCACTGGGTTCCTGCCGCCGGAACGCGGCGCGAGTTCGCCTACCGGGCCCGCAGACTGCCGGCCGACCCGAAGTTCACGGTCGTGTCGTTCCGCGACGTGACCGACGCATGGCACCGGCAGCGCAGGATCGCGGCGATTGCCCAGACTTCGATCGCACTCGCCTCGGAGGGATCGCTCGGCTCGACCCTTGACGCAGTGGCCCGGCAGATCGTCCAGACCGACGGCCTGGCAGGCGTACAGATCCTGATCCTGGACGACACGGGCCGGGAACTGCGGCTGATGGGCGCAGCGGGGCTGCGGCACTGGGACGCCTTCCTCGACCGGCTGCTGGAGTGCCGCGACCGGGGCGCCCGGCTGTGCATGCTGGACACCCTGAAGGAGCGCAGGCCGATCGTCGTTCCCCACCGATGGGAGCAGATCCGCACGGACCCGGCCTGGGCACCGCTGCACGGCTACCTCGGCGAGCTGAACTGGGATTCTTTCGTCAGCGTTCCGCTGATGGCGCGCGGCCGCGCCGAAGGCGTGCTGAACGCGTACTTCGCGCCCGGGCAGGAGATCGGCAGCCGGACCCTGGAGTTCCTCGCCGCCATGGCGGAACAGGCCGCTCTCGCCGTCGACTACGCCACCCTGCTGCAGCGCGAACGCGAAGGGGCCCGTCGCAACGAGCGCCAGCGCCTCGCCCGCGATCTGCACGACTCGATCGTCCAGCAGGTGTTCTCCATCGGCATGCAGGCCAACGCCGTCGGGGTGCTGGGCGCGCGCGGCGGACCGGTTCCCGCTCAGACCGTACGGAAGTTCGCGGACGAGATCGGGGCACTCTCGCAGACCGTCCTCGCCGACCTCAGGGCGATGGTGCACGAGCTGCGCCCGTCCTCCTCGACTCGGCTCGGGCTGGAGGACGCGGTGAGCGCGCTCGTCAAGAGCACCGCGAACCGGACGGGCATCGTCATCCGGTTGTTCTGCGAGGCGGAAGAGGAACTCGAGGCGGTCGAACCGGAGCTGGCCGAGGACATGTACCGGATCGTCGCGGAGGCCATCCACAACGTGGTCAAGCACGCGGAAGCCACCGCGGTCACCATCCGCCTCGGCGTACGCGACCACACGCTGACCGCGCGCGTCCGCGACGACGGTCGCGGACTGCCGGAGAGCGGCGGGACGGCCGGTGCCGCCTGGGACCACGGCTACGGACTGACGACGATGCGGGAAAGGGCGGAACGATGGGGCGGCACCATGAGGATCAGATCCGGAGCGAAGAACGGTACGACCGTGAGCGTGGTCATACCCCTCCCCGTACGGGTGCCGGAGTCGGCGCCCGTGGACTCGGACGGCTCGCGGAGCGACCCGGGGACGGTGCCCCTGCAAGAGACACCGAACCCCGCCCGATCCGGGTCCTGATCGTCGACGACCACGCCGTCGTACGCCGTGGCATCCGGGCCTACCTGGAGGTCCTCGACGACATGGAGGTGGCCGCGGAGGCCGCCGACGGGCAGGAGGCGCTCACCAGGCTGGACGCGATGGCGGCGCACCGGGAACTGCCGGACGTGGTGCTGATCGACCTGCTCATGCCCAAGATGGACGGGGCCACGGCGATCGGAATGATCAAGACGAGTCATCCCGACGTCCGGGTCGTGGTGCTCACCAGTTTCGGCGAGATGGAACGCGTCCACGCCGCGCTCGCGCAGGGAGCCGCGGGCTATCTGCTCAAGGACGCCGAAGCGGGCGAGGTGGTCGCCGCGATCCGCGCGGCCGCCCGGGGCGAGGTCTTCCTCGATCCCGCGGTGGCCCGGGGGCTCACCCAGGAGATCGTCTCGCCGCCGACCGGGCTGGCCTCGCTCACCAGCCGGGAACGCGACGTCCTCGTCCTCGTGGCCGAGGGGCGGTCCAACCAGCAGATCGCCGACGAGCTGGTGATCAGCGAGCGCACCGCACGCACCCACGTGAGCAACGTGCTGCGCAAGCTCCGGCTCACCTCGCGGACCCAGGCCGCGCTGTTCGCGGTGCGGCAAGGGCTGGTACCGCCGCGGGCTTGATCCTCGTACGGGCTGGGCCGCCGCGGGGCGACTGACCCGCCGACCGCGACGGATGTCCCGGACCGGCCGGGACACAGGCCGGGGCCGGATGCCGTCATCGGCGGGATCCTCGCGAGCCCGGAACCTTCCTACGCTCGGGAGGTCGCCGTACGGACGCCCAGCTCAGGAGGACATCATGCTCGACGGACGGGTTGCCATCGTCACCGGTGCCGGCAGAGGTCTGGGGCGCGCCTACGCCCGCGCGCTGGCGGCGGCGGGCGCCGCCGTCGTCGTGAACGACCTGGACGCCGAGGTGGCCGCGGAGACGGCCGACGCGATCACGGGCGCGGGCGGAGCGGCCGTCGCCCACGTGGGCGCGGTCGGCGGTTCCGAGTTCGCCGACGCGCTGGTGCGGCGCGCGGTCGACGAGTTCGGCCGGCTCGACGTGATGATCACCAACGCCGGTGCGCTGCGCGACCGGACCCTGCGCAACACCACCGACGAGGACTTCGACCTCGTCGTCACCAGCCACCTGCGCGGTACGTTCACCTGCGGCCGCGCCGCGGCGGCCCGCTTCCGTGAGCAGGGCGAGGGTGGCCGGCTCATCCTGGTGGGATCGCCGGCCGGACAACGTGCCAGCTTCGGCCAGACCGCGTACTCGGCCTCCAAGGGGGCGATCGCCGCGATGACGCGCACCTGGGCGGTCGAGCTCGCGAAGATCGACGTCACCGTCAACGCCATCGTGCCGACCGCGCTGACCCGCATGGTCGCGACCATGGCCGGACTCGGTGACCTCGTGGCGAAGGTCGACGCGGGGGAGCCCGTGCCCGAGGCGGCACGGCGACAGGGCCTGGGCTCGCCGGACGACGTCGCACCGTTGATCGTGTACCTGGCGTCGAAGGAGTCGGCCCACGTCACCGGACAGGCCATCGCCGCCGGGGGCGACCGGATCGCCCTGTGGACGCACCCCGGTGAGGTCGCGGAGCAGTTCCGGCCGGGCGGCTGGACGGCCGAGTCGGCGGGTGAGCTCTTCTCCGGTGCCTATGCTGACCGGTTGCAGGAGTTCAGGCCCACACCACTCGACCTCGACGCCGTCGCGGAGGGATGACCCACTCCGGCCGCACCGGGAAAAGCAAGCGGGCCATGTGCAGTCGGGGTGACCGCACAGCGAACCGGGCGGGCTGTTCCCCGCCAAAGCCCCGCTCAGCGTCCCACCGGGAAGACGGCCCGGATCTCCCAGCCGTGGTGGGCGCGCGGCCCCGCGTACAGCTCGCCGCCGAGCGCGGTGACGCGTTCGGTCAGACCGACGAGGCCGAAGCCGCCGCCGTGCGCGGCGGCCGGGAGTTGGGAGCCGCCCCGGCCGTCGTCCGACACCGACACCCCCAGGCGACCGGCCTCGCGTCGCAGCTGGACGGTGATCTCGGTGGCGTCGGCAGCGTGCCGTCGTACGTTGGTCAGCGCCTCCTGGACGACCCGGAAGGCCGCCGCCTGCACCTCGTGCGGGATGTCGCCGGGCAGCGACGGGTCGCGGTGCACGGTGACGTTCTGGCCCGGGCTCGCGAACCCTTCCGTCAGCTCGACGATGGAGGCCAGGTCGCCCACCGGGCGGCGATCGGCCGCCTCCTCACCGGTGTCGCGCAGCACGCCGACCGTGCGGCGCATCGACGCCAGGGCTTCCGTCGCGGCGCGCTCGATACCCGCGAGGACGGGGTCGAGCTCGTCCGGCCGGCTGTCCGCCATCATCCGGGCCACCTGGGTCTGCACGAGGATGCCGGTGACATGGTGGGCGACGAAGTCGTGCAGGTCGGCGGCGATGGCCAGGCGTTCGGAGCGGCGGGTCTCGCTGACCGTGACGGTGCGGCGGTAGTCCAGTGAGCGCAGGTAGACGGCGAGTCCGGCGATGAGGCCGATGAGGATCAGGCCCACGACCAGGAACCCGGGTGTCTCGCCCCGCACCGACCGGGTGTACCGCACCGGCAGGGCGAGAAGGGCGACACCGTTCAGCACGCCGCACACCACGGCCCAGGGGCGCGGGCAGTGCCGTACGGCGATGAACAGCAGACACAGCAGCGTCGCCGCCTCGCCCGGGCCGAACAGGATCGACTGGCCGATCAACGGCGCACCCGCCGAGTACACGAGGGAGAGCGCGGCGGGTACGGCGGTGCGCAGCTGCGGGGTGAGCCATTCCGGCCGCCGCACGGCCGGAACCAGCAAGGCGGCGAGCCCGACCAGCAGCACCACCGTGATCGGCCAGACGCTGTAGCCCGAGCCGCCCGCGTAGAGAACGTCGACGACCGACGCCGCGAGCAGGAAGCCGACGCCGAATCCCTGGGCACAGCCCCGGCCGGAAAGGGAAGCCATGCGGGTCACCGTATGCACAGTCGCCGGCAGCCGTATCGGCCGAATGGCCGAAGGGGCGGTCAGCCGTCGCGCCATCCCTGACCTTATGGCCGAGGCGCGCGCCCGTGCCCGCGGACGAGGGTGGACCCCATCCTTCCCACGGACACAACGGACACACAGGAGTACGTGATGCAGCGCAGCAAGTTCGTCGTCGGCATCGTCGGCGGGGCGACCGCCGTGCTCGCGATCGGCGGTGTCGGCACCTACCTGCTCTCCGGCACCGAGTCGACCAGCGAGCTGGACGAGCACACCACGGTGACCGTCGGAGGCCAGAAGGCCCTGGCGGGCGACATCGTCGCGGGACGCGCACAGAGCAAGTACCACCCGCTCCCCTGGGTCGGGGACAAGGTCTCCGCAGTCACCTGCCCCACCGGCCTCAAGGCCGTCGCCGGGGCCACCCTCACCTGCACCGGCAAGAACAACGACGGCAAGAACGTCGATATCCCGGTCACCGTGGTCAAGGCCACGAGCGACTCCGTCACCTGGAAGTTCGAGCGATAGATCCGAGCGGTAGATTCGAGCGCGGGGTCAGAGCGCGGGGGGCGCGGGGTCAGAGCGCCGGGTTCGATCGCAGCCCGGGGCCGCCCGTCGACTCCCGGACCACCACGGAGAAGTCGCTGACGAACTCCTCGCGGTCCATCGACTCCGAGCCGCCGGGATCGGTCTGCTCGATCCGCCTGGCCAGCAGGTCGACCGCCCGCTGCGCCATCCTGGCGTGGTCCGGATCGATGGTGGACAGCGAGGGGACGAGGAACTCGCTCTCCTCGATGTTGTCGAATCCGATCACCTTGACCTGCTGCGGCACCCGCACCCCGGCATCGGCCAGACCACGCAGCACGCCCATGGCCACGGTGTCGGTCACGCAGAACACGCCGTCGAAGTCGAGCCCGCTCTCCACCATCCCGCGGGCGCGTCCGGCACCCGCGCGCAGGGTGAGCGCCTGCACGGTCTGCACCAGGTCGGGGTCCTCGGGCAGACCGGCTGCCCGCAGCGCCTGACGGTAGCCCGTGTGCCGGAGGCTGGACACGTCGACCTCCACGGTCACCGGCCCGCGCAGCACCGCGATGCGCCGGCAGCCCCGCTCGATCAGGTGGCGGGTGGCCGCTTGGGACGCGTCGACATTCGGCATGGCGACGTGATCGACGGGACCTCCGAAGATCCGCTCGCCCAGGATGACCACCGGGTAGTCCACCTTGAGCCGTTCGACATCGGCCTGACCCATGCCCACCGTGCTGAGGATGAGCCCGTCGTAGAGCCGGTTGCGCGACAGGGACAGCGCGTCGAGTTCGTTCTCGCGCGAGGCGCCGGTCTGCTCGATGCACACCCGCAGGTCGTGCCGCTCGGCCGCGGCGATGATGGCGGCGGCCAACTGACCGTAGTAGGAGCTGTTCACCTCGGGGACGGCAAGACCGACGGTACCGGTCCGGCCCTTGCGCAGATTGCGGGCCGCCACGTTGACGCGGTAGTCGAGGCGGGCCATCGCCTCGAGGACCTTCTCCCGCGTCGCGCTGCGTACGTTGGGATGGTTGTTGATGACGTTCGAGACGGTCATCGCTGAGACTCCGGCCGCCTTCGCCACGTCCTGGATCGTTGCCACGTACGCCCCCGGGGTCTGTGGTCTTCGCGAAGCCCCCGACATCATCGCATCTCAGCCCTGCCTCGCCGGTGCGAGGCAGGGGCTCGGCCTGGTTCAGGCGATGGCGCCGGAGGGCCCGGAAGGCTCGGACGGTCCGGACGGGGTGAGGCGGTAGAGGGCCGCACCGTGGGCGGGCAGGTCGGCGTGCAGCGCGTGGCCGTCGTGCGGGGTGTCGGTGCCGGTCCACAGTTCCCGGACACGGTCGTCGGGCCGGGCGCCTATCGAGCCGAGCGGGACGGTGACGCGCTCGGGGCGGTCGGCCAGGGAGAACACGGCGGCGTAGCGGGCATCCCCGTCGGTGTCGCGGGCGGTCCACAGGACGAGGTCGGTCTCGCGGAGTACCTCGCGGTTGTCGCCGCTGTGCCACAGGACGTCGAGGGCTTCGTCGTTGGTGAGCAGTTCGATCGTCTCCGGCGGGCTGGTGGGCAGGTCGCCGCCCATCATCAGCGGCGAGCGGGAGATCAGCCACAGCGTCAGCAGGCTGATCTGCTCGGGACGGCTCAGGGCGCTGACGCGGTCATCGCCCCTCTCGGCCCGGATGCCGATACGGCCCAGGGGCAGCATGTCGGCGTCCGCCCAGCCGCGTTCACTCTGCCACGGAGCCCACCGGGCCATCCGGGCGAACTGGGCTTCCACGTCCTCCCACCGGTCCCACAGGTCGTCGCAGACCCGCCACATCGTGGCGGTCTCCCGGAGATGGTCGAGGTGGGCGAGGGAGACGTCCGTTCCGGGAGACAGGCTCAGCTCGATGGGCCGGCCGCTGCGCGCGATGGCACGGGCGTACGCGGAGATCTCCCGCTCGTGGTAGGGGAACAGCATGTCGTCGGCCTTGATGAAGTCGACGCCCCACCGGGCGAATTGGGCGACCTGGGCGTCGTAGTACGCCTGCGCGCCCGGATGGTCGTGGTTCAGGCCGTAGTTGTCGGAGTTCCAGGGACAGACGGAGCCGGTGTCGGCGATCTCGTCGGCGGTCCAGTCGGTACCTGCCACGGGCAGGCGGGCGTCGACGGCGCGGCGCGGGATGCCGCGCATGATGTGCAGGCCGAAACGCAGACCGAGTTGGTGCACGCGGTCGGCCAGCGGCCCGAACCCCGCGCCGTTCGCCGCCGAGGGGAACCGGTTCGGCGCCGGCATCTGGCGGCCGTGGTCGTCCAGGACGAGCGGGGCGTCCGCGTTGTAGCCGTGCGCGCGGGCCGTTGGGTCGTACCACTGGATGTCCACGACCACGGTGTCCCAGCCGTGCGCGAGCATGTGGTCCCGCATGAAGGTCGCGTTGGCGAGGACCTCCTCCTCGGTGACGGTGGTGCCGTAGCAGTCCCAGCTGTTCCAGCCCATCGGCGGACGCAGGCGTCGTGCGGGAATCGATCGTGCGGAGCGGGTCATGTCTGAACTATTCCTGACGTCGGTTCTCGTCATGAGGCGGGTGGCGGTGGGTCAGCCCAGCGAGGTCTGGACGGTGAGGAACGAGTGGGGCGGCAGCGTCAGGGCCAAGCCCTGGCCGGTCGCCTTCAGGCCGTCGAAGGGGCGCGGGCGAACCGCCGCGGGGTTGGCCGCGGTGTTGTGGGCCTGCAGCCCGTCGGCCGTCAGGATGCGGGCGGTCGCCTCACCGATCGAGCCGCCGCGCAGGTCGAGCGTCACCTCCGCGGGCTCCTCGGCGTCGAGGTTGGACAGCGAGATGAGGACCGATCCGTCCTTGACGCTGGCCGAAGCGGACAATGTGTCCAGTTCGGCGTCTCCCACACGGCGGCGTGCGCCCTCCGTACGCAGGTGAACGGCGAGCGAGGCGGCGTCCTGGTGGCCCTTGTTCATCTCGAACACGTGGTACGTCGGGGTCAGGACCAGCGCGTCGCCGTCGGTGAGGACCATGGCCTGCAGGACGTTGACGGTCTGGGCGATGTTGGCCATGTACAGGCGGTCGGCGTGCCGGTGGAAGATGTCGAAGTGCGTGCCGGCCACGAGCGCGTCGCGCAGGGTGTTCTGCTGGTACAGGAAGCCGGGGTTGGTGCCGGGTTCGACGTCCCACCAGGTGCCCCACTCGTCCAGGACCAGGCCGACCGTGCGGCCGGGGTCGTAGCAGTCCATGACGGTGGAGTGGCCGGTGATGATGCGGTCGATCTTCTGGGCGGAGGCCATCGTCCGGTAGTAGTCGTCCGTGTCGAAGACGGTGGCGCTGCCCTTCGCCTCCCAGGGCCCGGCCAGCGTGTAGTAGTGGAAGGACAGGCCCTGGAAGAAGTTCTTCGGGGTGGCCTCGCAGCCGAAGCAGCTGATCTGCTGCATCAGCGTCTCGGTCCACTTGTAGTCCGCGTCGGTGGCGCCCGAGGCGATGCGGTAGAGCTTGTTGTCGCCGTGGTCCCGGCAGTACGTGGCGTACTGCCGGGAAAGGTCGGCGGAGTACTCGGCGCGCATGTTGCCGCCGCAGCCCCAGGTCTCGTTGCCGATGCCCCAGAACTTCACACGCCAGGGCTCCTCGCGGCCGTTGGCCTTGCGCAGCCGCACCATGGGGCTGTCGCCGTCGCGGGTCAGGTACTCGACCCACTCACTCATCTCCTGGACGGTGCCGCTGCCCATGTTGCCGCTGATGTACGGCTCGGCGCCGAGCAGTTCGCACAGGGCCATGAACTCGTGGGTGCCGAAGTGGTTGTTCTCCTCGACGTTGCCCCAGTGGGTGTTGACCATCCGGGGCCGCTGGTCTCTGGGGCCGATGCCGTCCTTCCAGTGGTACTCGTCGGCGAAACAGCCGCCCGGCCAGCGCAGGTTGGGGATGTTCAGGGCGCGCAGGGCCTCGACGACGTCGAGCCGGATGCCACCCTCGTTGGGGATCGGCGAGTCCTCCCCGACCCAGAAGCCACCGTAGATGCAGCGGCCGAGATGCTCGGCGAAGTGGCCGTAGAGGTGGCGGCTGATCTTCGGACCCTCGATGTCGAGGTTGATGACCGCGGTGGCGTTGGCCACGGAGTACTCCTGGGGGTGGGGTGGGGTGGGGTGGGGCGAGCATTTGTATCGATAAAATTTCGCATCGGCTTACGGACGTGTCAAGAGAGGTGCGGAGACATTCGGCGGTGCCGGTTGCACGGTGCCTGCACTGCACGGAGTGGGTGGTAACGGCCGACCGTAGCGGTCGGCCCGCCGTCCGGTTGCCGGACGTTTACGGACTGCGACGAGGAGCGGGAGAAGTGAGCCGCGCACCCCTACTTCGCGAATCGGCTTCGGCGGGCGGTCGACAAGGGACAGTGGTGTCCCAACTCGTAAGCAGAAGAGCCCTGTTCCGGCTGGTTCGGCGCGGGGTGCTCGTGCGCGCTGAGGTCAGGAACGGGTCGCGTATGTGAGGAAGGCAGTCCATGTCGCCGGGGCAAGGGCGAGTTGTGAGCCCTGCTTCACCTTGGAGTCGCGGACCTGGATTGTGTCGGGGCGGGGGGTGACGTCGACGCAGTGGGCGCCTTCGGAAGGCCAAGACAGAGCCACCTCGACGCAGTCTCCCGACCCGCTGCTGCTGTGGCTGCTCTTGAACCAGGTGAGTTCTGTGGTGCTCATAGGGCTCCTCGCATCCGCTCCAACAGGCCCAGGGAGTCGTCCAGGGGGAGAGCCTGTGGGCGCATCCTGGCATAGCGCATCTGGAGGGTGCTGACCACCTTCGAGTCGGAGACGAACTGGCCGCTCTCCTGCCCCTCGCAGTAGCCGAACCACTTGTTCTCCGGTGTTTCGAGTAGTTGCAACGGGCCATGCAATCCCGCATGGTGCTCCCGCGCCTGCGGCATCACCTGAACCTCCACGTTGCGCAGCTCAGCGAAATCCAGCACGCGGTCGAGGAGATCCCTTGTGACCTCTGCCCCACCCGTCCTCCGTAGGAGCAAGTGCTCCTCCAGGATGAAGCTGAACGCCGTGTTCGGCCGCTCCCGCAGCAGTCGTTGCCGTTCGGCCCGCGTCGCCCATTGGGCCTCGATCTGGTCGTCGCCCAGGGGCGGCAACTGGTCCACGAACAGCGTGCGCGCATACGCTTCGGTCTGCAACAGTCCAGGAATCAGACGGCACTCGTACGTATACAGAATCACCGCCTCTGCCTCCAGCCGCGCCCATTGCCGGAACCAGCTCGCGAGCCCCGGCTGCCGCGAGAGATGCCGCGCCGCTCCCCTCAGTGTCCCGAACGCGTCCAGGACCTCCTCCGCCCGCTCCACGAAGTCCGGCGGAGGGAAGCGGCGGCCCTGTTCGATCGAGGCCACCGTTGGAACCGAGTAACGCACCTTCGGCGCGAGCTCCTCCTGTGTCAGGCCTGCCCGCTTACGGAACGACTTGACCACCTCGCCGAACGCCTTCAGGCTGTCCGATGCCTCTGGTTCGCTGCCGCCCGCCGAGGGCCCCGCGTTACCGCCCGTTCCGCCAGTACCATCCGCCATGCCAGGACACCTTTCGCACGCCCGCCTCGCTCCTCCCCGCCCAACCCCGCCATGGTCACGGTCAGTTACGCATACTGTCCACTCTCCGCACCCGTACGCTGACCCAGCGTACCGGTCGCTGGCGCGGCTTCTTGCCTTGGCGGTGGCGGAGGAGTTGGAGTCGATGCCGGCGGCGCAGCGGCAGGTACTGGTGCTGCGCTACTACGCGGACCTGCCCATCCGTGAGATAGCGCTGGTCCTGCACGTCCCCGAAGGAACGATCAAAAGCCGTTTGCACACGGCCCAGGCAGCGATGCGGGCGCGGCTGCGCCAAGTGAAGGTGATCTGACATGACTCAGCTGACCGGCCCGGAGGAGCATCAACTGCGGCTGGCCCTCGGCATGATCGGTGAAGCGGCCGGCGGTGACGAACCCGACCCTCCGCCCAGTGCGCTCCCCGCCCGGCGGAAGCGTCCCGGCACCATCGTCGGTGCCCTGGTCGCCGTGGCCGCCCTGGCTCTCGTTCTCCTGGCATATGGGCTTGCGGACGGCGATTCAGGCGGAGCCCAGCAGGAGCAGGGGCAGGCGCTGAGCCACACGGAGATGATTGCCTGCTCTCCGATGATCGTCGAAGGAGACGTCGTGGCGGTACGCGATCACCCCGGACAGGACGATGCGGTCAAGGTGACCCTCACCGTTACGGAATGGATCAAGCCGAGCCAGGGCGCTGAGCGGCAGATTCAGTTCACCGCCCTGAGCGCCAAGGAGATGGGCGAGTATCCCTACCGGAAGGGCGAGCACATGCTGGTGGTCGTCAGGGACCGTCCCGACGAGCCGGCCGACACCTTCCGCGTCGACGGGGCGGGGACTTCACGAACCCTGGAGTTCGAGCGCAACCGGATCGATCAGAACCTGGCAGCGGCAGCGAAGACGGAGTGCCCCGCTTTCTGGCGCCACAGAGATGAAGACAGCGGCGGGCGGGCGGACAGCTGACGTTCGTGGTGGTGTGGTCCAGCAGCGCCTCGGGCCGCCACCGATCCTGCGTGGACCGGTGGCGGCCCGAGGTCTGGGAGGAACCAACAGCATCCACCAGGGCCGTCGAGGATCGGCGTACGGCCGGACGCATGCCGAGGAGCGCGATACCCGCTCATCCCCGGTCGGCGCTCAGGACGCGCTGTGCGGCGAGGTGGCCCGAACGGACGGCTGCCTCGCTGTTGGGGCGCAGCATCACCCAGTCGCCGGCGTACTCGACGCGTCGGACGGGACGGTCGAGGAATGCCCGCCGCAAGCGCAGCGCGGCCGGTGTCGCCTCGGGCAGGCCATGGGGCCAGCGCGCCACGAGCGTGGCACGCGTGGCTTCCGCGAGCCCCGGCAGGTAGCGCTCGCCGCGCCGGCGGAGCGTGGCCACGATCTCGTCGTCGGACCGCTCCAGCAGGGCCCGCGAGGAGTACGGGGAAGCGAAGAGGCTGACGAGGCCACAGCCTCTCGGCACGCGGTCGGCAGCCTTGATGTGGTCGAGCATGGCGCCGGCGAAGACCTGGTCGTCCACGGCGGAGACCTCCAGCGCGTAGGACGGCCTGCGGGTCGGACTCGGCAGCGGGCGGTCCAGCAGGCACATCACCTTCAGCATCGGGCAGTAGGTGCTCTCCGCGAGGTAGGGGCGTTCGTCGTCCGGCAGCGCGGTGTGCAGCGTGAGCGCCACGGGTGCGGGCACCGCCAGGACGACACGCCGGGCCGTCGCGGTCCTGCCGTCCGCCAGGTGCAGGCGTACGGCGGCGTCCCCCGGCTTGACGGCCACGACGGACGTACCCGTGACCACATCGACACGCTCGGCCAGCGCCCGGGCGAGCGTGTCCATGCCGCCGCGGTACGTCACCCAGCGCGTCCCCGCGCCGCCCACGGCACGCAGGAGCGCCGCCATGGGCCCGATCGCCGAGTGCTCCGCCTGCCAGCCGAAGAGGCCGCCGGCCAGCGGCTGCAGCAGGTAGTCGTACAGGTCGCGGTGGTAGCGGCGGGCGTAGGCGGCGATGGTCGCGTCCCGCATCGGCGTCGCCTCGGGGGAGTCCTGGTCGAAACGGTTTCCGCGGGCCATGAGCGCTCCGGTGAACCGCAGCCACGCGAGACGGCCCCGCCATGACATGCCCGCACCGGTGATGAACCCGGCCGGATGGCCGAAATTGGCGTGGGCGCGGCCGTCACGCCAGATCGCGATCCGGCCGCCCACGGGGACGACGGCGTCCTGGGCAGCCCCCATCGTCCGAAGCAACTCCCAGGTGGAGTCGTAGCCTCGCGTGGCGATCTGTTCCGCGCCCTCGTCGATGACATAGCCGTCGTGGTGGCGGCTGGCCATGCGTCCGCCGACCCGGTCGGCCGCCTCGAAGACCCGTACCGACCTGCCGGCCTCGGTCAGCACGTGGGCACTGGTCAAGCCGGAGATGCCGGCTCCCACGACGGCGACGTCCACATCTGTCTCGGTCATCGGCTGGGTGTCCCTCACGGTGTCGACGGTTCTCAGTGGCGGTGACGTGATGTCAGGTCCAGTGGCCGGTGCCGTACGGCGACGCTCCGTCGAGCAGCCGGTCGCGCAGCTCCTGTCGCCGGACCTTGCCCGTCGCGGTGAGCGGGAGCTGGTCCGCGGTCAGGAACACCGGTTCGTCCAGTGGCGGCAGGTCGGCCACGGCCCGGTGCCACACGGCGCCGTCCAGCGGCCGGCCGCCATGCGTCACGAGCACCGGCAGCGGCAGCCCGCTCGCCCGACCGAGCACCACCGCCTCCATGACCTCCTGGAGCCGGTCGTGGAGTACGTCCTCGATCTCGACGCAGCTGCCGCCGGGCACCGTGTCCACCTCGCGGTCGAGCAGCACCAGCCGGCCCGAGCGCGTCCTGACGCCGAGGTCTCCCGTGGCGAACCAGCCGCCGGCCAGCTTGGCCCGCAACCGCTCCGGCTCCCCGACATACCCGGTGCACAACGCCGCCGTCCGGGCCAGCACCAGGCCGGGGCGGCCCCGCGGGACAGGACGCAGCGTCTGCGGATCGACGATCCGCAGCCTGGCCTTCCCGGGGACCGGCCGTCCGAGGTCACGGGTGGTGGGATGGCGCTCACCGGTCGCGCGTACGGACTTTCTGGTGAGGCAGCGGAAGGTGAGCGGCCCGGTCTCCGACTGCCCCCACACCTGTACCCACAGCGGCCGGCGCCGTCGTGAGGCGGCGAGGAACGTCCGTACCGCGGGCGGGTGGATCGCGTCGAAGGTGTTGACGTACAGCCGCACGTTCCGGAACGGGTTGTCCGGCGAGGACGCGAGGGGCTGCCAGCGTACGAAGGCGGAAGGCACCGCCTCCAGCGTGGTCGGCGGATGGGCGCGCAGCACAGGCTCGGCTCGCCGCGGGTCGAAGCTGTCCAGGATCACCACTTCGCGCGGGGCGAGCCACAACACGCTGAGCGTCCAGGCGAGTCCCCGCCCATGGGCGTACGAGGTCGCCTGCGCGACGGTGTCGTCGCGGCGGCTGGAGACGACCGGCATGCGACGGGCCTCGGCGGTGACGATCCGGTGGATCAATGTCGTGGTCGAGTGGACGACCAGCTTCGGGATCCCCGTGGTGCCCGAGGTGTGCATGATGGCCAAGGGCGCGTCGTCGGCGGTTCGGCGGGGCGGCGGTGGCCGGTGGCCGCGCACGTCCGCCACCGGGACGGCACCCGGTGCGGGGCCGTCGAGGGTCAACGTACGGCGGACGCATGCCGTCAGGTCGGTCCCCGCCTCGTGGGCGGCCCTCAGGGTGGCCGCGGTGGTGACCAGAGCCGTCGCGTCGAGGCGTTTGAGCAGGACCTGGAGCGTCTCGGGCGGCAGGCGGTCGGAGATCAGCGCCGGCAGCGCGCCGATACGGGCGGCGGCGCAGGCGAGCAGGACGTAGTCCCAGTGGTTGGGCTTGATCACGGCGACGCGTTCGCCCGGCCCGACGCCCAGTGCGGCGAGCCGGCCCGCGGCCTCGGCCACCAGGGCGGCGAGGCCTTCGCCGTCGTACGCGGTGCGGTCGTCGTCCGCGAGGTCCAGCGGCCGGCTCAGGTGGACCGTCGTCCGGCTGCCGTGGTCGGCCAGGACGTCGAAGAACGGTCCGGGGGAGGGGAGGCTCATACGCATTCCTTGTTCCGACAGGGACGGCGGCGGACGACGGCGGCGGACGGCCGCGGACGAAGGGACCGGCGGATCGCTCGGGCAGGGGCTGGCGGGCGACAGGCGCCACAGGTCCGACGGGGTCACGCCGTACCGGCTCCCAGCAGATTGGCCGTCACCAGCGCGACGACCAGGATCCGGTGAGCCCGGATACCGGTCAGCCGGGCGCGCAGCACATCGCCGCGCACCATGCCGACGGTGAACTGCACGGCGCGGGTCACCGTCACCGGGAGCAGCACGAGCGGGAACCACCACGGAGCGACCCCCAGCGGTGCCGCGGCGACGATCACGGCGGTCTCCAGCAGACAGAGCGCGCCGACGAACACGGTGTTGCCGCGGGAGGAGAGGACGCAGGCGGCGGTCGGTCGGCGCACCGCCCGGTCACCGGCGATGTCATGGGTGTTGGAGTAGACACCGAAGAGCAGGGGGCCCAGACCGAACAGGAACGCCTCCACCACAGCGAGGCCGGTGATCCGCCCGGTGAGCAGACCGTAGGACGGCAGCACGAAGGCCCAGCCGACCGCGGCGAGGAACACCTCCTGGAATCCGCGGTAGCTCAGCCGCAGGCCCCACGAGTACTGCGGGATCACGACAGCGGCGGCCACCAGGCCGAGCACCGCCCAGGCCGGCCGCGAGGGCGCGGTGAACACGGCCGTCGCCCAGCACAGGGCGCCGGCGACGAGTGCTCCCCGGGCGAAGCGGACGGCGTCCGACTCGTGGAGCGTTCCGGCCAGCAGCGGCTTACGGGCGAGCTTGCGCGCCGGCGCGTCGGGGCCGTAGTTGGTGGCGTCGCTGCCGTCCCGGTAGCCGGTGACATCGTCGAAGGCGACCGCCGCGGCGACGAGGCACATCTGACCGAGCAGCAGCGCGGCCAGCGTGGCTGACACCGGCCCGCTGAGCGGTTGTCCCGGGAGCAGTGACCAGACGACGACCAGACTGAGGTAGTAGTCGATCATGCCGGCCTTCGCCAGCCGGAGGTATGCGCGCAGGCGCGCCCCGGTCGACCGGCCGGAAGGGAGACCGGACGGAACCCTCGTGGGCCCCACGGTGGGGGAGTGGGTCATCGTGCCCCTCCCGAGTGGTCGAGAACGTCGACCGCCGAGCGGCTCGCGGGCGTACGGTGCTGCGTTCCCTGTGCTCGGGCGCGGGCCAGTGCACCCAACTCGGCGTTGGTCAGGGGCGGTTGACCGGCGGGCGGTGCGGCGGGACCTCGTGCGGCGGTGAGCAGCATCGCCGGTGTGAGCAGCCGCGCGGGCGGCACCGTCAGGGCGTAGACCCCGATCACCTCGCGCTGGACGAGGGGATCGTGGTCCGCGATCGCGCCGAGCCGGTCCAGATAGCGGTCCCGCAGCCGGCTCGTCCGCGGCCCTCGCGCCCCGCGTGTCAGCGGGTTGCGCTGATCCACCCCGGCCGCGATCTGCCAGGCGGTGTCCGCGGCCCTCGTCACCGCGCGCTGGGCGTCGCGTGCCGTGTGGCCCCCGGCGTTCGTCGCGTACGCGTCGCGCAGGGCCAGAGCGCCCAGCGCGGCGACCGAGACGCCCTGCCCGTAGACCGGGTTGAAGGTGCAGGCCGCGTCCCCGAGGACGACGAAGCCCTCCGGCAGGCGGCGCATGCGGTCGTAGTGACGGCGGCGGTTGGCGGTACGGCGGAATCCCCGTGCGGGGCCCGCCGGTTCGGCGAGGGCCAGCAGCTCCGCGATGAGCGGGTGCGGAAGCCTGCGGGCGAAGTCGAGATAGCCGTCGGCGCCGGACGACGGTGTCGCGCCCCGGGTGCCGAACAGGGTGACCAGCCACCGGTCGTCCTCCACCGGCAGCAGAAGACCGCCCCGGCTCACCTTGCGCATGTCGAGCTGCATGTACACGGCCGGGAACCGCGCGGCGAGTGCCGCGGGCACGTGGTAGGGGCGCGTCGTGTAGGCGACGCCGCTGTCGACGACGGTCTCGGGCACGGCCAGACCGAACCGGGCGAGCCAGCGCGGCGCGGCGGAGCCGTGGCCGGAGGCGTCCACGACGACACTCGCGTCGAGGGACGTGAGGGTGCCGTCGGCGCGGTGACGGTACACGACGCCGGTGACCCGGCTCGCGTCGCCGAGCAGACTGATGACGTCGGTGCCGGACAGCAGTGTCGTACGGGCGCCTGCGACGAGGCGCTGGCGCAGCACCCATTCGATCAGGCCCCGGGTGCAGGTGAGGAGGGATTCCCAGGGGCCGTGCCGGGCCATCCAGCCGAACGGGCTGCGCACCACGATGCTGCTGGGCAGGCCGACTTGGGGAGCGCCGGCGTCGGACAGGGCGGCCAGCGTTCCGGGAGCCAGAGACTCGATCGCGGTGGCACCACGCGGCAGCAGGACATGCGCGTGATGACCCTGCGGGGCGCCGGGCCTCGGCGCCGGCCCGTCCGGCAGGTGGTCCCGGTCGATCACGGTGACCCGGTCGACGACCTCGGCCAGTGCGAGTGCGGCCAGCAGCCCGGCCACACCCCCGCCGATCACCACGCCGTGCTTGCGGTCGCAGTCGCCCATCAGCGCACTCCCTCTGGGGTCGGCCGGGCGGGCGGAGCGGGTGTCTCCCGCTCGCTTCCGCTTCCGGAGCTGGTGGTGGTGCCCGTGCTGGTGCTGGTGCCTGTGCCCGTGCCTGTGCCTGTGCCCGTGCCCATCCCCGTGCTGGTGCCGGTGGGCGTGCGGCCGGCCGCGAGCCGGGTCAGGGTCTTCCGGCAGACCTTGCCGGTCGGGCCGAGCGGCAGCTGATCCAGCGTCAGCACGTGGTCGGGCAGTTTGCGGCGTTCCAGCCCCCGCTCACTCTCGAGGTAGGTCCGGAGCGCGACGAGGGTGGGCGGCTTCGAGCCCGGGCGTGTGGCCAGGCAGGCGCACAGCCGCTCGCCCAGATCCGGATCGGGCACCGGGACGCACGCCACGTCCGCGATCGCCGGGTGACCGCCGAGATGACGCTCGACCTCGGCGGGGCTGATCGTGTGGCCGCCGCGGATGACGGTGTGCCGGAGCCGATCGAGCACCCACAGCTCCCCGTTGTCGTCGATCAACCCGCGATCCCCTGTTCTCACCCAGCCGTCGTGGGTGCGGTGGGCGGCGTCGAGGTCCGGCGCCGCGAGGTAGCACAGCGGGGTCATGGGGCCGCGTGCCTGGATCTCGCCGGCCTCGCCGGGCGGTAGCCCGCGCCCCCGCGGCCCGACGACCCGGATCTCGGCCACGGCGGGATCAGGCCGCCCCACGCGGCGCACGTCGTCCGCCGGACGGGCCCAGACGGTGTGGCAGTTGACTCCGTCGGACGATCCGTAGACGTTCACCAGCGGGCAGCCGAACCTGGCGAGGGCGGCGCGCAGGGTGCCCGGCTGCAGAGGGGCGGCACTGGAGACGACGGACCGTACGGAGGAGAGGTCCTCGCCCGTGACTCGCGGCGCGTCGGCGATGCGGCGCAGCATGGTGGGGACCGCGAAGACATGGCTCGGGCGGTGTCGCGTCACCGCTTCGAGCACCGCGGCGGGCTCGAAGCCGGGCGTGAGCACCAGCGTCCCCCCGAGCCGTACGAGGGCCACCAGCCCGAGCGAGCCATACGAGGACATGAGCGGCACCAGGACCAGGCAGCGCAGCGCGTCGCCACCGATCCCCAGCGCCCTGAGGTAGTTGCCCCGGCCGCCGGCCAGGGCGTTGTGCGAGTAGACGACCATCTTGGGCGCGGTCTCGGAACCGGAGGAGACCAGGATGCGGGCGGGGGCCTCGGGGTGCACGGCCGCCGGTTCCGGGGTATCAGCCGTCGCCGGACCGTCGAGCCAGGGATCGAGCGGAACACATCCGGGAGCGGGCGCACCGAAGGCGAACACGAACCGCAGGTCCGGCAGGTCCGGCCGCAGCCCGGCCAGGGTCCGTGCGAGTCGTCCGTCCTGCCACCCGGCCGTGGTGATCACGGCACTGGCCCGCGAACCGCCCAGCAGGGCAAGGGAGTCCTGGGTGCCCCGCCCGACGGGATACGGCAGCGCCACCGCACCGATCGCGGCCAGGGCGAGGTCCGTGGCGAGGGCCCGCCAGCCGTTGGGCAGTTGTACGCCGACCACGTCGCCCGCGCCGATGCCGGAAGCGGTGAGTGCCGTGGCGATCCGCTGGGCGCGCTCGTCGAGCGTCGCGTAGTCGAGTTCCCCTTCGGGGTCGATGACCGCGGGCCGTCGGGGGTGCTTCCGTACCTGTGCGCGGAAAAGCGTGGTGAGGTCCTGGTCGGGCACGAGCCCTTGCCGGGCGAATCGACGGCGCAGCTGTGCGGGTACCAGGTCGGGCACCGCGATGCCGTTGGCCGAGCTCCATGCCGCGGTCATGCCGAGAACTCCCAGGGGCTGTTGGGCAGCGTGCACTCGGCCCGGGTCAGCGCGGTGGCGAACCGCGGGTCGGCGATCAGCTCGGTGAGATCGGTGCACAGAGCGGCCGATGACACAGGGCCGTGCGGGACGTTCGCAGAGGCCGGGGCGTGTAGGGCGTCCGCGGTGACCCGGGTGTGTGGCGCGTCGGCGGTGGCCCAGGCATGTGACGCGTCCGCGGTGGCCCTGCCGTGTCTCGTCAGCACGCTCGCCGCGGACAGCAGCGACGTGTCCACGCGCCGGCCTCGTCCGGTGGTGGTGCGCGCCAGCAGGGCGGCGAGCACTCCTTCGGCGCAGACCAGGCCGCCGAGCACGTCCAGCAGCGTCATCAGTGAGGGCGTCGGTGGCTCGCCCGGACGCGCGGTGAGTCCGGCCAGCCCGCTGCCGGCCTGCACCAGGTAATCGGTGCCCAGCGGCGGGGTGGGGCCGAACGCCTCTCCCCAGCCGGACGCCCACGCGTACACGAGGCCGGGCCGGACCGCGGCCAGGTCCTCGGCGTCGAGTTCCCAGGCGGCCGCCTTGCCGGGAGCCCAGTTGTGCAGGAAGACATCGGCGCCGGCGGCGAGTTCACGCAGGACCGAGCGGCCGCCGAGGGTGTGCAGGTCCGCCTCGACGACCTCCTTGTCCCGGTTGAGCGCGAGGAACCGGGCGGAGCAGTCACCGGCCAGGGGAGGCACGCCGCGCGCCGGATCTCCGCCCGGCGGTTCGACCCGGATCACTCGCGCGCCCAGCAGGGCGAGCACGTGCCCGGCCAGCGGCCCCTGCACCCGCCGGGTGGACTCCACGACGACCAGCCCGCCGAGCGGGTGCCGGGGCGTGGGCGTGGGCGTGGGCGTCGGCTCGCCCGGTGCCGCCGGGTGCGCCGCGTGCCCGTCAGCGGGCAGTTCCGTGATGGTCCACGGTGCGCCGGACGCGAGAGCGTCCGCCGCGTCGAGGCCGCGGACAGGCACCACGCTGACACCCGCCTCGGCGGCCGCCGCGACAATCGCGGGATACGGATGCGCCGCGACGCCGCGGCGCAGCTCATCGGGGAGCGGGCAGACGGCGGCGGCATAGCGGTACTGGAACGGCCGCCAGCCGCGGGAGATCGCCTGGTGAGGGACGCCCAGCGCGCGCCAGAACCGATGCCAGTCCTCCGCGTCGAGCGTCTCGATCTCGAAGGTGACGTCGTCGGCGCTGGTGAACGGCGGTGCGGTACGCGCATCGGGCGGGCCGGCGGGCAACGGAACGGCAGGGGTGGGCTCATCGCCGGTCCCGCCGACCGCCCCGGACGCCGCTGCCAGGTACTGACTCATGGCGAGGAGCGCGCCCTGTGCGACGGAGGTGCGGACCTGGCGGATCCGGACTCCGCGGGTGGCGGAATGAAGCGCGGCGAGCACGCCGTGCACGGCCAGCACACCGGTGACCGCGGCTGCGTAGTCGAAGGGGAGCAGCGTGGGCCGTCCGTACCTGCGGCCGTGCACCTGGGCGATGCCGCAGGCGGCCTGGACCTCCGCCTCGGCCGCCAGAGGCAGTGCCACCGGGCCCGCCCAGTCGACGGCACATGTGATCTCGGCTCGGCCTCGCCCCGTACCGGCGGTGGCGACGATCGTCGCGGCGTCGCCGGGTTCGGTGCCGGTGCTCAGTGAACGATCGGCCGGCGCACAGCCGAGAAGCGTCAGATGCTCGGCCGCCACCGCCAGCGAGGTCGACGCGCCGAAGGAAGCCGCCGAAACGCCGGCGAGCGGGGGGCTCGACGTCTGCCCCCGTCGCCCCCGGTCGCGTACGTACTCCCCGACCGTCATCCCGACCGTCATCGTGGCCGCCGCCCCTGGACGGAGTAGATCGCGCAGGAGCTGGCCCGGAAGTCGGGGTGGCGCATCACCTCACGGACCTCGGCGAGTTGGGCGTCGGTCAGGCCGGCGGCGATGAGCCGGTCCCGTAGATGGTGGGTGTGGTGGATGAGCAGGTCGACGCCGGGTGACCCGGCGCGCCAGGGCATCAGGTACGGCACCGGATCGATGTCGGCCAGACCGGCGGCCCGCATGGCCGCGGCCGCGTGTCGGCCCCAGCTCCCGTCGGCACCCGCGTCCGCGAACATACGCGCCTTGGCTGCCAGAAACCGCTCGTAGAGCTCGGCGGCATCGCGACTGGGGGCCAGCAGAACCGGGCCGTAGTCGATGTCGAACTCGTCGAGCTGAAGGAGGCCGCCCGGACGCAGCGCCCGCACCAACTTGGCGAGTACGGCCTGCCGTTCGGGCAGGTGCAGCAGTACCAGCCGGGCGTGGACGAGGTCGAAGGCTTCCTCGGGCAGCGGGTCGCGTACCACGTCGTGACGCAGTACACGCAGGCCCGGCCGCGCCCGTAGATGAGCGGGGTCGATGTCGGTGGCCACCACCTCGCCGGTGGGGGCCACGCGTTCGGCGAGCCAGCGCGCGACGCTTCCGCCGCCGGCGCCCACCTCGAGGCAGTTCCAGCCGGCACGTACGCCGGTGGCGGCCAGCCGCGAGGTGGTGATCGGGTCGAGGGAGGCGGCGAGGCAGCGGTGCTGTTCGACCGCCTGTGTGTTGGCGTTGTCGAAGACGTATCCCTCGTGCCCTTCGCGTGCTTCTTGCAAGGGGAGCTGCACCGATGCTCCTGTTGGAGGGGGAGTGTCGGGGGTGATCGGGGCGGCCGCGGCCGTCACGAGGAGAAGCTGCCGCCGACCGGCGGCGTGTGCATCCCGTGCTCGGGGAGGATCGGGATCCCCGCGCTCATGCAGAACGGGTCCGGGTACAGGTAGACGATCCGCGAGGTGTGGTTGTTCAGGGTGTGCGCGGCCAGGGGAAGCCGATGGCATCCCTGGAGGTCGGTGTAGGTGTGCAGCGTGTCGATCTCGGTGGTGAACACCACGACCTTGTCGTCGTCCGTGGCGTTCTGGGCGAGGGCCGGAACCGCGGTTGCGACGACGAGACCGGCGGTCGCGGCAGCGGTGAGCGCTCTGCGGGACGTGCGGAGGATGCGGGACATACGGAGCATGGGGATTCGACCTTTCAGGAACGGGGGAGCCGCCAAGCCCTGCGGCGGCTCCCCCGTCGATTCAGCTGATTCGGTTGACGCGGCTCGGCGATTACTTGAACTGGACGTCGACCTTGTAGACGCCGGGCCGCTGGGCGGTGACCGTCGCCTCTCCCCGCGCGCCGTTGTAGTCGCCGGTACCGCCCTCGACCACGGCCTTGAACTCGTAGGGGTACTTGAGCGGGTTGAGCTCGATCTTGGCCTGGCCGCTCAGGCTGAGCTGATCGCCGTCGTTGAACACCACGACCGCCTTGCACAGCGCGCTCGCGGTCGTGACACCCTCAATGGCGTTGAAGGTGCAGCTGTCGTAGACCTTGCCGATCCGCCGGCCCAGTGTGTCGGTCACCGGGCCATTGCCGGCGAAGCCCCCGCCCAGGCTGGGCACTTGCGGGATCGAGGTCGTGGTGAAGTCGATGACGAACGACACCGGTTCGGGCGTCGTCGACTGGTCCGCCGCCTGGACCGGCGCCGCGCCGGCCGCACCCAGGGCGGCCGCGAGCGAGGCGGTGGCGAGGGCGGTGGCGATCCGCTTGCCTGCGACAGGTCTCTGCATGGAACCTCCTCTAAGATTTCGGGCCCATCGCCCGAAAACCACGCACAGTCGATCACAAAACGCAAATACGAACAGTCGGGCCCTCGACGTCCGCGCGATTCTCACCCCCGCGAGTGAGGGGACTCCCCTGATCGGAGCCCGGCCCGGCTCGCGCACCCTCCATCGCCCACCCCGATGTCAGAATCACCGCAGGCGGGGAAGGGGTTGTGCGAATGCAGCGGTGCCCTCCCGCCGCAACTCGGCGGGAACGAAGGAGTCGCGGATGGCATGCGGTCTGGTGGTCGTGGGTCTCGGCTACGTCGGGCTTCCGCTCGCCAGAACCGCCGGTGCCGCCGGAATCCCGGTCACCGGACTGGACGTGTCCGAGCGAGTCGTCACCGGACTGCGCTCCGGACGCTCGCACATCGAGGACGTGACCGACCAGGACGTGAAGGGGATACTGGCCGCGGGGTTCGACGCGACCACCGATCCGGCCGTCCTCGCGGATGCGGAAACCGTGGCGATCTGCGTGCCGACCGCCCTCGGTGCCGACCGGGCGCCGGATCTGGGCCCGTTGGTGCGGGCGTCGACGACCGTGGCCGGACACTTGCGTCCCGGCGCCCTGGTCGTCGTCGAGTCGACCTCCTACCCCGGCACCACCAGCGAGGTGATCCGGCCGATCCTGGAGGGAACCGGCCTGGTGGCGGGAGACGACTTCTGTCTGGCCTACTCACCGGAACGGATCGATCCGGGCCGTCGCACGTTCGGGATCCACAACACCCCCAAGGTGGTCAGCGGGCACACGCGCGCGTGTGCCAAGCGGTGTGCCGCGTTCTACGAGCGCTTCGTCGACACGGTGGTGATCGCCCGCGGTACCCGGGAGGCGGAGATGGCCAAGCTGCTCGAGAACACCTACCGGAACGTCAACATCGCGCTGGTCAACGAGTTCGCGATGTACTGCGACCGGCTCGGGGTCGATGTCTGGGACGTGCTGCGGTGCGCGGCGACCAAACCGTTCGGGTTCCAGCCGTTCCGGCCCGGCGCCGGAGTCGGCGGGCACTGCATCCCGGTGGATCCGGCCTATCTGATGCACAAGGCCAGCTCCGAAGGGTTCACCTTCAAGGTCGTCGCGGCCGCCCAGCAGGTGAACCAGGACATGCCCGCTCATGTGGCGCGCCGGGTCGCCGGGCTGCTCGCCGACGCCGGGAGACCCGTCCGGGGAGCGCAGGTGCTCCTGCTGGGGGTGAGCTACAAGCCGGACGTCGCCGACCTGCGCGAGTCACCGGCGATCGCGGTGGCACAGCAGCTGGCCGAGCTCGGCGCCCAAACCCTCTTCCACGATCCGCACGTGGCCCGGCTCGACGTCGACGGGACGCCGCTGCGACGGGCGGACCATCCCTACGAGGCCGCCGCGCACGCCGACATCAGCGTTCTGCTGCACGCCCACCGCGCCTACGACCTGGACCGGCTCGGCCGCTCCGCCCGGCTGCTGTTCGACGCCACGGGCCGGGCCCGCGGGGAGCGCGTGGTCAGGCTGTGACGCCGTCGGCGTCCCCCCCCCATCAAGGGCGGCCAGGGCCGGAGGCGAACGTGCAGACCGCGTCGGCGATCCGCTCCGCCTGTGCGTCGGTGAGCAGCGGGTGCACCGGAATCGACAGCGCGCGCCGGCTTGCCTGCTCGGCGGCCGGCCAGCGCCGCCCGGCCGGCGCGTAACCGGCGAAGGCCGCCTGGGCCGGGAGCGGCCGCGGGTAGTAGACGTGACCGGCGATTCCCTGCCGCGCCAAGTGGTCGCGCAGTGCGTCCCGCCGCTCGGTCAGCAGCGTGTAGACGTAGTAGCAGCGGCCGTTGCGGCCCGGTGGCGGTGCGAGGACACCGTGTTCGGCCAGGCCCGCGAACCGCTCGGCGTAGTAGTCGGCGATCCGTGCCCGTCGCTCCAGCCGCTGGGGGAGGCCGGGCAGCCGGTGGAGCTGGAAGGCGGCCTGGATCTCGTCGAACCGGCTGTTGTAGCCGATCACATGGTGGAGGAACCGCCGGCGGCCGTCCTGGCCGTGGTTGCGCAGCATACGGACGGCGCGGGCCAGTTCGGGATCGTCCGTCACGACGACACCGCCTTCCCCTGCCGTGCCGAAGCTCTTGACCTGGACGAACGAGTACAGCCCGGCCTCGCCCCACAACCCGGCCGGGCGGCCGTCGAGAACGGCCCCCTGGGCGACGGCGGAATCCTCGACCAGCCGCAGGCCGTGACGCTCGGCGATCTCCCGCAGCCGGGGCATGTCGGCCATCACGGAGAAGACGTGGGCCGGTAGCAGCACCTTGGTCCGCTCCGTGACGCACGCCTCCGCGTCGGACGGATCGATGACCATGGTCCAGGGGTCGATGTCGGCGAACACCGGCGTGGCACCCAGGTTGACCACGGTCGCGGCCAGTGGCGCGCACCCGAACGCGGCGACGATGACCTCGTCTCCGGGCCCCACCCCCATCGCGTGCAGGATCAGGGTGAGGGCGGAGGTTCCGCTGGAGCAGGCGACGACGTCGGCGACGCCGAGGTTCAGGGCGAGTTCCCGCTCGAACCGGGCGGTGTGGTCGCCGAGGATGAACCGCTGCTCCGGCGCGAGGCCGATCTCCCGGATGATCTCGAACAACGTCTCGTGATCGCCCTCGAAGATGTCCGGTGGAAAGAACTCGATCACGCGGCACCTCCACCGGCGAAGGCCTGGATCGTCTCGCAGACGTAGTCGACCTGATCGTCCGTCAAGTCCGCGTGCAGCGGCAGAGCGAGGGCGTACCGGCACGCGGCCTCCGCGTGGGGGAGGCCGCCTACGGAGTGGCCGAACTCGGCGAAAGCGGGCTGGCGGTGCAGGGGGATCGGGTAATAGGTCTCGGTGCCGATGCCGTGCCGGGCCAGGAACCGTGCCAGCTCGTCGCGGTGATCGACCTCCACCAGATAGACATAGTGAACCGGATTGGTCGTGGCCTTACGCGGAACAACGGCCGGCAGTCTCCGGATCACGGGCACATGCGCGAGGCGTTCCGTATATCTCGCGGCGATCTCCGCGCGACGCGCGATATCAGTGCCCAGGCGGCCGAGTTTGGCGAGGAGAACGGCGGCCTGGATATCGTCCATCTTGCTATTCACACCGGACACCGTGGTCTCTGTGGAGATCCGGCGGAAATCTCCGACGGTCGGCCCGAATCTGCCGTGATGCCTGAGCGCGGATACCGTTTCGGCGATTTCGTCGTCGTCGGTGAGTACCGCACCGGCGTCCCCGAGGGCCCCGAGGGTTTTTGCCGGGAAGAACGACAGCACACCGCCCGCGCCGAGCAGCCCGGCGTGTTTTCCGTTCCATCGCATACCGATGGCCTCGGCGCTGTCCTCCACGATCGTCAGCCCCTTTTCGGCCGCCATATCGGTCAGCGCGTCCATCTCGGCCATCTGCCAGAACAGATGAACCGGCATGACGAACCGGGTCCGCGGTGTGACAGCCGCGGCGGCTGACGCCGGATCGAGCGCGTAGCTGACCGGGTCGATGTCCGCGAACACCGGCCGCCCACCTGCCAGAACCACCGACGAGGCCGAGGCCACGAACGACATGGCCGGGACGACGACTTCGTCACCGGGGCGCAGTCCGGCGGCCCGCAGCAGCAGGATCAGCGCGTCGGTCGCGCTGTTGACAGCGATGGCATGCCGCGCGCCGGTGAAATCGGCCAACGCGCTTTCGAAATCGGCGACTTTGTGTCCGTGCGAGTACTTGCCCCGTTCGACCACTTCCCTGAGATGTCGCTGGATCTCGGGCCAGACGCGCTCGAACGACGCGGCTTGGGAGAAGAAGGGAACCCGCGGACGGCCGGTGCCGAACGGATCACCATGACCGCGCTCGGTCGACGAGGTGAGCTGCATGCGTCTCCCTTGAATCGCAGGCGGGCACAAGCGAAATGGGGCGGTCGTGAAGGGAATGCGGTCGGTTGCGCGGGGAGCCCGTTCTCATGCCCGGACCGACCGGCTACTTTGCCGCCGCCGGGAACGTATCGCGTTCCCGGCACGCCAGGCCCGTCACATTCACCCGGGCGGCGGACCGTTTTCCGAGGGTCGCTTGACAGCACTCGTACGCCTTGGAAATTCTGCACGAACCGACCTGGGCCCGACGGGAGTTCGTGAACGGTCCCCACCATGTGGGCATTCGCCCGGGACGGCGTCCCATGTTCCCGAATCGATCAGGCGGACGCACAACGGATGAGCGCGATGTTCCGCACCCTCGTCGTCGGCCTGGGCCGCGCCGGCGCGGCCCTGCACCTGCCGGTGCTGGATCGCCTGCGGGCGGGGACCGACGCCGTGGACGGGCTGCTCGCCGACGCACCGATCGTCGCCGTGGACCCCGCTCCGCCACCCTCCTTCCACCGGCCGGGCACGCTCCTGCTGCCCTCCCTCGAGCGAGCCCGGGCCGAACTCGACCCGGAGACCACGGTCGTCCACGTCTGCACGCCGCCCGAGGACCGTGCCGCGGTACTCGGGCACCTGGCCCGGCTGGGTTTCGTCCATCTCCTCGTCGAGAAGCCACTGGCGGTCGACGTCGCCCAGTTGGCACGCATCGAAGAGCTGTGCGGCCGGTTCGGGCTCCGCCTGGTCGTGGTGGCGCAGTGGCTGGTCAGCAGTCTGACCCGGCGTCTGGAGCGATGCGTGACGGGCGGGGAGTACGGCGAGCTGCGGACGATCCACTTCACCCAGAGCAAACCCCGCTTCACCCGCAGCGCGGTCACGAACGGCCACCCGACCGCCTTCGACGTCGAGATCCCGCACGCGCTGGGCGTCGCCCTCCGGCTGGCCGGACCGGCCCAACTCACCGGCGCCGGCTGGTCGGACCTGGTGGCCGGAGACCTCGTCCGGCCGCGGCTGGGCACGGCCACGCTGCGTCTGACGCACCACCGGGGAGCCTCGACCTGTCTCGTCTCGGACCTGACGGCACCGGTCCGGGAGCGCAGCATCGTCTGCGAGTTCACCGACGCCCACGTCATCGGTCACTACCCCGTCAGTCAGGACGACGGCTTCGCCCAGCTCACCGTCACCGACCGGCGCGGCGCCGTGCGCGAGGTGTTCCCGGATGACGCGCTGACCGCGTTCGTCCTCGACGCCTACCAACGCTTCGCGGACCAAGGCCCGTTCGACAGCGATCTGGCCGTCAACGCCGAGGTGGTGCGACTGGTGGACGCGGCCAAGCGGTACTGCGCTCAGCACGAGGGGCGCCCCACGACCACGGCCGACCCGGTACGCCATGCCGGCTGACGCGTCCAAGGGCCTCCTCCTCGCCGGCATCGGCGACGAGGCAGGGTACGGGATCCATGCGCAGGTGGCCGCCGTCCAGGCGCTCGGCTGGTCGGCGATCGAGCTGCGCAGCGTCGACGGCCTGGCACTGGCCGACCTTTCCGAGCCGGCGTTCGCGCAGGTGGCCGATGCGGTGGACGCTGCCGGGCTGCGCGTCGTGGCGGTCGACTCGCGCATCGGGGGGTGGGCGCGCACGGCCGACGGCGACTTCGCCGACGATCTCGCCGAGCTGGACGTACTCACCCGGCGCTGCCGCTCGCTCGGCACCCCCTACGTCCGGATCATGTCCTATCCCAGAGGAGGCCTGTCCGGACCGGCCTGGCGGACGGCCGCGATCGACCGTATCGGGGCACTCGCCGACCGCGCGGCCTCCGCCGGACTGGTCCTGCTGCTCGAGAACTGCGCCGGCTGGGCCGAGAGCAGCGCCGACCGCATGCGGGAGGTGCTGGAGGCCGTGCACAGTCCGGCGCTCCGGCTGCTGTTCGACACCGGCAACGGCATCGCGTACGGCTATGCGGCCCCCGACCTGCTCGGCGACATCGTCGGGTGGGTGGACCACGTCCACGTCAAGGACGCGAAGGGCCCGGCCACGGCTCCCGCGTACTGTCTGCCCGGCGAGGGCGACGCGGGCGTCGCGGACTGTCTGCGGCTGCTGCTCGACGCGGGCTATACGGGCGCCCTTTCGATCGAGCCTCATCTGGCCGTCGTACCGCACGAGGGGCGCCGCGAACCCGACAGCGTGTGCGCGGCGGCGTTCGTCGCCGCCGGACGCGCGCTCACCGAACTGCTCGGGGAGCGCGCGTCCGAGCGCGGGAGCCCGGACCTCGTCCTCGGTGACGGGCGGCCCGGATGACCACGACGACCGGCGCGCCGGTGGGCCCGGCCGAGCAGGGTCTGCTGCTCGACCTGCTGCGGCTTCCCACGGCAGGACCGCTGGAGACCGGCGCGGACTTCCCCGAGCCGCAGTTGTGGGCCGCGGGGCGCCGCTACGCCGAGGCGGCCGCGCCGCTCGGCTTCTCGGTGGTTCACCACGCGGCGGCGCGCCCCGAGGATCTCGCGGTGGACGGCGTGCCGCTCCCGGTCAGCGAGGCCGTCGCGGACCGTCCCGGCTTCCTGAACTGCCAGCCGAACCTGGTGCTCCGGCTGGGGGCCGACCACCCGCGCCACCGGACCGTCATGTTCAACGTGCACCTGGACACCGTGTCGGGCGTGGAGCCCGTCGGCTTCGACGGCCGTCGGTTCACCGGAAGAGGCTCGGTCGACGCGAAGGGCCCCGCCGTGGGGCTGCTGGCCGGCATCAGGGCCGCACTGGCCGCGCGGCCTCGGCTCGGCGACGAGATCGGCGTGCTGATCCAGGCCGTCGCCGGCGAGGAAGGGGGCGCGCTCGGCACGATCGGCACCCGTCCGCTGGTCGACCGCGGCTGGTACGGCCGGCTCAACGTGTTCTGTGAGCCGACCGGCCTGCGCTACCTCCCCCGGGCCAGCGCGGCGATGACCGCCCGCATCCGGGTCGACGGTGACGACGCCGTCGACGACCGCCCCGAGCACGGCCACAACGCCACGGTGCTGCTCGGCCATCTGGCACAGCACCTGGGCCGGACGCTGCCACCCCTCGCCGCCGACGGGCGGGTCTGTGTCGCCGGGCTGACCACCGGGTCGCTGCACAACCGCGTCTACGGCCGCGGCGAGCTGCTGCTCAACCTCTCCTACACGAGCACGGAGACGGCACACCGGCTCAAGGCCGCGACCGGCGACGCCCTGCGCACGGGAATCGCCGAGTTCCGTACTCGCTTCGCCCCTGTCCGCGAACTCGCCAGGACCGCACAGGACGCCGCCGACATCACCCGGCTCCACTGGCTCAAGAGCGGACTGCCCGCCCTCGCTCACACGCCGGCCTGGGCAGAGCGCCTGCTCGAGGATGCCGCCGGCATCGAGCGGTGGCCGGACGGCGAGTCCGCGTTCACCTGCGACGCGATCTGGCTGGCGGACCGCGAGGACGCGGCGACCGTGGTGTACGGGCCCGGATCGCTGGAACACAACCACGCGCATGCGCGGGGGGAGTTCGTCGACCTCGCGGACCTCGAAGCGTTCGCCGCCGGTGTCGCGAGGATCCTGCTCGCGTTCCGCGGCACCTGTCTCGACGCCACGATTCCCAGCCACCACTCATTCCCGTACTCCCGCGACTACACCCGAAACGAGGGCCGGTCACAGTGATCGGAACCAGCGCTCCCACCGAAGCCGGGTCCGGCGTGATCACCGAAGCCGGATCCCGCACTCCCGCCGAAGTCCCCGTCCCCTACGAGCAGTTGGCCGACGTCGTCGCCGCAGCCTTCACGGCACACGGCGTCCCCCACGCGCGGGCCCGGCAGGCCTCCGAGGCGCTCTGCCACGGGGACCTGGTCGGCGCCGGCTCGCACGGCACGGTCAACCTGTCACGCCTCTACCTGCCGTTGCTGGAGCAGGGCCGGGCCGACCCGGTCGCCTCGCCGGCCGTGCTGGCCGATCTGGGGGCGGCCGTACTGGTCGACGCGCGCCGCGCACTCGGTCTGTGGCAGGCGGGCGAGGCCATGGACCTGGCGGTGGAGCGAGCCGAGCGGTTCGGCGTCGGCCTGGTCTCGGTACGGGACGGCACGCACTTCGGTTGCGCCGGCCATCACGCGCTGCGCGCCGCCGAACGGGGAATGATCGGTCTGGTCGCGTCCAACTGCGGTCGGCAGCGGATCACCCGGCCTCCGGGCGGCCGGGTGGCGCTGCTGGGCACCAACCCGTTGAGCGTGGCCGCCCCGGCCGGCGAGCACCCGCCGTTCGTCCTGGACATGAGCACCACCGCGGTCCCCACGGGCAGGGTGCGGGCGGCGGCGCGTGCCGGGCAGTCGATTCCACCGGGCTGGCTCGCCGACGAAAACGGCGGACCCGTCACGGATCCCGCCGCCTTCGACCGTGGAGAGGCGCATCTGCTCTGGTTGGGGGCGACACCGGCCGGCGGCTTCAAGGGGTTCGGGCTCGGCCTGATGGTGGAGGTGCTGTCGGCGCTGGTAGCGGGTTCCGGGTTCGGTCCCGCCGACGAGGCGCTGGGCGCCGACGGGCGCCCGTCCGGCCGGGACGACGACATCGGCATGCTGATGGTCGCGATCGCACCCGGGCTGCTGCGCGGGCAGGAGTCCGTCATCGCGGACGCGGAGCGGCTGTTCGGCACCGTGCTGGCCTGCCCGCCCAGCGACGCGGACGCTCCGGTCCGCTATCCCGGCTGGCCGGAGGCACAGCGGGCTCGTCACCGCCGCGAGCACGGCGTACCCCTGGAGCCGGTGGTGCATGGCGAACTGGCGCGGCTCGCAGCCGCGTACGGTCTGCCGTTCCCGACGAGCGCGGGAGAGAAGTGATGGCGGCGCCGCGCCGGATCGCCGTCATCGGACTCGGCGCGATCTCCCGGTTCTATCTGGCCGCGGTCGAGGCATCGGCGGCGGCCTGGCAGCTCGCGGCCGTCTGCGACGTGTCGCCGGAACGGCTGGCCCCTCACCGTGACCGTTGTCCCGTCTTCACCGACCATCGCGCGCTGCTCGCGGAGGCACGGCTGGACGCGGTGGTCGTCGCGGTGCCCAACGACCGGCACGCGGCGATCACGGCGGACGTCCTCGCCGCCGGCCTCCCGGTCTGTGTGGAGAAGCCGTTGGCCACTCGCGCGGCCGACGCGGAGGCGCTGGTCGAACAGGCCAGGGCTCGCGGAGTGTGCCTGTTCACCGCGTTCCACCGCCGCTACAACCGTGAGGTCCGACGACTCGGCCGTGAGCTGCGCGCGGGCGCCGCGCCGGCCGAGCTCGCCATCCGCTACTTCGAGCGGATCGAGGAGCACATCGGCGACGACGCCTGGTATCTGGACCCGGCGCGGTGCGGCGGCGGTTGCGTCGCCGACAACGGGCCGAACGCCTACGACCTCGCGCGGCTGCTGGCCGGCGAGGTGCGGGTGGAGCACGCGGAGGTGGTCCGGGACCGGTTCGGGACCGACCGGCGGGCCACGGTGCGGCTGCGCTCGCGCGACGGCCTGCCGGTGCGGGTCGAGCTCGACTGGTCGTACCCGGGTGAGGTGAAGGACGTCACGGTGCGGCTGGCGGACGGTGCCGTGCGCACGGCCGACATGCTGCGGGGGTTTCGGGCGTTCAAGGGCTCGCTGTGGCACGAGTACGTCGGGGTGCTCGACGACTTCGACCACGCGATCCGTATGGCCACCGACCGCACCGGTGACGGGCTCGTCGCGCTCTCGCTGGTCGAGGAGACGTACCGGCTCGCGTGCCACCCGCCGGCCCGCGTGCCGGGGAGCCGCGGGCGCCCGGCCGAGGACGGAGACCAACCGATGCATGGCGGAAGCCACGAACCGACGCACCGCGAGAGCCGCCAACTGACGAACGGCGAGACCCACGAACCGATGCACGGCGAGAGCGTCGTCAAGTATGCGACCCACGGCACCCTGGTCAAGGTCCTGACCCATCGCAGGGACGACCGGGGGATGCGGCTGGAGGACTTCGCCAGCCGCTGCGTCCGCCGGGGTGAGATCCATGAGCTGGTGACCACCGATCAGCGGGAGACGGCCGCGGGCACCCGGGTGGACCGGGTCGGCTTCCTCGGCTTCGCGGAGATGGGCTGCGGCGGCGTTCTCGACCGGGGCGACCAGGTCTGGATCGACGGTCGGCCGGTCGGCACCGTCCTCGGCTTCGACTCCTGCCACTTCCCCAACCACTACAACATCCTGATCTCCGTCCCCGAGCCGGTGACCGGCCGTGACCTGGCGCTGGCACCCCGGGCCGACGTCCGGTTCGTCCCCGCAGCGGCCGAGCCGGACGGCACCACCGAGATGCCCGAGGAAGAAGTCGAGGAGCTTCGATGACCGCTGACATGTCGGACACCACCCAAGGCCGTGACCGGGTCGACGTGATGGCCGCCGCGCCCGCCGCCTACCACGCCATGGTCGCCTTCCAGCAGGCGGCCGGCGGAGAACTCGACGCCCGGCTCGCCGAGTTGGTGCGGGTGCGGGTGTCGCAGATCAACGGCTGCGCGTTCTGCGTGGATCTGCACACCCGCGCGGCCCGGGAAGCCGGCGAGAGTGAGCAGCGGCTCCACCTGCTCGCCGCATGGCGTGAAACGGCGCTGTTCCGCCCGGCCGAACGGGCGGCGCTCGCCCTCGCCGAGACGGTGACGCGGCTTCCGGCGGCCGGTGTGCCCGATGCCGTCTACGCCGAGGCGGCGGCCTGGTTCGACGAGTCCGACCTGGCCCATCTGCTGTGGACGATCGCGGCGGTCAATGTCTGGAACCGGGTCGCGGTCTCCACCCGCATGGGGCTGCTGACTCAGCCCGTCTGAGGCGTCGGGTGCCGGGGGCGCGGCGTGCCGGGGGGGGGGCGCGGGGTGCCGCGGGCTCAGGTGTGACGGGACCAGTGGTGCCGCATCTGCCAGGGAGGCGCTTTCTATTCATTGCAGGTAAGAGCCTGCAAGGCATACTGTGGCGCATATGCAGTCCTATACCATCGGGCAGGCGGCTCGTCTCCTCGGCGTCAGTCCCGACACGGCGCGCCGCTGGGCGGACGCCGGCCGGGTGGCGACCCACCGCGACGAAGGCGGTCGCCGCGTCATCGACGGCCGGGATCTGGCCGCCTTCTCCGTCGAGCTCGCGCAGAGCGGCACCGACGAGGACGAGACCCCGTACACCTCGGTCCGTAACGCGTTCCCCGGCATCGTCACCGCGGTGAAGCTCGGCGACGTCGCCGCCCAGGTCGAGATCCAGGCGGGGCCGCACCGGCTGGTCTCCCTGCTGACCCGGGAGGCCGTCGAGGAGCTGGGTCTGGAGGTCGGTATGCGGGCCACCGCCCGCGTGAAGTCGACCAACGTGCACATCGACCGCGGCTGATCACGCCGAGCGCCGACCGCCGCCCGTCGACCGCCCAGCCGATCGCCGCAGCCCAGGTCGACCACAGCCCGCGTCGACCACAGCCCCCGAGGAGCCCCGCCGCATGTCTTCCGCCCTCACTCCCACCCGCACCGGGCGCCGCGCCGCGGCCGCCGCGCTGACCGGTGCCCTGCTCCTGACGCTGGCCGCCTGCGGCAACGACGACGACACCCAGCAGACCAGTGGGGCTTCGGACACCGCGCACCTCACCGTGCTGGCCGCCTCCTCCCTGACCGACGTGTTCAAGACCGCGGGGGCGGCGTACGAGAAGGAGCATCCGGGTACGAAGCTGACCTTCTCCTTCGCCGGATCGCAGGAACTGGCCGCACAGGTCGAGCAGGGTGCCCCGGCCGACGCGCTCGTGACCGCCGACACCAAGACGATGGACGGGCTGCGGGACGACACCGGCACGCCGACCGTCATAGCCAAGAACCGCCTGGTCATCGCCGTCGGCGCGGGCAACCCGAAGAAGATCGCCGGCCTGAAGGATCTCGCCGACAGCGGGACGAAGGTCGTGCTCGCGGCGCCCGAGGTGCCGGTCGGCCGGTACAGCAGGCAGATCCTGGACGACCAGAAGATCACCGTGAAGCCGGTCTCCGAGGAACCCAATGTCCGCGCCGTGCTCAGCAAGGTCGAGCTCGGCGAGGCGGACGCGGGCATCGTCTACAAGACCGACGCGGCCACGGCCACGGACAAGACCGACACGGTCACGATCCCCGAGGACCAGAACACCATCGCCTCGTACCCGGCGGCCACCCTGAAGGAATCGCAGCACTCCACGGCCGCCGCGGCCTTCGTGAAATGGCTGTCCTCGGCCGAGGCCCAGCGGATCCTCCACGCGGCGGGCTTCGAGAAGCCGTGACCACCCTCGGGAGCAAGCGCATCCATGACCCCGGGAGCAACCGCCCCCGTGGCAGCGGGAGCGAGCGCCCCCGCGGCTCCTGGAACAACCGCACCCGTGCCACCCGTGCCGTCCGCGCCCCCCTCCCGCTGGCCCTCCCCGCCCTGCTCGCCATCGCGTTCCTGCTCCTCCCGCTGGCCGGCATCCTGGCCCGCACCGACTGGGGCGACTTGGGCGAGCACCTGAGCAGCCCGGGCACGAGCGAGGCGCTGCGGCTCTCGCTGGTCGTGTCCTTCTGGTCGCTGGGGCTGTCGCTCGTACTCGGCGTGCCGCTGGCCTGGCTGCTCGCCCGTGTGCCGTTCCCCGGCAAGGCCCTCGTCCGTTCGCTCGTCCTGCTGCCGATGGTGCTGCCGCCCACCGTCGGCGGTGTCGCGCTGCTGCTCGCCTTCGGCCGGCGTGGGCTGCTCGGGCCCTGGCTGGAGGACGTCTTCGGCGTCACCCTGCCGTTCCACACCTCCGGCGCGGTCCTCGCGGCCACTTTCGTCGCGATGCCGTTCCTCGTGATCAGCCTCGAAGGAGCGCTCGCGGGGCTGCGGCCGAGTTACGAGGAGACCGCCGCGTCGCTGGGAGCCTCGCCGGTACGTGTGTTCCGCACGGTGACGTTGCCCATGGTGGCCCCGGGGCTCGTCGCCGGAGCCGCGCTGACCTGGGCCCGTGCCCTCGGGGAGTTCGGCGCCACCATCACCTTCGCGGGCAACCTTCCGGGGACCACCCAGACCCTGCCCCTCCAGGTGTATCTGCTCCTCCAGGACACCCCGGAGGCCGCGACCTCCGTCTCGCTGCTGCTGCTCGCCATCGCGATGACGGTGCTCGTCGCGCTGCGCGGCCGCTTCATGGGGACGCCGGGCAGCTCCTCTCGCCCGTATGCGCCCGAGCAGCCAGAGTCCCACGCGGACGAGGCGAGTTCACCGGCGGACAGCCGTCCCGAGCCGCTCGCCCCAGGCCGGCAACCGCCGGACCAGCAACCCCCGGACGACGAGCGCCCGGACGGCAAACGCTGGTCCCTGCACGCCGAGATCACCGGATTCAACCTGCTCGTCCTGGACGCCGACCCCGGTACCACCATCGCCGTGGTCGGCCCCAACGGCGCCGGCAAGACCACCCTGCTGCGGGCTCTGCTCGGCCTGACGCCGCGCGCCCACGCAGAGCTGCGCCTCGGCGACACCGACGTCACCGAACTGCCTCCGCACCGCAGGGGAGTCGCCTGGGTGCCCCAGGACGGCGCGCTCTTCCCGCACCTCACCGCGCTGGCCAACACGGCGTACGGTCCGCGCGCCCACGGCGTACCGCGCGCCGAGGCCCGCCGCACCGCGCAGGAGTGGCTCGACCGGCTCGGCGTGGGCCGTCTGGCGCACCGCAAACCGTCCCAGATGTCCGGCGGTCAGGCCGGCCGCGTCGCCCTGGCCAGGGCGCTGGCCACCCGCCCCCGGCTGCTGCTCCTCGACGAGCCGCTGGCCGCACTCGACCAGACCACCCGCGCCCAGGTACGGCACACCCTGCGCCGCCATCTGGAGGGCTTCGGCGGAGTCTGTCTGATCGTCACCCACGACCCGGTCGAGGCTGTGTCGCTCGCGGACCGTGTTCTCGTACTGGACGAGGGCCGCGCGCTTCAGGACGCGGCGCCCGCCGAGGTCACCCGGCATCCGCGGTCACCCTGGGTCGCCCGCATGCTCGGCCGCAACGCCTGGCCCGGCACGGCGACCGCCGACGGGCTCGAACTCGCCGAGGGAGGCGGGCCGTTCGTGATCGCGGACCCGCTGCCCGCCGGTACGGAAGCCCTTGCGATCATCGCCCCGGAGGCGGTCGCCGTCCATCGGGACCGGCCCGGCGGGAGCCCCCGCAACGTCTGGCCGGGCACCGTCCGCGAGATCACCGCCACCGGCAGCAGGCTGCGCGTACTGATCACCTCCGACCGGGCGCCGGACGTGGTCGCGGAGATCACCCCGCAGGCCGCCGCCGAACTCGGCCTCGCGGACGGGGTGTCCGTGTGGACGAGCATCAAGGCGACGGAGACGACCGTGGTGCCGCTCTGACGGTCAGTAGACGTCCCTGACGTACCGCTTGTCCGCCGCGAGCTGCTTGATGTACGCGGCCGCCTCCGCCTCGCCCAGCCCGCCGTGCGTGACGGCGATGTCCCGCAGAGCCTGGTCGACGTCCTTGGCCATGCGGGAGGCGTCCCCGCAGACGTAGAAGCGGGCGCCGTCCTGGAGCCAGTGCCACAGCTCGGGCCCGTGTGCGCGCATCCTGTCCTGAACGTAGACCTTGGTGCGCTGGTCGCGGGAGAACGCGGTGTCGAGGCGGGTGAGGGTGCCGTCGGCGAGGAACGCGGTCAGCTCGTCCTCGTAGTAGAAGTCGGTGGCGCGGTGCTGCTCACCGAAGAACAGCCAGTTCGGGGCCCGATGGCCGAGTGTCCGGCGCTCTTGCAGGAAGCCCATGAACGGCGCGATTCCGGTCCCGGGCCCGACCATCACCATCGGCGTCGCCGGATCCGCGGGCGGCCTGAAGTGCGGGGAGCGCTGCACGAACACCGGCACGGGCGTGTTCGGCTCGGCGTCGGCCAGGAAGGGTGAGCAGACCCCGCCACGCGCCTGGCCGCTCAGGTTCTCGTACCGCACGACGGAGACCGTCAGCGATACGAGGTGCGGATCGACCAGCGGACTCGACGATATGGAGTACAGGCGCGGCTGCAGCGGCTTGAGCACCTCGGCCCATTCGCGCGCGCTCGCCCGCACGGGGTGCTCGGCGACGACGTCGACGGCCTGCCGGCCCCAGCTCCACTTGGCGAACCCGTCCTTGTTGTCGGGTCGCAGCAGCCTCTTCAACTCCCGGTTGTCGCGGGTGCGTTCGGAGACGAAGCGCAGCAGATCGCTGGTGATCCGGGTGATGTCGAGATACCGGCTCAGGGCCTCTGCGAAGGAAGTCTCCCCCACACCGCTCACGTCCACGGTGGTCGAGGAGTCCAGCCCCGTCACCGCCAGCCACTCGCTCACCAGGGCGGGGGAGTTGACCGGCCGGACCCCGAGCGCGTCCCCCGCCTCGTACGTCAGCGGGCTCTCGCTCTCCCGGGTGTCGAAGGTGAACCGGCGGACCTCCTTGTCCGCGCCGGGAAGGCTGAGCAGCCGGTTGCCGGTGAGCCGGGCGGTGACGGGTGCCGCCTTGCGGGAGCGGACGGACTGTGGAGCCTCGATGGCCGTCGGCGCCTCGGCGGCCGGCTGTCCCGGGGTGGCCTTGGTGCTCAGCGCGGTGAGCACCTGGTCGAGCCACGCCTGTGCGGAGGGCTCGTAGTCGGGCTCGCAGTCGGCGCGCGGAGCGAGCTGCACCGCCCCCAGCTCGCCCAGCCGCTGGTCGAGTCGGCGACCGTGGCCGCAGAAGTCGTCGTACGAGGAGTCGCCCAGGGCGAGCACGGCATAGCGCACGCCGTCCATGCGCGGCGGCTCGGCCGTGGCCAGTGTGTCCCAGAATCCCGAGCCGTTGTCGGGCGCGTCGCCGTCGCCGAACGTGCTGGTGATCAGCAGCAGATCCGCACCCGGCGGCAGCGCGCGCGGATCGGCGTTGTCCATGCCGACCAGCGTGGCCTTGTGCCCGGTCGCGGCAAGCCGCTCCGCCGCGGCCATCGCGAACTCCTCGGCGTTACCGGTCTGCGAGGCCCACAGCACGACGACCTCGCGCACGGGAACGCCCGGGGCCGGTGGGGTGTCCGCCGACCTGGAGTACATGCCGGCGAGGACACCGTTCACCCACAGCGCGTGCTCGGGGCTGAACGGCGCGTCCGGCGGGAGCACGGGCACCCCCGGGGCACCCGCGGGCAGCCCGGCGAGAAAGCCGCTGAGGTACTGGCGTTCCTGCGCGGTGAGCACGGGCGGAGGGGCGGGATCAAGACCGAGGGCGCTCAGTTCAGCGCGTCCGGACGTCAGTTCAGCCCGTCCGGCGTTGGAGGACGAGGCCGTCAGGTCGATACGGGAGTCTGGGGGCGGAGCCCCAAGGGAGGGGTCGGGTAGGGGCGGCGGGGGCGAGGAAACCTTAGCCAACGCCACCGCACAGACCTTCAACTCGGGCTGGAACGACACCGGATCGACCGCGTCACTGGTGACCGCGTTGATGCTCAGGTACTCCCCGAACAGATCGTTCCAGTGGAACGGCGCGAAGCAGCATCCCGGCTGGACCCGGTCCGTCACCACGGCGGGCAGCACGGCCCGCCCACGCCGCGAGGCGACCTCTACCCCGTCCCCCTCGACGATCCCCAACTCCCGTGCGTCCTGCGGATGCAGCTCCACGAACGGCCCGGGATTGAGCTTGTTGAGCTTGGCCACCTTCCCCGTCTTCGTCAGCGTGTGCCACTGGTGCTGAAGCCGCCCGGTGTTCAGTACGAACGGGAAGTCGTCGTCGGGCATCTCGGCGGCCGGGATGTGCGGCCGCGCGTAGAACACGGCCCGCCCGTGGGCCGTGGGGAAGGACGGCCCCCCGTCACCGTCACCGTCCGCGTCCACGTACCGAATCGGATTCCGGTCCGGCCCGTCCTCCCGCGCGGCCGGCCACTGCACGGACGTACCCCGCAGCCGCTCGTACGTCACGCCCCGCAGATCCCAACCCGTCTTGGGGTTCCAAGCGCGCTTGATCTCCTCGAAGATCTCCTCCGCGCTCTCGTACGAGAAGCCCTTCTCGAACCCCATCGCGCGGGCCACCCGCGCGATGATCTCCCAGTCCGGGAGCGCCTCCCCGGGCGGGTCCACGGCCGGCTGCGCGAGGGTGAGATTGCGCTCGCTGCTGATGAGGACGCCCTCCGTCTCGGTCCACAGGGCGGCGGGGAGTACGACATCGGCGTACGCGTTGGTCTCGGTGTCCGCGAACACGTCCTGTGTGACGACGAACTCGGCGGCCTCCAGCCCCTCGATGACGGTCCTGCGGTTGGCGACCGAGGCGACGGGGTTGGTGCAGATGATCCAGCAGGCCTTGATCTCGCCGTCCGCCATCTTCTGGAACATCTCGACGGTGCCCTGCCCGACGCCGTCCTTCCGGAGCGTCTGCGGGGGCAGTTCCCACAACTCCTCGACGAAGGAACGCTCTTCGTCGACGAGGACGGACCGCTGCCCGGGCAGACCCGGCCCCATGTATCCCATCTCGCGGCCGCCCATGGCGTTGGGCTGGCCGGTGAGGGAGAAGGGGCCTGAGCCGGGGCGGCAGATCGCACCGGTAGCGAGATGCAGGTTGATCAGGGCGTTCGTGTTCCAGGTGCCGTGCGTGGACTGGTTGAGGCCCATGGTCCACAGGCTCATCCACTCGCCCGCCCGGCCGATCAGCGAGGCGGCCTCGCGGATGTCTGCCTCCGGAATGCCGGTGATCTCGGCGACGGTGGCGGGCGGGTAGTCGGCGAGGAAGCCGGGCATCGCCTCCCAGCCCTCGGTGTGCGCGGCGATGAACTCCGGATCGGTGTGGCCGCTCTCGTGCAGCAGATACAGCAGCCCGTTCAGCAGCGCCAGGTCCGTGCCCGGTTTGATCTGCAGGAACAGATCGGCCTTGTCAGCGGTGGCGGTACGCCGCGGATCGACGACGATGAGTTTCGCGCCCGCCTTGACCCGGTCCATCATCCGCAGGAACAGGATCGGGTGGCAGTCCGCCGCGTTCGAGCCGATGACGAAGAAGACGTCCGCCTTCTCGAAGTCCTGGTACGAGCCGGGCGGACCGTCGGCGCCGAGGGACAGCTTGTAGCCGGTGCCCGCGCTCGCCATGCACAGCCGTGAGTTCGACTCGATCTGGTTCGTCCGTACGAACCCCTTGGCCAGCTTGTTCGCCAGGTACTGGGCCTCCAGGCTCATCTGCCCGGAGACATAGAGGGCGAGCGCGTCCGGGCCGTGCTCATCGATGATCGCGCGCAGCCGCCGGGCCGTCTCGGCGATCGCCGCGTCCACGGGCGCCGGTGCGGGTTCCGCGCCACGGTCGTCCCGTACGAGAGCGGTGCCGAGCCGTCCGGGCGCGGCGAGCATGTCGGCCGTGGTCGCGCCCTTGGTGCACAGCCGTCCGAAGTTCGCGGGGTGCGCCTTGTCGCCGGACGCCTTCAGGACCGTACGCCGTCCGTCCGGGCCCATCCCGATGTCGAGGACCATTCCGCAGCCCACACCGCAGTACGAGCAGACCGTGCGCACGTGCGTCGTGGGGGTCCCCGTGGTGGGGGTCGTCGTCACGCGCTGCCCTTTCTGCATGGAACCTCGATCGTTGTGAGCGTACGAATTGCCCGTTACGCCTGTGTCACATGGCGCGATCATGAGGGGTTACATGCGCCACACAGCCCTCGTCGGCGCGATGTGAGAAGCTACCGGGCACGTCGCGGACCGTGTCGCTGTTCGGCTGAACGGGTGACGATGCGCAAGAATTGCCCGGTGCAGGAAATCAGTGCGAGTGAGGTCGGGGGGAGCCGGTGAACAGCCACGACGTCACCGATGAACAGTGGGAGGGGCTCGCCCAGGTCGTGCCGTTGCGCGGCCGTGACGCCTGGCCGTCGGCGGTCGACCACCGGGCGCTTCCCGACGCGGAGACCGAGACGCGCCGACGCTTCGTCGTGATCAGAGTCAATGTCTTCGCGGACGCGCGTGAGGTCGCCGAGACCCTGATGGCAGGCATCCCGGTCCTCCTCGACCTCACCGGCGCCGAGCCGGACGTCGCGAAGCGCGTGCTCGACTTCAGCACGGGCGTGGTCTTCGGGCTCGCGAGCGGGATGCACCGGGTCGACCGGAACGTGTTCCTGCTCACACCGCCGGGGACCGAGGTGCGAGGGCTGATGGAGGATGCGGGGGTTCCCGGGACCTGAGGGCGGGACAACCCTGCTGATCCCTCGATCGTAGGAAGGCGTGCCGGGAGGAACGGTTCGGCAGTGGGGCGCAGACTTACCGTCCGCATATGACCGTGCCGCTTGATCCCGTAGACGTTGTTGTGGCAGGCCGGGACCGGCCGAGCGTCACCACCCTGCGGCTCCCCGCATTCGCGAGACACCGGCGGGCGGAGTTCGCGCTCGGGCCGCTGACCTTGTTCGCGGGTCCCAGCGGCAGCGGCAAGAGCAGCGCGCTCCGGGCGTACGAGGCCCTGGCGCGACTGGGCGGCGGCGCCGCGCTGGACGAGGTGTTCCCCTGTCCGGGCGCCTGCGTTCCCGAGCGTGCGCGGCCGGACGCGCAGCGGCGGCGCGGCTTCCGCATCGGCTGTACGGTCGACGGTCCCGCCGGGGCCGTACGGCTCGACCTCGCCGTGCAGGCCGAACCCGAACTGCGCATCGTGGGCGAGCGGTTGACGACCGGTGGGGTGACCCTGCTGGAGACGGCGCTGCGCGACCCGAGCCGGCCCGCCGTGCAGGCGGCCTGGTACACGGCGGGCTCGTCCCCCGTGACCCGGGCCCCGCTCCCCGACGACCGGCTCGGCACCGCACTGCTGCCGCTGCGCGTCGCGGGCAGGACGGACGGCGAACGCCAAGTCCTCGCCGCCGCCGAGCAGATGGTGATCGCCCTGCGGTCCGTCTTCGCCTGCGACCCCGTACCCCGGCACATGCGTGCCGCCGTTCCGCTCGGCGCGGGGCGGCTGCTGCGGGGCTGCGACAACCTCGCCGAGGTGCTGTGGCGTACCCGATCGGAGTGCGGGCGACGGCACGGGCAACTCGTCGCGGCGGTGCGGGAGGGGTGCGCGGGGCGGGTCGTCGACGTGTTGGCGGAGCGGGTGTCCGGCGAGGGGGCGGGGGCGGGAGCGGGGAAAGGGTTGGAGGCCGGGATCGGCGTGGCGGCCGGGATGGGGATGGCCGCCGGGGTGGGGATGGCGCAGGCGGTTCGGGCGGTGCTTGACCGTGGCGACGGACTCCGGACGCCTCTTGGACTCCTCGGGGACGGGGAGTTGAGGTATCTGGGGCTTGCCCTGGTGCTGCTCACCGGACCGGGTGTGCTGGAGGTCGACACGGTGGGGGAAGTGCCCGAGGCGCTCCAGACGCTCACGGTTCTCGCCGACGGCTTCGACCGCGACCTGGACGCACGGCAGCGGGAGCAACTCGTACGGCTGGCGGCGCGGATGTGCGAGCGGGGGCACATTCGGCTGGTGGGTGCCGTGAGTGACGCGTCCCGGGCCTCGGGGGTGGGTGGGGTCACGGTGGTAGACCTTGAGCCGTGACAGAACTTGATGTGGCGAAGCTCCAGCGCAGGCTGGCCGAGTTCGCGGCGGCGCGGAACTGGCAGCCCTACCACACACCCAAGAACCTCGTCGCCGCTCTCAGTGTCGAGGCCTCCGAACTCGTCGAGATCTTCCAGTGGCTGACTCCCGAGGAGTCGGCGCGGGTGATGGACGATCCGGAAAAGGCCCCGCGCGTGACCGACGAAGTCGCCGATGTCCTGGCGTACTTGCTGCAGCTGTGCGAGGTGCTCGGCATCGATCCTCTTGCGGCGCTGGACGCGAAGATTGACCGCAATGAGCGCAGGTTTCCGGTGGGAAAGGGGCCGTGAGAGGGGTGGAGTAGCGACGATCGTCACTCTATGGAGTCATGCCGCTGTACAGATTCGATTCTTTGTCCACAGATTTCCGTCTACCTCTGGCTTTTCGTCCCACGGCCCTTCACTCTGGGTAGTGGACGGTGGAGTTCGGGCAGGCGTGTGAAGAACGCGTCGGAAAAGACGAGGACAGCACATGGATGCGGTGCGGCTCATCGACGCGAGCAGAAGTGCCTTGGCGGGAAGCGATGGCGCGACGGACATCATGAGGGAGGCCTGGCAGGCGCAGGCCCTGGCGCAGGCGATCGGCAGTCGGGTGGCGATGTACGGGCCTCCCGAATTACGGGGCGAGGCCATGGGGTTGACCGAACTGGCGGCCAGGGGCTGCGGAGTGCTTGATGCGCCGCTGTCCGGCGTCGTGAGCTTACGCGCGGCGCAGCTCACGGAGCTCGGCGATGCGCGCCAGGCTCTTCGGGACCTCGGTGGTCTCTTGGGTGAGGTCGGTATCGCCCTGGTGGGGATCGCCTGCGCGGCGGACGACGAAGCGACGTACTGGCAGTGCATGGAGGCCATCGACGCGGCGGACGAGTCCCGCGACAGGGTCCTCGAGATATTGCGGAGGCTCGCGGTGCGGGATCGGATGATGCCGGAGCGGGGTTCTGCGGCGGGGTAGGTTTTCGCCCCCGCCGCCGCTACCCGTTCCCATCCCCTGGGGCTCCGCCCCAGACCCCGCTCCTCAAACGCCGGAGGGGCTGATTTTCAGCCCGTCCGGCGTTTG
>NZ_VCHX02000036.1 GCF_005768555.2 Streptomyces sporangiiformans
CGGCCGAGGGCGGTGACGAGGGCTTCCGGTTCGGGTCGGTCCTTGCGCAGGGCCGCGATCAACTGCGCGTCCCCGGTCAGGGACTCCTGCGCCATGCCCGACAGCACACCGTCCGGGCCCAGCTCCAGGAACACACTGACGCCCTGGTCCTCCAGCCAGCGCACACCCTCACCGAAACGCACCGCCGCACGGACATGACGCACCCAGTACTCCGCCGAGGCCACATCCGACGAGACCTGACCGGTCACATTCGACACCACCGGAATCGACGGCCGCTCGTAGGNGGCCACATCCGACGAGACCTGACCGGTCACATTCGACACCACCGGAATCGACGGCCGCTCGTAGGTGAGCGCCTCGGCGACCTGCCGGAAGTCGTCGAGCATCGCGTCCATGTGCGGCGAATGGAACGCGTGACTGACCCGCAACTCTTTGGTCTTGCAACCCAGTTCAGCGAACCGCGCGCCCAGCTCGGCGACCACGTCCGCGTCACCAGCGATCACCACCGACGACGGACCGTTGACAGCGGCAAGCGACACCTGGCTCTCGCGGCCCTCCAG
>NZ_VCHX02000042.1 GCF_005768555.2 Streptomyces sporangiiformans
GGAGGCGTTGGATGCGGTGTGTGCGGGGTTCGACCGGGTGCTGGAGCGGCCGCTGCGTGAGGTGATGTTCGAGGGCGGGGAGTCGCTGGATCAGACCGGGTTCACGCAGCCGGGTCTGTTCGCTCTTGAGGTGGCGCTGTACCGGTTGGTGGAGTCGTGGGGTGTGCGGCCGGATTACGTGACCGGGCATTCGATCGGTGAGCTGGCGGCCGCCCATGTGGCCGGGGTGCTGTCCCTGGATGACGCGGTGACGCTGGTGGCGGCTCGCGGGCGGTTGATGCAGGCGCTGCCCGCTGGTGGCGCGATGCTGGCGATCGGTGCGGACGAGGCGACGGTGGCCCCGTATCTGGAGGGCCGCGAGAGCCAGGTGTCGCTTGCCGCTGTCAACGGTCCGTCGTCGGTGGTGATCGCCGGAGACGCGGACGTGGTGGCCGAGCTGGGCGCGCGGTTCGCTGAACTGGATTGCAAGACCAAGCAGTTGCGGGTCAGCCATGCGTTCCATTCGCCGCACATGGACGCGATGCTCGACGACTTCCGCCGTATCGCCGAGTCGCTCACCTACGAACAGCCGTCCATACCGGTCGTGTCGAATGTGACCGGCCAGGCCGAGGCGGACGTCGCGTCGGCCGACTACTGGGTACGTCATGTCCGTGCGGCGGTGCGTTTCGGTGACGGGGTGCGCTGGCTGGAGGACCAGGGCGTCAGTGTGTTCCTGGAGCTGGGCCCGGACGGTGTCCTGTCCGGCATGGCGCAGGAATCCCTCACCGGAGACGCCCAGTTGATCACGGCCCTGCGCAAGGACCGACCCGAACCGGAAGCCCTCGTCACCGCCCTCGGCCGCCTGCACGCCGCAGGCGTCACCCCGGACTGGCAGCCGTTCTTCACCGGCACCGGCACCGGCGCCCGCCGCGTCATCCTCCCCACCTACCCCTTCCAACGCCGCCACTACTGGCTGGACCACAGCGGTCCGGCCATCGGAGACATCGCCGCGATCGGGCAGGGCAGCACGGACCACCCGCTGCTCGGCGCGGCCGTGACCCTGGCCGACGGAGACGGCGTCCTCATGACGGGGCGGCTCTCCCTTCAGACGCACCCGTGGCTCGGGGACCACCGCATATCCGGAGCCGCGCTGGTGCCCGGTACCGCGTTCGTCGAACTCGCGGTGCGCGCGGGAGACGAGGTCGGCTGTGACCGGGTCGAGGAGCTGACCATCGAGGCACCGCTCGTCCTGCCCGAGACCGGCGGTGTTCACATCCAGCTCGCCGTCGGCGCGGCGGATGGGTCAGGGCGCCGTACGGTCACGGTGCACTCACGGCCCGAGGACGCCCCAGCCGAGCAGCGGTGGACCCGCAACGCGGGCGGTGTGCTGGCCGCCGACGGTCGCGTGGCCGCCTTCGACCTGGCCCAGTGGCCCCCCGCGGGGGCCGAGCCGCTGGACACCGCGGGACTCTACGACCGTCTCTCCGGGCTCGGTTACGGTTACGGCCCGGTCTTCCAGGGACTGCGTTCCGCGTGGCGGCGCGGTGACGAGGTCTTCGCCGAGATCGCCATGGACGAGGACCAGCACGACGAGGCGAGCCGTCTCGCCCTGCACCCGGCCCTCCTCGACTCGGCGCTGCACGCCGTGGGTCTGGCCGACTTCGGCCGAGGCGGTCTGCCGTTCGCCTGGAGCGGTGTCTCGCTGTTCGCCACTGGCGCCTCCGCGCTGCGGGTGCGCCTCGCCGCCACGGGCACGGACGGCGTCGAGCTCGCCGTCGCCGACGCCTCCGGCGCACCCGTCGCCTCCGTCGAGTCTCTGGTGTTCCGGCGCGTCACCTCCGACCAGGTGAGCGCCGCCGGAGCGCCGGCCGACGACTCGCTGTACCGGGTCGACTGGATTCCGCTCCAGGTCACCGAGTCCGAGACCGGGGCCGACGACGGTCAGACGGGGCCGTGGGCCCTCGTCGGCGCCGACGTACTCGGAGTGCGTGGTGGCCTGGCCGCCGCGGGCGTCGAACTTTCCGTACACGCCGACTTGGCCGGCATCGCTCCGGAGACCGAGGCGATCCTGCTCTCCGTGCCGGGACCGGACACGTCCCATGACACCGAAATCGGCCTCAATGCCATGGCCGGAGCCGACGCCGCCCGCGCCGCCACAACGCGGGTGCTCGCGTTCGTGCAGGAGTGGCTGGCCGACGAGCGTCTCGCCGACTCGCACCTGGTGGTGCTGACGAAGGGTGCCGTACCCGCAGCCGCCGATGCCGATGTCACCGACCTCGCCGCTGCCGCCGTATGGGGCCTGCTGCGCTCGGCGCAGTCGGAGAACCCGGGCCGGATCGTGCTCGTCGACCTCGACGCCGAGACCTCCTCGGCGCAGGTACTGCCCGACGCCCTGACCACCGGCGAGCCTCAGATCGCGGTACGCGACGGCAAGCCGTACGCGCCCCGCCTCGCCCGCCCGGGGACCGGCGGCAGCCTGGTGCCTCCGGCCGGGCCATGGGTCCTCGACACCGTCGGCGGTGGCACCCTGGACGGCCTGGTCCTCGCCGAGCAGGAGACCGTCGAGCCGCTCGGAGCCCAGGACGTGCGGATCGCCGTGCGCGCGGCGGGCGTCAACTTCCGCGACGTCCTCATCGCCCTGGGCATGTACCCGGGCGGTGCCGTGATGGGCGCCGAGGCTGCCGGCGTGGTCACCGAGGTCGGCCCCGGTGTGACGGAACTGGCCGTCGGCGACCGCGTGATGGGTATGGTCGGCAAGGCGTACGGACCCGAGGCGGTCACCGACCACCGCCACCTCGTCCGCGTCCCGGACGACTGGTCGTTCGAGCGGGCGGCGACGACGCCGATTGTGTTCCTGACGGCGTTGTTCGGGCTGCGGGATCTGGCCGGCGTGCAGGCGGGACAGCGTGTGCTGGTGCACGCGGGTGCCGGTGGTGNCGGCGTGCAGGCGGGACAGCGTGTGCTGGTGCACGCGGGTGCCGGTGGTGTGGGCATGGCGGCGATCCAGCTGGCCCGGTATCTGGGGGCGGAGGTCTTCGCGACGGCGAGCGAGGGCAAGTGGGACACGCTGCGCTCGTTGGGCCTGGACGACGACCACATCGCTTCCTCGCGGACCCTGGAGTTCGAGCGGAAGTTCCTCGCCGTCACCGACGGCCAGGGTGTGGATGTGGTGTTGAACGCGTTGGCGGGGGAGTTCGTGGACGCCTCGCTGCGGCTGCTGCCCCGCGGCGGGTGGTTCCTGGAGATGGGCAAGACCGACATCCGTGACCCGGAGACCATCGCCGCGACCGTGCCGGGACTGCGGTACCGGGCGTTCGATCTGGCCGAGGCGGGTGCGGATCATACGCGGCGGTTGCTGGCGGAGTTGGTGGAGCTGTTCGGGCAGG
>NZ_VCHX02000038.1 GCF_005768555.2 Streptomyces sporangiiformans
CCCCTCGTTCGAGACTTCGGGATACATCACCTTCGACCTCGGGCCAGGCGCTGACCTCGGTCTGTGGTCCGGCCAGTTCGAGGATCTGTCACCGGACGTCCCGCGCACCAGTGAGGTTTGCCTGGCCATTGACGGTGGACCCGACGAGCTCAACGCGACCTTCAAGCAGTGGCAGTCCAAGGGGGTCACGATCCTGCGCGAGCCTCATGATGCGGGGTTCGGGCTGACCTTCCTCGCGGCCGATCCTGACGGGAACCGTATCCGCGTCGCACCGCAGGACTGAAAGGCCGCAATGCGGCAGGCGCGCACGATAGGTGTCGCGCCTGCCGTCGTCTGACTTCGAGAGGACGACGAGTCCCCCCGCGCGAATGCGCCCCTGAGCGTCGAGGGCCGTAGGCGGCTCGTGAAGCGGTGCCAGACACGTCCCATCGCCCATGTCGCCGCTGAGATGGGCATCTCTCGCGCATGCGCCAGCAAGTGGGTAAATCGCTGGCGGCTACACGGTGATGCGGGATTGCAAGACCGGCCGTCGAGTCCGCACCGGAGTCCGAACGCGACTCCAGCATGGGTCATCGAGCGGATCGAGTCCTGGCGCCGCGAGCACAAGTGGTCCGCGCAACGGATCACCGACGAACTTGTGAGTATCGGTTTTGTGATCAACCGGCGAACTGTCAGCCGACACCTGACCCGGCTCGGCCTCGGCGAACGCCGCTTCATCGACCCAGGCGGTGAGAACAACCGGAAGCCGGGGAAGATCATCGCCCGCTGGCCCGGACACATGGTGCACCTGGATGTGAAGAAGGTCGGCCGGATCCCTGATGGCGGCGGGTGGCGGATCCACGGCCGGGACAGCGATCAGGCCAAGGTCGCTAGTGTCGGGCGAAGTCGGCCGGGGCGAAGCGTGGCTACGTCTACCTGCACTCCGTCGTCGATGGTTTCTCACGGCTCGCCTACACAGAACCGCTGGGCGATGAGAAGGGCGCGACGGCTGCTGCTTTCCTCGCCCGGGCGAAGGTCTGGTTCGCCTCCCACGGCATCAACCACATCCACCGGGTCGTCACCGACAATGGCGCTTGCTACCGCTCCGGCGACTTCGCCCGCATCGTCGGGCAAGGCACCCGACATCAGAGAACCAAACCATACACACCTCGGCACAACGGGAAGGTGGAGCGCTACCAGCGCATCATGGCCGAGGAAGTCCTCCACGCCCGCGAGTTCACCAGCGAGGACGCCCGGTCAGCCGCGATCACAGTGTGGAACATCCACTACAACTACCACCGGCCGCATAGTGCTGCCGCCGGAAAGCCGCCAGCAGCACGCCTCCGCGAGAGCGTCACCAACGTCGAGCCCTCATACACCTAGCTCGCCGCGGCGCGCTTGAGCTCTCGACACATGGTGGCGCGAGAAACGCGGAACAGGCCCGCTAGTTCGGCCCGGGGTGTGCTGGCTTCGGACTCCGCGACCATCGAGAGCACGCTGAACAACTACCGCCCAGCGGGTTCGGTGGCGTCGTACGCGCTGCCGTCGATGCTCAGGCTGATGCCTTGATGGGGAGTTCATCGGCGATTGAGAACGACCCTAGTGTTGCGACGGTGGGCGTGGCGCAGCGATCAGGGCGGTCGTCTCCATGGGCAACTCGGCGATCTGTGCGATGTCCAGGCCGGCCCGGTTCAGCAGCGCTGTGATCCTGTCAAGGGTGCGGTGCTCGCCGCCAGTTGTTATCAGGAGGTGCAGATCCCACAGAGCGGGCAGCACGGTGGAGTCCTCGTCCTCGACAAAACGATCGAGGATCAGCAGTCGCGACGAGGAGTCCACCATGGCGCGGCGGCAGTTCTCGAAGACCTTGACGACCGCGTCGTCGTCCCAGCCAGCCAGCACTCGGCAGAGGATGTAGACGTCCCCGCCCGTCGGGACGTCTTTGAACATGTCGCCCCCGACCAGTTGGACGCGGTCCAGTCCGATTGTGGCTGCTAGGTGCTCACGCGCCTTGGGCCATCTTGCCGCTGGAGAAGTCGAAGATCTCAGGTACCTGGTGGAAGAACATGCTTCCGGCGTTCATGGTGTGCTGGAATCGCCTGGCGGTGGCCGCGTCCTGACTGAGATAGTCGTAAAACGACTGACCGTAAGCGACTTCGAAACCCGAGCTTGCCGTGCTGATGGCGTGGTGGACATGAGCCCAGGCGGAGTAGAACTCCTCGCCGTAGAGCAGGCACATGTCGCGTAAGGACTGAGGGCCGTCGAGCAGTGCTGCGCTCACATGGGTACTCCGGTAACCGGTCGACTCATTGCCCTCGAATACGCCCATGGCCACCAGAAGGCGCATCAGGCGGTGAATGCCCTCTTCATTCGCTCCAGTTGATTCGGCGAGTTCGCTTAGCAGGTGGTCCGGCCGGCCTCGATATGATCCGGCAGTCTGAGTTTGACCGCGGTGTAGAGGGCCTGCGCCCTCCACCCACCGGTGATCATGTCGACCACTTCTCGAGTGGCCTGCACGTCGACTGTCATTTCGGCCTCCCCCATCCCGACCTCACAACAACGTCGGTAACCGTACCCCAAGTACAAGCACCGGAAGTTGACAACTCGCATTGGTTCCGCAGCACCATCCCGGACAAGGACGGAAGACGGGTTGGTGGCCCGCTGAAACGGTGTTTCGGCTCGCCACCACCGGTTCTCGACACTTTTCGCCATTCTGTGCAGCCCACACAGCAGATCAACCGTCTTGGCCGCACTGCCGGATGGACAGACGTAGGGTCCTTTCGTGAGTTACCAACCCATAGAGGAAGGGCCACCGCGCGTGTCCAGCAGAGCATCGTCCACCGATCGTCTCGGGGCGCGGCTGATCATTCAGACCGCGGTGGGCCGAGGCGACCGAGGTCCTCTGACTCGCAGCCAACTCCGACACCAAGGTGTGCTCTGTGTCGATGGCTGGGTGGAGGGATGACTGCCGAGGAGGGGCTGTTCGAGTTGCCGACGTCCGACACCCCGCCCGCTGAGGCCATGCGGGCCACCGCGCCGTTGGCGGTGCGGATGCGGCCGCGCACACTCGATGAGGTTGTCGGCCAGGCGCACTTGCTGCGTCCCGGCGCGCCGCTGCGGCGGCTGGTGGACGGCGGGGAGGCGGCTTCGGTGTTGCTCTACGGCCCACCCGGCACCGGGAAGACGACGATTGCACGCCTGCTCGCCACCGTCGATACCCGATACTTCGTCGCCCTCTCGGCGCTGTCCAGCGGAGTCAAGGAACTGCGAGAGGTGATCAACGACGCGCGCCGTCGCCGCGACCGTCAGAACCGGCAAACCGTGCTGTTCATCGACGAGGTGCACCGCTTCTCCAAGACCCAGCAGGATGCGTTGCTCGGGGCGGTCGAGGACAGGCTTGTGTTGCTCGTTGCTGCCACCACGGAGAACCCGTCGTTCTCGGTGGTGTCGCCGCTGCTGTCACGGTTGCTGGTGTTGCAGCTCCAGTCTCTGAGCGAGGACGAGGTCCGCGACCTGCTGCGGCGGGCGGTGACGGATCAGCGCGGCCTCGACGGTTCGGTCTCGCTGTCGGCCGAGGCCGAGGACGCCCTGGTGCGCCTTGCCGCCGGCGATGCCCGTAGCGCGCTGACCGCGCTGGAGGCGAGTGCCGACGGGGTGGTTGATACGGGCGGCACGACGATTGACGTGCCGGCCGTGGAGCGAGCCATCGCTGAGGCCACCGTGCGCTACGACCGGCAGGGCGACCAGCACTACGACGTCATCAGCGCGTTCATCAAGTCGATCCGCGGCTCAGACCCCGACGCCGCGCTGCATTACCTGGCCCGCATGCTCGTGGCCGGGGAGGACCCGCGGTTCGTCGCGCGGCGGCTGTTGGTGCACGCCAGTGAGGACGTCGGGCTGGCCGACCCTACCGCGCTGCAGGCCGCCGTCGCCGCGGCGCAGACGGTCCAGCTGATCGGGATGCCCGAGGCCCGCCTCGCCCTGGCTCAGGCCACCGTGCATTTGTGAGGTGCCCGCTCACCTGCGATACGGCCGCTACGCAGGCGCCGCGGAGCTGGGCAACGCGGTCGGCTACCGCTACCCCCACAACACGTCCGACGGAGTCCTGGAGCAGCGGTACCCGCCGGACGCACTGGTGGGGAAGGACTACTACCGCCCCACGCAGCACGGCAGGGAACGCACCCTGCACGAGCGCCTCACGAAGCTCCGCCGTGCAGTCCGGGGCGGATAGAGGTATTGCCGCAATCTCGTGGGCCACTGACTGCACGCCGACCTCGGCGGGCCGGTCGGTGCGCTGCTGCCTCGCGCGGAAGCCTTCGAGGTAGCTCGCCGCATTCAAAATGCGTCGAGCCGTTGGCGACCTGGAGCGGGATACGCGCCTTCCGCACCTGTTGCGGGAACTTCTCGAGCGGCCCCTTTCGGATGCAGCGCACGGTAGGAGGGTCGAGTTCGGGGCGCTCGCGGCCGAGCACCACTACAGCCGAGCCGCGACAACGATCACTCGGCCTTTGCCTTCCTACCGATCTTTGCGTTTTACTCGACTGAATGCGTTCGCCAACTGCCGTCGCATAACGCCCCGTTGAACTAAATCAGTAGTACTATCGCGAGCGGAATCGACCTGGGCAGCGTCATGGCTCGGGGGCGGTACAGCACCGTCGGGTGGGAGAACGAGTCATTGGCAGGCGGGAGATCTCCAGTGCTCAGAATGGCGACAATCGGCGTCTATGGCTTCGACGGCGAGTCTTACCTTCAACGATTACAGCAGGCGAATGTTCGCCTGCTGCTCGACGTACGTCAGCGCCGCGGCGTCCGCGGACCCGAATACGCCTGGGCGAACTCACGTCGGCTGCAGGCAGCGCTCGCCGAGGCCCGGATCGCCTACGAGCACCACCCTGAACTCGCCCCAACAACCGAGTTACGTCAGCTTCAGTACGCCGAGGATGACCGCCGCGGGGTCGGCAAACGCTCGCGCCGCGAGCTCGCTGCCGGGTACACCCGCCGCTACACAAGCGAGATCCTCGACCGCGCCGACCTCGCGCCGATCGTGTCGGCGCTGCCGAGCAGCGGGACCGCAGCGCTGTTCTGTGTTGAGGCCGACCCTGAGGCCTGCCACCGATCGTTGGTCGCCCAGCGGCTGACCGAGCGGTACGGCGTCACGTTCGAGCACCTGCGCCCGTTGTGATGCGTGAAATTCCTCCGGGCGGCGTGCCGCGACTGCGGATAGCGGTGTTCGCCGGGCCGACGGCGACGATTCTGAACACACCGGACCTGATCACATCGAACAAGGCACGCACACGTCACGGTCTCCCGCTGCGCCCCTCTCACTTCGACGTCCTACGCCCTCAGCGGCTCGCGGCACCTGTGACGGTATACATCGAGGCGTTCAGCGCGCATCCACTCGAACGAGATGCAGCCAACTTGTATGCCCCGCCGGACGGATGGCTCGACAAAGACGGCACATTCCACAATGAGCAGCCTTTCGACGACGCCACACCGGTGTATGTCGTCGAACTTCATCCCGACGACGGTCTCTATCCCCTCGACTACACCGTTCGCACCACCGGCAGCCGGTCGACAGACGTTCTACCCCGATGCTCGCCGCCTCTACGAGGAGATCGAGCGGTTCGGCCTTGCTGACCACGGTACTCCCGTTGAGTTGTGGTCAATCGCCGACTTTGACTTCTTCCGCGCTGCTCCGTCGGGCGGATACACCGCAGACCCCGATTCCGAGCGCCTTGGGCAGGACTTCTTTGGCGCCGACAGTCCGCCCACCGTTGACGAGGAAGTGGAGATCCTTGCACGGATCAAAGCCAACCTTGTCACGGCGCCACTGGCCGGTTTCGTATGTGAAGGCATGTCGCCGTTCGGGATGGCTGACCCGACGAAGAATGCGGCCTTGAGCGTGGCCATCTTCGCCGGCATGCCGGTGGTCCGCACTGGCGGCGGCAACACCGGAGGCATGGCGTACCGGGCTGACCCGACGTTCATCTCAGGCAACAACCTCACAGCTACTAAAGCGCGCATGCTTCTCATGGCCGCGATACTCAAACTTGGCGCACTGCCCCCTGCCGCAGATCCATTCAACGCAACCTCTGACGAGCGTGCAGCCACAGAACAAGCAGTCGCTCGATACCAGACCCTGTTCGACACCCACTGACCCAAGGCTGCGACACCCCGCGTCGGCGGCGTGGCCGGCGCGATCCTCATCTGGAGTTCAACGGACGAGCCGCGATTGCCCAACTTTGAGAACGGGAACCTATGGGTACGTATGAGTACGTGGTAGCCGACGTCTTCACCGACGTCCCGCTGGAAGGCAACCCGGTCGCGGTCTTCGTGGATTCCGCCGCTATTTCCCCCGAGCGCATGCAGCAGATCGCGCAGGAGATGCACCTGTCGGAGACTGTTTTCGTCCTCCCCGCGGAAGACGACGGTGACGTGCGGGTCCGAATCTTCACCCCGGTGAACGAGTTGCCGTTCGCCGGGCATCGCACACGCCTACACCACAGCCGTCATCGACCTGCTCGCCGACCGAGCGCCCGGGCAGGACGCGACCGGGTCGGCGACGGCCGGGCCGACCAGGTGTACCCGGCCGCAACGTTGGTCGCATCGTTGGGGTAGGGCGAGATGCACGGAGCCTGCTTGACCCTCACGTTGCGGGAGGCTGGAAGGTGGGGTGCATGAGCGACTACTACAACGCGTTTGAGATGAGTCCCGTGCCCGCTCCCGGCCCGGATGCGGTTCCACCGGAGCCGTTCCGTGGCATCTACGGAATGCCCGCGTTCGTGACGATCCCCACGAGCGATTTGGCGGCGTCGGTGGACTTCTGGGTTCGTGGGCTCGGGTTCTTCGAGCTGTTCAGCATCCCCGGCAGCCTTGTGCATCTGCGCCGGTGGGCGTTCCAGGACGTACTCCTCGTCCAGGCGGCGAGCGCTCCGGAGCAGGCACCAGCGATGAGCGTCAGTTTCGCGTGCGTGCTCAGCCAAGTCGATTCCCTTGTCGAGGCCTGTCGTGCGTTGCGCCCGAACTCGGTCGATGGCCCACGGGATACGCCCTGGAACACCCGCGATGTGGAGGTGATCACGCCCGAGAACGCTCGGATCGTTTTCACCGCGGCGAAGCCCTTTGATCCGGCCAGTCAGGAGGCGCGGAACCTTGAAGCCGTCGGTGTCACCCCACCGGGCGTCGGTCGCGGCGACAATGAGGAGCATGCTTGATGCCACTGACGCCGATGGCCTGACGGTCGGTCAGGTCTCGACGCGTCTGGGCGTGACAGTCCGCGCGCTGCACCACTGGGATGAGATCGGTCTGGCGCGACCGTCGCTGCGCACGGCTGCCGGATACCGGCTCTACACCGCTGGTGATCTGGAACGCCTGCACCGCATCGTCGTCTACCGTGAGATCGGTCTCGGCCTGGACAGGATTCGGGCCATCTTGGACGACTCGACGGCAGACGTGCCCGGCGCATTGCGCGCGCAGCGCACCCAGGTCGCTGAACGGATCGACCGCCTCCAGCAGCTCAGCGCCGGACTGGATCGGATGATCGACGCCCACGATCGCGGCCTGCTGCTGACCATCGAGCAGCAGGCCGCGATCTTCGGCCCCCAGTGGAACCCGGACTGGCCCGCCCAAGCCCGTCAGCGCTACGGAGACACGACGCAATGGCGGCAGTACGCCGAACGCTCCGCCTCTCGCGGTCCGGAGGAATGGCAGGCCATCGCCGACGCCGTTGCCGGCCTCGACCGCGCCCTCGGGGATGCGATGGACGCCGGCGTCACACCTGGTAGCCCAGAAGCGAATCAGCTCGTCGAGCGGCACCGCGAAGTTTTTGCTTCGTACTTTCCCCTCACCAGGCAGATGCAGGTCTGTCTCGGCCGCATGTATGAGGCCGATCCGGGATTTGCTGCCCACTACGACGGCATCCGCGCCGGCCTTGCCACGTGGTTCCGTCGAATCATCGACGCCAGCGCGCGCGCCCACAGCATCGACCCTGACACCGCGACCTGGCAGTAGAGCGCGGGTCCGGAAGCCTGCACCCGCGTAAGCGGCTCCAGCACGGCCCATTGATCATCTGACAGATCTCGCGATCACGTGGCGGGAAAAAGGGTTGGGCGGGATGATGTTCGTGCTGCTAGCTTGCAGGCGACCGTGACATCGCCGAGGAGGTGAGACCCATGAACGCTGTATCTGTGTGGGTGCTCCACCTCTTCGTCACGGTCGGGCGATTGACGTAGGTGTCGCCGGGAGCGCCTCAGTATCAAGGCACTCCCGAAAGGCAACACCTATGCATTCTCTGCATTTCACTGCGGAGACATCGTCGACCGGTGTACTCGAACGCGACTTCACCGTGGGCGAGATCACCGGCGTACTCTGGTCGCCGGCTTCCGGCTCCGATCGCGCGCCACTGGTACTGATGGGGCACGGCGGCGGCACGCACAAGAAGTGGCCGGGAATGGTGGGCCGTCGCATCGCCTCGTGACCGGCTGCGGCTTCCACGTCGCCGTCATCGACGCGCCTGGTCACGGCGGCCGGCCGCGCACGGCGCACGACGAGCAAGAGATCGCCGCGATGTACCGGGCGAGGGCGGCGGGCGAGCCGGAAGGCCCGATCATCGTCCGCTACAACGCCCACCTGGCGGAGCGCGCCGTACCCGAGTGGCAGGCGACACTGGACGCCCTCCAGGAACTGCCGGAGATCGGCGCAGAAGGGCCGGTCGGCTACTTCGGTCTGAGCATGGGCACCGCGACCGGAGTTCCGTTGACGGCGATCGAACCCAGGATCACCGCCGCGGTCTTCGGTATCCACTGGCCCGACGCCCTGGCCGAGACGGCGAAGCAGATCAGCGTCCCAATCGAGTTCGTGCTCCAGTGGGACGACGAGCACATCCCGCGCGAGTCCGGTCTCGCGTTGTTCGACGCCTTCGCCTCGAAGGAGAAGACGTTGCACGCCAACGCGGGCAAGAACAAGGAGGTGCCCCGGTTCGAGGCCGACAGCGCGGTCCGGTTCTTCGCCCGGCACCTCGGTCGAGCGGTCACCTCGCCGGCCTGACGTGAGCGGTATCGGCGTCCGGCCGGACGGACGCCGATACCGCGGCCCCGGGTTGAGGCTGCGAATCCAGATGATGGATCCACACACACCTGAGGTCGCGGAACGCTCTGGGCAAGGAGAAGACATAACAGCCTTTTCCAGGGGGTCGGTCGCGCCCTGAGCGACGAGACCCGTTCCCTGCATCAGCTCGCGGCCGACCACGAGACCCCGAACGGAAACAACGAACGCATCCGCACCACATGGTTCGACCAGGCCAACTCCGAAGCCCTCAACAAGGCCCTCGATGGCCTCCTCGCCGATCTGAAGTAGCCCCGGGTAATGGGCTCGCGCCCGAAGCCGCCCCGTGAGTTGACCCGTGAACCCGCGGGGCCATCCCCCAGAATCTGGGCAGAACTGTGTCGAGCGGTAGCGGCAGCTCCGCTTCCGTCTCTCGCCAAACGACCATCTGTGAGAGTGCTGCGCGAGACCCTGATGCGCCGTAGATGGCGCCAGATCTCACCTGCACCCGGCTGGATACACAGCCGGGTACGTCGGCACCGAGGCGTTGTCAGTGGCGGCAGGCAGGATGTCGGGCATGACCACACCAGCTGCAGTAATCGTGGATGCCGCCGCCTACGCGCAGGCGGTCGAGGACGCGGTAAAGGCGTCGGCCGCCTACTACGCGAGCGGCACCTCCCCGCTGGACGACGACGCCTACGACCGGCTGGTGCGCGGGATCGCGGCGTGGGAGGCGGAGCATCCCGAGCAGGTGCTGCCCGATTCGCCGACCGGGAAGGTCGCCGGCGGCGCCGTGGAGGGCGATGTGCCGCACACGGTGGCGATGCTGAGCCTGGACAACGTGTTCTCGCCGGAGGAGTTCACGGCCTGGACGGCGTCGCTGGCCCGGCGCGTCGGCCACGACGTGGAGCGGTTCAGCGTCGAGCCGAAGCTGGACGGCCTGGCGATCGCCGCCCGCTACACCCGCGGCCGCCTGGACCGGCTGATCACGCGCGGCGACGGGACGGCCGGGGAGGACGTCTCGCACGCCATCGGCACCGTCGAAGGCCTGCCCGACACACTGGCCGAGCCAGTCACCGTGGAGGTACGCGGCGAAGTCCTGATGACCACCGCCCAGTTCGAGCACGCAAACGAGGTACGCACCGCGCACGGCGGGCAGCCGTTCGCGAACCCGCGCGGCGCAGCAGCGGGCAGCCTGCGCGCCAAGGAGCGCGCCTACACGGTGCCGATGACGTTCTTCGGCTACGGCCTGCTGCCCCAGCCCGACACCGAGCCGGACCTCGCCCGTCGCCTGGGCGAACTCACGCACAGCGACCTGATGGCCCAGGCCGCCGCGTACGGGGTGAACACCACCGCCACCACGACCGTGCCCGGCATCACCGCCGGCACAGTGGAGCAGGTTCTGGCCCGGGTGCAGGAAATCGCCGCGCTGCGCGCGACGTTGCCCTTCGGGATCGACGGGATAGTCATCAAGGCCGACCTGGCCGCCGACCAGCAGACGGCCGGATCCGGGACGCGCGCCCCGCGCTGGGCGATCGCCTACAAGCTGCCAGCCGTCGAGAAGATCACCCGGCTGCTGGAGGTGGAATGGAACGTCGGCCGCACCGGCATCATCGCCCCGCGCGGCGTGCTGGAGCCGGTGGAGATCGACGGCGCCACCATCACCTACGCCACCCTGCACAACCCGGCCGACATCACCCGCCGCGATCTGCGCCTGGGCGACCACGTCATGGTCCATCGGGCCGGTGACGTCATCCCCCGCATCGAAGCCCCCGTCGCCCACCTGCGCACCGGTACCGAACAACCCATTGTCTTCCCCGAGATGTGCCCACGCTGCGGCGCCGGCATCGACACCAGCGAGCAGCGCTGGCGCTGCGCGAACGGCCGTAACTGCCACCTGGTCGCCGCCCTCTCCTACGCCGCAGGCCGCGACCAGCTCGACATCGAAGGCCTCGGCCACACCCGCGTCGTCCAACTCGTCGAGGCCGGCCTGGTGGCCGATCTCGCCGACTTGTTCACCCTCACCCGCGATCAGCTGCTCGCTCTGGAGCGGATGGGTGAGACCAGCACCGACAACCTCCTGGCCGCCATCAGTACGGCCAAGGGGCAGCCGCTGTCGCGGGTGCTGTGCGCGCTCGGGGTCCGCGGCACCGGCCGGTCCATGTCCCGCCGGATCGCCCGCTACTTCGCCACCATGGACCACATACGCACCGCAGATGCCGAAACGATGCAGCAGGTCGAGGGCATCGGCACCGAGAAGGCCCCGTCCATCGTCGCCGAACTCACCGAGCTCGCCCCGCTCATCGACAAACTCGCCGCCGCCGGGGTGAACATGACAGAACCCGGCGCCACCCCACCGAGCGCGGCCGCCGCCGATGACTCAGGCGGCGCCGCGCAGAGCGAGGGTTCGGCGGACGGGCCGCTGGCCGGGATGACGGTCGTCGTGACCGGCGCGATGACCGGACCGCTGGAGAAACTCAGCCGCAACCAGATGAACGAACTCATCGAACGCGCCGGCGGCCGCGCCTCCTCCAGCGTCTCCAAGAAGACCACCCTGGTCGTCGCGGGAGAAGGCGCCGGATCCAAGCGTGCCAAGGCCGAGTCCCTCGGCATCCGCCTGGCCACCCCTGACGAATTCGCCACCCTCGTCGCCGACTTCGTCGGCTGATGCGGGAAGCGACGGCGGGCCCGGTCATCACACTCAGCGATCAGCAGCTCGGGTGTCGGTGGCCGCCGGCTCGTCGTCCACGTCGTCCTGCCCGTCGACGCCGTGCGCTCCGGCCGATCACGGCTTCGTGGCGTGCAGCGAGCGTTGTGCACGAGTCACACCAGACGCATGACTTGCAACTTCAGGATGAACAAACCTCCATGGGGACTGGTCCTACGCTGTGGGACGTCGCCCGCCGGGTGCGCCGGCCCGTCCGCTAGCGGGTGAAGGCGTGCGCGTGTGCCTCGTCGAGCAGTTCACGCAGGATCGAGGTGGTTGGTGCGACGGCGGTGGCGAGCAGTGCCGGGCCGTTGGCCAGGGGTGCGAGGACGGCACACCCGTCCTTGATGCCTTCGCCGAGGAGTATGGGGCCTCGTCGGACGTGGACGCGCGGGTCCACGACCAGGAGCTGGCCGACGGCGCGGTGTCTGTTCAGGACGGCCGGGCCGTCCCAGCCGGGTTCTGGCGCCCCGTACGCCGTTTGCTGGTCGAGTAGTGGGCGCCCGGCACGGTGGACCAGGATCCGGCTGACGATGTGACCCGGTTCCTCGTCGGCCCGGCCCAGGACCTGCTCTTCTCGCAGTACGAACCGTGAGGTGGCGGCGAGTTCGACAGTGTACGTCTGTCTCAGATTGCTGCCGGCGGCGCTGATCAGGGGCTGCGGTAGCCAGAGCAGATGGGCGTGTTCTCCGGCGGTGAGCCGCACGTCGTAGGTGGCCGCTTCGGTGGTGGGGCCGCGCAGGGCGAGCGTGGCGGCAGCCGTGATGACCTCCAGCTCGGCCCGGTCCTCGGCGGTGATGTCGAGGGTGAGCCGGTCGCCACCGAGCGGAGCACTCATCGCGCCGATGATCCCCACCGTGGCGGCGTTGCCGTCGGTGCGCATGCGCCGCAGGTGGAAGGGGCCGTCGCTGCGCAACTGCGGGAGGGTGGTGACACGTCCGTTGTGCGCGGCGCGGATCCGGGCCGTGGCACGTACGCCGTCGGGGTGGCCGGCGGGCTCCTGGGCACCGGCTGGGGGAACGTCGAGGTCCGACGTGGCTCGGGCGGAGGCGAGTCGGGAGGAGGGGCTCATACAACTGCCCCCGCGCGCCACTGGGCGAGGTGGCCCGTTACCCAGTCGGCGACTTCGCGGATACCGTCGTCGGAAGTGAGGCTGGTGAAGATGACGGGAAGGTCGCCGCGCTGTCGTTTCGCGTCGACGGCCATGGTGTCCAGGTCGGCGCCGACGTGCGGGGCGAGGTCGGTCTTGTTGACGATGAGGAGGTCGGCGGTGGTGATGCCGGGGCCACCTTTGCGGGGGATGTCGTCGCCGCTGGCCACGTCGATGACGAAGATCTGCACGTCGACAAGGCCCTTGGAGAAGGTGGCGGTCAGGTTGTCACCACCGGACTCGACAAGCACCAGGTCGAGGGGATGGAGGGTCTCTTCCAGGTGCTCGACGGCTTCCAGGTTGGCGGAGATGTCGTCGCGGATCGCGGTGTGCGGGCAGGCGCCGGTCTCGACGGCGGTGATGCGCTCGGGCGGCAGGACGGCTTCGCGCAGCAGGTACTCGGCGTCCTCGCGGGTGTAGATGTCGTTGGTGACAGCGGCGATACACCAGCGGTCGCGCAGGGTGCGGCAGAGCGCGGCGACGGTCGCGGTCTTGCCGGAGCCGACGGGGCCGCCCAGGCCGACGCGGAGGGCACGGCGGCTGCCGTCGGGCCGGGTCGCCGAAACGCTGGGGATGTGCTGGTGAGGCAGAGAGTGGCCAAGGTGCATGTCAACTCCGTTGGGAAATCCAGGTGTTCAGGTGGTGGTCAGGAGGCGAAGAGCCGGACGGTCCAGGCGGCGTGCTGCTCCGCGGTGATGTCCAGTAGGGGTGAGGAGGCCGACGGCAGGGCGTCGATGCCCTCGGTCATGGCGCGGGTCGCGGCGTCGGCCGCGGCTGCTGCGACGTCGTCGATTTCGGGGCCGAGGCGGGCCAGCAGCCCCGAGGCGTCGAGCGGGTCAAGGCTCAGCAGGCGCACCGCTGCGGTGGCCGGGCCACCGATGTTCTCGTACACGGCGGCATAGGCGGCGTCCACCGGGGCGAGCCCGGCGGCGCGGGCGGCGAGGCCCAGAACGATGGGCTGGTGGGCGCCCTGAGGTCGCGCGGTGGCCAGATGCTCGAGTTCGGCCGATGGAAAGGTGGCACGAGCCGCGCGCAACATCTGCCGGCCGAGCCTGCGGGCAGCGGCACGTAGTGCGGGGGCGGGGGTGCGCGCGTCGGCGGCGTCGTCAAGCAGCAGTGGGTCATGTCCGCCGGCGGCTGCCGCGGCCAGCCCGGCCATCGTCAGACCGGTGGTGTGCAGACGCCCGCGGCAGAACGCCTCCAGGCTGTCGGTGTCGTGTACGGCTCCGTGGGCGACCGCGGCCTCGACCCCGCCGGAGTGGGCGTGCCCACCGGCGGGGAAGCGGCCGTCGGCCAGGAGGAGCAGGGCTGCGCGGCTCATGGGCGAGCGGCTGCCTTTCACAGGGTAGACAGTGATGCGGTGGCCCGGACGGGCACACCAGGCCGGCCGCTGCGGCGGCGCCGACGGCCGGGCAGATGTCGGATCAGAAGAGGAAGTACCGCTGCGCCAGGGGGACTTCGTTGACGTAGGAGCGCGGTACGGTCGCACCGTTGAGTTCGGTGCGGGCGTCGCTCGTCGTCGCACCGCCGATGGTGACCTCGAAGCTGTTGTGGTCCACTTCGAGGCTTTCCGGCACCGTGTCGTTCAGCTTCATGTCGGTCTTCTTGACGTCCCGGGTATCCGAGATCTCGACGAACTTCTTGCTGAGTCCGAGCCCCTCCGTCTTCGCCTCCGTGACCCTGTTACTGCTGTCCTGGGTGATGACGAGTCGGGTGTTCAACCTGTCAGCCACGCCCGGGGCAGCGAAGTTCACGGAGTTGCTCCCCGGGGCACGACCGGTGGCCCCCCAGACCGCACGCGGCAGGTAGGGCTGCGGCGTCGTGATCGAAGCGTTGGCGTCGCCGACCTGCGCGTAGGCGAGCTGGCCGCCCTTGAGGACCATGTGCGTCTTGACGCCGAAGAACTTCGGCTCCCACAGCACCAGGTCTGCCAGTTTCCCCGGTTCCACGGAACCGACGTGGCCTGCGATGCCGTGTGTGATCGACGGGTTGACCGTGTACTTGGCGACGTACCGGCGCGCCCGGTAGTTGTCGTTCGGCTTCAGCCTGCCCTCATTGAAGGAGTGGTCCTTGTCCTCACGGATCGTTCGGACTTTCGCGCTCTGCAGGTCTTCGGGCAGCGCGCCGTAGCGGGACTTCATGACGTGCGCGGTCTGCCAGGTGCGCATGATCATCTCGCCGATGCGCCCCATCGCCTGGGCATCCGAGGACATCATCGAGATGGCGCCCATGTCGTGGAGGAGGTCCTCCGCCGCCATGGTGGACGGTCGGATGCGGGAATCCGCGAAGGCCATGTCCGCCGGAATGTCCGGGTTGAGGTGGTGGCACACGACCATCATGTCGACGTGCTCCTTGACGGTGTTCACCGTCAAGGGCCGGGTGGGGTTGGTCGAGGCGGGCAGGACGTTCGGCTCCTTGACCAGCTCGATCATGTCCGGGGCATGACCTCCTCCGGCGCCCTCGACATGGAAGATATGGATGGAACGCTTCTTGAAAGCAGCCTTGGTGCTCTCCAGGAAACCGGACTCGTTGAGCGAGTCGGCGTGCAGGGCGAGTTGGACCTTGCGCTTCTCACAGACTGCCAGCGCCCTGTCGATCACCGCGGGCGTGGCACCCCAGTCTTCGTGCACCTTGAAGCCAATGACACCGGCGTCCACCTGCTCGTTCAGGGCCTGGACGTTCATCGTGCTGCCCTTGCCGAGCAGACCGATGTTGACCGGGTACTCGTCCAGGGCCTCGAAGACTCGGGTGATATGCCACTCCCCCGGGGTCACGGTGGTGGCCGTGCTGCCCTCAGCGGGGCCGGTGCCGCCGCCGATGAGAGTGGTCACGCCCGAGGCCAGGGCCTCGTGGATCTCCTCGGGACAGATGAAGTGAACGTGGGTGTCCACACCCCCCGCGGTGAGGATCCGGCCGTTGCCGGAGATGACCTCGGTGCTCGGGCCGACCACAAAGTTCGTCGCCGTCACCGGTAGCCGCTCGCCCGCCTGTTCACGAGCGGACTTCTCGAACGCCGAGATCGGGTCCATCGTCTCGGGGTTGTAAGCCTTGCCGATGGCATGAACCTTGCCATCCCTGATGCCGACATCGGCCTTGACCACACCCCACCAGTCGAGGATCAGCGCCCCCGTGATGACCGTGTCCATGGGAATGCGACCCTTCTTGCCGCCCCCGTCCCTCGGGATGTGGGACATGCCCATCGACTCTCGGATCACCTTCCCGCCACCGAAGATCATCTCGTTGCCGCTGTATTTCGGTCCACCGCTCCAGTCAGCTTCGATCTCGACGGTGAGATCGGTGTCGGCGAGGCGGACCCGGTCCTTGGTGGTGGGCCCGTACAGAGCGGCGTAGTCCGTGCGCTTCAGCAAGTTGCTCGGCCTCTGCCGGCCCGTCTGCCCCACCTGGCTGCTCATCGGACGATCCCCTCACGCAGTCCCTGAATCTTGCTGGTGTCGCTCTTGGCATCGCCCTCGATCTTCACCAGCTCAACGCAGCACACATCTCCTGGTTCGAACCTCACGGACGTGCCTGCCGCGATGTTGAGCCGTCGTCCCTTGGCCTCAGCGCAGTCCCTGAGCGGTTCGTTGGTCACGGACGTGCCGACGGGGTTCTCGACCACTTCGAGGCCGGGGTTGACCTCGGCAAAGTGGTAGTGGGAGCCGACCTGGACGGGACGGTCGGACGTGTTCCTGACCTTGATCGTCCTCTTGTCGCGCTGCAGGTTCTCGTTGAACGCGATCGCCTCATGCCAGGACGCCGCGTCGTCGCACTCATCGCAACAGGCAGGCGAGTCGGTGTCGTCGCAGTCGACCGGGCACTCCGGCCTGCGTGCCGGCTGGGGATGCTCGACCTTGCCCGGGTAGACCTCGGGCTCCTCCGTGGCCTCCGGGATGGGGTCGTGAATCGTGACCAGCTTGGTGCCGTCCGGGAAGGTCGCCTCCACCTGGACGTTCTTGATCATCTCCGGGACGCCGTCCATCACGTCGTCACGGGTGAGCACTCGTCGGCCCGAGTCCATGATGTCGCTGACCGTCTTACCATCACGCGCTGCCTCGAAGACGTGAACGGTCAGCAGGGCCATGGTCTCGGGGTAGTTGAGAAGCAGCCCCCGGTCGCGGCGCTTGCCTGCCACGTCGGCCGCGACGTGGATCAGCAAGCGCTCCTGCTCATGCGGAGTCAAATGCACAGTTGGTCAATTCTGTTGGTCGGATGGTACGCGCGGCCGGACATGCCAAGGTCACGGACAACGTTCCCTGGACGACAACGGACGCTCCCCGATCATCAGCGGGGCAAGAACGGCGAGACGGCCAAACGGCGGATGATCTACACCATCGGATGAATCCGCGGAGTACGCCGTTTTCACCCCGCCGGACAGAAGAAGCCCGGTTCCGAAACCGCGGACGAAAGCGATCGCTCCGCTCATCGACCCAGCGTCCGCTCCTGCTGCACCGTCCACTCCACGAGTCCATCGAACTCCTTGCCACCGAGGTCGCCCCCGCCATCCGCAAGGAACTCGGCCTGCCGGCGTGAAGGCCGGCGCCACCGGCTCCATGCCCACCCTCGGCGGCCCCCCATTCACAAGGATCAGACAAGCATGACCCCGACCAACGACCCGTCGAGCGCCGACCCGCTGTCGTCCATCCCCCGCGCGGCACGTCTCGTCGAGGCGTTCAGGGACGCTCTGCTCCGCAAGATGGTGCAGGCGCCCACCTCCGCACGTCAGCGACCCGGCAACCTGCCACTGTGTCCGAAGAGCCCGGAACCCCGCTGGCGGTGAAGGTGCGCCCCGGCGGCGCGCATGGATGCCGCCCTGATCCCCCTACGGTCGCGTCGGTTGAGCGGGCACCAAGGCAGGAGGAGACCACGGTGCGCGCGGTCCTGAACAAGTTCGCCACAGTCCGTGCTCGTCTCATCGACGCCGCCACTCATACGCCGCACTCGAGCACAGGCAGATCGCGTCATTCGAGCGGGACACCTGTATGGCTCTCCAGAACTTGGATCAAGTGGGCCTGGAACTCTTCGTCCTGCACCGCTGGGTGTGGTGTCTGCGTCTGCCGGTGGTACCAGTAGCCGCCGGTGCTCGGGGTCACGTCGGGGTGAGTGGCGAGCCACACCTGTGTCTGGTGACCGGCGGTCAGGTCGTCCGGTGCGCCGGCACCGCCCATCCGTGTGGGCACCCACCCGGGGTCGACCGCATGGCTGGTGGTTCCTTCCCACCGGGACGCGAGGGCGAACGCGAAGGTGGTGACCCACAGTTTGCTGTCGTCGTAGGAGGCGGTGCCGGCGGCCAGCCGCCGCAGGTCGGTGGAGCCGGTTCGGTGCATGGAGCTGCTGAGGTAGATGAGTCGGGCCGGTTTGTCCATCAGGGCCGTCAGCAGGTAGGGCGCGACCGTGTTGACGGTGCTCTCATCGCGGGAGTTCATGGTGCCGGCGTTGTGGATGATGGCGTCGAAGCGGCCGAACTCGCCGGCTTGCTGGGCGACGTCGCGGATCTCGTCGAGGTCGGCGAGATCCCCGGTGACGACGCCCTTCCACCGGGCGGTGTCCTCCGATTCGGTGAGACGGGCCGGGTTGCGGATGTGGACGACCACGTCGTGCCCGCCGTCGGCCAGCGCGTTCGCCGTGTTGCGCCCGAGCCCGCTGGCTGCCCCGGTCACCAGAATCATTGCCATGTCAGTCCTCTCCTGTCTGCCTGTGTGGTGATTGAGCGCGGTGAGCTGGTCGGGACTCCCCCGCGCTTGCCGAGGTCGTGCGTGCAATGGCCTTCGCGGAGTACTCGCCACCGAGGTCGGCCGGCGCCGCGATCCCGCTGCGGCGCGAGCCGGTAACGCAACGCCGGGCGCCGGCCGGCAGCCCGGCCCGCTCCCGGGGTGGTCTTGGCGCGCCGCGAGGTCAGGAACTCGTGTCCCACTGCTGCGCACTGTCGGCCAGCGGTGATCACGGTACTGCTCCACCATGCCCAGCAGGCAGTGACGAGGGTACGGCTCCGTATTCTTCGCCGATGGCCTGCCCATCACCGAGCCCATGTGCGGTCGGTTCGTGAATCGGTCCGGTGCGCTGAGAAAGGGGCAGGCCACTTGCCCGGTTGGTGTGGGCGATGATGTCCGCGGTGATGGAGATCGCCGTCTCCTCGGGGGTACGCGCGCCGAGGTCGAGGCCGATCGGGGAGCGCAGCCGGGCCAGCTGGGCCTCGGTGACACCGGTCTCGCGCAGGAGGCTCAGGCGTTCGCCGTGGGTGCGCCGGGAGCCCATCGCGCCGACGTAGCCGGCGGGCAGGCCGAGGGCCAGGCGCAGCAGCGGGATATCGAACTTGGCGTCGTGGGTGAGCACGCACACGGCGGTACGGGCGTCCACCTCGGCGCGTTCCAGGTAGCGGTGGGGCCAGTCGACCACCACCTCGTCGGCGTGCGGGAAGCGGGCGGTCGTGGCGAAGACGGGACGGGCGTCGCAGACGATGACGTGGTAGCCGAGGAAGCGGCCGGCCTGGCTGAGCGCGGCCGCGAAGTCGATCGCGCCGAAGATGAGCATGCGGGGGCGGGTGGCGGCCACGTGGACGAGTACGGAAAGCCGCTCAGGGCAAGTGTCCGCGTCCCCGCCGAGCGTGACGAGCGCTGTGCGTCCGGCCCGCAACAGAGCCCTGGCTCGGTCCGTGACCGCCCGTGCCATCGGCCGGTCGTCCAGCGTCCCGCCGACCGCCCGGCCGTCACCGAGCACGCTCACGGTGGAGCCGAGAAGCCCGTCGGGGCCGTCTACGACTTGCGCCACCGCAGCAGGCCGGCCCCCGGCCGCCTCCGCGAGGGCCGCACCGAGATGCCGCTGGTTCGCGGGGGCGATGTGCTGGACGATTACATCGAGTTCGCCACCGCAGGTCAGGCCCACGGCGAAGGCGTCCTCGTCGGAGTAGCCGAACCAGGCCCGCTGGGTCGCGCCCCGATCGTGGAGCACCTGTCGGCACAGTTCGTACACCGCGCCCTAGACACAGCCGCCGGAGATGCCGCCGACTGCGTTGCCGTCCTCGTCCACCGCGACCGACGTGCCGACGGGCAGCGGTGCGCTGCCACGAACGTCCACGACGGTCGCCAGGGCGAAGGGGCGTGCCTCGCTGCACCACCGGTGCAGTGTCTCCGCGATGTTGAGCATGAACGTTTCTCCCGGACCGGTCGAAGGGCGGGCTCAAGTCAGAGCAACGCCTCAGCGGTGATGGGAAGTTGGCGGACACGGCGGCCAGTGGCGTTGAAGACCGCGTTGGCGATCGCGGGCGCCACGCCGACGTGGACCACCTCGCCGAGTCCCTTCACGCCGAGCGGGTCGGCCTCACGGTCCTCGCCGTCCAGGTAGATCGCATTCACCTCGGGGACGTCGGCGTTGACGGGGACCAGGTAGTCGGCCAGGCCGGCGTTCACGATCCTGCCGTCACTGTGATCGGTGACCGTGTGCTCCAGCAGGGCCGTGCCGACACCGCCCACGATGCCGCCGATCGCCTGGCTCTCGGCGAGCTTGGGACTGATGATGCGGCCCGCGTCGTACACCCCGAGCATGCGCCGCACCCGCACCAGGCCCAGCGTCGCGTCGACGGCGACCTCGGCGAAGGTGGCGTTGTAGGCGTAGAAGGAGTGCCGTTCCGGACTGGGCGCGCCGGCGAATGAGCCCAGGGCTTCCAGGTGAGGGCGGTCGTTGCGGGCCAGCAGGCTCCGGTACGTCTCACCGCGCGCCGGGTTGTTCTTCACGTGCAGCCGCCCGCCCCGTACGACGATGTCGGCGGCCGGTACGCCATACAGCGGCGACTCGCGGTCGTCGACGGCCAGTGCGATCGCCTGGCGGCGGACCTGGTTGCAGCCGTCGAGGACGGCGGAGCCGACGCTGGCCATGGTCTGAGAGCCGCCGTGCGGCGGAGTAGGCGGGTAGAGGGAGTCGCCGAGCTTGAAGGTGACCGTGCGCATGGTCAGCCCGACGGCGTCGGCGGCGACCTGGGTCTGGGAGGTGTAGGTGCCCGGCCCCATGTCACTGGCGCCGGTCACGACCAGGGCGGTGCCGTCGGCGTCCAACCGCACCCGGGCCTGAGCCGCATTGCGCTGCGTCTCGTACACGCCGACCGCGATGCCCATACCGATCAGCCATTCCCCCTCGCGTCGCGAACGCGGCCGGGACGAGCGCTCGTGCCAGCCGAACTCCCGGGCGCCGACGGTGTAGCACTCGCGCAGCCGGCGGGTGGAGAACGGCAGCCCGTTCGACTCGTCCTCACTCGGTTCGTTGCGTCGGCGCAGCTCGATCGGGTCGATGCCGAGCTTGTGCGCGAGCTCGTCCATCGCCGACTCGATCACGAACGACGCCGAGGCGAAGCCGGGACCGCGCATCCAGATCGGGGTGTTCACGTCCAGCGGCACCGGCCGGTACGCCTGGCTGACGTTGGGCATGCTGTAGAGCATCTGCCCTGCCGGCATGACCGTCTCGGTGAAGGTCTCGTACGACGAGGTCTCGGCGTCCATGTCGTGGGCCATGGCCGTCAGGCGTCCCCGCCTGTCGCTGCCCACCCGCAACCGGTACGCGTAGGAGGGCCGGAAGCCGGTGCCGAAGTACATCTGCCGGCGGCTGAGCACCAGCTTGACCGGACGGCCCGTGACCCGCGCGGCCAGGGCTGCGACGATCGTGTGCGGCCAGCAGCGCAGCCCGCTGCCGAAGGCCCCTCCGACGAACGGGTTGATGACGCGCACCGAATCCTTGGGCACGTCGAACACCGTGGAGAGTTCATCCCGTGTGCCCAGGACCCACTGCGTCTTGTCCCACACGGTCAGCTTGTCGCCATCCCAGCGGGCGATGGTGGCGTGCGGCTCCATCGGGTTGTGGTGGTTGCGCGCCAGCTCGTAGGTCACCGGCATCGTCGTAGCAGCCGAGCAGGAGGGTGAGCGCAGTTTCCCGGGAGCCGATGACCGCGCCGATCACCGCCTTCCGAGGTGGTGCCCCGCCTCTAGGATGGACAGATGGGGTCGATCAAGCAGTTCCAAGTCACCTTCGACTGCGCGGAACCTGAGCGCCTCGCTCGTTTCTGGTGCGAGGTGTTGGGGTACGTCGTACCGCCGCCTCCGGAGGGGTTTGCCACTTGGGACGATTTCAAGCGCTCGCTGCCACCTGAGCAGCAGGACGCATGGTTTGCCTGCATTGATCCCTCAGGTGTGGGCCCGCGACTGTACTTCCAGCGCGTCCCCGAAGGGAAGGCCGCCAAGAACCGGCTGCATCTTGACGTGCGGGTCGGCACCGGACTCGTGGGTGAAGAGCGTCTCGCCGCACTTGAGACCGAGTGCGCACGACTGGTCCCGCTCGGCGCGGTACACGTGCGAACGCTGTATGACGGCAATGATTCGTGCATCCCGATGCAGGACATCGAGGGCAACGAGTTCTGTCTCGACTGAGTGGCCGCGAACGCGACACCTTCGCGAATCGACCGGTGCAGTTCGCCATCACGAGGTTCGCCGTACCGCGGCGCGCCAACGGTCCTTATCCAGAACCACCCTTCGGTGTCCACGAGCAGGGACCCGCACGGGGTGGGCGCCGACCGCGTCAACGACATCAACGACATCAACGACGACCAGCTGAGGGTGATCTCAACAGAACACGATCGAGCGCCGCCCGGCCTGCGGGTCCCCATGTCGGCTTGCCGCCAGGAAGGCCCTGCTCCCCGTTCTGGCCCATAAGGATGAGGAAAAGGCTTTTCAGAGCAGCCAACCCTCGGGCGCGCCGAATCGTCGCCTCGTCCGCATGCGCGTACACCTCGAAGAACCGTGAGCCCGCGCCCGCGGGAAGCAGCACCCACGCGGCCGCGAGGTCCCACGCCGGATCGCCGGCGAACATGGCATCGAAATCAATCACGCCCGAGAGCGTCCCGTCCGAGACGACGACATTCGCGGGATGGAGGTCACCATGCAGCCATACCGGCGGGCCTTCCCACTCGGGGGCCGCAACAGCATCGTCCCAGACGTCCCAGACGGCCCGGACGTCGGCGGCAAAGCCGCCGGGGGCAATGGCTTGCAAGAACTTCTCGAAGCCGCGCGTGCACTTCTTGGGGTGCGCGCCACGGTCCGACATGGTGGGCGCCTCAGCGGGCGCCTCCACATGGAGCGCCCTGAGGAAACCCGCCAGAGTGTCGGCCGCGTGGTCACCGCGGCTGATCGAGGTGTAGTCCAGTGGCTCGCCGCGAACCCACGTCATAACGCTCCAGGGCCTCGGAAAGCGCGGGGACGGTTCGCCGATCCGCACAGGCGTCGGAACCGGGAGCGGAAGACGCGGGGCCAGGACAGGCAGCCACCGGCACTCCTTGCGCAGGAGATCCGGGGCACCCTCCGTGCGCGGCATGCGCACGGCCAACTCATCCCCAAGGCGCCACATCTGGTTGCCCCAGCCGCCCGCTACCTCGCGGATGGCCAGCCCTGCGAGGTCCGGATGCTGGTCCTTGAGAAGATCGTGCACCAGCTCTGCGGTGATCTCGATCTCGGAGTCGGTCATGCGAAGCCACAGTACGTGAGACAGGCGGAGAGGACTCTCACAGGTCATCGGCCGTAACAGTATGACCGTCGAGCAGCCGGTCGCCCGGGGCCGGGTCGAGCAGCACACGACGGGTCAAGATGCCGTCGGCGTACGCCTGCGCAGCGCCGTGGCGCACCCCCGCGGGGCCGGAGCTCTCCGCCTGCGAGCGCGGCGCGACCTGGCCCCGGCGAGACCGGCACAAGCCCTAGCGTTAGTCGGCCAGTTCGTCGTTGCCCGTGCGGTGAAGAGACCAATGGGATGTCCTACAGGCGCGTGCGTCCTTGCTCGGTACCGGATCCCGCGCTCGGCCGACTCCCGGCCGAGCAACTCGGCACTCCTGCGGCGCCGCTGCGTCAAGTGCTGGCCGGTGGCGGGTCGGACGACTCCTGAACGGCGGCACGACGCCGAAGCGCCCGGGGCGGGAGATGGCGACCGAGGGTACCTGGGATAGCGTCCCTCTCACCGAGGACAAGTGAGAGGGACGTCGTGCAGGTTCAGGTAGGGCGGGGTGCCCGCCGGGTGGATCACGTTCGGGGCGATCGCGTTCGGGGCGCTGTTCTTGGTCGTCGGGTTGATCCTGGCGGGGGTGTCGGTCTCGTTCCTGGCGGATGCGGAGAGTGCCCGGGGCACGGTGGTGGCGCTGGAGTGGCGGAACGACCACGACGGCGCATCGCGCAAGAAGCGGGAGAACGACAAGCCCGCGGCGTACCCGGTGGTCGAGTTCACGTCGGCGGACGGCACTCCGAGGACATTCCGGAGCTCGACGGGTTCCAATCCACCGTCGTACAAGGAGGGCGAGCGGGTCGAGGTGCTGTACCGCGCCGATTCCCCCGAGGATGCGCGGATCAAGGGGTTCGCCTCGCTGTGGCTCCTGCCGCTGATCTTCGGTGGCATCGGGCTGGTTATCGCCGGGATCGGGACGGCCGTTGCGATGGCGATGCGGGGGCGTTCCTAGGCCGTGTGTGCAATACAGGTGACATCCACATCAGCAGCATCGTGAGGGTGATCGCGACTTCGAACGGTCGCCCACCGCCACCGACGAACACCTGACCCTCGGCGACGGCTCGCCCTGGTTCGCTTCCCCCGTCGTCCCGCCTGAGCGGGGTTTGTCCGATGCACGAGCTGCTGCTCTCCCACGCCGAGCCGAAATTGTGGTCAGGGCTTGGCGCTGTCCGTTGTCCACTGGAGGTCGGGAATCGCCACCGTGAGGCCCCGCCCTTAAGGTGCGGTAAGTTCCTGCGGCCGTCACCGAGTCGAAGTGGCCGTGAGCGGTCGTTTTCACTGGCAAACCTGATCTCTGCTTGCTGGACGAGATCCGGCCGGCCCGATCGTTACGGCGTGGAGAACAGGCCGGGCCCCGGAGGCGTGGGGCCGTCGGCGCGGACGCCGTTGGTGACCCGTAGGAACTCCAGCTTTTCCGCGTCGGTGGAACCCGCGGCCACCGTGTAGACGACGAGGCGGATGTCGCAGCCTGGGACGGTGAGCACGTCGCAGTCGCAGATCACCTCACCCACCTGGGGGTGTACGACGGTCTTGCGGGCCGAGACGTGCGGGCCGACCGTGCCCTCGTCCCACAGGCGGGCGAACTCCACGCTGGTGGACCGCAGTTCCTCTACGAGGTTGGTCAGGCCGCGGTCGCGGGGGTAGTCGATGAGAGCTGTGCGCAGGTCGGCGACGAGGGCGGGTTTCAGGGCGTCGTCGTCCTGGAGCACGGGCCAGGACGCGAGCCGGCTGGGCCCTGTTGCGAATACCGCCCGTGCCAGGTTGCGCTCGTCGTGTGTCCGTGCGCTGGGGTCGCCCATCAGGACTGACCATGCGGGGGTCCAGGACAGCAAGGTCCAGTCGGCACTGAACACGCCCGCGGGGAACTCCCCGAGGCGGGCCAGCATCCGTTGGACCCCGGCCGGAACATGCGTGGAGATCGTCCCCTCCTGGGGAGGCAGGAGGCCGGCCAGCCGGTAGGCGTGATCGCGCTCCATGGGCTGCAGTTGCAGTGCCCTGGTCAGGCTCGCGACGACCTGCGCCGAAGGGCTTTTGGCGCGTCCCTGTTCCAGGCGGACCACGTAGTCGACCGACAGCCCGGCGAGTTCGGCCAGTTCCTCGCGGCGCAGCCCCACCGCACGTCGTCCGGGCCGTGAGGTCAGTCCGACGTCGGCGGGAGAAAGGCGGTCGCGCCAGCGGTGCAGTGCCGTGCCCAGGGTCTCGTCCACTCGGCCATTGTGTCCGCCGGGCCGTCGTCGTGCCTGGTACTGGCTGTCCTACCGTCACGGAGAGCACTGGCTGGCCTCTCGCCACGGGCCGAGAGTGGACGCATGACGACCACATTCATCACAGGAGCCAACAAGTCCCTCGGGTACGAGACCGCCCGCCGCTTGATCAAGGCCGGCCACACCGTCCTCATCGGCGCTCGTGATCCGGAGCGCGGCCAGGCGGCCGCCGACGCACTCGGGGCCCGTTTCGTCCAGATCGACGTGACCGACGACGCATCGGTGGCCGCTGCCGCCGCCCATATCGAGGCCCGCGAGGGCGGCATCGACGTCCTGATCAACAACGCAGGTATTTTCGGGACGCACAACCCCGCCGACCAGATCACAGCCGCTGATGCCAGCGGGGTGTTCGAAGTCAATGTCGTGGGGATCGTCCGGGTCACGCACGCGTTCCTGCCGCTGCTGCGCAAGTCCGCGCACCCGGTCATCGTCAATGTGTCGAGCGGCATGGGGTCGTTCGCGGCCACCCACGACGCCGAGCGCGTCGAGTCGAGGAACCTCGCGCCGCTCTACACGGCGTCGAAGGCCGCGGTGACCATGCTGACCACGCAGTACGCGAAGTCCTGGCCGGATGTGAAAGTGAACGCGGCCGACCCGGGCTACACGGCGACCGACTTCAACGGGCACAGCGGCCCGCAGACGGTGACCGAGGGCACCGACGCGATCGTCGAACTCGCCACCATCGGGCCGGACGGGCCGACCGGAACCTTCCGCGACCGTCACGGTGAGATGGCCTGGTGATCCACCCCTGAATTCGGGGCGTGCCCGGCACGGACGAGGGCTCAGAGTGGCGAACTCATGCCGAGGTCCTTCGCGCGGCCGGGGTGACGGTACTCCTGCACCGCTACCCCCGGGCTGATTCACGTCTTCCTCCCTTCGACACCTTCATCCCCTCCGTGGACGCGGCGGCCGACGAGATGTACGCCGACTTCAAGAAGCTCATCACCGCCGCCACATAAAGGGCAGGCACCAACACCCGAGTCCCCGGCCGTTGATCGCCGGGGGCTTTGGTGTGAGTCCCCTCAGGCGCCGAGGCGGGCGCAGATCGCCATCATGTCCGGCTCGTGCTCCACGAAGTGCACCTGGAACCCGACCCGCGTGGGCGGGGCAAACTGCCCCACCTCGGGCACGAGCACCGCGTCGGTCAGTGTCTCGGCCAGCTTGCGGCGCTGCTCCAGGCTCAGACAGCCCTTCGAAGTGTTCACGGTGATGACAGTCACGACTACCTCCTATAACGACTGCTATAGTGGTAGGCTGCATCGACCTATAACGATCGTCATACCGAGGGCTTGAGCACGGCCCGCCGGTACGCGTGCAGAACTTCCGCAGCCCTCCAGCTCGCCTCAAACGGCCCGGCCGAACCCGACGGTGGTCAGGTCCTGTTCAGTCAGCGGGGTGAAGTCGACGCCGGGCTTCGGGCCGTACGCCTCGGGCTGGATGCCGAACTCGTGGGTGGAGTACTCGCCGAACCGGTTGATGTGCTCGGTCCGGTAAGGCGAGCTGATCAGGTCCGCCGGCCGGTTCTTCGCCGCGGCCTGCTTGCGGATCGACTGCGGCCGTGACCGGCCGGCCCCGGCGCAGGCCCGGCACCTCGTTGTGCCTGGTACTGGCAGTCCTCCCGTCGCAGAGGGCACTGGTTCTCCTGTCGCCACAAGCCGAGAGTGGACGCATGACAACAACCTTCTTCACTGTGAGGGCACCACGAATGGGGGCTCTCCGATGAGCGATGACGTGATCTCCAGCGGCTGGGACGTCCTGGACGCCTCCCACGAAGCACTGCGCACGGCGGTCCGCTCCGTCCCCGCCGACGGCTGGCACCTACCGACGCCCTGCGCGGACTGGACCGTCGCCCAGGTCTTCCAGCACGCCGTCGGCGACCAGATCGGCTACGCCGCCGCGCTGACCGGCGAACCCGGCCCCGACTTCAACCCCTTCGCCCCATCGGGCGACATGGAAGGGGTGGACCCGGCGGCGTTCCTGGAGGACGCCCTGGCACGCGCGGCGAAGGCGTGGGCGGGGGCCGACCGGGACGCCGCCGAGGTGCCCGTGCCGCCACCGCCGCACAAGTTGTCCCCGTGGTCCGGCTCGGCAGCGTGCGGGCTGGACGCAGCGGTCCACGCCTGGGACATCGCCCGGGCGACGGGCCGGCCGTCGCCGCTCACGCCCGAGTTGGCCCGCCCCCTCCTCAAGGTCGCCAGGGAGATCGTCGAGCCGCTGCGCCCCCGCGGCGCGTACACCGCCGCCCTGGCCCCCGACGAGGGCGACGACGACGTGGCGGTCCTCCTGCGTTACCTCGGCCGAGACCCCCTCTGGAGCGCCTCTTGAGCCCCCGCTCCCTACGCGGTGACAAGGCGACCACGGCGCGCGTACGACGCTCATGCGGGCGCCGGGGGGACCGAGCTCGGCGGGCAGGTCGCGCACCCCTGCACCGTCGACGAGGGCCTCTACCGCCGTCCCCGGCCCGGTCCCATTCCATGTAGTCACGTACATCCCGCAGCACCGAGACCGGCCAGTACACCGCCCACCCCGAGTGCCCCTTGGAGATTGAGTGCGGCACCATCGCTCGCGCGTTGACGATCCCGGACCCTGGCGCCGGCAGCTCGAACACTGTCAGCGCTGAGTGCTCACACAGCCGGAGCCCCGTGCGGACCATCGAGTCGGCGTACGCCGCGTTCCGCGCCGCCCGATCGTCCACGGAAGCATCGCGCCAGTCGCGTTGGCCTCGCCCGAACCACAAGAAGTCGAAGTACGTGCGCAGATCCCGGGCATGCGCGGCCTGGGTGTTCCACAGCGACGACGCCAACCACATGGAGAAGTAGCGGTTCAACGCCACGTCGTATCGGCCCTCCGGACTGACCAGGAACGGCTGGCCATCAGGCACGCCAAGGTCGTCCAGTCGCTCATCGAGACCGGCGAACAGCGCGCTGAACGCCCGTATAAACGGGCCCGTCTCGCGTGGCCACGCAGGGTCCCGGCGGGTGAAGTGGACCCGCCAACCCGTGATCGACATGCGCTGGACGATAGTCCGTGGACAGCTCAACAGCGCACGACTCAAGTGGGACGGGTTCCGGGCGCAGGTCTCGTCGGACCGGGAGGCCGAAAGGTGCAGGTCGTGAGCCGCATGGACCTGTCAGAGCCAGCAACAGGATGCAGAGGCCATTCTCCAGGCCACGTGGTTCACGTGGACAGTGGCGGCCCCGCTCAGCTCACGGCGTCGAGCAGCAGCTTTGCGGCCACCGTCGCCCCGTCCGTGCGGATCGTGCCGGCCACCGCCCTCGCCCGTGCGCGGGTCTCGGGGGTCAGGGCCGTCCTGAGCGCGGCGGACAGGGACTCGAAGGTCGGAGTCGGACCGTCGTGTGCCGCGCCGATGCCCAGCTCGGCCACCCGGCCGGCCCAGTACGGCTGGTCCGCCAACTGGGGTACCACCACCTGAGGCGCGCCGGCCCGGGTGGCCGTCATCGTGGTGCCCGCGCCGCCGTGGTGCACGACGGCGGCCACCCGGCCGAACAGCGCCTGGTGGTTGGCCTCGCCGACGGCGAAGCAGTCGTCCAGGTCGTCGATCAGGGCCAGGTCGGCCCAGCCCTGGGAGACGAGCGCGCGGCGACCCTGCGCACGGACCGCCTCGACGGCCACCTGGGCGACGTCCGCCGAAGCGTGCATGGGCATACTGCCGAAGCCCACGTACACCGGTGGCTCGCCGGCCTCCAGGAACGCCACCAACTCGGCCGGGAGCGGCCGTTCGTCGAGCGGGATCCACGCGCCGGTCTGGACGACGTCGAAGTCCGGCATCTCCTGCAACGGGTCCAGGATCGGGTCCGTCGCCAGCCACGGCTGGTCGCCGATGACGTAGTCGCGAACGTTGTCCACAGGCGGCAGGCCGATCGACGCCCGGTTCGTGTTGAGCGCCTCACCGAACAGCGCGTTGATGCTCTGGGCGTCCAAGTCCCACAGCACGCTGTTGTCGGTCACCTCCGGCGGGAGCGGCCGGCCCGGATACGCCAGCGGCGGGCGCTGCGGCGAGGGCAGGGTGAGCTGTTGGAAGGTCACCGACACGGAAGGGATGCCCAGTTTCTCGGCCACCGACAGCGCACCGGCCGCGGCCGACATCATGCCGGTCACCACCAGGGCGTCGCACCCCTCGGCCGCCGCGGTGACCGCGCTGAGCTGGCTGGCGATCACCGCGGCCGCGCGCTGCGGCAGGGATGACGGCGGCGGCGCCGCCTTCGTCAGCGCACGCGCCGAAGGGCCGACCGGCACCAGCGGGACGCCGACGCCGGCCAACCGCTGCGCGAAGTCCTCGTCCGGCGGCGCGCACACCCGCACCTCCGCGCCGAGTTCCCGTAACCGCACCGCGAGTCCCACCAGTGGTTCGACATCCCCGCGCGACCCATACGTCGACAACAACACACGCACTTTGCGACTCCATTTCCGCAGATTCTGGCCTCGGCCGGAGATTCTGCGGCATGACCGGGGCCTTGCGGCAAGCCCCCCAGTGCGCTATAAGTTGAGAGTGGCAAGGAGCGGGTAACCTCCTTGCCTTTGCCTTTTTCTCGTCCGCTCTGGACGGACGACCTCCACGCGAAGCGGCGGCGCGCCTCGTACGGCGCGGTGCGTCGGCCCAGGAGGTGTGCATTTGGAGAACCTCGCCACGCCCCTACGATGATCCGATGCGCCAGCCCGCCCCGGAGCCCTACTGGAACACCAACGTTGCCCGGCACCCGGGCATCTTGCGCGCGGTTCCGGCGGGTTGCGGCGATGCGCTGGACGTCGGATGCGGGGACGGGCTCCTGGCACGGAAGCTTGTTGGGCGGGCGAAGGGCGTCACCGGGATCGACAAGTCGCCGGAAATGATCGCCTGCGCGCGTCGGCTCGCCGTCGGCTGTCAGGATCTCAGCTTCATCGAGGGCGATTTCCTCACCTCCGAACTCCCTGCCGCGGGCTACGACTTCATCTGCTCGGTGACCACGATCCATCACATGGACTTCGAACGGGCCCTCACCCGCATGCGCGAACTGCTTCGGCCTGGCGGCACGCTGGTGGTAGTCGGTCTGGCCCGCGAGGCGAGCGTGCCGGAGTGGGCGGCTACGATCGCGGCTGCTCCGGTCGTGCGGATCACGAAGGCGCTGCGCCGCGCGCATGGCCCGGAGGGCATGCCGATCGCCGACCCGCAGATGAGCTACGGGCAGGTGCGGGCTGCGGCGCGACATCTGCTGCCCGGTGTGCGCTACCGCCGGCATGTGCTCCGCCGGTACTCGCTGACCTGGGAAAGCCCCGCCCGCTGACCGGACATCGGCGATTGAGCCTTTCCCCATCGCGGGCGGTTTGAGCGTAAGTGACGCGATGGATCAGGGCCGGTCTGACGTCTGTGCGAGCCCCGGCCGAGAACGGCCAAGGCCACGGGACTCGGTGAATGCGCGCCGATAGGCGGTTGGCGAAATGCCGACTATGCGGTTGAAGTGGCGACGCAAGGTCGTGGCTGTGCCCATTCCAACCTGCTCGGCGATTTTCTCGATGCTGTTGTCGGTCGTTTCGAGCAGTTCCTGTGCACGACGGATTCGCTGGGTGAGCAGCCACTGCAGTGGACTGGTGCCGGTGACCGCCATGAACCGTCGGCTGAAATGGCGCAGGCTCATGTTCGCTCGGCGAGCGAGTTCGGCGACCGTGACCGGCTCGTCGAGCCGTTGCCTCGTCTCGTCGAGCAGGCCGGACAGACCGTACCGCCCCTCACCGCGATCTCCGCTGTCGCCGCCGGGCAAAGGGTCGGCGATGAACTGCGCCTGCCCGCCCGCGCGATGCGGAGCCACGACGAGCCGCCTTGCCAGCGTGTTGGCCAGGATCACGCCGTGGTCGCTGCGGACCATGTGCAGGCAGAGGTCGATCCCGGCGGCCTGCCCCGCCGAGGTGAGCACGTCACCGTCGTCGATGTACAGCACGCCGGGATCCACCTCGACCTCCGGATAGGACTCGGCCAGCTTTCGGGTGTGCATCCAGTGGGTGGTCGCGCGGCGTCCGTCGAGCAGCCCGGCAGCAGCCAGCACGAACGCTCCGGTGCAGATGGAGGCGACCCGCGCGCCCCGTTGGTGCGCCGCGCGTACGGCTTCCACCAGTTCGGCAGGCGGGTGGTCCAGGGCGTCGTCGCAGGCGGGGACGATTACCGTGTCGGCCTCTGCCAGGTCGTCCAGCCTGCGCGGTGTCTCGGAGCGCAGCCATCCCCCGACACTTGCCCCGGGGGCCGCGCAGATCCTTAGTTCGTAACCGGCCTCGGCAGCCTCTGGATTGCCGGGGCCGAAGATCGTGCACGGAATGGCCAGTTCGAACAGAGGCATCCCGTCAGTGACGGCGAGCGCGACGGAGGTCATGGCCTAAATTGTACGCACGGTGGCATTTCGGCCCGTTGCGGCGATTGTTGGTCGCCGGTCAGTGTCGTAGTCATGACCAACCCGACTGCGCGTACGTGCCGAAGGACCCCGAAGGGAGACGATCAGCTTTCCGGTGGCAGCCGTGCTTGGCTTGCGATCGCGCTGGGCGTGGCGGCCGTCGGCTGGGGGGCGAACCAATTCGCGCCCCTGTTGTTGCTGTACCGCTCCGAACTGGGCGTCTCGACGACGACGGTGCAGGCGACCTACGCCCTCTACGCCGTCGGGCTGGTCCCCGGGCTGCTGCTGGGTGGCCCGTACTCCGATCGGTACGGCCGCCGTCGGGTACTGGTGCCCGCGCTGATCACTTCGGCGCTCGCCAGCGGGTTCCTCATGCTGGCGGGTTCGGGGCTGGGCTGGCTGTTCATCGGGCGGCTGGTCGCCGGTGCCGCCAGCGGAGCAGCGTTCAGCTCGGGCACCGCTTGGATCAAGGAACTCACCGTCAGCGGTTCCTGTCGGGATGAGCACGCCGGTGCCCGACGCGCGACAATCGGCATGACCACGGGCTTCGCCGTCGGCCCGCTGATCGCCGGTCTCATGGCGCAGGCCGCACCGAACCCGATCCTCACCTCCTACATTCCGCATGTGGCACTCACCTTGGCGGCCCTGCCGTTCGTGCTGCACACACCGGAGACCCACAAAGCCGACGAGGACACCACGTTCCGGTTGCGGTTGCGGTTGCGGTTGCCCGAAGCGAGCAGGCGCCGGTTCTGGACCGTCGTCGCGCCGCTGGCCCCGTGGGTGTTCGGCGCGTCCTCCATCGCGTTGGCCTACCTGCCCGGCCTGGTGCGGGACCAACTCGGTGACAGGGCTTTGATGTTCAGTGCGCTGGTGACCACGCTGACCATGGTCGCGGGCATCCTGGTGCAGCCGCTGGCGCGTCGTGTCCACCACCCGGAGAAGCCCCACCTGATCGCCACCGCACTGGGCATCGTCGTGGGCGGACTGGTACTCAGCGCGGTGGCCGCGGCGAGCGCGCAATGGTGGCTCATCGCCATCGCCGCGCTGGTGCTCGGCGCGGGTTACGGCTGCTGCCTGGTGTGCGGCCTGATGGAGGTGCAGCGCCTGGCGAGCGCCGAGAACTTGGGCAGGCTGACCGCTGTCTTCCAGGCCTTCGCCTACCTCGGATTCGGCGCGCCGTATCTACTGGCCGTGTTGGAGCGCGCGCTGCCGCCGCCGGAGTTGCTGCTGCTGGCGTCCGCGCCGGCGGTGCTCACCCTCGCCTGGACCACTTACCGCGCCGCGCACGGGACTGACCGGGCAGGTGGGCCACGCGAGGGCGAAAGGCCGCCGAGTTGCCGGTGAGCGACGTCGTAGTCGAGCACCGCCGTGGTCTCGGCACCCGATGGCGGCGCCTGAGCGCAGGTCGGCAGGCCCTGCTCGTCCTCGCCCATCTCCGCAACGGTCATCCGTATGCGCAGCTCGCGGCCGAGTTCGGCGTCGGCACCGCCACCGCCTACCGCTACATCAAGCTCCGTCGCTCGACCACCCGCATCACGGGCCTCGTCCACCGTCGTCTGCCTGCATCTGGCCAGCTCAACCTGAGGATGGACAACGCTGTTCGTCTTCGTCACGGTGTCCAGGGCCCTGTCTTCCCGAGACAGATGAGTAGGGGTACTCATGCCGACGGTTCGGGTGTCGCCCCAGGATGATGGGCACCCTGACACGAGGAGACCGTCATGTCCGCCATCACGACCGCCACCGGCCCGTCGGCGCAAGCGGCCCCTGTCGCCCATGAGTCGAGCGATCGTCGCACAGGCCGTCGGCTTCCCACCGCACTGGTCGCCGTCGTCGCCGTCGCGCTCGCCGTTTCGGCATGGCATCCCAAGGATCCGACCACCTGGCTGCTGGAGACCGTGTGGGTGCTGGTCGGTGTGCCGCTGGCCATCCTGCTGCGCAAGCGATTCCCGCTCAGCAACCTGCTGTGCTGCCTGCTGGCCGTACACGCCCTGGTCCTCATCGTGGGCGGGCACTACACCTACGCGGAAGTTCCCGCAGGTGACTGGGTGCGCGACTGGTTCGACCTGGAGCGCAACCCCTACGACCGCTTCGGCCACCTCATGCAGGGATTCGTACCGGCCGTCCTGGTACGGGAGATCCTCACCCGGACCTCACCGCTGCGGGGCAGCCGCTGGCTGGCCCCGCTGACCGTCTGCGCCTGCCTCGCCTTCAGCGCGGTCTTCGAGATGCTGGAGTGGGCCGCAGCCGTGACGGGAGGGCACGCCGCCGACGCGTTCCTGGCCACCCAGGGCGATGTGTGGGACACCCAGTGGGACATGTTCTGCGCACTGATCGGCGCCACCGGCTCGCTGCTGCTCCTCAGCCGGGTACACGACCGCCACCTCGCCCGCCTCGAGCTCACGCCAGTCGGCTCCGTCAGGCCCTCGGCGCGCTGAACGTTCACTGCTCGACCGCCCGCAGCGTGCAGCAGCCTGGGAAGGCCGGCAGGGCAGGGCAACCATCCGAGCGCACCGTCAGTCGTATGTCATGTCGTATCACGACACCGCCCAACATGGACGGTGTCGTACAAGGACACAGGGGGAGACACTCATGCGGAAATCGAGGGTGCTCAGACCGCTGATCACGTTATTAGCGGGGATGGCGCTGGTGTTCGCGGGGCCGGCCGTGGCGCAGGCCGCAAGCCAGGGGAGCAATGCCGCCGAGGACGACCCGCGCGTCGAGATGGAAGTGGAGCTGTTCAACGCGATCGTCCCGCAGCCCTACACGCCCGATCCCGACGCCTACTTCGGGCCGTACAAGTGCCAGCTGTACGTCCGGGACTACTGGCCCACAGCCGGCTGCGGCGGCTTCTCCATCTACACCAAGCTGAGCCATGTGCGCGAACAGCCCGGCTACATCGAGGGCCTGGAGGACAACTCCTACTTCCGGGCTACCGTCGAAACGTCCCGCACCTTCGGCTGCATGTACGAAAACGGCGTCTTCGACTGGGACACCGCCTTCAAGGTGGAGGAGCAGCGGCGCATGTCCTCCTATTACTACACCCCCATGACCGGGTACTTGCTGTACCAGTACCGCACCACTGAGACGAACGATCTGGGGCCGGGCTTCTTCGTGAACTTCGCGCCGGTGGAGGTCGACTGCGCCGAGGGAATGACCCCGACGCAGCACGACCTCAAGGTCGACGATGTGCGGATCAGCGTCGAGGACTCGCCGGTCTTCGGAAACCGCAGCTGGGAGTTCGGGCCGTTCACCGCGGGCAGCAGCGCGTGACCCATGCCCGTGCATGCGGCATGAGGCATGCCGGTCAGCGCTTGACCGTGGTCGTACCCGGGCCCATGGCCATGCCCATGTCGCAGCCTGCCGGTCAGTGGACGCCCGGCAGGCTGCACCGTTCGCTGATCCCGAGGGCAGACGGTGTAGGCCCTTCGACTGTGCCGTTCAGCGAGGAGACGCGGCGATCTGTACGCGGTGGCGGTCGTTGTCGGAGAGGAACGACGCCAGTGCCCGCCCTTGCTCGGCGACGGTGGTGCGGTCGGCTCGGGAGAAGCGGCGCAGCGGGGTGACCATCACGGCGTCGGCCGTGACGCTCCAGGTCGCGGCGACTCGACCGTCGACCAGGACGACGCGAGCGCCGGCGACCGACAGGCCGCGGTGGGCGTCGTCGATGATCCGGCTGCGGTCGTGGTAACCGAGGAGTGCGTTGTCGAACGCCGGCAGGAACCGCACCGGGGCGGGTGTGTCCGGGTCGGGGCGCGGCGCGTCGGGAAGGTCCAGCAGTTCCCGGCCTCGCTCGTCGCGGAAGGTGACCAGTTCCTCGCGTATCGCGGCGACCGCGGCCGGCAGTCCCGCGAGGCCGCACCAGGCGCGCAGGTCGGCCGAGGCGGCGGGGCCGAAAGCGGCCAGATAACGCCGTACCAGCGCCTGGCCCACCGGATCGGATCCGTCGGAGGCCGGCGGGTCGATCTCGCGCCCCAGCCATGACGAGAGCAGGAGGTTGCGCACTCCTGCCCTCGTCCGCCAGAGCCCGCGCGGCGGCAGTTGGGCCACTGGGATGAGGGCGATCAGCATTTCACCCAGTGCCCGCGGTCCCGGCGTCGGCCAGCGCTCAGTCAGCGCCCGCGCGAGTTCGGTCATCGAGCGGGGCTCGTCGTCGGCCATGACCGCCCGGCCTGCTGCGGCGAGTTCGTCGAGGTCTATCCCGTCGAGCTCGCGGCGGTAGACCCCGAGTACCCGTTGGCGCAGCATGCTGTCGTGGCGGGCTCGCCAGGCCAGAATGTCGGCGGCGGTGACGAGGTGGACGGTGCGGCGCATGAGGTGGGTCCGCACCAGGCGCCGCTCGGTCAGCAGGTTCGAGAGCACCGCCGGGTCGAACGCGCGCAGCCGCGACCAGAGTCCGACAAACGGTTCTTGCGGCTCCTGCGCCTGCAGACCGCCGAGGTGCGCGACAGCGTCGAGGACCGGTACGTCGGCGCGATCGAGCAGCAACTGCCGGGCGAGCGTCGCGCGGTTGAGCGCCCGGGTGTCGAGAACGGTCATCGTGTCACGTCGCGGCGCGCTCGTCGGCCGATCGCCGGCGTAGCTACGCGCGGGTGACGGCCGGCGGGGCGCAACACGCATCGAGCGGGTCGAGCTCGATTCCGGGCGCCGCGAACTGGTCGATCCGGTTGAGGACCTCGTCGTCGAGTGGTCGCGGCACCGGCCAGGAGATCCTCCAGGCTGCTCCATGGCGCGGGGGCCGATGATGGCCAGTCGCGCGACCGTGAGCGCGGGGAGCAGGCCGCCCCCCGCTCGTCGTCGACAGTGTCGAGGGTGGAGCGGGGCGTGGTCGTGGCGGTCACAGTGATCGGGTCCTCCTGGTCGCTCTGGTCGTTCTCGTTGTCTGGCACAAAACGACAGTCGCAGGGAAAGAGGTCAGGATGTGTCCGCTTCTCAGGGCAATGTCGGCGTCATTCCGAAGACAGCACGCGCGCTGACCACCTCAGCACCTGATCACCGTCGAAAGGTCATGCCCGCACGGCTGCGCCGCCGGATCGCCCCCCACATTCCCACCGGAAGCCGGTGACGACGACCCGCTGGAGCTCCACCTCGCCGGGTGCGGCCCCACCATCTCGTCAAGGAGAGGGCAGGGTCGACGTCGCCGTTTCGTTGGTCAGAAGGAGACGTCGAAATAGTCGATGTCGGTGAAGGCGACCTCGAGGTCTTGGGCACGGCGTCCGTTGTCCTTGAAATAGACCTCTTGAAGTCCTTCGGCCACGATCTCGCGCAACTGCTGGTCGCCGACGCCTTGCCGCTGGGCGTCGAAGAGACGGCGGGCGTACTCCGGGGGAAGGTGCACGGTCAGGCGACGCATGCGGCCGTCGTCGGTCGTGCCGATCGGCGCCGTGTACCCGAAGCGGGCGCGGGTCTCCACGGTGATGCCCGTGCTGGTGGCGGCCTGTTTCTGGCGCCGCCTGCGGACTTGCGGTTGCCAACGGGCCCGTACGGCGGCGTCGATCCGGTCAGCGATGGCCTTGGGCGGGTGCTTGCGCTCCCCCGTGCGGTAGCGCTCCACCGACCGCTGGGTGACGCCGAGTTCCTGGGCTACGGCCTTGGTTGTCTTCAACTGTTTGAGCAGGAAGTTGATGCGGGCCTTGAGGCTCTTGGGGGGCTCGCGGGTGAACGCCTCCTGATCGGCACGGTCCAGGGCGTCGTCGATGTCGCCCACCGTCTCACTCTCCTTCGTCCATGACGGCGTCGCCGCCCTTGATGTGGCGGGCCGGGTTGTAGCCCTGCTCCATCAGGTCGACCGCCCAGGCCATCTCCTGGACGCCTTCGACCTTCGCCAATCCAGGGGAGAGACCGAGGCGGAAAGAGCCGGGCAGCGGCTTGCCGGAGGTGGTGTAGGGCAGGAAGTCCAGCGGCGAGGGGCCCCCGCTCGGGTAGACGACGCAGTCGGACAGCACCGCGAGCGGGTAAAGGCCGGTCGCCTTCGCGGTGTTGAGCATCTTACGGTGCATGTTGACGCGCGCCTTGGAGATGACGGCGGCGCGGATGTCAGGGCGCCAGGTCGGGCGCTCCAGCGCCGGCCAGCGCTCGCCGTCGCGGTAGTGGCGCCCCTGCGGCCGCTCCCTGAGCTTGCCCACACCGCCCTTGACCGTGGCCTTGATGGCGGCGAGGGCGGCCGCCCGGCCCGGGTCGACGTCCTTGTGCCGTTCCATCGCGGCGAGGAACGCGTGGTCGTCCAACTCCTTGCTGACACCCAGGTCGGCCATGGTGTCGACGTACGCGGCCTTGAGGCGGTCGTGCCACGGGTCCAGGTACGCGCCGGTCTCCCGCCGCAGGTATGCCTCGATCGGGGCGACGTTGTAGCCGAGTTCGACGGCGTAGGCGACGGTGTGGGTCTGGTACCAGGCCGGCCCCGTCGGGCGCTCGCCGGTTGGGGTGAACGGGGAAGGAAGGCGCGGGTCCAGCTCGATGTGGGAGAGGTCCACGTACCAGGAGCCGGGGATCTTCTTGTCGAACACCGGCCGCTGCACGCGTTCGGGGCCGGACAGTCCGACCACCAGCCGCGCGGCCGCGGCGAGGAAGGCCGTGTTGATGTCCAGGCCGATCGCGAAGGGCAGCAGGCACTCCTCATCGGAGAGGAGCTGCACATCGCGCACCCACTGGTAGGCCTCCTCGTCGAGGAAACCGCCGGTCCAGCCCTGCGCAACGGGGTGCTCGGCAGGCGCCTCCGGCGGGGCGGGGTCGACGGGCTCGGTGCCAAGGGAACCCGGGTTGTGCCCGGAGCCCCACTGACCGGTGGCGTCGTCCTTCACCGCGCGGGTCGGCGGGCGCAGAGCGGTCATCAGCTCCAGCCCGGACACCGCGGTGGAACCGCGCGGGGTGATGACACGCTGGGCATACACGCCCAGGACGCGGGCGATGTCGGCCGGCTCCATCTCGCTGACACCGGGCCAGGCCCGGGCGTCCAGCGCGCCCCAGGACAACACGGCGAGCTGCACGCACTGGCGCCGGCTGCCCTGCGCCGGACGATAGACCCTGGCCCACGGGCCGAAGCCGCGCTGAGTCAGTTTCCACTTCGCTCGGGTGATCTGCTTGAGGACCGGGTGGCCGTCCTCCAGGCGCAGGCTGCGGCGCTGCTCGTGGCCGTCCAGGCGCTCCGGGAGTCCGAGCTTCACGGCGGCCTGTGGGGTGAGCACGATCAGCGGGTCGGAGTCGCGGCCGTTGCGGTGCAGCTTCGGCGCGCCGAGGCCCGACTCGTGCAGGGTCCACTCCGCCAGCTCCGGGATGGTGGTGGCCGTGCAGTCCAGGACGATGCCCTCGACGCCGTACGCCTGCCCGTCGCCGTCCAGGACGGCCAGCGGCCCGTGCTGGTACGGGGCGGCTGCGATGTTCGGTACGACGCGCTTGCGGGCGGGGCGGCGCGACGAGGGGAGCCGGGGCGCGGCGGGGCGCGGCGGGTGGGGGGCGGCTTGGGCGGCGGGCTGCGGCATGGGCTGGGCTGCGGGGTCCGGTGCGGCCTGGGCTGCGGGCTCCCACGCGGCCTGGGCTGCCGGCTCTGCTGCGGCGGGTACCTCGGACGCTGCGGCGGTCTGCTCCTGCGTGGGACCGGTGGACGTCTCCGGAGCCGGCACGGCCTCCGGCACAGGCGCAGGCGTGGCGGCGGCCGCGGCGGTACTGGGCTTCGGGTACTTCGCTGCCCAGCCCTCCAGCAGCCGCTGGTACGCCTGCAGACGCGGCGGCCGCGGCTCGGAGCGCCCGTTCTCCCAGTTCTTCACCGTCTGCAGCGTGCTTTTGAGAGCCTGAGCCAGGCGGGCCTGGGTGATGCCGGCGGCCTCGCGCAGCCTCGCCCGCTCCGCCGGGGGCGGGAGCTGCGGCTCCTCCTCCAGCAGGGCGTCGACAGACGCGAACAGCTCTTCCTCTGTTGCCATTTCTGTCTACCTCCACCCGAAACACTAGCAGTCTTTAGCCTCAGTTTTAACCTGCAAATTTAACCCGAACTGATGCAATGTCGTGCGGAGCGGTGACGCCTGACGATTGGCAGGCGGCATGGTGTCCTGTGCCATCAAAGTTTGATCGTGTCACTGAAGGAGGACCTGGAGGTCGTCATGGGTGGTTCCTGCCGCGGCGCGGGAGGGGAGACGCAGGTCACATGCGCTCGTGTCACAACTTGCGGGAGCTGTTCCGTCGAAGGGGTGTAACCACCAACACGACGACTCAGGAGTGCACCATGGACGCTCGGTTGAACCTCATGGCCAGCCCGGTCGCAGCCAAGTTCGGGAAGCACATCGTCGCGGCGGGCAAGGTGCTCGAGGACTCGACGCTGCCGGCCGCGACGCGCGAACTGGTGAACATCCGCGCCAGCCAGATCAACGGCTGCGGTTTCTGCGTCGACATGCACACCAAGGATGCCGCGCACGCCGGGGAGACCTCGACGCGCCTCAACCTGGTCGCGGCCTGGCGGGAGGCCACGGTGTTCACCGATGCCGAGCGCGCTGCCCTGGAGCTGACGGAGCAGGGCACCCGCATCGCCGACGCGGCCGGTGGCGTCACGGACGAGGCCTGGGCGAATGCCGCCAAGCACTACGACGAGGAGCAACTCGCCGCCCTCGTGTGCGCCATCGCTCTCATCAACGCCTTCAACCGCGGGAACGTCATCGTCCAGCAGCCCGCCGGTGACTACCAGCCCGGCCAGTTCGCGTAACCAGGGTGCCTGGCCGAGACCGCCGGTGCCCCCGCGGCCGCAGCATCACACGCCCCGGGCGCCCCTGCCCGGGGCGCGTTGCCCCCTGCCTGAGGAGCCGATCAGATGACCGAACAGCGCACCGTCGACTTCTGGTTCGACCCCGTCTGCCCGTACACGTGGATCACATCGCGGTGGATGCTGGAGGTCACCAAGGTACGGCCGGTGACCGTCCACTGGCAGGTGATGAGTCTGTCGGTGCTCAACGAGCACCGGGACGACAACCCGGAGGGTGAGTGGGAGGACTACATGTGGGCACCGGTGCGGGTGTGTGCCGCGGTGGAGGAGCGGTTCGGTCAGCGGGCGCTCGGTGACCTCTTCACGGCGATGGGCACCCGCTTCCATCTCCAGGGCGACTGGGGGAACCTCACGGCGGCCCTGGCGGATGCCGGGCTGCCGGAAGAGACCGCGGAGGTCGCCGAGTCCACCGCGTACGACGAGGCGATCCGGTCCTCGCACGCACGGGCTGTTGCCCTGGCCGGCGGCGACATCGGCACCCCGGTCGTGTCGTTCGCCGGGCTCGGCGGCGAACGGGTCGGCTTCTTCGGTCCGGTCGTCTCCCCCACCCCCACCGGCGAGACGGCCGGACAGTTGTGGGACGGAATTCTGCTGATGGCCACAGTTCCGGGCTTCTACGAGGTCAAGCGCACCCGGACCGGGGAACCCCGGTTCGACATGGCCGGCTGAGCGCGGCACGTCCGGCGTGGGCTCGTGCCTTGCAGCCAACTACCCACCGGTGCCGGTGGGCTCGATGGTTGGCTCGGCGGTCCGACACAAGCCCAGCACCCTGCTCTGAGCGCGGCTCGGAGGGGAGGGCGACAAGTCAGACCGACCCGGGGCCCATCCCGCCCTTGAGGCGTTCCAGGTCGGAGGGGCGGACCTGGATGACCAGGACGGCGATCAGAGCGGCGATCACCGTGAAGATCGCCGCCATGATGAAGGCGGCCGAGACACCGGAGGTGAGCACCTCGTCGGCCCAAGGCCGCGGGAGCTCCCCGGTGCGTTCGAACCTCAGCCGCTCGGCCGGGGTCGCCTGCGCCAGGAAGCGCGGGATTTGCTCCTCCGCCTCGTTGGCGCTGGCCGTGCCGAACACCGTGACCAGGATGGACAGTCCGAGCGAACCACCCACCTGCTGGGTGGCGTTGAGGAGTCCGGAGGCCGCGCCCGTCTCTTGGACGGAAACGTTGGAGAGCGCCATCAGGGTGAGCGAGACGAACTCCATCCCCATGCCCAAACTGAAGACGAGCATCGGGCCCAGGACGCTGCCGGCATAGGTGGAGTGCACATCGGTCAGGGTCAGCCAGGCCAGGCCCGCCGCCGCCAGGATGGCGCCCACCACCATGAAGGGCTTGGGGCCGTACATGGGCAGGAATCGCGAGGCCAGCCCTGCGCCGATCGCGATGACCGCGCTGACCGGCAAGAAGGCGAGCCCGGCCTGCAGCGGGCTGAAGTCCAGCACGTTCTGCACGAAGAGCGTGAGGAAGAAGAACATGCCGAAGATCGCGGCGGCGAGGCACAGCATGATCCCGTAGGTGCCCGCACGGTTGCGGTCGGCGAACATGTGGAGCGGCGTGATCGGCTGCCTGGACCCCCTCTCGACCAGGATGAACACCGCGAGTACGAAGACGGCCGCTGCGAACGAGGCCAGCGTGAGCGCGTCCCGCCAGCCGTCCTGCGCGGCCCTGATGAATCCGTACACCAGCAGCACCATGCCCACGGTGGAGGTCAGTGCGCCGGTGACGTCGAAACGGCCCGGGTGGCGTTCGGACTCCTTGATCCAGCGGGGCGTGGCGAAGGCGATGAGCAGCCCGATCGGGACGTTGACGAAGAGCACCCACCGCCAGTTCAGCCACTCCACGAGAATTCCGCCCGCGAGCAGCCCGATCGCACCGCCGCCCGCCGAGACGGCGGCAAAGACCCCGAAGGCCCGGTTGCGCTCCGGGCCCTCCCGGAAGGTCGTACTGATCAGGGCGAGGGCCGTCGGGGACGCGATGGCGCCGCCGACGCCCTGGAGGGCGCGTGCGGCGAGGAGTTGGCCGGAGCTTTGGGCGAGTCCCCCGAGTAGGGAGGCGAGCACGAAGAGCAGAATCCCGAAGACGAAGACGCGCCGTCTGCCGAGGATGTCGCCGGCCCGTCCGCCGAGCAGCAGCAGGCCGCCGAAGGTGAGGGTGTACGCGTTGACCACCCAGGACAGGCTGGTGGTGGAGAACTCCAGGGAGCGCTGAATGTGCGGCAGCGCGATGTTCACGATGGTGATGTCCAGGACCACCATGAGCTGGCACGACGCGATGACCAGCAGCGCCATCGCGTTTCCGTCACCGCCCGCTTCCCGGGCGGTGCTCTGCGGTGCTGAGGACGGCTGCGGGCTGCTCATGGCGTGTCGCACTCTCGGGGGTCGAACCCTCGGGAGGGGGCGGTGGACGCTCCGTCCACCGCTGAGTCCACCGTTCGACGGTACGCCCGTGTCGTCGGCGCCACCACTCGATCAACGTCTTGACAGCGCTCCGCGAGGCAGTTCCCCTGCCAGATGAATCTTGCTGGTCAGGCCGCCCGGGGCCGGCCTCGTGTCACCAGCCGCCGATGTCACCTGCCGGCCGATGTCACCTCTCGTGTCCGCCTTGGCGCTCAGGTCCGAAAGCTCTCCCCGCCCGGGCCGGCCTGGCTCTGGATACAGTTGCCCGATGCGTGAAACGCCCGAAGAACTCAACGAGCTCCAGGCCCTGCTCGACGCCTCGCTGTCCCGCTCCACCAGCCACCTCCGCTCGATCGTCACCGAGCGCACGCTGACCGCGGAGCAGCTCACCCGGATCCTGACCGGCATGTGCACGCTCGCCCTGTCCACCGTGACGGCGAAGGGCGAGCCGCGGATCAGCGGCGTGGACGGGCATTTCCTGCACGGCAAGTGGTACTTCGGCACGGCGCGCAGCGCCGCCAAGGCCCGCCACCTCGCCGCCCGCCCGGCCGCCAGCGTTGCGCACATGCGTGGCGAGGACTTGGGCGTGTTCACGCACGGCACGGTGGAGACCCTCAACCCCGAGGACGGCGAGCCGACCGTCGACTGGCCGGACCTGCTCGCGTACTTCAAGGACTTCTACGGCGACGACGCCTTCGACTGGGACAACGAGGTCGTTTTCTACCGGCTGCGCCCGCACTGGATGACCGTCTACGCCCCCGACGTCTCGAAGCTCACCGCTGAGTGACCGCAGGCTCATCAGACAGCCCCGGGAGCTTGATGTGTGCGGCGAGAGGCAGGTGATCGCTGCCGGTCGCCGGGAGTGTCCATACCTCGGTGACAGTGGTCCCGCGGCCCATGACCTGGTCGATTCTGGCGACGGGGAAGGCTCTGGGCCAGCTGAACTCGAACTCTTCGTCCGAGGAGCTCAGTTGTGAGGTGATGGGCGACAGGCCACGGTCCTTGGTCGTTCCGTTGAGATCGCCCATCAGGAGCACATGGGCCGTCTTGTCCGCCGTGATCGCGTCGCCCAGCAGCGCCGCGCTCTCGTCGCGCCATTGTGCGTCGAATCCGTTGCTCGGCCTGATGCGGACCGAGGGCAGATGCGCCACGTATACGGCGATGTCGCGCCGCGGATCGATGCGTACGGTTGCCCGCAGGCCACGGCTCCAGTCGCGCTGTATCGCCCTGGGCCTGATGTCCATCACCTCGGTTTCCACCAGCGGATACCGCGACCAGAGCCCGACGGTGCCCATGACCGCGTGGTGCGGGTATCGGCTCCTGAACGTGGCCTTGTAGACCGCGACGGCGGGACCGGTCAGTTCTTCGAGGGCTATGAGGTCCGGTCCGGCGTCGATGATGGTGCGTGCGGTCGCTGACGGGTTGTCGTTCTCGTCGCTCACGTTGTGCTGCACCACTGTCAGGTCGTGTTCCACGGATCCCTGGGGCAGCAGGGAGGGGCCGTATTGGGCCGCCCAGACCGCTGCGGCCGCCAGGAGCGCGAGCAGCGCGGTTGCCGATCGGCGCAGGACGCCGAGGGGTAGCAGAATCGGGATCGCAAGTCCGAGCCAGGGAAGGAAGTTCTCGATCAGGCTGCCCAGGTTGCCGAGGGAGTTGGGCACGGCGGAAGGGAACAACAGGACGGACGCGGACAGCAGCGCGCAGATTCCGGGAAGGCGCCCGCGTGTCCATGTCGTTTGCCCGTTCGCGTCCCTCCTCCAGTTCTCCCTTCGGAAGGGGCTGTTGTACTGCGGGCTGTGCCTGGGCCGACGTCGGCTGTCGCTGGGGTCCTCTTCTTGATGGCCGCCTCCTTCGTTCTCCGACGCGCCACTGCCCACCCGTGGTTCCGACGTGCGCGGCAACCGGCGGCGCGGTTTCTTCACGGCGCGATCCGGATCCGGGCGGCGGGAAGGTTGTCGAGGATCGCCGCAACTGTTTGTTCCGGAGTCTGCTCCGAGCTGTCCAGCCAGAGCCCGATGCGCGGCGTCTCCTCGCGGAGGGCTTGGTCGAGGGCTTCGATGGTCCAGGCGCCGTATCCAGTCTTCGGCCGCAGGCGTTCCCTGGTCTGCACGGCTGCCGGGGTTGGGGCGAGAACGATGACATACAGCGGGCGAGTGTTCACGGCGGTGACGTACTCGTCCAGGTCCGTCCCGAGGATGACGTCCTGCACAACGGCGGTCCATCCGTCGCGCGCGTATTCGTCGGCCACCATTGCGGACAACCGGTAACGAAGCCGCAGTTGGGCCGTGGCTTCGGCAGTTGTCTCGGGCAGCAGCTCCTGCCTGCCGGACACGATCATCCGGCGGAAGGCGTCACCACGCACATGCGCCGCCCGAGGCAGCCGCGCGGCCAGCATGCTCGCGACGGTGGATTTCCCCGACGCCAGTGATCAGAACGACGGCGGAACCCAACTCAGCGCTCATACGGACCTCTCCGCCGGAAACAGAATGGGACGACCCTATGGGCACACCGCACTAAGAGGCCCTAACAAAGCCGTTGGACGTGGCGGTGGGTGATCAGGCAGATGGCGAGGCCGAGGAAGGCTTCGTGGATGTCGTCG
>NZ_VCHX02000037.1 GCF_005768555.2 Streptomyces sporangiiformans
ATCCACTCCCTGGGCGCGTCCGAGGTCGAGCACATGGCCCGGATCTCGAAGGTGTCGGTCGAGGAGGCGATCCAGCGGATCCATGCCGCCGGGCTCGACTCTTTCGCCGGCGCGGGCGCCGAGCTGCTGCCCGAGCGTGCGCGCAAGGCGATCGCCCCGCTGAAGGAGAGCGGTGAGCGCTGGCTGGAGATCATGGAGGCCGCGCACCGCCTCGGTGTGGAGTCCACGGCCACGATGCTCATGGGCACGGGCGAGACGAACGCCGAGCGCATCGAGCACCTGCGGATGATCCGTGACGTGCAGGACCGGACGGGTGGCTTCCGGGCCTTCATCCCGTACACGTACCAGCCGGAGAACAACCACCTCAAGGGCCGTACGCAGGCCACGCTCTTCGAGTACCTGCGGATGATCGCCATCGCGCGGCTGTTCATGGACAACATCGCCCACATCCAGGGCTCCTGGCTCACCACCGGCAAGGAGGTCGGCCAGCTCTCGCTGCACTACGGAGCCGACGACCTCGGTTCGATCATGCTGGAGGAGAACGTCGTCTCCTCGGCCGGTGCCAAGCACCGCTCCAACCGCATGGAGATCATCGACCTGATCCGTAAGGCCGGCCGTGTCCCGGCCCAGCGCACCACCACGTACGAGCACATCGTCGTGCACGACGACCCGGCGAACGACCCCGTCGACGAGCGGGTCCAGTCGCACATCTCGTCGACGGCGATCGAGGGCGGGACCGCCCACCCCGAGCTGAAGCTGCTCGCTTCCAACTGAGGCGGTAAGAGGGCGAGTTGGAGACGATTCACGCAGCCGCCGAGGTACGCGTCGGCTGGGACCGCGGAGGGCCGATCAAGGACGGTGCGGTCGTCGTGGGACGGGACAACCGGGTGGGGGCCGTCGGGACGTTCGCGGAGATCCGGGAACGGTTTCCCGACGCACGGGTGCGTCGGTGGCCCGGAGTGCTCGGACCCGCCCTGATCCACACGGGGCCGATCCCGGAGGCACCGACACCGCGTGAACGCATTCACGCGGTGTTGAAGCTGGGCGCGGTGGCGGTGCTGGAGAAGTACGCCGATACGCCCCAACTCCGGGCCGCGGCCGAGCGTACGGACGTCGTCGTGCTTCCGGACGCCGCGCCGCCCGCCATCCGGGAAGCGGGCCGCGCCGACCTCGCCGTGTTCGACGAGGACGGCACGTGCATCGCTACGGTCTGCGCAGGCCGCCTGGTGCACAGGCGGCGATAGGCCGCAGCCCGTGGCCAGCCGTGGTCAGCCCGTGGTCAGCCCGAGAAGGCTTCCGCGAACGCGCCCGAACTCTGCTTGATCCCACTGCAGTCGGTCCGCGGGCCCTTCGCCGACGACTTGCCGCGCGCACACGCCTTGTCGCGGGCCGCCGCCCACATCGACACCCACGCGACGCCCTTCTCCTCGGCGAACGAACGGACCTGGGCCGCGTCGGACAGCGTGAACGTCTCGTTGTCGACGTCGTTGACGCCGATCATCGAGGTGAGCGCGAGGCCCTTCCAGGCAGCCTCGGACGAGAGGTCGAAGACGCCCTTCATCTGCTTGTGGGTCGCCTTGGCCGCGGCGATGGCGTAGGTGCCCATGTCATCGTCGAACGAACTGCCGTAGTTCATCGTCATGATGTTGACCGTGGAGACCTGTACACCGTTGTCGTTGGCGGACTTCAACACGGCCAGGCTTTTGGCGTTGAGGCCGTGCGGCATCACGGGCAGCGTGAAGGACACCCGGACCTCGGGGCGCTCCTTCTGGAGCAGGGCGATGGCCTTGGAGCGCACGGCGACCGACTTGGAGTCGGACAACGCGGCGGCCTCGATGTCGAAGTCGGCCTCCTTCGCGCCGGCGGCGTCGAGCGCGGTCGCGTAGGCCTTGGCCAGCTTGGGGGCGTTGTCGCAGGTCGTGGCGAGCTCCTTGCCGGAGGCTCCGCCGAAGGAGACCCGCATGTTGCTGCCGGACGACGCCAGCGCCGAGATCCTGGACTTCACCGACGAGTCGTCGATGGCCCTGTCGCCCCACGTCGGCGTGCAGCCGCCGCGGCCCGCGATCACGAAAGCCAGGTTGTACGCCGACGGGGAGCCCGCCGATTCGGTGTCCGAGGCCGCGGTGGCGCTGACATACGGGGCGTACGCGGGGCCCGGTAAGGGCGTCTCCGGCGGAGACTGTGAAGGCGATGGCGACTGTGACGGCGTCTGCGTGGGGGAGTCGGTGGTCCTCGGAGCCGAGGGGGCCGACTGCGGGGGTGGCGCGTCCGAGGAGCACCCGGTGCAGGTCAGGGCTGTTGCCAAGACAAGCCCGGCAGCTGGTTTCAGGAGACTCCTCATGGCACATGCACCGCTCTCGTGACTTGCGTCTGGGACGGGCAAGGTCTCACAAGAGGTCGAGCTTCACGAAATCAACGCGGGATCTCTCAGGGAAGGCACAGGCGCCGGCATACGGCGCCTGTGCCTTATCCTGCCGAGACGCGAGCCGGATCCCGGACCGTGGCCGGGCGGTCCGGGATCCGGGTGGTGGTTACGGGAGTTGCCTGGTCACCGCTGTCGGGAGTTGCCTCGTAAGCCGGCACGCCGGTGCGCGTTCTCGGCGGCGACGCCGTCGGGCGGAGCAGTCCGGCGGATCTTGTCCGGATGGCTGAGAGCGTCCGGATGGCTGCGCTTTCCGGCCGGGCCGAGCCTGTCAGGATGGTTGAGCTGCTCAGCCTGCCCGATCCTGTCCGCCTGCCCGAGCCTGTCAGTCTGCCCGAGCCTGTCCGCCTGGCCGAGACGGTCGAGCTGGCCGAGGCGGCTGAGTGCCGACAGCAGGCAGAGCTGGAGGCGTGAGATTCCGCCGAGTTTGGTCCGCATATTGGAGATGTGGAATTTTGCGGTCCGCTCGGAGATATTCAGTTCCCTGGAGATGTCCAGGGTGGATGGCGCGCTGTGCAGAAGTGCGAAGACCACGCTCTCCTGGTCGGTCAGTCCAGGGATACGTCGCGCCGCCCGGCTCATTACTTCGGCATCCGGGCGTTGTTCCAGAGGCGGATTTGGTTCCAAGAGATCTGGCATATGAACCCCCCGGTTTCAGCCAGTTGAGCCGCCCAGCATAGCCCGGGTTCTACGCGGCGGTGAGGCTCGCCGCGAAACGAAGTCGATCTTCGTCCTGTTTCTTCACCAATTGCAGAGTTTCGGCGTTCTTGTTGATGAGTTGCCGCTGATAGGCGGATTCCACCGCGAAGGTCACGCCTACCAGGTTGACCTTCTCCTTGCAGGCGACATCGGCCTTGGCGGCCGTGATGGCCCTGGGCGACGACAACTCGTCGTCCCGCAGCCCGAGCTGACTGGCGACCCCGGCCGGGTTCGACACCGAATAGCCGCTTTCCTTCATACAGGACGACCACCGCTTGAACACCCGGCGGACGCGCGAGTCCTCGCGGGACCTCGACTGCGCCTCGCTGATGAGCTGGAAGACGAACAGCACGTCGACACTGTCCCGGGTCGGGGCGTACAGCTTCAGGAAGGACTCGCGGATACAGCCGCCGACGGGAATCGCCTCGCCCCCGACCTTGGTGGTGCCTTTCCCCTTCTTCCGGACGGCCTCTGCCTCCTGCTGGCTGGCCGGCAGGTCCTGCGGCTTTCCGTCGTCGGAGGCCCCGTACAGAACCAGCTTGCCGGTGCTGCTCAGTTCGGGCTGCCGGGGAGGAGTCCGGGTACTGCCCGGCTTGTTCGGCCTCGCGTATCCGTACGCGGCGGCGGTTTCGGGGTCGGACACCCCGTAGCGGCGGGCGTCGTCGGTGGAGTCGCCCGGCGTGACGGCGGTGGCGGGTGCCTGGAAGGCGAAGCCGTAGCGGGCCATGCACCGGTTGGTGAGCATCTGCTGGGCGCGGGTGAGTACGCGCTGTTCCGTGGTGGAGCGCTCGTAGGCGTCCAGGGGGAACTTGAGTCCCTGGGTACGGAGTTTGGCGGGAGTCGATGCCACGGTCGGCTCCGGGCCAAAGTCGTCGGAGCCGCCGGGGCCGGAGCCGGTGCAACCGCTCAGGGTGATGGCGAGGGCGGTGAGCAGGAGGAGCGGAGGACCGGTCCGGCGGTGGCCGTGCGGAGCGGGCAAGTTGAATCCTTCAGACCTTGGTGCGGGCGGCCTTTACTGTGTGCGGCCGGTGTCGGGTCGGTCAGTCACCGAAACGGGCCGAGGAGATCTCGTTCTTGAAAGTGTTGGAGGCGTCTCCAGCGTATCCGGAGGGAATGACACCCTTCGCTCCGTCGAAGTCCTTGTCGGTCCACACCTGGTAGTCGAGCAGCGAACGGTTCCGGTAGGACGCCGTGTTGTCGTTGACGACCTCGCCGCGGCCGTTGCAGCTGCTGCCCTTGAAGTTGTTGTTGGCGAAGGTCTTGTCGTCGTACATCATGTCGTGGACGCAGCCCACACGGCCCGAGTTGTAGTAGAGGCCGAACTCGGAATTCTCCAGAGTGCCGTTCTGCGGGGTCGGGGCGGCCGCGGCCGAACCGGTTGCCGCGAGCGTGAAACCGCCGAAGGCGGCGGCGGTGACGGCGAGAGCGGCGATGCGACGTGTGGTGCGGTGGGCCATGCGGTCTGCGGTGCGGATCTTGCGCGCGTGCGTGTTCACGTTCACGTCCTTCTTCGCAGGTGGCTGGAAAGATGCGCGTCAATGTCGGCCAGAACATGGCCAGATCGACAAATGTGAGTAGATCAAGGGGAGTTGGGGAGGGTCTACTGTTCTTCGGGACAGTAGACGTGCACGTGTTCGACGCCATATTTTTCGGCCGTATCCCACCGTGCGTGATCTGGAGCCCCACATGTCCACTGCCGTCCCGTTGCGCTCCGGCGTGGCAGCCTTGGCCCTCGTGGCTTTTCTCTCCGGATGCGGCTCCGGCGAGGAGAAGAAGGATTCGGCCTCGTCGCTCATGAACGGTGAGCAGAAGGCTTACTACTCCTGCCTGAAGGACCACGGTGTGGCACTGGAGGACCGTGACGACGGGCAGTTGAGAGTCGACAAGGACAAGTACGACGCGACGGTTTCCACCAAGGCCGAGCGGGCGTGCGCGGATCTGCTCCCGGACGGGCCCGCGGCCGTCGGCAAGGAGATTCTCGCGAGCGAGCGGAGATTCGCCGCCTGCGTACGCGAGAACGGGTTTCCGGCCTATCCCGATCCCGACCCCAAAACGGGCGAGCCCAAGCCGAGCAAGGAACTCACCCAGGCGATAGAGCAACAGGATCCGGATTATCTCGCCGCGCGGAAGAAGTGCGAGCCCGGGAAGGACAGCGGGGGCCGTGCGGGAGGCTGAGCCGGTGCAGCCGGTCGAAGTTGAACTGGTGCAGCCGGTCGAAGCGGAGCTGGTGGCCGACTCACCCCCGGCCGGCCCCCGCGCGCCTCGGACCGGGCTGACCGGGCGTCGCCGGGGCGTCGTACTGATCGCACTCGCCGCGGTGCTGCTCGCCGGAGCAGGTGTCGGAGCCACCGCGTTCGTGAAGTCGCCGGCGCAGGCGGCGGCGGACGCGGGGGCGCCGGAGCCCGATGTGCTGACGGCCCCGGTCGACTTCCGGGTTCTGGAGTCGTCCGTGATCGTCCGGGGCAAGGTGACGGCGGGCCAGAGTGTGGAGGTCGCACCGCAGCCGGCGGCCGGCGAGACGGCCGGACGGGCCGTGGTGACGAGGATCGCCGTGCGGGAGGGGCAGCGGCTGAGCCCCGGAAAGCTGCTGATGGAGGTGTCGGGCCGACCGGTGTTCGCCCTGCCGGGAACGCTCCCCGTCTACCGGGACCTGAAGCCGGGCTCCACCGGCAAGGACGTGGCACAGCTCCAGAAGGCGCTGCGGTCGCTCGGACACGGCACCGGAAGCGACCCGTCGGGGACCTTCGGGGCGGGTACGACCGCCGCACTCGGCGCGTTCTACGCCTCCATCGGCTACGACCCGCTGCCCGCCATGGACGACGGCGGCGAGGCGCTGAAGGCGGCGGAGGAGGCGGTGTCGGGAGCGCGGCGGGCCCTGGAGGACGTCCAGGACGGCGCCGACAAGGGATCGACGAAGGGGTCGACGAACGGGTCGGCGAAGGGGGCGGGGTCGGGGTCGGCGAGGGACGTCACGCGGGCTCGCGAGGACCTTGCCAAGGCCCGTCAGGAATACGCGGACATTCGCGCGGCCTCCGGGCCCATGCTGCCCGCGGGCGAAGTCGTCTACCTGCGCGGCTTCCCGGCCCGGGCGAGCTCCGTGCAGAGCACGGTCGGCTCGGTCGTGGAAGGCACCGTCATGACGCTCACGGCAGGAAGACTGATGGTGCGGGCGCATGTGATGGAGCACCAGAAGGGGCTCGTACGCCGCGGCCAGTCGGCCGTGATCCTCTCGGAGCTCAGCGGGGTCACCGCGCGAGGCAGAGTGGAGTCCGTCGCCACATCCCTCGACACCGGCCGGAACGAAACCGGGAGCGGGGCGGGCGGAGAGGGCGGCGGTGAGGGCGACGCCGAGAGCGAGGGCGGCGAAGCGCAGGGCTACCTGATGGAGATCGTCCCCACCAAGGCGCTGGACGCCCGGCTCACCGGCGAGGACGTCCGGGTCACCGTCGCGGCGGCCGCCACCGACGGAAAGGCGCTGGTCGTACCGGTGACCGCCCTCTCCTCCGGCGCCGACGGCAGGACCAGCGTGACCGTGCGGGCCAGGTCGGGCACGCAGCGCCGGGTCGAAGTACGCCCTGGCACCTCCGGGGACGGATTCGTCGCCGTGACCCCGGTCAAGGGTGGTTCCCTGTCCAAGGGCGACCGAGTCGTGACGGGCATCCGGGGCGGGGCGTCGGATGCGGGCGGTGACGGGTGACGGCGCCTGTGATCGAGTTCCGCGGCGTGGCGCTGACCTATCCGGGACCGCCGCCCGTGGAAGCGCTCAAGCCGTGCGAACTCACCGTGGAACAGGGCGACTTCGTCTCCGTGACCGGCCCGTCCGGGTCCGGCAAGTCCACCTTTCTGAACATCGCGGGCCTGCTGGACGCCCCGACGGCGGGGACGTACCTCCTCGACGGCATCGACACCGGCACGCTCCGGGAGAAGGAACGCACAGCCCTGCGCGGCCGGCGGATCGGCTTCGTGTTCCAGTCGTTCCACTTGCTGCCGCACCGTTCCGCACGGGAGAACGTCCTGCTGGCCCTGGTCTACAACGGCGTCCCTCGCGCCGAACGCGATCGGCGGGCCCGCGAGGCGCTGATCCGGGTCGGCCTCGGCCACCGTGTCGACGCACCGCCCACCCGTCTGTCCGGCGGTGAACGGCAGCGCGTCGCCATCGCGAGGGCGCTCGTCGCCCGCCCGGCTCTGCTGCTGTGCGACGAACCCACCGGGAACCTGGACACCGGCAACGCCGCGACCGTGCTGCGGCTGCTCCGCGAGCTGAACGACGACGGCATGACGATCGTGGTGATCACCCACGATCCGGAGGTGGCCGCCTGCGGACGCCGCACGGTGGCGATCCGGGACGGCGTGCTGACCGAGAGGACCGGGCCGGTAGAGAGGACCGGGCCGGTAGAGAGGACCGGGCCGGTAGAGAGGACCGGGCCGGTAGAGAGGACCGGGCCGGTCGAGCGGACAGGGCCGGTCGGACAGGCGGGTCCGGTCAGGCAGGCGGCGCCATGAGACGCCGCCGCTCAGCCAACGTCCCCAAGGCTGCCCACGTCCCCAAGGCCCCCAACGTCCCCAAGGCCCCCAAGGCCCCCAAGGCCCCCAACGTCCCCAAGGCCCCCAAGGTCTCGCCCTCCCGTCTGCACCCCCGCGACCTGCTCTCCGAAGCTCTGGCAGGCATGCTCCAGCGGCCCGCCCGGTCCGCGCTCACCGCGCTCGGCACGGTGCTGGGCGTCGGCACCTTCGTCGCGGTACTCGGTCTGACCGCCACCACGTCCTCGCAGATCGACGCCCGCTTCAACGCGCTCACGGCGACCGAAGTGACGCTCCAGGACATCGCGCGGGAACAGAACGAGTTCGCCGACCCGGCCTTCCCCGGGGACGCGGACCAGCGGATCGAACGGCTCAACGGGGTACGGCACGCGGGCGTGTACTGGCCGGTGCGTCTGGAACCCGGCACCGTGGTGCGCTCCGCCCCGGTGGGGGGCGGCGGCGTCGGCGAGCCCGTCGACGTGACCGCGGCGTCCCCCGGCGTCCTGGAAGCGGCCGTCCCCACCCTCGCCCAGGGCAGGATCTACGACGACTACGCGACGCGCACCGCGCAGCCGGTCGCGGTCATCGGCGAAGGTGCCGCCGCCCGACTCGGCATCACGACGCTCGAGACACGGCCCGCCGTGTTCATAGGTGACCAGCCGTTCACCGTCACCGGCATCATCGCCGACACCGAACGCAAGGCCGACCTGTTGATGTCCGTCGTCGTTCCGCGCACCACCGCGGAACGGATCTGGGGCGAGCCCGAGGCCGGTGCAGCGAGCATGCTGATCGCCACCGATCTCGGGGCGGCCCGGCAGATCGCCCATGAGGCACCCACGGCGCTCAGGCCCGATCACCCCGAGTACGTCAAGGCTGTTCCTCCGCCCGACCCCCGGACGCTGCGCAGCCGGGTCACCGGCGATCTGGACCAGCTGTTCCTGCTGCTCGCGGGCATCTGCCTCGCGATCGGTGCGGTCGGGATCGCCAACACCACCCTGGTGGCGGTGCTGGAACGGACGGCGGAGATCGGGCTGAGGCGGGCGCTGGGAGCCCGGCGGCGGCACGTCTCCGCGCAGTTCCTCGCGGAGTCGGGGGCTCTCGGGGCGCTCGGCGGACTGGTCGGCACGTCGCTGGGCACCGTCACCGTCGTATGCGTCGCCGTCGCCCGGGACTGGACACCGGTGGTCCATCCGGGCACCGTCGCGGCAGCCCCGGTGATCGGTCTGGTCACCGGTGTTCTGGCGGGGCTCTATCCGGCGTGGCGGGCCTCGGGCATCCAGCCGGTGGAGGCATTGCGGCGCTGACGCGGCGCTGAAGCGGGCTGAAGCGGGCTGACGGGGCAAGGGCCGGAACGGCGATCCGGGACGCGCGGGCCGGACGCCTCGGCTCTGCTCTCTCCTGCCACAATGGGACCGTGACCCGCGCCTCCCTGGACAAGCAGCCGCACGAAGTCGCCTCGATGTTCGACGACGTGGCGGAACGGTACGACCTGACGAATGACGTGCTGTCACTCGGTCAGGCCCGGCTGTGGCGCAAGGAGGTCGCGAAGGCGGTCGACGCGCGGCCCGCGCAGAAGGTCCTGGACCTGGCGGCGGGAACGGCGACGTCCTCGCTCCCCTTCGCGCGGACGGGAGCGTACGTCGTGCCGTGCGACTTCTCCCTCGGGATGCTCCAGGTCGGCAAGAAGCGCCACCCCTGGCTGCCGCTGACGGCGGGCGACGCGACGAAGCTCCCCTTCAAGGACGACACCTTCGACGCGGTGACGATCTCCTTCGGCCTGCGGAACGTGCAGGACACGGACGCCGCGCTGGGTGAGCTGTACCGGGTGACCAAGCCGGGTGGCCGCGTCGTGATCTGCGAGTTCTCGCACCCGACCTGGGCGCCCTTCCGGACTGTCTACACGGAGTACCTGATGCGCGCGCTCCCGCCGGTCGCGCGCGCCGTCTCGTCCAACCCCGACGCGTACGTCTACCTCGCCGAGTCCATCCGCGCCTGGCCCGACCAGCCCGCGCTGGCCGAACGCCTGCGCAAGGCGGGCTGGTCGAAGGTCGCCTGGCGGAACCTCACGGGCGGGATCGTGACGCTGCACCGGGGCTTCAAGCGCAGCTGACCTCTTTCAGGCCCCTCCACGCCCCTCCACGCCCCTTCACCTGAACGAGACCGGGCCACGCCGGACAGGTGGCAACTCAGCTCACCTGAGGACCTCGAACGGGTCGCGCGGCTCGTCGAGTTCGCGGTACAGGCCGCCCGACGGCGGAAGCGGCAGCCGGGGCTCGCGCACCCCCGCGCCCCCACCGCCCTCTCCCTCGCCGAGGTCGAACCACACGGTGACGACCGCCCCGTGCGGCACTTCCGTGCCGGGCAGCGGGTACTGGCGTACGACGTAGTCGACGACGGTCAGATGGAAGTCTGGCCGGTCGGGCGCGGCGAGCAGGATCCCGCGCGTCTCGGCTGTCTCGCGCGCGTCCACGGCCATCAGACCGACCAGCCTCGGCACGCGCACATCGGGCGTCTTGGGTGTTAGGCGCACAGACGTCACCCCCAGCGGTACCGGCAGGGTAAGCCCTGCCGGTACGCCGGGGAAGCCGTCGCCCGCGTCAGAGGTCGAGGCGGTAACAGTGCCCCGTCGCGGACGATCGCGGCGAGGTGAACCTCTCGGCGAGCGTCATGCCCAGCCTTCTGGTCACCGCGATGGATCGTTCGTTTTGGGAGTTGACCATCGCCACGACGCTGCGTACGCCAGTCGCGCGCACCCGGTCGAGCGTGGTGCGCGCGGCCGCCGTCACATAGCCCTTGCCCCAGTACGCCCGCCCGAGCCGCCAGCCGATCTCGATCTCGCCCTCAGGGCCCCAGGCGTGCGGCCACGGCTGGGCACCCGTGAAGCCGATGACCTCGCCCGCCTCGTCGAGCATCGTCCAGAAGCAGAAGCCGAGTTCGGCGTCGTGCCGGCGCTGGCGCGCGGTCATCTCCTCGTAGACGGACAGCTCGGCCGACTTCCCGCCGTGGAACTCCATCACGTCCGGGTCGTCGAAGACCCGGTGCCAGGCGAAGGCGTCCTCGTCGGTGGGGACGCGCAGCCGAACCACGGGGAGAGGTCGGTTCATGAGGCAGCCCTTCAGCAGGTTGATCAGTACCGCTGAATAGACTGCCCATGTCCAGTGCCCGTCGGCACGTTGATTTCGAGTCTTGGGGAGACCCCGCCGTGACCGAACCCCAGCCCCTCTCAGAAAACACCGCCGATGTGATCGTCGTCGGCGCCGGGCCAGCCGGTTCGACCACCGCGTACTACCTGGCGAAGGCGGGACTGGACGTCCTGCTGCTGGAGAAGACCGCGTTCCCACGCGAGAAGGTCTGCGGCGACGGGCTGACGCCCCGCGCGACGAAACAGCTCGTGTCGATGGGCATCGACATCTCGGAGGAGGCGGGCTGGCTGCGGAACAAGGGCCTGCGCATCATCGGCGGCGGTGTCCGCCTCCAGCTGGACTGGCCGGATCTCGCCTCCTACCCCGACTACGGACTCGTACGGAAGCGGGACGACTTCGACGAGCAGCTGGCACACCAGGCGCAGAAGGCGGGCGCGCGGCTGTACGAGCGCTGCAATGTGGGCGCGCCGATCGTCGACGACCGTACGGGCCGCATCACGGGCGTGCGCGCGAAGCTCGGTGACACCGGGGAGAAGCGCGACGTCACCTTCCACGCGCCGCTGGTGGTCGCGGCCGACGGCAACTCGACCCGGCTGTCCCTGGCCATGGGCCTGCACCGCCGGGAGGACCGGCCGATGGGCGTCGCGGTGCGTACGTACTTCACGTCCCCGCGCCACGAGGACGACTACCTGGAGTCCTGGCTGGAGCTGTGGGACCGGCGCGGTCCGGGTGAGGACCGGCTGCTGCCCGGCTACGGCTGGATCTTCGGCATGGGCGACGGTACGAGCAATGTGGGCCTGGGCGTGCTGAACACCTCCGCCTCCTTCAAGGAGCTGGACTGGCGTGAGGTCCTCAAGGCCTGGTGCGCCTCGATGCCCGAGGACTGGGGCTACACCCCGGAGAACATGACGATCCCGATCCGCGGTGCCGCCCTCCCCATGGCCTTCAACCGCCAGCCCCACTACACGAAGGGCCTGCTGCTCGTCGGCGACGCGGGCGGCATGGTGAACCCCTTCAACGGCGAGGGCATCGCGTACGCCATGGAGTCCGGCCAGATCGCCGCGGACGTCATCGTCCAGGCCCATGCCCGCGCGACCCCCGCCCAGCGCGAACTCGCGCTCCGGCGCTATCCGAAGGTCCTCAAGGACACCTACGGCGGCTACTACACGCTCGGCCGCGCCTTCGTGAAGCTCATCGGCAACCCGCAGGTCATGAAGATCGCCACCCAGCGCGGCCTCACCCATCCGCTGCTGATGAAGTTCACGCTGAAGATGCTCGCGAACCTCACCGACCCCACGGGCGGCGACGCGATGGACCGCATCATCAACGGGCTGAGCAAGGTGGCCCCGAAGGCGTAACGCGTAACTCCTGGGGCACTCGGGACAGTCGGGGCGAACGCGGTGTGAGGACGCCGCAGGCGCCCCGCAGGCCGTCTTGCGCTGCCCCGACCCTCCCTGCCCTCAGTAAGCCCCTGAGCGCACGCCTGAGGGCCGCCTCCGCTGTTGGGGAGGCGGCCCTTCAGGAAGAAGTGCGACCGGCTGTCAGAGCACGCGTACGGCGCCGCTCGCCGGGTAGCCCGACAGATCCTGGATGACGACACCCTTGGAGGGGTTCGCGGCGTCCAGGTACTGGCCGTTCCCGATGTAGACACCCGTGTGGTACGCCGAGCCCGCGCCACCCCAGTACAGGATGTCGCCGACCTGGATGTCGGACAGCGGGATCGGGGTGCCGGCCGTCGACTGGTCCTGCGAGACGCGCGGAAGATCCACGCCCACCTGCTTGAACGCGGCCTGGACCAGGCTGGAGCAGTCCCAGGCGTTGGGGCCGGTGGCGCCCATGACGTACGCGTCGCCGACCTGCGCCCTGAGGAAGCTGATCACCGTGCCGACGTTGCCGCTCGCCGGGGCGGCGACGTCGTTGCTCGAGGCGGTGAGGGTGGTGCGCTCGGTGGAGCGAGAGGCGGCGCGCTCGGCGGCGGCCTTGCGCTCGGCCTCGGCCTTCTTCTTGGCCGCTGCCTTCTTCTTCGCCTCCGCGAGGTCGGCCTTGGCCTCCTTGGCGGCCTTGGCGGCTGCCGCGTCGCGCTCGGCCAGCAGCTCGTAGTCGGCCGCGGCCTGCTGGGTGGCAGCTGCGGACTCGGCGACCTGCGAGGAGAGGTCAGCCGTGAGCGTGGGCAGCTCGATGGTCTGTGTTACCGGCTCGGAGGCGGCGTTCGCCGAGCTGGACGCACCGGCCACTGCCAGGGTGCTGAGGACGCCACCGGCAACTCCGGCGCGCATCGCGAGCGTGGAGCTGCTGCTGCGCCGGGGCTTCCGGTGGCTGGGTTTGTGAGCGGTGTGGGACATGAGTCCAACCGGTATCAGGGGCTCCTCCATATCTTCAAGAAACGTGGGGTGCGCCACAGTTGTTCAATCGACCGCCAAAAACCCGGGCGTGTCGTTCCTTATTGACGCCATAACGGGCATTGTGGACACGGCTCATCAGGCCTGTGGTCAAGGTGTTTTCGCAATAGGTCCGAATTGCCCGACGCCTACCACCTGTTGAAGCGGTTGGCCAAGCCCCGTTTATCCACCCCGCCTGTGAATGTGATGCAGGTCACGGAACGGTCTCCATGGCGGCCACGTCACGCGTGTGAGTCGGATGCGGGTCGGACGTGAGTCGAATCGGTGGTCGAGTGGGTGACGCACCCGCGCCTTCGTCCCCTATGCCCCGGTCTGATGCGGCTCGATGGTGCGCGGCCGCCGGCTCGCGCTCGTGAACGGATGCACGTGGTCCATTCCGTCCACACCCAAGGCCTCAACTCCCCCTGAGGTGTGAACGAGTTCCTCTATCAAGCACGTGTGTCCAGCACCAATTTGCCTGGCGCCGCCGCCTCTTGATAATGCTCCGCGCCTTGGACCAGCGACGATGAACGAAAATGTCACCTCTGGTGATCACTTGGACGCTTCCTGTGCGAAGATCACCGCTCATCTGACTTCATGATCCTTTGCCAGGTGGTGGAGATCACAAAGTCGTTGTCGTACCCCGTGTCGCAGATCACAGACCGGCGGGCATAAGATGCGTGGCAGTTGGGCTTGTGACCTGCTTCACATGTTAGCGATCTTCGTGGAGCCGCACGGGGCTTGTGAGCTTCGTGAGACCCGCGGAGTGCGTGAGCTTCGCGGGGCAGGCGGGCCCGGCGCAACCGCCAGCAGTCAGTGCCGACTGAAGGGAGCGAGGAGCGGTGAACGCGTATGCGCCCATCCTCGTACTGGGAGCCCTCGGGGCAGGCTTTGCGATCTTCTCCGTGGTCATGGCCACGCTTATCGGTCCAAAGCGGTACAACCGGGCCAAGCTCGAGGCCTACGAGTGCGGGATCGAGCCGACCCCCACGCCGGCCGGCGGTGGGCGGTTCCCCATCAAGTACTACCTGACGGCGATGCTCTTCATCGTCTTCGACATCGAGATCGTCTTCCTCTATCCCTGGGCCGTCACCTTCGACGCCCTTGGGGTATTCGGGCTCGTGGAGATGCTGCTCTTCGTGCTCACCGTCTTCGTCGCGTACGCGTACGTATGGCGGCGCGGCGGCCTGGAATGGGACTGAACCCCGGATAGGGGACAGAGGAGCCACTGAGCATGGGACTCGAAGAAAAGCTGCCGAGCGGTTTCCTGCTGACCACCGTCGAGCAGGCCGCGGGGTGGGTGCGTAAATCGTCCGTCTTCCCCGCCACCTTCGGCCTCGCCTGCTGCGCCATCGAAATGATGACGACCGGCGCGGGCCGCTACGACCTGGCGCGCTTCGGCATGGAGGTCTTCCGCGGCTCGCCGCGCCAGGCCGACCTGATGATCGTCGCCGGTCGCGTCAGCCAGAAGATGGCGCCGGTCCTGCGGCAGGTCTACGACCAGATGCCGAACCCCAAGTGGGTGATCTCCATGGGGGTCTGCGCATCGTCGGGCGGAATGTTCAACAACTACGCCATCGTGCAGGGCGTCGACCACATCGTCCCTGTCGATATCTATCTGCCCGGCTGTCCGCCGCGGCCCGAGATGCTGATGGACGCGATTCTCAAGCTCCACCAGAAGATCCTGACCTCGAAGCTCGGCGTGAACGCCGAGGAGGCGGCCCGCGAGGCGGAGGAGGCGGCGCTCAAGGCGCTCCCCACCATCGAGATGAAGGGCCTGCTGCGGTGAGCGACGGACACGACAAAGTCACGAACGGGGCCAACCCCGAGAAGGACCTGAGCGCCTCCAACCTCCCCGGGCGGCGAGGCGACCAGGGCGAGGAGATCCGCGTCCAGCGCGGCATGTTCGGCGCCAACAACGGCGGCGACACCTCCGGCTACGGCGGCCTGGTCCGCTCGATCCGGCTGCCCGGACCCGCCAGCCGTCCGTACGGCGGCTGGTTCGACGAGGTCGCCGACGAGCTGGAGGGCGCCCTGGAGGAACAGGGCCTCGTCCCCGAGAACGTGATCGACAAGACGGTCGTCGACCGCGACGAGATCACCTTCCACATCGAGCGTGAGTACCTGCTCCCGGTCGCGCAGACCCTGCGCGACGACCCGGCGCTCCGCTTCGAGCTGTGCACGGGGGTGAGCGGCGTCCACTACCCCGGCGACAAGGGCCGCGAGCTGCACGCCGTCTACCACCTGCGCTCGATCACCCACAACCGGCTGATCCGCCTGGAAGTCAGCGCCCCGGACCGCGAGCCGCACATCCCGTCCCTGGTCTCCGTCTATCCGACGAACGACTGGCACGAGCGCGAGACGTACGACTTCTTCGGCATCGTCTTCGACGGTCACCCGGCCCTGACGCGGATCATGATGCCGGACGACTGGCAGGGCTTTCCGCAGCGCAAGGACTATCCCCTCGGCGGCATCCCCGTCGAGTACAAGGGCGCCCAGATCCCGGCTCCGGACCAGCGGAGGTCGTACTCGTGAGCACGCAGTCAGCATCCGCACGTGAGACCACCGAAGGCACCGTCTACACGGTCACCGGTGGCGACTGGGACGAGGTCGTCGAGACCGCGGCCCGGGCCGACGACGAGCGCATCGTCGTCAACATGGGCCCGCAGCACCCGTCCACGCACGGTGTGCTCCGGCTGATCCTCGAGATCGAGGGCGAGACGGTCACCGAGGCCCGCTGCGGCATCGGCTATCTGCACACCGGCATCGAGAAGAACCTCGAGTTCCGTACGTGGACACAGGGCACGACCTTCGTGACGCGCATGGACTACCTCACGTCGTTCTTCAACGAGACCGCGTACTGCCTCGCCGTCGAGAAGCTCCTCGGCATCGAGGACCAGATCCCCGACCGGGCCTCCATCATCCGCGTGCTCCTGATGGAGCTGAACCGTCTCTCCTCGCACCTCGTGTGCATCGCCACCGGCGGCATGGAACTCGGCGCCACCACGATCATGATCTACGGCTTCCGTGATCGTGAACTCGTCCTCGACATCTACGAGCTGATCACCGGCCTGCGCATGAACCACGCGTACATCAGGCCCGGCGGCCTCGCCCAGGACCTGCCTCCGGGCGCGGTGGACCAGATCCGCGAGTTCGTGAAGAAGATGCAGAAGAACCTTCCCGAGTACGACAAGCTCGCCACCGGGAACCCCGTCTTCAAGGCCCGCATGCAGGACATCGGCTACCTCGACCTGGCCGGCTGCATGTCCCTCGGCGCCACCGGCCCGATTCTCCGCTCGGCCGGCCTGCCCCACGACCTGCGCAAGGCGCAGCCGTACTGTGGCTACGAGACGTACGACTTCGACATCCCGACCGCCGACACCTGCGACGCGTACGGGCGCTTCCTGATCCGCCTGGAGGAGATGCGCCAGTCGCTGCGGATCGTCGAGCAGTGCCTGGACCGGCTGGAGCCCGGGCCGGTCATGGTCGCCGACAAGAAGGTCGCCTGGCCGGCGCAGCTCGCCCTGGGCCCGGACGGGCTCGGCAATTCGCTCGACCACATCAAGAAGATCATGGGCACCTCCATGGAGGCCCTGATCCACCACTTCAAGCTGGTGACCGAGGGCTTCCGGGTCCCGCCCGGCCAGGCGTACGCCGCCGTCGAGTCGCCCAAGGGCGAGCTCGCGGCGCACGCCGTGTCCGACGGCGGCACCCGCCCCTACCGGGTCCACTTCCGGGATCCGTCGTTCACCAATCTGCAGGCCATGGCGGCGATGTGCGAGGGCGGCCAGGTCGCCGACGTCATCGTCGCCGTCGCGTCCATCGACCCCGTGATGGGAGGCGTCGACCGGTGACCACCACTCCTTCCGGACAGGGCGTCGGCCTGGGCATGCCCCAACTGCCCGCGCCCGACTACCCGGACGACGTTCGAGCCCGGCTCGAGACGGACGCGCGCGAGGTCATCGCCCGCTACCCGGACTCCCGGTCCGCCCTCCTTCCGCTGCTGCACCTCGTGCAGTCGGAGGAGGGCCACGTCACGCGCACCGGCATGCAGTTCTGCGCCGACATGCTGGACCTGACCACGGCCGAGGTCACCGCGGTCGCCACCTTCTACACCATGTACCGGCGCAAGCCGTCCGGTGACTACCAGGTGGGCGTCTGCACCAACACGCTGTGCGCGGTCATGGGCGGTGACGCGATCTTCGAGGCCCTCCAGGACCACCTCGGCGTCGGCAACGGCGAGACCACCGGCGACGGCAAGGTCACCCTGGAGCACATCGAGTGCAACGCGGCCTGCGACTTCGCACCGGTCGTGATGGTCAACTGGGAGTTCTTCGACAACCAGACCGTTCAATCCGCGAAGCGCCTCGTGGACGACTTGCGTGCGGGAGCCCAGGTCGCACCGACGCGCGGCGCCCCCCTGTGCACGTTCAAGGAGACGGCGCGGGTCCTGGCCGGCTTCCCCGACGAGCGCGCCGGAGCCGTGGAGGCGGGCGGCAGCGCGGGCCCGGCCTCACTGATCGGTCTCCGGCTGGCCAAGGGAGAGGCAACTCCCGCGCGCGTGGTGCACCCGCGGGGTTCGGGCGGTCCGCAGGATCAGCAGCCCCCCGAGCACCTCAGCTCGCACGACGCGCCGCAGCAGACTTCGGCCTCCGACCCCTCCCACCCGGCGGGCCCGGTCACCGAGGAGGGGGAGTGATGACCTTGGCAGCCGAGATCAACAACGAGACGAGCCCGGAGAAGCTGCTGGCTCCGGTCCTGTCCGCCTTCTGGGACGAGGAGAAGTCCTGGACGCTGGACGTCTACCGGCGGCACGACGGGTACGAGGGCTTGCGCAAGGCCCTCGCCATGTCGCCGGACGACCTCATCGCCTATGTGAAGGAGTCCGGTCTGCGCGGGCGCGGTGGCGCGGGATTCCCCACGGGCATGAAATGGCAGTTCATCCCGCAGGGCGACGGCAAGCCGCACTACCTGGTGGTCAACGCCGACGAGTCGGAGCCGGGCACCTGCAAGGACATCCCGCTCCTCTACGCGAACCCGCACAGCCTCATCGAGGGCATCGTGATCGCCTGTTACGCGATCCGGTCGTCGCATGCCTTCATCTACCTGCGCGGTGAAGTGGTCCCCGTACTGAGGCGGCTGCACGAGGCGGTCCGGGAGGCGTACGCCGCCGGCTACCTCGGCGAGAACATCCTCGGCAGCGGACTCGACCTCCAGGTCACCGTGCACGCGGGCGCGGGCGCGTACATCTGCGGTGAGGAGACCGCGCTGCTCGACTCGCTCGAGGGCCGCCGTGGCCAGCCGCGACTCCGGCCCCCCTTCCCTGCCGTCGCGGGCCTTTACGCGTGCCCCACTGTGGTGAACAACGTGGAGTCGATCGCGTCGGTTCCCGCGATCCTGCACAAGGGCAAGGAATGGTTCAGGTCGATGGGCAGCGAGAAGTCCCCGGGCTTCACGCTCTACTCGCTCAGCGGCCATGTCGCCAGTCCCGGCCAGTACGAGGCCCCGCTCGGCATCACACTGCGCCAGCTCCTCGACATGAGCGGCGGAATGCGGCCCGGGCACCGGCTCAAGTTCTGGACTCCGGGCGGCTCCTCGACCCCGATGTTCACCGACGAGCACCTCGACGTCCCGCTGGACTACGAGGGCGTGGGCGCCGCGGGCTCCATGCTCGGCACCAAGGCGCTGCAGTGCTTCGACGAGACGACCTGTGTCGTCCGGGCGGTCACGCGGTGGACCGAGTTCTACGCCCACGAGTCCTGCGGCAAGTGCACGCCCTGCCGCGAAGGGACGTACTGGCTCGTGCAGTTGCTGCGCGACATCGAGGCCGGCAAGGGCCTCATGTCCGACCTCGACAAGCTGAACGACATCGCCGACAACATCAACGGCAAGTCCTTCTGCGCCCTCGGCGACGGCGCCGCCTCGCCGATCTTCTCCTCGCTCAAGTACTTCCGTGAGGAGTACGAGGACCACATCACGGGCCGGGGCTGCCCCTTCGACCCGGCCAAGTCCACGGCCTGGGCCGACCGCACGGAGGTGAACGCATGACTGTGACCACCAGCGCTCCCTCCGGAGGGGGAGAGGCGGCGGTTCCGCCGGAGGACCTCGTCACGCTGACGATCGACGGCATCGAGATCAGCGTGCCCAAGGGCACCCTGGTCATCCGCGCCGCCGAGCAACTCGGCATCGAGATCCCCCGCTTCTGCGACCACCCCCTTCTCGCCCCGGCCGGCGCCTGCCGCCAGTGCATCGTCGAGGTCGAGGGCCAGCGCAAGCCCATGGCCTCCTGCACGATCACCTGCACGGACGGGATGGTGGTGAAGACCCACCTCACCTCGCCCGTCGCCGAGAAGGCCCAGAAGGGTGTGATGGAGCTACTGCTCATCAACCACCCGCTGGACTGCCCGGTCTGCGACAAGGGCGGCGAGTGCCCCCTGCAGAACCAGGCCATGTCGCACGGCCACGCCGAGTCCCGCTTCGAGGGCAAGAAGCGCACGTTCGAGAAGCCGGTCCCGATCTCCGCCCAGGTGCTGCTCGACCGGGAGCGGTGTGTGCTGTGCGCCCGGTGCACCCGGTTCAGCAACCAGGTCGCGGGCGACCCGATGATCGAGCTGCTCGAGCGGGGCGCGCTCCAGCAGGTCGGCACCGGTGAGGGTGACCCCTTCGAGTCGTACTTCTCCGGGAACACCATCCAGATCTGCCCGGTCGGCGCGCTGACGTCGTCGGCGTACCGCTTCCGCTCGCGTCCCTTCGACCTCGTCTCCTCGCCTTCGGTGTGCGAACACTGCTCCGGCGGCTGCGCGACCCGTACCGACCACCGGCGCGGCAAGGTCATGCGGCGGCTCGCGGCGAACGACCCCGAGGTCAACGAGGAGTGGATGTGCGACAAGGGGAGGTTCGGCTTCCGGTACGCGCAGCAGCGGGACCGGCTGACGACCCCTCTCGTACGGGGCGCATCCGGTGAGCTGGAGCCCGCCTCGTGGCCCGAAGCCCTCGCGGCGGCAGCCGAGGGGCTCACGGCGGCCCGCTCCAGGACCGGCGTCCTGACCGGCGGCCGGCTCACCGTCGAAGACGCCTACGCCTACAGCAAGTTCGCGCGAGTGGCGCTCGACACGAACGACATCGACTTCCGCGCGCGCGTGCACAGCAGCGAGGAGGCCGACTTCCTGGCCGCCCGGGTCGCCGGACGCGGACGGGACCTCGACGGTACGGGCGTCACGTACACATCCCTGGAGAAGGCGCCCGCCGTCCTGCTCGTCGGCATCGAGTCCGAGGAGGAGGCGCCCGGCGTCTTCCTGCGGCTGCGCAAGGCCTGGCGCGGGCACGGGCAGCAGACGTTCTCGCTCGCCACGCACGCGACCCGCGGCCTGGAGAAGGCGGGCGGCACGCTGCTGCCCGCCGCGCCGGGCACCGAGACCGAGTGGCTGGACGCGCTCGCGTCCGGCGTCGGTCTGGACGGCCAGGGCGCGACGGCATCCGAGGCGCTGCGCGCCGAAGGCGCCGTGATCGTCGTCGGTGAGCGGCTGGCCGCCGTCGCCGGCGGGCTCACCGCCGTCGCACGGGCCGCCACCGCGACGGGCGCCCACCTGGTGTGGATCCCGCGCCGGGCCGGGGAGCGCGGTGCCATCGAGGCGGGCGCGCTGCCCTCGCTGCTGCCCGGCGGCCGTCCGGCCACGGACCCGCGCGCGCGGGACGAGGTCGCCGCGGCCTGGGGGGTCGCCGAACTCCCGCACCGGTACGGCCGCGACACCGGCCAGATCGTCGAGGCCGCCGCCACCGGTGAGCTGTCCGCGCTCGTCGTGGCGGGCGTCGAGATCGCCGACCTGCCGGACCCGGCACGCGCGCGTGAGGCACTCTCCGAAGTGGGCTTCCTGGTGTCGTTCGAACTGCGTCCCAGTGAGGTCACCGAACACGCGGACGTCGTGCTCCCCGTTGCCGCGGTCGTCGAGAAGGCGGGCACCTTCCTCAACTGGGAGGGACGGGCCCGGCTCTTCGAGGCCGCGCTGAAACCCGACCAGATGTCCCGCCGTCTGCCGCCGACCGACGCACGCGTCCTGCAGATGCTCGCGGACGCCATGGACGTTCACCTGGGGCTGCCCGATCTGCGCACCGCGCGCGTGGAGCTGGACCGGCTCGGCGCCTGGGACGGCGCGCGGGCCACCGAGCCCATGGAGTCCGCGGCCCAGCTGCCGCGGCCCGCCGCCGGGGAGGCCGTGCTCGCCGGACACCGGCTGCTGCTCGACCAGGGCCGCCTCCAGGAGGGCGACGAGGCGCTGGCAGCGACCCGGCATGCCGCACACGCGCGTGTGTCTGCCGCCACGGCCGCCGAGGCGGGCGTGAAGAACGGCGACGCCCTGGCCGTGACCGGCCCTTCGGGAGTGGTCGAACTCCCCTTGCAGATCACGGAGATGCCCGACCGCGTGGTGTGGCTCCCGCTGAACTCCGCCGGGGGAGGCGTCGCCTCGGACACGGGCGCGCAGCCCGGCGCCCTCGTCCGCATCGGCCCGGCGACGCTCGCCACCGAGGCCCCCAAGGAGGTGGAGGCATGACGCCGTACCTCGCCGCTGAAGACCTCTCCATGTTCGGCCGCGACCCCTGGTGGCTGGTCGTCATCAAGGCGGTCTTCTGCTTCGCCTTCCTGATGGTGACCGTGCTCTTCTCCATCGTGTGGGAGCGCAAGGTCGTCGCCTGGATGCAGCTGCGCATCGGCCCCAACCGGCACGGGCCCTGGGGCATGCTCCAGTCGCTCGCCGACGGCGTGAAGCTGATGCTCAAGGAAGACCTCATCGTCAAGCGCGCGGACAAGGTGGTCTACGTCCTCGCGCCGATCGTCGCGGCCATCCCGGCCTTCATGGCGATCGCGGTGATCCCCTTCGGGCCCGCGGGCAACGAGATCTCGATCTTCGGGCAGCGCACCACGATGCAGCTCACCGACCTGCCGATCGCGATGCTCTACATCCTCGCGGTCGCCTCGGTCGGCATCTACGGAATCGTGCTCGCGGGGTGGTCGTCCGGATCGACGTACCCCTTGCTCGGCGGTCTGCGCTCCTGCGCGCAGATGATCTCGTACGAGATCGCCATGGGCGCCGCCTTCGCGTCGGTGTTCCTCTACTCCGGCTCGATGTCGACGTCGGAGATCGTCGCCCAGCAGCAGGACCGCTGGTACATCCTGCTGCTGCCGGTGTCGTTCCTGATCTACATCGTGACGATGGTCGGGGAGACCAACCGCGCCCCGTTCGACATGCCGGAGTCCGAGGGCGACCTGGTCGGCGGCTTCAACACCGAGTACTCGTCCATCAAGTTCGCGCTGTTCATGCTCGCCGAGTACGTGAACATGGTGACGGTCTCGGCGGTCTCGGTGACGCTCTTCCTGGGCGGCTGGCGGGCTCCGTGGCCGGTCAGCACCTTCTGGGAGGGCGCCAACCACGGCTGGTGGCCGATGGCCTGGTTCGTGCTCAAGGTGCAGTTGCTGTTGTTCTTCTTCATCTGGCTGCGTGGCACGCTGCCCCGCGTCCGCTACGACCAGCTGATGAAGCTCGGCTGGAAGGTCCTCATCCCGGTCTCCGTGGTCTGGCTGATGCTCGTCGCGGCAGTGCGGACCCTGCGCAACGAGAACTACGACTTCGCCGACATCGCCCTCTACATCGGCGGCGGTGTCCTCGTTCTGCTGCTGCTCTCGTTCGTCGTCGACATGTTCCGCGACCGGAAGGCCCCGGCCGCGCAGGAGCCGCCCGCCGAGGCCGTCTCCTTCGACCCGATGGCGGGCGGATTCCCCGTACCGCCACTGCCGGGACAGACGCCGCCGGCGGTGCCGCGGCGACGCCCGCGCCGGGAGCGGGAGTTGATTGTCAGTGGCGGAGTCGATACTGCCAGTGACGGATCCGATGGACCTCAAGACGGAAAGGAGGCGTCCGATGGCTGATGAGCAGAAGGAGACCAAGCCCGGTTTCCAGAACCCCGTCGCCGGCTTCGGCGTGACCTTCAAGGCCATGTTCAAGAAGCGGCTGACCGAGCAGTACCCGGAAGAGCAGAAGACCACCGCCCCGCGATTCCACGGCAGGCACCAGCTCAACCGTCATCCGGACGGCCTGGAGAAGTGCGTCGGCTGCGAGTTGTGCGCCTGGGCCTGCCCTGCGGACGCCATCTACGTGGAGGGCGCGGACAACACCGACGAGGAGCGCTACTCCCCGGGCGAGCGGTACGGCCGCGTCTACCAGATCAACTACGCCCGCTGCATCCTGTGCGGGCTGTGCATCGAGGCGTGCCCCACGCGCGCGCTGACGATGACGAACGAGTTCGAGCTGGCCGACAGCAGTCGCGCCAACCTCATCTACACCAAGGAGCAGCTGCTCGCCGGCCTCGACGAGGGCATGGTCGACAGCCCGCACTCGATCTTCCCCGGGATGGACGAGCAGGACTACTACCGGGGTCTGGTGACGGAGGCGGCGCCCGGCACGGAGCGCCAGGTCGCCCTCTCCAAGGGGGAAGTCCCTCAGGAGGCCGCCTCGACCTTCGGCGAGGACGAGCCGGCGACGGGGAAGGTGATCGGACGATGATGGATCTCGCCGCCTACTCCACCTCCACTGGAGAGGCGTTTCAGTTCTGGGTCCTCGGCACCGTTGCCGTGATCGGCGCCCTGTGCACCGTCTTCATGAAGAAGGCCGTGCACAGCGCCCTCTGCCTCGCCGGGACCATGATCGTCCTGGCGGTGTTCTACCTCGCCAACGGCGCCTATTTCCTGGGCATCGTGCAGATCGTCGTCTACACCGGCGCGATCATGATGCTGTTCCTCTTCGTGGTCATGCTCGTCGGCGTCACCGCCGCCGACTCCCTGAAGGAGACCATCAAGGGGCAGCGCTGGCTGGCCCTGCTCTGCGGACTCGGCTTCGGCATCCTGCTGTGCGCGGGAATCGGCAACGCGGCGCTGACCGAGTTCAACGGCCTGGGCCAGGCCAACGCGGGCGGGAACGTGGAGGGCCTCGCGGCCCTCATCTTCACGAAGTACGTCTTCGCCTTCGAGCTCACCGGCGCCCTGCTCATCACGGCCGCCGTCGGCGCGATGGTGCTCACGCACCGGGAGCGCACCGAGCGGGCCAAGACCCAGCGCGAGCTGGCCGAGCAGCGCGTACGGGAAGGCAAGCAGGTCCCGCCGCTGCCGGCCCCCGGCGTCTACGCCCGGCACAACGCGGTGGACATCGCGGGCATCCTCCCGGACGGCACCGCGTCCGAGCTCACCGTCATCAAGACGCTGCGGCAGCGCGGCCAGATCCGCGATGTGTCGACCGAGGCGATCAATGACCTCAAGGCACTGGAGCGGCGCGCCGAGGAGCGGCTCGGAAGGGAAGAGGAGACCGCGAAGTGAATCCCGTCAACTACCTCTACCTCGCCGCCCTGTTGTTCACGATCGGCGCCACCGGCGTCCTGATCAGGCGGAACGCGATCGTGGTGTTCATGTGCGTCGAGCTCATGCTCAACGCCTGCAACCTCGCGCTCGTCGCCTTCTCCCGGATGCACGGCAATCTCGACGGCCAGATCATCGCGTTCTTCACGATGGTCGTCGCCGCCGCGGAGGTCGTGGTCGGGCTCGCGATCATCGTGTCGCTGTTCCGTACCCGCCACTCGGCCTCGGTCGACGACGCCAGCCTGATGAAGCTCTAAGGGGTCGCTGAATCGTGGAGAACCTGATTGCGCTGCTGGTAGCGGCGCCTCTGCTCGGAGCGGCCGTACTGCTGTGCGGCGGCCGACGGCTGGACGCCGTCGGCCACTGGATCGGTACGGTCCTCGCGGCCGTCTCCTTCGTGATCGGCGTGGTCCTCTTCGCCGACATGCTGGGGAAGGGCGCGGAGGAACGGGAGATGGCCCAGCACCTGTTCAGCTGGGTCCCCGTCGAGAGCTTCCAGGCCGACATCGCCTTCCAGCTCGACCAGTTGTCGATGACGTTCGTCCTGCTGATCACCGGCGTCGGCTCGCTGATCCACGTGTACTCGATCGGGTACATGGAGCACGACGAGCGCCGCCGCCGCTTCTTCGGCTATCTGAACCTGTTCCTCGCGGCGATGCTGCTGCTCGTCCTCGCCGACAACTACCTGCTGCTGTACGTCGGCTGGGAGGGCGTCGGCCTCGCCTCGTACCTGCTGATCGGCTTCTGGCAGCACAAGCCCAGTGCCGCGACCGCCGCGAAGAAGGCCTTCCTGGTCAACCGTGTCGGCGACATGGGGCTGTCGATCGCGATCATGCTGATGTTCGCGTGGTTCGGCACCTTCGCGTTCGGGCCCGTACTGGAGGCGACGGGTGAGACGAGCGAGGGCAAGCTCACCGCCATCGGCCTGATGCTGCTGCTCGCCGCCTGCGGCAAGTCCGCCCAGGTGCCGCTGCAGTCCTGGCTCGGGGACGCGATGGAGGGCCCGACCCCGGTCTCGGCCCTCATCCACGCCGCGACGATGGTGACCGCGGGCGTGTACCTGATCGTCCGCTCCGCCGATATCTTCAACGCCGCGCCGGACGCCCAGCTGGTCGTCACCGTCGTCGGCGCCGTCACGCTCCTGTTCGGTGCGATCGTCGGTTGCGCGAAGGACGACATCAAGAAGGCCCTGGCCGGCTCGACGATGTCGCAGATCGGCTACATGATCCTCGCCGCGGGCCTCGGCCCCATCGGCTACGTCTTCGCGATCATGCACCTGGTGACGCACGGCTTCTTCAAGGCCGGGCTCTTCCTCGGCGCCGGATCGGTCATGCACGGCATGAACGACGAGGTGGACATGAGGAGGTACGGCGGCCTCAGGAAGTACATGCCGATCACGTTCGTCACCTTCGGCCTCGGCTACCTGGCCATCATCGGCTTCCCCGGCCTGTCGGGCTTCTTCTCCAAGGACAAGATCATCGAGGCTGCCTTCGCCAAGGGCGGCACCGAGGGCTGGATCCTCGGCTCAGTGGCCCTGCTGGGCGCGGCCATCACCGCGTACTACATGACGCGCGTGATGCTGATGACGTTCTTCGGCGAGGAGCGCTGGCGTCATGCGCCGACGCCGTCGCCGGCCGAGCCGAGCGCGGAGCCCGCCGCCGAGACGCGGGGTGAGTACGAGGTGCCGCACCCGCACGAGTCCCCGAAGTCCATGACGATCCCGATGATCGTGCTCGCTTTCGGGTCGGTCTTCGCGGGCGGCTTCTTCAGCATCGGTGACCGCTTCATGCACTGGCTGGAGCCGGTCACCGGACACGATCACGGACACGCCCCGGTCAGCGCCATGACGGTCACGCTCGCCACCATGGTGGTGCTCGTCATCGGCGCCGGAATCGCGTACGTCCAGTACGGGCGCCGTCCCGTCCCGGCACTCGCCCCGCGCGGCTCCCTGCTCACCCGGGCCGCCCGGCGCGATCTCCTCCAGGACGACTTCAACCACGTCGTCCTCGTACGCGGCGGAGAGCACCTCACCCGCTCCCTGGTGTACGTCGACCACAGCCTGGTCGACGGGGTCGTCAACGGCACGGCGGCCTCGATGGGCGGTCTCTCCGGTCGGCTCCGCAAGCTGCAGAACGGCTACGCGCGGTCGTACGCGGTTTCGATGTTCGGCGGTGCGGCGGTCCTCATCGCCGTGACCCTGCTGATGAGGGCGGTCTGATACCGATGTCCTTTCCTCTGCTGACAGCGACGGCGGCGCTCCCGGCCCTCGGGGCGATCGCCACGGCCGCCGTGCCGGCCGCGCGCCGCACCGCCGCCAAGTGGCTGGCGCTGCTGGTCTCGCTCGCCACTCTGGTGCTCGCCCTGGTCGTCCTGGTCCGCTTCGACCCGGGCGGCGACCGCTACCAGCTCACCGAATCCCACGCGTGGATCGCGGACTTCGGGGTGAGGTACGAGCTGGGTGTGGACGGCATCGGGGTGGCGCTGATCGCGCTGACCGCGCTGCTGATCCCGTTCGTGATCCTCGCGGGGTGGCACGACGCCGACCCGCAGGAGACGGGAAGCACCAGGTGGCGTCCTACGCAGGGCTTCTTCGCCCTGATCCTCGCCGTCGAGGCGATGGTGATCCTCTCCTTCGAGGCCACCGACGTCTTCCTCTTCTACATCTTCTTCGAAGCCATGCTCATCCCGATGTACTTCCTCATCGGCGGCTTCGGAGACCGCGCCCACGCGGGCACGGACGAGAACGCGGCGGCCCAACGGTCGTACGCCGCGGTGAAGTTCCTCCTCTACAACCTGGTCGGCGGCCTGATCATGCTGGCCGCCGTCATCGGTCTCTATGTGGTGGCCGGGAACTTCTCGCTCCAGGAGATCGCCGAGGCCCGGGCCAACGGCACGCTGGACATGGCGACCAACACCGAGCGGTGGCTGTTCCTGGGCTTCTTCTTCGCGTTCGCGGTGAAGGCCCCCTTGTGGCCGCTGCACACCTGGTTGCCGAACGCCATGGGGGAGGCCACCGCCCCGGTCGCCGTACTGATCACGGCGGTGGTCGACAAGGTCGGCACCTTCGCGATGCTGCGCTTCTGCCTCCAGCTCTTCCCGGAGGCCTCGAAGTGGGCGACGCCGGTCATTCTCGTACTCGCCCTGATCAGCATCGTCTACGGCGCGTTGCTCGCGGTCGGTCAGCGCGACATCAAACGGCTGGTGGCGTACGCGTCGATCTCGCACTTCGGGTTCATCATCATGGGCATCTTCGCGATGACCAGCCAGGGCCAGTCGGGCGCGACGCTCTACATGGTCAACCACGGAATCTCGACCGCCGCACTGATGCTGGTGGCCGGATTCCTGATCTCCCGCCGCGGATCGCGGCTGATCGCCGACTACGGAGGGGTGCAGAAGGTCGCCCCGGTGCTCGCGGGCACCTTCCTGATCGGCGGCCTCGCTACCCTCTCGCTGCCCGGCCTCGCGCCGTTCGTGAGTGAGTTCCTGGTCCTGGTCGGTACGTTCACGCGCTACCCGGTGATCGGGATCATCGCCACCTTCGGCATCGTCCTCGCCGCGCTCTACACCCTCGTCCTTTACCAGCGGACGATGACGGGCCCGGTGAAGCCCGAGGTCTCGGCCATGCCCGACCTGCGGGTGCGGGAGCTCGTGGTCGTCGCCCCGCTGATCGCCCTGCTGATCTTCCTGGGCGTCTTCCCGAAGCCGGTCACCGAGATCGTCAACCCGGCGGTCGAGCACACCATGTCCGACGTACAGAAGCAGGACCCCAAGCCCGAGGTGGAGGCGGCCAAGTGAGCGCAGTAGCCGTCCACAGCCTGTGGACAATGGCGGCCGATCCGATCGAGAAGATCGACGCGCCAAAGATCGAATACGGGCAGTTGTCGCCCACCTTGATCGTCATCGGCGCGGCGATCATCGGCGTGCTCGTCGAAGCGTTCGTGCCGCGCAAGTCCCGTTACTACGCGCAGGTGTTCCTGTCCGTCGTCGCGCTCGCCGCCGCCTTCGCCGCGGTCATCGGTCTCGCGGCCGGCGGATACGGCACCACGAAGGCGAAGATCGCGGCGATGGGCGCGATCGCGGTCGACGGACCGGCCCTCTTCCTGCAGGGCACGATCCTGCTCGCCGGGCTGCTCGCCGTGTTCACCTTCGCCGAGCGGCGCCTCGACCCGGTGGCGCACGGCAACCGCGTCGACTCGTTCGCCGCGCAGGCCGCGTCCGTGCCCGGCAGCGACAGCGAAAAAGCCGCGGTGAAGGCCGGGTTCACCACCACGGAGGCGTACCCGCTGCTCCTCTTCGCGGTCGGCGGCATGCTCATCTTCCCGTCGGCGAACGACCTGTTGACGCTGTTCATCGCCCTGGAAGTCTTCTCGCTGCCGCTCTACCTGCTGTGCGCCGTGGCCCGCCGCAAGCGGATCATGTCGCAGGAGGCCGCGGTCAAGTACTTCCTGCTCGGTGCCTTCGCCTCCGCGTTCACGCTCTTCGGCATCGCCCTGCTGTACGGCTACGCGGGCTCGGTGTCGTACGCGACGATCGCGCAGGTGGTCGACGGCTCGATCGAGAACGTGAACCCGGCGCTCGCCGACACCATGGGCAACGACGCGCTGCTGCTCATCGGTGCCGCGATGGTCGTCATGGGCCTGCTGTTCAAGGTGGGCGCGGTGCCGTTCCACATGTGGACCCCGGACGTGTACCAGGGTGCGCCGACCCCGGTGACCGGTTTCATGGCCGCCGCGACCAAGGTGGCCGCCTTCGGGGCGCTGCTTCGTCTGCTGTACGTCGTGCTGCCGGGCCTGCGCTGGGACTGGCGGCCGGTGATGTGGGCCGTCGCGATCGTCACCATGCTGGGCGGCGCCATCGTCGCGATCACCCAGACCGACATCAAGCGGCTGCTGGCGTACTCGTCGATCGCGCACGCGGGCTTCATCCTCGCCGGTGTCATCGCGACCACGGCCGACGGTGTCTCGTCGGTGCTCTTCTATCTGGCCGCGTACTCCTTCGTCACGATCGGCGCGTTCGCGGTCGTGACCCTGGTGCGCGACGCGGGCGGCGAGGCCACGCATCTGTCCAAGTGGGCGGGGCTGGGACGGCGTTCGCCGCTGGTGGCGGCCGTGTTCGCGGTCTTCCTGCTGGCCTTCGCCGGCATTCCCCTCACCTCCGGCTTCGCCGGGAAGTTCGCCGTGTTCAAGGCGGCGGCGGAGGGCGGCGCCGGTGCGCTGGTCGTCGTCGGTGTGATCTCGTCGGCCATCGCGGCGTTCTTCTACATCCGCGTGATCGTGCTCATGTTCTTCAGCGAGCCGAAGCCGGAAGGACCGACGGTCGCCGTGCCGTCGCCGCTGACGATGACAGCGATCGGGGTGGGCGTGGCGGTCACGCTGGTACTGGGTGTGGCGCCTCAGTACTTCCTGGAACTGGCGGGGCAGGCGGGAGTGTTCGTGCGCTGACGCCTCGCTCCTCGTACGCAGCCGGCCCGGCTCCCCATCATGGGGGCCGGGCCGGTGTGGTGAAGGGGGCATGCTGGTTACTGGCTTTCCTCACGGCGCGCCCTGATCTTGGTGAGATCCAGGTCCACCGGGAACGGGACAGACATCTTCATCCGCTCACGGAAGATGCCCACGCTGGTGTAGGTGCCGGTGGTGGGCTCCAGTTCGAAGGCGTGGACCGCGGCGAGACCCTTCTCGTTCTCGACCCGCCAGTAGTGGGGGATCTTCGCCCGGGCGTACTTGATCGGCTTGGTCTCACGATCCCGGGCCTCGGAGTCCGGGGATACGACCTCGACGGCCAGCACGACGGCTTCGACCGGGAACCGGGTCTGCTCCGGATCCTCCACCACGTCTTCTCGCACCACGACCACGTCCGGTTCGGGCCGGTTCTGCCGGTCGATGTCGATGGTGAACTCGCGAATGACTTCGAAGTCCTGCGGCGCCAGGGACTGGAGCTGCCACGCGAAGAAGCTCACAGCGCGTGAATGAAAGAGAGTCTGCGGACTGACGAAGACGAGGCTCCCGTCGATCAGCTCCGTGTGTGGAGGCAGGTTGGGAAGCTCGTCCAGGTCGTCGGCGGTCCAGCCGCCCTCCGGCGGAATCGGCCAGGTGGGCTCCGACGCCTTCGGTGCGACGCTCATCACTGCTCCCATGGGACGGAGTCTCGCCGGTCCATCCAGACTATCGGCCGGAAACGGACGCGGCTCCCGCGCACATGTGAACGAGTGATGCGCCTTGACGTGGGATGGTGCGAGGCAGCCTGTGGACAACTGCGAGGCTGTCGGTGTGGGCCCCTATCGTGGGGGCAGTGGTCGAGGCACGGTGTGCGACGGGGGACAGGGCGATGAGCGGGACGGGTGGGACAGGTGTGATGGCCGAAGACGACAGGCCCGCGGGCCTCGCGGTGACCGAGGCGCTGGGCACGCTCCACCGTGTCTTCGGATACGAGGCGTTCCGCGGCGAGCAGGAAGCGGTCATCGAGCATGTGGTGGCCGGCGGTGACGCCGTCGTCCTCATGCCGACAGGCGGCGGCAAGTCGCTCTGCTACCAGATCCCGGCCCTGGTCAGACCCGGTACGGGCGTGGTGGTGTCCCCCCTCATCGCGCTGATGCAGGACCAGGTGGACGCGCTGCGGGCGCTCGGCGTGCGCGCCGGGTTCATGAACTCCACGCAGGACTTCGACGAGCGGCGCTTGGTCGAGGCGGAGTTCCTGGCGGGCGAGCTCGACCTGCTCTACCTCGCGCCGGAGCGGCTGCGCCTGGAGTCCACGCTCGATCTGCTGGCCCGCGGCAAGATCTCCGTCTTCGCGATCGACGAGGCGCACTGTGTGTCGCAGTGGGGCCACGACTTCCGGCCCGACTACCTGGCGCTCTCGCTCCTGGGGCAGCGCTGGCCCGAGGTGCCGCGGATCGCGCTGACGGCGACGGCCACGCACGCGACGCACGAGGAGATCACGCAGCGCCTGGGCATGCCGGACGCCCGCCACTTCGTGGCGAGCTTCGACCGGCCCAACATCCAGTACCGGATCGTGCCGAAGGCCGACCCCAAGAAGCAGCTGCTGTCGTTCCTGAAGGAGGAGCACGCGGGCGACGCGGGCATCGTGTACTGCCTGTCGCGCAACTCGGTGGAGAAGACCGCCGAGTTCCTCTGCCGCAACGGCATCGAGGCGGTGCCGTACCACGCGGGCCTGGACGCGGGCACACGCGCCACGCACCAGGCGCGGTTCCTCCGTGAGGAGGGGCTGGTGGTGTGCGCGACCATCGCTTTCGGCATGGGCATCGACAAGCCGGACGTACGGTTCGTCGCCCATCTCGACCTGCCCAAGTCGGTCGAGGGCTACTACCAGGAGACGGGTCGCGCGGGCCGCGACGGACTGGCGTCCACGGCCTGGATGGCGTACGGCCTGAACGACGTCATACAGCAGCGCAAGCTGATCCAGTCCGGAGAGGGCGACGAGGCGTTCCAGCGCCGGGCCGCGGCGCACCTCGACGCGATGCTCGCGCTGTGCGAGACCGTCCAGTGCCGCCGCGCCCAACTGCTCGCCTACTTCGGCCAGGACGCCGAGTCCACGGCGTGCGGAAACTGCGACACATGCCTGGTCCCGCCCGAGACCTGGGACGGCACGATCGCGGCCCAGAAGGTGCTGTCCACGGTGGTGCGGTTGCAGCGCGAGCGGGGCCAGAAGTTCGGGGCGGTGCAGATCGTCGACATTCTGCTCGGGCGCAGGACCGCCAGGGTCATACAGTTCGATCACGACCAGATGTCCGTGTTCGGCATTGGCGAGGAGCTGTCCGAAGGCGAATGGCGCGGTGTCGTACGGCAGCTGCTGGCCCAGGGGCTGCTCGCGGTCGAGGGTGAGTACGGGACGCTGGTACTGACCGAGGCGAGCGGCACGGTGCTGCGGCGCGAGCGTGAGGTGCCGCTGCGCAAGGAGCCGAAGAAGCCGGTGACCTCGCGGTCGGCGTCGCCCCGGGGCGAGCGCAGGGCCAAGGCCGCGGCCGCCGAACTGCCCGACGAGCTGGTCCCCGTCTTCGAGGCCCTGCGCGCCTGGCGTGCCGCGCAGGCCAAGGAACAGGGCGTCCCGGCGTACGTCATCTTCCACGACGCGACACTGCGGGAGATCGCCACGGCGGGGCCCACCTCCATGGCGGAGCTGGGCGGGATCAGCGGAGTCGGCGAGAAGAAGCTCACGACATACGGGGAAGGCGTGCTCGAGGTGCTGGCCTCGCTGTCCCCGGGCTCGCCGCCGGCCCCCGCGAACCGGGGCGAGGACTCGGCGGCGACGGACGTGGAGCCGGAGCCGGAGGACTGGGGGGAGCCCGACGAGCCGGACGACTGGATGTAGGGGCGAGACGGGCGAGGCGGGCGACGCGCTGCCCCTGGGGTGCCTTCCGGGCGACCGGACGTGGAGCTTGCCCGGGCAGCCGGGACAGAGCGACGTGGAGCTTGCCCGGGCGCCCGGACAGAGGACGTGGAGCCTGCCCGGTCGCCCGGACAGGGCACCGTCACGCGCTCGGGACGACCCGCCCGGTCACTTCGCCCAGTCCCACCTGGGTTCCGTTCGGGCCCGGTGCCCAGGCCGTGATCGTCACGACGTCGCCGTCCTCCAGGAACGTTCGCTTGTCGTCGGGGAGTTCGAGGGTGTCGCGTCCGTTCCAGGTGAGCTCCAGCAGCGACCCGCGTTCGCGTTCGCCGGCCCCGCTCACCGTCCCCGAGCCGTAGAGGTCGCCGGTGCGAAGGGAGGCGCCGTTCACCGTCATGTGGGCCAGTTGCTGGGCGGCGGTCCAGTACATGGTGGAGAAGGGCGGCTCGGAGATGACGTGGCCGTTGAGGGCGACGGAGATGCGCAGGTCGTAGCCGCCGGGTTCCTCGGAGGAGTCGTCCAGGTAGGGGAGGAGGGGGTGGGTACGGGACGGGGGTGGGACCCGAGCGTCCTCAAGGGCGTCCAGAGGTGTGATCCAGGCCGACACCGACGTGGCGAAGGACTTGCCGAGGAACGGGCCGAGGGGGACGTACTCCCAGGCCTGGAGGTCGCGCGCGGACCAGTCGTTGAGGAGGCAGAGGCCGAAGACGTGGTCGCTGAAGTCGCTCAGCGGTACGGATGTGCCCATGGCGGAGGGCGCACCGACCACGAAGCCGACCTCCGCCTCGATGTCCAGCCGGACGGACGGTCCGAAGACCGGCTCCGGGTCCGTGGGGGCCTTGCGCTGGCCTGAGGGGCGTACCACGTCCGTACCGGACACCACGACGGTGCCGGACCGGCCGTGGTAACCGATCGGCAGATGCTTCCAGTTGGGGGTGAGGGAGTCGGCGGCGTCGGGGCGGAAGATCTTGCCGACGTTGCGGGCGTGGTTCTCCGACGCGTAGAAGTCGACGTAGTCCGCGACCTCGAAGGGCAGGTGCAGGGTCACCTCGGAGAGCGGGTGCAGCAGGGGTGCGATGGTCTCCCGGTGGGCGGGCACCGTCACCCACGCCGTGATCGCCCGCCGGACGTCCGACCAGGCCGTACGGCCCGCCGCGAGCAGCGGGTCGAGGGAGCGGCAGGCGAGCAGGCGGACGTACGGGGAGCCGAGCGCCCGAGCCGCGCCCCCCGCGTCGAGGACGTGGTCGCCCAGCCGGACACCGACCCCGCGCTCCTTGGAGCCGAGCGGGGAGAACACGCCGTACGGAAGGTTGTGCGGACCGAAGGGATCGCCCTCGGGGACCTCGAAGGGGGGCATCGGATGCTGCCTCGCTTTCCGTGTGGGTGAGGCACACGTTACGGGGAGTTGTCTCGCATGGGCAGTGTCTAAAAAGCGCGCAATGTCCGGAAGAGGCTTGCGCTCGCCTTGGAGGCGGGCGCGCGGGTGCGCATGGTCGCGCGTGGCGAGGGAGCGGTGGGCTTCGGCGCGCCCCCTTGGAAGCATCCGAGCCTGCGCCCCCGGCCTGTATTTCACGGGCTTGCCGACGGCGGCGTTCCTCCGTCAGTCAGTCCGCCCACCAACCCGCCGGCCCAGCAACCCGCCGGCCTGCCGGGTTATGCCTCTCCCGCCGCCGCTCGTTGCCATGCGAGGAAGTCGGCGACGAGTTCGGGCGGGTTGGCGGCCTTGGTGGCCTCCACCTCCCACCCCGGACAGTCCATGTCGAAGACCACGACGGGCACGGGACGACCGAGGATCTCCTTGATCCGGCCGCTGCTCTGGAGGTGGCGGGAGAGGTCGACGCAGGTAGCGGCGAAGTGCTCGACCAGTGCCGTGTACTGGCCGTCGTCGGCGTCGTCCCCCTCACCGTCGAACCAGAGGCCGAGCCGCTTCACCTCGTCGACGTAGAGAGGGCTTCCAGTGGGGTCCTCCGGAACGTTCCCCAGCATCTCGAACCCGTCCAGCAACCAACAGGCGTAATTCCAGCGGGCTTCGCCCGGGTCCTCCGGCCGGGCCTCCAGCCGGTACTGGCTCTCGGTGTTGTACCCGATCGCGACGTACGGCCTCCTGGGGTCGTAGTCGATCCGCCAGATACGGAAGGAGAGGGCGTAGATCTCGGGTTTGAGGTCGTCCGGGAACCGCTCCAGCGCCTCGGCCGCGGCAGTGCGCAGGTGCTGCTGGAACGGCTGCGTGGGAAACGACCCTGTGGGAAGCGGCTGCGAGGGGAACGACGGCATGGGCAACGGTTTCACGCGCCTTCCTCCAGCGTCCACACGGGCCACTCCCGGGGAGGCGCCGGTCGGACCTCCCACTTCGAGAGGTCGCCGTCCAAGTCCTCGTCGCCGTAGGGAAGCCGGGACGCGTCAGCGTGAGGCAGGAAGTAGACGCCGAACGCCCAGTACTCCGGAAGCTCGTGCGTCATGAGTTCCTGGCCCGAGGGCTCGATCTCGATGTCCGCGTACCGTGCGTTGATCCTCGCGACGGCCTCCGCCCGCGAGATCCCGAAGCGCTCCACGAGCACGTCCGCCATCTCGCGGAAGTAGTCGAGCATGCCGTCGTCGAGACGGGCCAGGAATTCCGCGGTCCTCACCGTCACGCGGGGCATCTCCGTGTCAGGCCGTGGGGGCCGCCAGTTCCGCATCTGCTCCTGCAGCCAGTCTGCCGCGCCGATGTCGCCTTCGGATGGCGTGTGGGTCATGGCTCCAGTCTGCGCGTGCGGTGGTCGCGGCCGGAGGTTCGGGGGCGCTCGACGGCGCTCGATGGGGCTCGAGGGCGCTCGGAGTGGTCGAGGTTTCGGACGACGTCCGGTTCCGGCCGGGTCGATGGGCCGTTCGATCCGTATTCTCTGATCATGGCCGCACCGATCGCATATTCACTTATCGCCACTGACCTGGACGGAACGCTGCTCCGCGGCGACGACACCCTCTCCGACCGGTCACGGACCGCGCTGGCGATGGCGGCCACGGCGGGCGCCCGGCACCTCGTGGTGACGGGACGACCGGCCCCACGCGTGCGGCCGTTACTGGATGACCTGGGCGGCCAGGGGCTGGCGGTGTGCGGGCAGGGAGCGCAGTTGTACGACGCCGGGGCCGACCGCATGGTGTGGTCGGTGACCCTCGACCGCGAGCTGGCGGAGACGGCGCTCGGCAAGATCGAGGCGGAGGTCGGGGAGGTGTACGCGGCCGTGGACCAGGACGGCGTCGACGGGCTCACGCTCATCGAACCGGGCTACGAGATGCCGCATCCCACGCTGCCGGCGGTGCGCATCCTCCACCGCGACGACCTCTGGGCCGAACCCATCAGCAAGGTCCTCCTGCGCCACCCGGCGCTGACAGACGACGAGTTGGCGTCCGCGGCCCGTGCGGCGGTCGGTTCCCTCGCCAGCGTCACGATGTCCGGCCCCGGCACCGTCGAACTCCAGCCATGCGGGGTGACCAAGGCGACGGGCCTCGCCCTCGCGGCCGCCCATCTCGGCCTCACCCCCGCCGAGACGATCGCCTTCGGCGACATGCCCAACGACATCCCCATGTTCGACTGGGCAGCTCACGGCGTCGCGATGTCCAACGCCCACCCCGAACTCAAGGCGGTGGCCGACGAGGTGACCCTGTCGAACGAGGACGACGGGATCGCGGTGGTCCTGGAACGGCTGTTTATGTCATGGGCCCCGGTGGTCAATGGGGAGAGTGAGCAGCCAGCACATCACTGAGGCGTTGCCGGTGGCTTGCGATCCAGTCCTCCGGCAGGCTGATGGGCACGCGCACGGTGACCATGGAGATCATCTGGTCCTCCACGACCACCTCGGGGCAGTCCCGCTCTCCCGTGAGGTGGATGAACACCGACGGCCCTCGCTCCACCGCCATCCAAGCGATGTCCTCACCGCCTTCGAGGCTGTTCAGGGCGCGCCCCCACGTTTCAAGTCGGCTGCGGGACAGGGCGAGCGCGAGGCGGCCCCGCACGAAAGGGGTCTCCACGACGATCTCGGCCTCCAGGCCGCCCGGCACCTGTGGGTGGCGGCCGAGGACCGTGATCCTGACGGTGTTGCCCTCCTCGTCGGCGAGCAGTGCGAGATCCATCGGGCCGGTGCGATGCGAGGCCGGGAGGTCGGCGTCGCAGAAGACGCAGACGAAATGCGCGTCCTGTACGGAGTTCCACTCGCCGCATTCCGGGCAGCGGCGGTACGTGATCGGGTGCGTGTAAGCGGAGCCGTGGGCGATGCCCGCGCGCGCGAGGGCCGCCGCGACGGCCGGCCAGGACTCGACGTCCGGGCAGTAGCCGGTGGACTGGTTGCTCGCGTACGTGACCGTCCAGCCCTGAGCGGTACGGGCGAAGGCCAGCTCACCGGCCGCGCGTACCGCCTCGCCGCCCGCGCATGCCACATGTTCGGAGCGGCGCGGCGCCAGTCGAAGGGTGCCCGAGAGATCGACGACGAAGGTGTGGGGCTCGCGCAGTTCGTCCTGGGAGCGGGAGGCCAGAAAGGCGTCGAGGTCTGCCGGGGTCCGGATCCGGGCACCCTGGCCGGGCCGGCTGGTCGCGCCCGCGAGGGGCACCGACCCCGCCACGGCCGCCTCGACTGCCCCGGCCACCCCGGCCACCCCGGCCACCCCGGCGGCCTCGGCTATGTCGAGGGGGCCCACATACGCGTATGTGGTCATGCGCGGAGCCTAGGGTCTCGCTCCGCCGCACGCGACATACTGGATCATGGTCAGCAGGTGTCAAGGCATGAAAATTGTGCCTTTTGTCATCTGTATCAGGAGAACGAGAACATATCGACAGTGACCCGATAGCGCCTGGCCTGGACGGGTGGGCAGTCACCGTGATCGAAAGGCGACCGGATACGCTGACTTGAGTGCAAGCGGCGACACATCGACAAAGGCTCACAGCACCCAGAGCATCGAGAACAACCAGATCAACAACCAGATCAACAACCAGATCACACAGAGACCGCCCTTGAGAGCGTCAGCAGACAGGAGACCCTCGTGACCGTCGTCGGGCCGTTCGGGCTGAGCGTGCGGGACCAGGCTCTCGAAGCCGATGTCCAGGCCGGATTGGCGGCTGTCGAGGAAGGCCTGATCGAGGCCACCAAGAGTGAGGTCCCCTTCATCACGGAAGCCGCGCAGCACTTGGTGCGCGCGGGCGGAAAGCGGTTCCGGCCGCTGCTCGTGATGCTCGCCGCGCAGTTCGGGGACCCGTACGCGCCGGGTGTCGTGCCCTCGGCCGTCGTCGTGGAGCTGACCCACCTCGCCACGCTGTACCACGACGACGTGATGGACGAGGCGGACGTGCGCCGCGGCGTGCCGAGCGCCAACGCTCGCTGGGGCAACTCGGTCGCGGTGCTCACCGGCGACTTCCTGTTCGCGCGCGCCTCGCACATCCTGGCCGACCTGGGGCCGGAGGCCGTACGCATCCAGGCCGAGGCGTTCGAGCGTCTGGTCACCGGACAGATCCTGGAGACGGCCGGACCGCGGGACGGGCGCGACCCGATCGACCACTACATGGATGTCCTCGGCGGCAAGACCGGCTCGCTGATCGCCGTGTCGGGACGATTCGGCGCGATGATGTCGGGCGCCGACGAGACCGTGGTGGATGTGCTCACGCAGTACGGGGAGCGGCTGGGCGTGGCCTTCCAGCTCGCGGACGACGTCCTCGACATCGCGAGCGATTCGCACGAGTCCGGCAAGACGCCCGGCACCGATCTGCGCGAGGGCATTCCCACCCTGCCCGTGCTGCGGCTGCGCGAGCGCGCGGAGCGGCTCGGGTTGGCCGACGACATCGCGCTGTGTGAACTGCTCGACTCGGACCTGACGGACGATGCCCGGCACGCTGAGGCGCTTTCCCTCCTCCGCGCCCACCCCGCCCTGGACCAGGCCCGCCGTGACACCGTGCGGTTCGCGGAGGAGGCCCGCGCCACGCTGGTGCCCCTGCCGGAGTGCGGTGCGAAGGCGGCGCTGGTGGAGCTGTGCGACGCGGTGGTGCACCGGGCGGGCTGACCGGTCCGCGTTCTTTTGTGACACAGGTCTGTGATGCAGGTCACAAACTTGGATTGAGTCCAATCTCAGATCAACTCCGTAACCATGCCCAGAAGCTGACGCAGGGGGTGTCGGCTGAATACGGGGAGAAAACAGAATCATGGGGAAAATCGCCACGTTCACGTTGCGTCGTAAGAGCCTGGTCATGTCCGGTGTCGCCGTGGTCGCCGCGGCCGGAGTCGCCGCCGCGGTCATCCCGGCGGTCGCCGACAGTGGAAGCCAGGGCAGCAGCGGCAAGGGCATGAGCAAGAACCCCGCGGGGCACGGGGCGCACGGGGATCAGTCCATCGAGGTGCAGAGCGGCGGCCTCGCCGGCGGCAGCGGCGGCACCATTCTCGCCGCGAGCCTCAACGGCGCCAACGAGGTGCCGGTGGCGGGCGGCCCGGCCGTCGGAGACCGGGACGGCGCGGCGCTTGAATTCGTGCGGGTCAAGGGGGACACGGTCTCCGTCGCGGTCAAGTGGCGCGGCACCGGCAAGCCGACCCTGCTCCACATCCACCAGGGCGCCAAGGGCGTCAACGGCGGCGTCAAGGTCGACTTCACCAAGCTGCTGGAGAACGCCAAGGGCCGCACGGTCACCGGCACGGTCAAGGTCGAGGACACGGCCCTGCTCGGCCGGTTGAAGGCGGACCCGGGCAGCTTCTACGCCAACCTGCACACCGCCGAGTTCCCCGGCGGAGCCGTCCGCGGCCAACTCCACAAGGTCACCACGGACTTCGACTTCCGGCGCGCGCCGCACAACTTCCAGGCCTCCGTGATCAAGGGCAAGCAGATCTACGAGTGCAAGAGGGCGGACGACGGCACCACCGCCTTCGCGCAGCGTGACGTGCGCGCCGTGCTCGGCGGCGGCATCGCGCACTCCTTCGTGAAGCCCAATTCCGGTACGCCGCAGTGGATCGCGCCCGACCGCAGCGCGGTCACCGGCGCGCTGATCTCCAAGACCCCGAACGGCGACAAGAACATCCCTGAACTGGACCTCAGGGCCACGCAGTCCGGCAAGCACCGCGGGCTGCTGGCGGGTACGGCCGAGATCCTGCGGCTGAACACCGTGGGCGGGGTGGCTCCTGCCGGGTCCTGCGAGGTGGGGAGGATCGTGGGCGTGCCGTACCAGGCGGACTATGTGTTCGTGAACCGGTGATCCACCCGCTCTGAACGGAATCCGGACGGCGTCTTCCCTCACGACCCCTACGGGTCGGGGGAGGCGCCGTCCGCTCATGTCATACCGCAGCAGTACACGGAGTTGGCTCCGTAGTCTGACGCGCCTCGCTGGCCGATTTGGTCAGATTGGAGACACCACTTCACAGGAGTTCGGGTGAGAATGGCGGCGCGGGGTGGACTCGGACAGCGACAGTGACGGTAAGCCGCCGCCGACGACGGAGGTAGGGCACACATGGCACCGTACGAAGCCGACGACAACACGAACGAGGACGAGCGACCCGGCCGGCGCAGGGCGGCGCGGTACGTCGTCCCGGTCGCGGTGGTGGGAGTGGCGGCGGCGACCATCGGGCTGGTCCCGGCGTTCGCGGGCTCCGGCGACCCTGACCTGCCGGAGGTCACTGCGCAGCAACTCATCGAAAAGATCGCCGCGTCGGACGTGGAGCAGCTGTCCGGCACGGTGAAAATCAGTACGGATCTGGGGCTGCCGAGCCTCGGCGGCCTGGAGAGTGGCCTCGCGCCGGGCGGTGGCGGCGGCTCGGGCGGCGAGGGCTCGTCCGCCGATCCGTCCTCCAAGCTGCTGGAACTGACCTCCGGTACGCACACGTTGCGGGTCGCCGCCGACGGCCCGGAGAAGCAGAAGCTGTCGCTGATGGACAAGGCCGCCGAGTACAGCCTGATCCACAACGGCGACGAAGCGTGGGCGTACGACAGCGAGTCGAACGAGGCGTACCACATGACGGACACCGCCTCCGGCTCCGCCAAGCACAAGGGTGAGGACAAGAAGGAAGAGGCGCCGAAGGACATTCCCGCCACGCCCAAGGACATGGCGGAGGAGGCGCTGAAGGCGGTCGACGACACGACGTCCGTGACCGTCGACGGCACGGTGCGGGTCGCCGACCGCGACGCGTACAAGCTGCTCATCAAGCCGAAGCAGTCCGGCTCGACGGTCGGTGCCGTCTCGATAGCCGTGGACGCGAAGACCGGTGTGCCGCTGAAGTTCACGCTCACCCCGGCGAGCGGCGGCGCGGCCGTCGTGGACGCGGGCTTCACTCAGGTCGACTTCACCAAGCCGGCCGCCTCCACCTTCGACTTCAGTCCGCCGAAGGGGGCGAAGGTCACCGAGGGCGCCGACGCGAAGCACGAGGACACGGCACATCGGAAGTCTGACGAGGACCTGGGCAAGGAACTCGACGGCCTCGAGGGTCTGAAGACCATAGGCGAGGGCTGGACCTCCATCGCGCGGTTCGACACCGGAGGCGAGGGCGTACCGTCCGCGTCCGAGTCCGCAGACGCGGGCCGGTTGCTCGACTCACTGGGCACCCGCGTGACCGGCGAGTTCGGCTCGGGCACGGTCTTCTCGACCCGCCTGGTCAACGCCCTCATCACGGAGGACGGCCAGGTGTACGCGGGTGCGGTCACCAAGGACGCGCTCGTGAAGGCGGCCAACGCCGCGCAGTAGCAGGCGTACGAGAACGAGAAGTTGCCGTACGGCAGAGCGATGTGCCGTACGGCAACAGGGAGTTGAGGGAGTCGATGGCGGAACCGTCCACCGCGGAACCGGACACGGTGATCGCCACCCGTGCGCTCACCAAGCGCTACCGCGGCGGACAACTCGCCGTCGACGGCCTGGACCTGTCCGTCCCGGCAGGAAGTGTCTTCGGCTTCCTGGGGCCGAACGGCTCCGGCAAGACGACCACCATCAGAATGCTGATGGGCCTGATCGAGCCGACCTCGGGCGCGGCACGCGTCCTGGGACAGCCCATGCCGCGCGCCACGCGCACGGTGCTCCCCCACGTGGGCGCGTTGATCGAGGGACCGGCGCTGTACGGGTTCCTGTCGGGCCGCGACAACCTCCTGCGGTACGACTCCGCCGATCCGACCGCCGACCCCCGCACCCGGCGCACGCGCGTCGCGGCGGCCCTCGACCGGGTCGGACTGACGGCGGCCGCGGGCAAGAAGGCGAAGGCCTACTCGCTGGGCATGAAGCAGCGGCTCGGTCTGGCCGCGGCACTGCTTCAGCCGCGCCGGCTCCTGGTCCTGGACGAGCCGACCAATGGGCTCGATCCGCAGGGGATGCGCGAAATCCGTTCCCTCGTCAGGGAGCTGGCATCGGAGGGCACGACCGTCTTCCTCTCCTCGCACCTGCTGGACGAGATCGAGCAGGTCTGCACGCATGTCGCGGTGATGGCGCAGGGACGGCTGATCACCCAGGGGCCGGTGGCCGAGCTGGCGGCCGGAGCCCGCGGCCGCCTGGTCGTCACGACCCCCGACCCGGGCGACGCGGCCCGCGTGCTGAAGGAGCAGGGCGTGAGCGATGTCGTGGTCACGGAGGACCGGGTGACCGGCGAGCCACCGGAGCGCGATCTCGCCGAGGTGAACGCGGCGCTGGTGACGGCGGGCGTCCGCGTACGGGGCTTCGGGCTCGAACGGGCCTCGCTGGAGGACGCGTTCGTGGCGCTCACGGGGGAGGGTTTCGATGTCGCGGGCTGAGACCACCGACGGCACTGACGTCACCGCCGGCACTGGCACCGTCGAGGTGGTCGGCGTACGAAAGCCGAGCCCGCTGTGGACACTCGGTCTGCTGCGCAACGAGCTGGTGACCACCCTTCGCCGGTGGCGGACCATCGCGCTGCTCGGTGTGCTGGCCGCGGTGCCCGTCCTCGTCGGGATCGCCGTGAAGATCGAGACGAGCGACGGTGCGTCGGCCGGAGGCGGCGGGGGCCCGGCCTTCATCGCGCAGATCACCAACAACGGCCTGTTCCTCGTCTTCACCGCGCTCGCCGCCACACTGCCCTTCTTCCTCCCGATGGCGATCGGCGTCATCGCGGGAGACGCGATAGCGGGCGAGGCGAACGCGGGGACACTGCGCTATCTCCTGGTCGCCCCGGCAGGACGTACACGGCTGCTGCTCACCAAGTACGCGACCACGCTGGCGTTCTGTGTCATCGCGACGCTCGTCGTGGCGGTGTCTGCGCTGATCGTGGGGGCGCTGCTGTTCCCACTCGGCGAGCTGACGACGATCTCCGGCACACGGATCAGCTTCGGAGAGGGGCTGGGACGGGCGTTTCTGATCGCGCTGGCCGTCGCCGCGTCACTGATCGGCATCGCGGCGCTCGGCCTGTTCGTCTCGACGCTCACCAACAGTGGCATCGCGGCGATGGCGACGACCGTGGGCCTGCTGATCACCATCCAGATCCTCGACCAGATACCCCAACTCCACTCGCTGCAGCCGTACTTCTTCTCGCACTACTGGCTGTCCTTCGCGGATCTGATGCGTGATCCGGTGTACTGGGACGACCTGTACCGCAATCTCGGACTCCAGGGCCTGTACGCGGCGGTGTTCGGCACGGCGGCGTGGGCGCGTTTCACGACGAAGGACATCACCGCCTGAGAGCCGAGAGAGCAGCGGCTCTCAGGCGGTGCCGCCCTAGGCGGACAGCTCCCACACCGCGTACGCCAGCGCGTCGCTGTTCCGGTCCAGTGCTGTGTCGTTGATGTTCGACGTCGTGTCGCACGACGAGTGGTAGCAGCGGTCGAACGGCTGTCCGGCCGTGCCGCCCCACTTGGTGGCCTGGGCGGCGGTCTTGCGATAGTCGGCGCCGCTGAAGATGCCCCCGACGGGGACGCCCGCGTTCTTGAAGGGGGCGTGGTCCGAGCGGCCGTCGCCCTCGGTCTCGATCTCGGTGGAGATACCGATACCTGTGTAGAAGTTCTGGAAGGTCTTCTCGATGGCTGGGTCGTCGTCATAGACGAAGTAGCCGGGGTTCGGAGAGCCGATCATGTCGAAGTTCAGATAGCCGCTGATCTTCGAGCGGTTCGCGGAGGACAGGCTGTTGACGTAGTAGCGCGATCCGAGCAAGCCCTGCTCCTCCGCCCCCCACCATGCGAACCGCAGATGCTTGGTGGGCTTGTACTGTGCACGGGACACGGCGAGTGCGGCCTCCAGTACCGCCGCCGATCCCGAACCGTTGTCGTTGATGCCCGCCCCCGTCGAAACGCTGTCGAGGTGCGAGCCCGCCATGACGACCTGGTTGGCGTCGCCGCCGGGCCAGTCGGCGATCAGGTTGTAGCCGGTACGGCCGGCCGCCGTGAACTGCTGCACGGTCGTGGTGAACCCGGCCGCGTCCAGCTTGGCCTTCACGTAGTCGAGGGACGCCTTGTAGCCGGCGCGTCCGTGGGCGCGGTTTCCGCCATTGGCGGTGGCAATGGACTGCAGCTGGGAGAGATGAGCCTTGACATTGGCCACGGGGATGTTGGGCGCGGCAGCCGCGGGCGCCGCGTCGGCTATGGACCCGCTGGTCACCAGCGTGGTGGCCGCGACAAGGGCGGCGGCCACCGCACGGCCGGGAACGGACAGCTTCATGTGGGGGGCTCCGAATTCCTTGGGAAATCCCGAAGGGACTCCACAGTGAATGGGTGCCTGGATGGTGAAGCTGAGCCTGACTCTCCGTCAAGAGCGCTATTCAGTCAGGGATGTTCGTATATCGAACCGGTGCCTCATGGTGTCGGATCAGCGCACCATGGCGTCGCACGGCAGGGCTTAGTGGACGCAGAACTCGTTCCCCTCCGGATCCGTCATCACCACCCACTCGCCTCCCGGCTCCTTCACTTCCCGCAGCACCGCCGCCCCCAGCCCCGCCAGCCGCGAGACCTCCGCCTCGCGCCCGCCGTTCCCGGAGTGCAGATCGATGTGCAGACGGTTCTTGACGGTCTTCGGCTCCGGCACGCGCTGGAAGAGCAGTCGCCGCCCGAGCCCCGTTCCGCTCTCTGCCTCGTACGGATCCTCCGGGTGCCGCACCGCGGCCAGGTCGCGCCAGGCCTTGCGGCCGTGTGACTCGACGGTGATCTCGGCGGGTACGGCGCCGAAGCCCAGGAGGCGCTCGATCAGGGCGCTGTTGTCCTCGACCTCGTAGTGCAGGGCGGCGGCCCAGAAGTCGGCCTGGGCGTGCGGGTCGGCGGCATCGATGACGAGCTTCCAGTGCAACGGTGTGTGCGTCATGGTAACCACTTATACTGGTTACGTGAGCGAGCGAGCAATGAAATCGCCGAACGCGTCGAAAGCCCCGATGCCCTCCGAGCCGCCCGGGCTGACCCTCGTGTCGCACGAAGGGAAGCCGTACCGTTTTGATCCCGGCTCGCTCTGCATGGAGCTGCTGACGACCGGGGGGCCGGGGGCGTTCGCGCGTTACGAGGTGCTGCACGAGCCCGCGGATCTGGTCCGCTGGGTGGAGCGCAGCCGCTTGCCCGCCGGTCTTGAGCTCACGGTCACGGAAGAGGCGTTGGCGGACGCGCGCACCCTGCGCGACGCGCTCTTCCTGCTGGCCGCCGACCGGGCCCATGGTCGCCCCTTGCAGGCGCGCCAACTGGCCGTCGTCAACGCCGCGGCGGCCAAGGCGCCGCTCGCCGCCCGCATCGAGCCGACGGGTGCGCGAGCGTGGGTGCCGGGCGCCACCGGTACGCGGCTGCTGGCCACCGTCGCGCGCGACGCGGTCGAGCTGTTCACCGGTCCCTACGCCGAGCGCATCCGCGAGTGCGGTGCCCACAACTGCTGTCTGCTGTTCGTCGACACCTCACGCCCCGGCCGTCGCCGCTGGTGCGCCATGGAGCACTGCGGCAACCGCGAGAAGGCCAGGGCCCACCGGGCCCGCCGGGTGGGTGGGGAGTGATGTCGCCCCCGCCGCCCCTACCCGTCCCATCCCGTACCTGGGGGCTGCGCCCCCAGACCCCCGCTATCGGCCTGAACGGCCTCGT
>NZ_VCHX02000040.1 GCF_005768555.2 Streptomyces sporangiiformans
TCCAGCAGCGCCGCGACCTCCTCCTCGGACGCCTCCACCGCGAACATCGCCCCACCGGAAGGCAGTTGCTGCATCAACCGACCACGCGCCACCACCAAACGGCACGCATCCTCCAGCGAGAACACCCCCGCCACATGAGCGGCCGCCAACTCACCAATCGAATGCCCCACCACGAAATCGGGTCGCACACCCCACGACTCCACCAGCCGGAACAGCGCCACCTCCACCGCGAACAACGCAGGCTGCGCCCACTCCGTACAACCCAACACCTCCGCATCCAAACCGAAGACCACATCCCGCAGCCCGCCGACACGCGCACACACCGCGTCGAACGCCTCCGCGAAGACCGGAAACGCCTCATACAACGCACGCCCCATACCCAGGCGCTGCGCCCCCTGCCCGGAGAACAGGAACGCCGTCCTGCCACCGCTCCTCGCCGAGCCACTGACCAGACCGGCCGCGGGCTCGCCGGACGCCAGGGCCTCCAGACCGGCCACCAGCGCCTGCCGGTCCGCACCCAGCACCACCGCACGGTGCTCGAACACCGAACGAGTGGTGGCCAGGGACCGGGCCACCGCGTGGTCGTCCTCCACCCCATGGGCTGACAGCTGCAGCAGGAGTTTCCGGGCCTGCTCCGACAGCGCCTCCGGACTCCGCGCGGTCAGCAGCCACGGCAGGACAGGCAGCAACGGGGCGTCCGAAGCTCCCTCGGCCGGTACCGCCCCAACCGACGCTGCCGCAGCCGGTGCTCCCTCGGCCAGTGCAGACGGCGCTTGTTCGATGATGACGTGGGCGTTGGTACCGCTCACGCCGAAAGCCGACACACCCGCGCGGCGCGGGCGGCCGGGGTCCTGCCACTCGACGGGCTCGGTGAGCAGACGAACGTCGCCCTCCGTCCAGTCGACGGTGGTGGAAGGGGCGTCGACGTGCAGGGTGCGCGGCAGCCTCTGGTGACGTAGGGCCTGCACCATCTTGATGACGCCGCCGACGCCGGCCGCGGCCTGGGCGTGCCCGATGTTGGACTTGAGAGAGCCGAGCCACAACGGCCGGTTCCCTGGCCGGTCCTGACCGTACGTCGCCAGCAGCGCCTGCGCCTCAATGGGGTCCCCCAGCGTGGTGCCGGTGCCGTGCGCCTCGACCGCGTCCACGTCCGCCGGGGAGAGGCCGGCCGCCGCGAGGGCGGTGCGGATGACGCGTTGCTGCGCCGGCCCGTTGGGCGCGGTGAGTCCGCTGCTCGCGCCGTCCTGGTTGACGGCCGATCCACGGACCACGGCGAGGACCTCATGGCCGTTGCGCCGGGCGTCCGAGAGACGTTCCAGCAGGAGCATGCCGACGCCTTCGCTCCAGCCGGTGCCGTCCGCCGCGTCCGCGAAGGACTTGCACCGGCCGTCGGCGGAGAGTCCACGCTGACGGCTGAACTCGAGGAAGGTCACCGGTGTGGACATGACGGCGACGCCGCCCGCGAGCGCGAGGTCGCACTCGTCGCCCCGTAGTGCCTGGACGGCCAGGTGAAGCGCGACCAGGGACGAGGAACAAGCCGTGTCCACGGTGACCGCGGGGCCTTCCAGCCCGAACGTGTAGGAGATGCGTCCGGAGGCGATGCTGGCCGCGCTGCCGTTGCCCAGGTAGCCGTCGAGTCCGGCGGGCGGCTGGGTGAATCGCGTGGCGTAGTCGTTGTACATGACGCCCGCGAAGACGCCGGTCGCGCTGCCCTTCAGTTCGGCAGGGCGCAGCCCCGCACGCTCCATGGCCTCCCAGGCGGCCTCGAGCAGCAGCCGCTGTTGGGGGTCGGTGGCGAGTGCCTCTCGGGGCGACATGCCGAAGAAGTCCGCGTCGAAGTCGGCGGCGTCGTGCAGGAAGCCGCCCTCGCGGGTGTAGCAGGTGCCGGGGTGGCCCGGATCGGGGTCGTAGAGTCCGTCGAGGTCCCAGCCTCGGTTGTCGGGGAAGCCGGTGATGCCTTCCGATCCGGAGTCGACGAGCTGCCACAGGTCCTCGGGCGTGCGGGCCCCGCCGGGGTAGCGGCAGGCCATGCCGACGATGGCGATGGGTTCGACGGCCTTCGACTCGATCTGGCGCAGGCGGCTGCGGGTGCGTTTCAGGTCCGCCGTCACGCGCCGCAGGAAGTCGTCAAGCCTGGCCTCGCTCACAGATCGGTTCCCTTCAACAGCTGGCGCAAGGTCTCGTCCAACGAAAGGCTCGGGACCTCGCCGACAAGAGGGGTGGGTGACGGTGGGTGACGGCCCGTCAGACACCGGGCGGCGCCGGTCGGCGAAAGTCCGGATCAGGGAGGGGGAGGGGGACTGATCCGGCCGCCGTTCTCGGCGCCACCCTGCGCTCGATTATGCGGACGCCCTCCGAGGGCGGTGACCTGCGCCGACCGGCTCTAAGAGAACCACTAACATTGGCCGCTCCCGTCCGGAGGCAGAGAGTCACAGACGAAGAGCTCCCTGAGTCACCGGAGGCAGGAGCCCTTCACCCGCGGCGCGTTCGAGGAGTTCTGTCACCGCCGCGTAGCCCTCCTCCCCCAGGTCGGCCGTGAACGTGTTCACGTACAGGTCGATGTGCCGGCCGATGACCGTCGGCGCCATCTCCTGCGCGTGCTCGGTGACGTAGTCCCGGGACGCGTCGGGCGCGTCCCACGCGAAGCGCACGGAGGCGCGGATGGCCTCGGTCACCTCCGCGATCCGGCGCTCGCCGAGGGCACGCCGGGCGACGATGGCGCCGAGGGGTATGGGCAGGCCGGTCCGCTTCTCCCACTCCTCCCCCATGTCGGCGAGGCAGTGCAGGCCGTACTGCTGATAGGTGAAGCGGGCCTCGTGGATGACGAGCCCCGCGTCGACGCGGCCGTCGCGGACCGAGGGCATGATGTCGTGGAAGGGCAGGACGACGATCTCCCCGACGCCGTCGGGAACGGCGCGCGCGGCCCACAGCCGGAACAGCAGATAGGCCGTGGAGCGGGTGCTGGGCACGGCGACTCGGGCGCCGGACAGGTCGGCGGGTGCACCCGGTTCCCTGAGCAGGACGAGCGGGCCGCAGCCACGGCCGAGCGCACCACCGGTCGGCAGCAGCGCGTAGCTGTCGAGGATGTACGGCAGCACGCCGTACGAGACCTTGAGCACGTCCAAGGACGCCTCCTCGGCCACGCTGTTCGTGATGTCGATGTCGGCCAGGGTGACGTCCGTCTCGGGTGCTCCCGGAAGCAGGCCGTGCGTCCAGGCGTGGAAGACGAAGGTGTCGTTGGGGCACGGCGAGTGTGCCAGGGTCAGGCGTTCGTGCGTTTTGGCTGTTTCGGTCATGCGGTCGTTGGCCTTTCTTGTCGCCGTGTGCGGGGCTTCGCGCCCGCGCGGCCGGATGCGGGCTCCTCGACCGGCACGGGTCACTTGCGGGGCAGGGCCGCCCTGTTCCAGAGAACCCGCTCCGGGTGTGGGGTTTTCCCCAGACCGGCATCGGCCAGCATGGAGGGGCGTCAGCGGATGCCGGTCCGCGGCATACGCCGGGCCGGCTTCCGGAGCGCGCCGGTTGTCGGAGCCGTCAGGCCCCGCTCCTGCGCGGCACACGTGGCCGACTCTCCCTGACCTCGTGCAGCACGCCCGGACGGTCCGGGGTGTCGCCGGTTCCCGAGCACGGCCGACAGAGAGCCACGTCCCCGGACGCGTGCTCACACTCACCAGGTGTGCCGTCAGGCACCGACCGAGGAGGTTCCCGGTAATGGACGCTGGGCTCAAGCGCGAGCTGGAGGACAAGGTCTTCGCCGGCGAGCGGCTGTCCCGCGAGGACGGCATCGCCCTGTACGAGAGCGACGACCTCGCCTGGTTGGGCGGTCTGGCGCATCATGTGCGCACGCGCAAGAACGGCGACGTCGTGCACTTCAACGTCAACCGCCACCTCAATATGACGAACGTGTGCACGGCGTCGTGTGCGTACTGCTCGTTCCAGCGGAAGCCGGGCGAGAAGGACGCGTACACGATGCGCATCGAGGAGGCCGTCCGTCTGGCCAAGGCGATGGAGAACGAGAACCTCACCGAGCTGCACATCGTCAACGGCCTGCACCCGACGCTACCGTGGCGCTACTACCCGCGGTCGCTCTCCGAGCTGAAGAAGGCGCTGCCGGACGTCTCCCTGAAGGCCTTCACAGCGACGGAGATCCACCACTTCGAGACGATCTCGGGCCTGTCGGCGTCGGAGATCCTGGACGAGCTGATCGAGGCGGGGCTGGAGTCGCTGACCGGCGGCGGTGCGGAGATCTTCGACTGGGAGGTGCGGCAGCACATCGTCGACCACCGCACCCACTGGGAGGACTGGTCGCGTATCCACCGGCTCGCGCACGCGAAGGGTCTGAAGACCCCGTGCACGATGCTGTACGGCCATATCGAGGAGCCCCGTCACCGCGTCGACCATGTGCTGCGGCTGCGTGAGCTGCAGGACGAGACCGGCGGCTTCCAGGTGTTCATCCCGCTGCGCTACCAGCACGATTTCGTCGACATGCAGGACGGCAAGGTCCGTAACCGTCTTCAGGCGCGGACCGAGATGGCGACCGGTGCCGAGGCTCTGAAGACGTTCGCGGTGTCCCGGCTGCTGTTCGACAACGTTCCGCACGTCAAGGTGTTCTGGGTGATGCACGGTGTGCAGACCGCCCAGCTGGCGTTGCAGCACGGCGCGGACGACANGCCCAGCTGGCGTTGCAGCACGGCGCGGACGACATGGACGGCTCGGTCGTCGAGTACAAGATCACGCACGACGCCGACAACTACGGCACGCCGAACAAGCTCACCCGTGACGATCTGCTGGACCTGATCCGCGACGCCGGCTTCCGCCCGGTGGAGCGGAACACGCGCTACGAGATCATCCGCGACTACGAGGGCCCGGACCCCGCACGCCGCGAGGCACCGCAGCCCATGCGGGTCTGATCCCCGCGGCAGTCCCCAGGACCCGGCACGCGTACCCCCAGCGACACGATCGGCAGGAAGGTGAAACCGCCCATGCAGACGACCGACGACCAGGAACTCGAGGTCTGGATCGATCAGGGTCTGTGCACCGGTGACGGCATCTGCGCGCAGTACGCGCCCGAGGTGTTCGAACTGGATGTTGACGGCCTCGCGTATGTGAAGGACGAGGACGACGAACTGGTCCAGGAGCCGGGAGCGGCCGTACGGGTCCCCCTGACCATCCTGCGTGACGTGGTCGACTCGGCTCAGGAGTGCCCTGGCGACTGCATTCATGTGCGCCGTGCCAGTGACACCGTCGAGATCTACGGCCCTGACGCGGAGAGCGCCTGACCATGCGGCTGACCAGGTTCTCGCCCCCAACAAGGCTGCTGGCAGCGGGACATGACGAACCGTGAGGGGGCGGTGGTGGTCCACCACGGGCCGTCGGACAGGGCTCGGGCGAGGCGGAGACCCGACGGGCCTCTGCCTCCCGCGCTGTTCGACGGCCCAGGAGGGTCACCGCCGGGCGACGCCCCGGGAGGGGGCACCGCCGGACGACGGCCCGCGCGTGTCACCGCCGGGCGGCTGTCCTCGCCAGCGCCGGGACGAGCACCATGCCGGTCACGAGGTGCAGGCCCACCAGTCCGGCCTTGGCGCCCGTCGTCGTGCCCTGGTCGAGGGGTCCGGCCAGGGACAGGACGAGGACGACGACAGCGAGGGCCGTCCATACCGCCCGGGCTCTGGCCGGCACAAGCCGTTCCAGGACGGCGAGCGACGCCCATCCGCCGAGGCCCGCTGTCACAGCCGCCACCACGACGGCCGCGACTCCCACCGACTGCACGGCCTCCCCGGAACCGGTGCGGACGTCCAGAGGGGTGCCGGCGAGTTTCGCCGTCACCAGCCAGGCAAGGAGGGCCGCGGCAGCTCCGGCCACGACCGCCAGACTTCGGGTTCCGCGCCGAGCCCGTGGGGCGTTCTGGCCGCTTCGGAATGGGGTGTTGGTGGTCATGGGGGTCCCACTCTCCTCTCAACTGGCCGAGGCCGACGGGCGGTTCGGTGTCCGCCCCTGCCGAAGGCCGGTCGCCGAAGGCTAGGACGGGGTCTTCGTGAAGGACCAGTTGCGGCCGACCGCGGCCCTCAAGAACCGGGGAAACGCCCAGACTTCCCGCTCCCGCCCCGGTCAGACCTTGTGGAATCGGTGCGGTTGCACTGAATAGTGAGCGTGCCGCGCACACCCCGGCCCGCTCGGGCCTCGTGCCCGTCTTCTCCTCGGCCAGGTTGCGCCGACCCGTTGGAAGGACCCCCACATCCCATGACCTCACCCATCCCGGGCAACCTGTGGATCCGCAGGTACCACCCCGCTCCGGAAGCGGCCGAGCGGCTCGTGTGCTTTCCGCACGCGGGTGGCTCCGCCAGCTTCTACCTGCCCGTCTCCACCGCCCTGAGCCCAGCCGTCGACGTCCTCGGCGTGCAGTACCCGGGGCGTCAGGACCGCCGCAGCGAACCTGGGGTGACCTCGGTCGCGGACCTGGCCGACAGCATCACAGAGGCACTCGCGGGCTGGGACGACCGGCCGCTGACCTTCTTCGGGCACAGCATGGGCGCGGTGGTGGCCTTCGAAGTGGCACGGCGCATGGAAGGTGCCGGTGGCGGCCCCGTACGGCTCTTCGCCTCGGGCCGGCGGGCGCCGTCCAGGACCCGCGACGAGAACGTGCACCTGCGTGACGACAACGGACTGGTGGCCGAGTTGCGGGCGCTGAGCGGCACCGACGGCCAGTTCCTCGCCGACGAGGAACTGCTGCGCATGATCCTCCCGGCGATCCGCAGCGACTACACGGCGGTGGAGACGTACCGCTGTGATCCAGGGGCAACAGTGAGTTGCCCGGTGACCGTGCTCACCGGCAACGCCGACCCCAAGACCTCCCTGGACGAAGCGCGTGCCTGGGCCGACCACACCACCGGCGGGAGCGAGCTGAAGGTCTTTCCCGGCGGGCACTTCTTCCTCGCCGACCGCCAGGCGGACGTGCTCGCGGTGCTCACCGAGCACTTCCGCATGCCCGCGAGGACATGACCCGTGGCGCGGACTCCCGCACGTGACACGGCACTTCCGCCGACCCCCGGGTCCGCGGAGCCGGCTCCGCGGTGCTCGGCCCGCGCCGCCGTTCCCCCCTCTAGCTGACACTGGAGCTGCTGCCACCATGATCGAACCACTCGCCACCGGGGCGCCGGCGCCACCGGTCACAGGACGGCGCCGGCCCAGGGTCGGCCACATCCAGTTCCTCAACTGCCTGCCGCTGTTCTGGGGACTCGCCAGAACAGGCAGCCTCCTCGACCTGGACCTGCGCAAGGACAACCCCGACGGCCTCAGTGAGGCGCTCGCGGCGGGCGATCTCGACATCGGGCCGATCAGCCTTCTCCAGTTTCTGCGCCACGCCGACGACCTCGTGGCGCTGCCCGACATCGCCGTGGGCAGCGACGGCGACGTGATGTCGTGCCTCATCGTCAGCCAGGTACCGCTCGACCAGCTGGACGGCGCCCCGGTCGCCCTCGGCTCGACGAGCCGGACCGCGGTGCGGCTGGCGCGGCTGCTGCTCGCGGACCGCGTGGGCGTGCGACCCGACTACTTCGTCTGCCCACCCGATCTGCGGACGATGCTGAAGGAGGCGCGGGCCGCCGTCGTCATCGGTGACGCGGCGCTGCGGGCCTCTCTGTACGAGGCTCCCGAGCTGGGCGTTGAGGTCCATGACCTCGGCCGGATGTGGAAGGACTGGACGGGCCTGCCGTTCGTCTTCGCGGTGTTCGCGGCCCGCCGGGACTTCCTGGAGCGCGAGCCGGACATGGTCCGCCAGGTCCACTCCGATCTGCTCGCTTCGCGCGACCTGTCCCTCGTCGAGGTGGACAAGGTGTGTGAACAGGCGTCGCGCTGGGAGGAGTTCGACGCGGACACACTGCGCCGCTACTACACCACGGCGCTCGACTTCAGTCTCGGGGCCCCGCAACTCGCCGGAATCCATGAGTTCGCCCGGCGGGTCGGCGGCGCCCACGAGGGCTTTCCGCCCGATGTACGCGTGCGGCTGCTGGGCGATCCCGGCAGCGACTGACCACACGACACGGTTCCCGCACAGCCCGCCCACGTCCCAGGAAAGGCCGGCCCATGTCCCGCCCTCCCCAGTCCGACCTCCAGCCCGACCTTCAGTCCGTCCTCGACCGTGCCGCCGAGGGTGGGCGGATCACCCCCGAGGAGGCGCTCGACCTGTACCGCCACGCCCCGCTGCACGCGCTGGGCGCGGCCGCCGACGCGGTACGCCGTCGCCGGTACGCCGGTACGGAGCACATCGCGACGTAC
>NZ_VCHX02000039.1 GCF_005768555.2 Streptomyces sporangiiformans
CCCCTCGTTCGAGACTTCGGGATACATCACCTTCGACCTCGGGCCAGGCGCTGACCTCGGTCTGTGGTCCGGCCAGTTCGAGGGTCTGTCACCGGACGTCCCGCGCACCAGTGAGGTTTGCCTGGCCATTGACGGTGGACGACCCGACGAGCTCAACGCGACCTTCAAGCAGTGGCAGTCCAAGGGGGTCACGATCCTGCGCGAGCCTCATGATGCGGGGTTCGGGCTGACCTTCCTCGCGGCCGATCCTGACGGGAACCGTATCCGCGTCGCACCGCAGGACTGAAAGGCCGCAATGCGGCAGGCGCGCACGATAGGTGTCGCGCCTGCCGTCGTCTGACTTCGAGAGGACGACGAGTCCCCCCGCGCGAATGCGCCCCTGAGCGTCGAGTTGTCCATCTCGCTGCGCAAACTGTTGGCTCGTGTGCCTGTCTGTGATGTCAACGTGCACACTGACGGTTTCCCGTTCGACCGAAGGACTGAGCCGTGCCCGACCGACCTGAGATTGTCTGCATCTGCGGCTCTACCCGTTTCGTGGACGAGATGCGTGCGGCGAACCGTGATCTGACCTTCGCAGGTGTCATCGTCGTCGCGCCAGGCGAAGCAAACGAGTTGATCAGCAACGAGCAGAAGACCGCACTGGACGCCCTCCACCTGCGCAAGATCGACCTGGCTGACCGGGTTCTGGTCGTCAACCCCGGCGGGTATATCGGCGAGTCCACGAGCAGGGAGATCGCATATGCCCACGCCACCGGCAAGCCGATCTCGTTCACCGATCCCGTCTGACCAGTAGACACTTCGCCGTCCTCGGCGCCAACATCCGCTTCACCACGATCATGGCCGCAGGCTCCATCGCCGGCGCGGTGCTGGGCGGCCTGCTTCTGGGGATGTTCCCGAATCTGGTGCTGATTCCGCTGCTGGCCGTGATCCTGCTCGTCTCCGCGGTCAAGCTCGCCCGTCACGACTGACATCGGGCGGTAGCACAGCACCGCATTGCGCAACTTCTGATAGCCGGAACTACCAGCATCGGGCCCCTGGTCCAGGTGGCAGTCGGTGAGGTGGGCGACGCCGACGACCGCGCCCAGGTGCAGTTCGCGGCCGCGGATCGCGGTGGCGACCAGCGGGTCACGCAGCACGGCGGGTTCCGGCTTCTTCTTTCCGGCGTGGACGAGGACCCAACCGCGCCACGGCCAGTGCACGGGCCTGTTCTCCGGGCTCTTCCCGGCGAGGACGCAGGTGGCCCAGGGCTGGCGGATCGTGATGCCGCGGATCCAGTCGCCCTCGGGCAGGGTGGCGATGCTCATGCGGCTGGCCCCCACACCGCGGTGCCCGGCCGGCCCGCGCGCCTGCCGTTGGTGGACGGCACCTTGGCGTGCTCCGGCGTGGCGAGGTGCGCGCGGCCGGAGTGCTTGCCGTCGTAGAGGGCGGCGTCGGCGGCACTCTGCAGCACGGTCAAGTCGCGGGTGCCGATCACGTCCGGGGTCGCGGCGCTGACCGAGGCGGCGACGTCCACGGCCTGGCCGTCATCGAGAGCGACCGGCGTGCGCAGCATCCGGACCAGCTGTTCAAGGCGGACCTCGCGTAGGTCGCGGGGCAGGTGCAGTACGACGGCGAACTCGTCACCGCCCAGGCGGCCGACGGACGCGTGGGGTCCGGCCCATGCGGTGAGCCGGTCGGCGGGCGCGCGTAGCACCGTGCCCCGGCCGGATGCCCCAGTCCGTCATTGATCTCTTTGAAGTGGTCCTGGTCGCAAACGCGTGGGTTCGTGGATTCCTGGAGCGGTGAGATGACGAACCCACTCGCCTGTCGGCCTTGGAGGCGGTGTCGGAAGCGGGTTCGACCCCGGGATTGAGCTTCGTGGGTCGCATGTTGAGGTGCCGCGTATTCGCGTCTCCTGCCCGCTGTCGGCGTACTCCTGCATGCGCTAGGGGAGGTACGAAGGGTTCTGGCCCTGACCTAGTGCCGAGTCAGGCAACGTTCGCCCTGGCGAGACGCGAGTGATGCCGCTTTGCGATACGTTCAGCGTCGCCGTGCCCGCTGCGAACTCGAGGAGGTGAGACCGATCAATGCTGTGACAGATTGGGGCTCCCTCCCTCGCATGGTCTAGGGAGCGCCTGCAGAAGGTATCCCGAAAGGCCTGAAACGCTATGCGCTTCATCTCCAAGACGTCGTTGGGCGGCGTGACCGAACAGTTCTTCACCCTCGACGAGATCCCCGGCGTGCTGTGGACGCCGGAAGACGCCCACGGCACTCGCCCCCTGATCCTGATGGGACACGGCGGCGGGCAACACAAGAAGGCCCCCGGCATCCTGGCCCGCGCGCATCGCTTCGCCGCCGAGGGCGGGTTCGCGGTCGCCGCGATCGACGTGCCCAACCACGGCGAGCGGCCGACGGACGAGAAGTTCGACCGGATCGCGACCGAGTACCGGGCGCGTATGGCCGCTGGAGAGGATACGGCTGCGCTGGACACCGCCATGTACACGCTCGTGGCCGAGCAGACCGTCGCGGAATGGCAGGCGGTCCTGACCGCAGTCCAGCAACTCGACCATATCGGCGGCGGACCGGTGGGCTATTGGGGCGTGTCGCTGGGCGGCGCGTTCGGTATACCGTTCGTCGCCGCAGAACCTCGAGTCCGCGCCGCGGTGCTGGGCCTGCAAGGGTCGCCCGCGCTGGCCGGGACCGCCGCGCAGATCACCGTGCCGGTGCAATTTCTGGTCCAGTGGGACGATGAGCGGATGCCCCGTGCACAGAGCCTGGCGTTGTTCGATGCCGTCGGTTCAGCCGAGAAGACACTGCACGCCAACCCCGGCAAGCACGGAGATCTGCCGCGGTTCGAGATGGACGACTCTCTGCGATTCTTCGCCCGACATCTGGGCTGATACGTCTGTAGTTCACGGTCGCAGTCGATGGGTATTAGAGGCCCTAACAAAGCCGTTGGACGTGGCGGTGGGTGATCAGGCAGATGGCGAGGCCGAGGAAGGCTTCGTGGATGTCGT
>NZ_VCHX02000041.1 GCF_005768555.2 Streptomyces sporangiiformans
GGCCCAGGGCCCGCTGGTGCCGTAGCCGGAGATGGTGCAGCAGATCAAAGACGGGTGCGCCTTGGCGAGGGTGGGCGCGTCCAGGCCCAGCCGGGCGGCGGCGCCGGGAGCGAGGTTCTGCACGAACACGTCGGCATTCCCCAGCAGTTGCTCCAGCACCGCCCGGCCCGCATCCGACTTCAGATCGAGGGTCAGGGACTCCTTGGAGCGGTTGAGCCACACGAAATAGCTGGACTGGCCGTGCACGGTGGTGTCGTACCGGCGCGCGAAGTCGCCCTCTCCCGGACGCTCCACCTTGATGACCCGCGCGCCGAGGTCGGCCAGCTGCCGCGTCGCGAACGGAGCCGCCACCGCCTGCTCGACACTGACGACGGTGACACCGGACAGCGGCAGCCGTCCCAGCGCCTCTTCGGGATGCTCAGGCATGCGGTGACCTCCAGGTGTCTCCTGCGGCCCGGCCGTCTTGGGCACGCATGACCATCATGGGCGGACGGGGCTCATGGGCGGGTCAAAGGTCGGCGTCCGGTGTCCCCGGCAGCAGGTCGCGCAGCGCTTCGCGCTGGTGAGGGCCGAGTGTTCGGGCGATGGCGTCGGTGACGGCGTCCGCCAGGGGGGCCGAGGCGTCGCCCAGGAGCCGCCGTGCCTTTTCGGTGAGCGTCACCTCGATACCGCGCTTGTCGCCGCAGACCGACTTCCGGGAGATCAGGCCGGCGTGCTGGAGGCAGGCGACCTGATAGGTCAGCCGGGTCTTGGGGCGGCCCAGCAGCTCCGCGATCCGCGTCATCCGCAGACCGGCCCCGGGCTGGTCGGCCAGCAGACACAGGACGAGGAACTCGTCGTGCGAGATTCCGAGTGAGTCCTTGACGCGGGCACGCAGCTGCTGCTCGACGGCCCCGGCCGCGGCCAGCAGATGCATCCAGGCCCGCAACTCGGCCGGGAGCAGCCCGCTCTCGCCCGATGGAACGCATCCAGGGCCCGATGGATCGTGTCCGGGCAGGTCGGCGGGGTCGGGAAGGTCGGCCATGATGCCCCAGTCTACCGGTTGTCCATTTTTGGATAACGGGCTAGCGTATGGCTATCCAATTTTGAACTACTGCAGACCATGCAGAACTGCTGCAGCTCGTTCGTTCCTTCTCCCTGTTCACCCCCCCATCCCTCAGGAGCACACTCATGTCCGTCGCAGTCGAAACCGGCCTCTGGCAGCTCGACCCCACCCAGTCCACGGTCGCCGTGCGGCACAAGACGATGTGGGGCATGGTCACCGTGAACGGCACGTTCACGTCCGTCACCGGCGAAGGTGAAGTCGACGCCGACGGCACCGCCCGTGGCACGCTCACCCTCGACGCCGCCTCCCTGGACACCAAGCACGCGAAGCGCGACAAGCACCTGCGCTCCGCCGACTTCTTCGACGTGGATCGGCACCCCGACATCACCTTCGCCGTCCGCAGCGCCGTGCCGGGCGCCGGCGACACGGTCGACGTCTCCGGGCAGCTGACCGTGCGCGGCATCAGCCGTCCGCAGTCCTTCACCGCGCGCGTCACCGGCTCGGAGGCCGGCGCGGTCACTCTGACGGCGGAACTGACCGTCGACCGGGCCGAGTTCGGCATGGGCTGGAACCAGCTGGGCATGATGCGCGGCCTGGCCACGGTCACCGCCACACTCCGCTTCACCCGCGCAACGGCCTGACCGGCGAAAACGCGCACCTGAAGCGCCCGTCGCCCTGCCCCCGGCCGGTTGGCCGGAAGTCGTCGCCCGGCAGGGCCTCGTACGCAGGGCAGGCAACCTTTGCCGGTGGGGTCGGCGACCTGGGAACGAACCCCCGTCCCCATAGGGGCCCGTTCCGCACCCGGGACCCCGTCCCCCACCGGGAGGAGTCACCATGCGCAAGTACCTTGCGCGTCTGCTCACCGTCCTGGCCGTTCTCGTCGCGGCGACCGGCACGCTGGCGCCCCGTACGGAGGCCGCCGAGCAGTGGAACCCGCCGGCCAACCTGGTGCAGCCGCTGAACGAAGTGTGGAGGCACGTCGAGTCGACCTACCCCGACCTCTACGGATTCCGTAACTACGGCTGGGACCAGGTCATGGCCAACAAGGGGAGCATCAACTACTGCGTCCGCTGGGAGTCCGACGCCCCCGTGAGCGCCGCGCTGCGCGACCGGATCCACGCCGCGCTGAAGAAGCAGTTCGGCAAGTGGATGGCCGCCATGGTGGACAACGGCACGGGCCACAACTCCTGGCCGTACACCAACGTGCCGGTCAATATCGTCGGCTGGGCGGTGAAGAACCGCTCGACGCTCCAGTGGACCGACAACTCCGTCGACATCTACACCGGTCTCCTGGACGGTGGGGGCGCCCCGCAGTGCGCCCCGGACTGCGGCCGTTTCTTCCATCAGGACGGCAACTACTCGAAGTGCCCCGGCGGCGTGGCCCGCCACTACGACCAGTCCCTCTGGCTGACCAAGGGCTTCCAGGGCGGCGCCGGCGGCGACTGGGGCCAGCGCGTCGGCCAGGAGTACTTCACCGGCGCCCTGAACCAGGAGAACATCCACATCTATCTGCACGAGGTCGGCCACACCTTCGGCCTGGACGACTTCTACGACTGGACGCCGACCGGTCAGTGCTGCTTCCTCATGAACGCGGGCAGCGCCGCGCAGATCACCGAGTTCGACAAGTGGATGTTCCGCGACTTCTGGCGCCATGTGAAAAGCCGGTACGGCCTCTGACGCTCCGTCTCTGACCCGTCTTCTTCGGTCGTCCGCTCTACTTCGGTCGTCCGCCGGGCGGCCGACCGTCGTCGGAGTGAACCGCTCGACCTCGCGGCCCGCGGCCGCCCTGCTCCCGGTCCCGGCCGGATGCAGGGCGGCC
>NZ_VCHX02000046.1 GCF_005768555.2 Streptomyces sporangiiformans
GGCCCAGGGCCCGCTGGTGCCGTAGCCGGAGATGGTGCAGCAGATCAAAGACGGGTGCGCCTTGGCGAGGGTGGGCGCGTCCATGCCCAGCCGGGCGGCGGCGCCGGGAGCGAGGTTCTGCACGAACACGTCGGCATCCCTCAGCAGTTGCTCCAGCACCGCCCGGCCCGCATCCGACTTCAGATCGAGGGTCAGGGACTCCTTGGAGCGGTTGAGCCACACGAAATAGCTGGACTGGCCGTGCACGGTGGTGTCGTACCGGCGCGCGAAGTCGCCCTCTCCCGGACGCTCCACCTTGATGACCCGCGCGCCGAGGTCGGCCAGCTGCCGCGTCGCGAACGGAGCCGCCACCGCCTGCTCGACACTGACGACGGTGACACCGGACAGCGGCAGCCGTCCCAACGCCTCTTCGGGATGCTCGGGGTGCTCGGGGTGCTCGGGCATACGGTGACCTCCGGGAGCGGGCAGAGCACCATCATGAGCACTCATGACATCCTGAGTGAAATAGCAAGAACTGATGTCACCATGTCAGGACCGGATGGAGGTGAAGAGGACCGTTGGACATCAAGCAGCTCAAAGCGCTCGTCACCGTCGCGGAGGTGGGCAGTGTCACGCGTGCCGCGGAGCTGCTGCATCTGGTGCAGCCCGCCGTGACCCGGCAGATCCGCACCCTGGAGGAGGAACTCGGCGTCCCCCTCTTCGAGCGCACCCGGCAGGGCATGCGTCCCACCGAGGCCGGCGCGATCATGGTGGACCGAGCACGGCGTGCCCTGAACGAGCTCGAACGGGCCCGCGCCGAGGTGCAGCCCACCCCCGGCGCGGTGACCGGCATCGTCACCGTCGGTCTGCTGGAGAGCACCAGCGACCTGCTCTCCGAGTCACTCGTGTCGGCCGTCGCCCACGACCACCCCGGAGTTGAACTACGTCTGATGACCGCCTACTCGGGCCACCTCCAGCAGTGGCTCGACGACGGCGACCTCGACCTGTCCCTGCTCTACAACCTGGACAGCACGCCGTCCCTCAACGCCCGCCCGCTGGTCCGGGAGCACCTGTGGGCCGTCGCTCCCCCGTCCGCCGGGCTACGGGCCGACCGCCCCGTGCCGTTCTCGGAGGCCGCCTCGCACCCCCTGGTCATGCCCGCCTCCGGGCACGCCCTGCGTACGCTCATCGACGGCGCGGCGGCACGGGCGGGGGCCGCCATGGACGTCGTCGTCCAGACCAACTCCATGCGGGTACAGAAGCAGCTCGTCCTGGCCGGGCACGGCTGGACCGTCCTGCCCGGCGTCGGCATCGCCGAGGACGTCGCGCAGGGCACCCTGAGCGCCGCGCCCCTGTGCGAACCCGACGTATGGCGCTCGATCGTCCTCGGCACTCCACGGTGGGGCCGCACGCCGCCCGCCGTCCAGGTCGTCGCCCGGGAACTGGTCCGCCAGATCAACTCGGCCGTGGCGCAGGGCAGATGGCCCTCCGCCCAAGTCCACGGGACCGATGCGGACGTCTCGTCGCATCCCGGCGCGTCATAGTCCGCAGGCCGCCCGCCGTGCGGGGGCGCGTCATGGGGAAGGGCATGCGGGCAGGGCATGCGGGCATCACCGTTTTCTATTGTTCAACCTCATCCATCAGTGCTCATGATGAGTGCACGTTGAGCAGACCGAGGAGCGGAGTCGCTACGGATGAGCCAAACCCACGCACCGGCACCCTCCTGGCAGGAGGACGTGTTCGCCGCGCTGAAGAAGCGGGGCATCCAGCTGATCGCCCATGTCCCTGACTCCGGCCACTCCCACACCATCCTCGAAGCCCAGCGCGACCCGGCCATCCACGACGTGGTCCTGACCACCGAGGAAGAGGGCGTAGCCGTCGTCAGCGGCGCCTGGCTGGGCGGTCAGCGCTCCGTGCTTCTGATGCAGAGCAGCGGCGTGGGCAACTGCGTCAACATGTTCTCCCTGCTGCAGATGTGCCAGTTCCCCTTCCTCACGCTGGTGACCATGCGCGGCGAGTACGCCGAGTTCAACCCGTGGCAGGGCCCCATGGGCCGTACCACCCGGCAGGCCCTGGAACTCATGGGTATCACCGTCGTACGGGCCGACCGCCCGGAGGATGTCGAGGAGGCCGTCGAGGCGGCGCTGGACTCGGTGTTCGAGGCGGGCGAGCGCGTCGCCGTACTCCTCGGGCAGAAGCTGATCGGCCGCAAGAAATGGGAGCGCGACTGATGACCGCCCTCGGTACCCCGGCCCGCACCGGCACCCCGGCCCGGATCGACCGCCGCCGCTTCGTCGCAGACCTGATCGCCCGACTCCCCGAGGACGCCCTGGTGGTGTCCGGGCTCGGCTCGCCCAGCTACGACGTGTTCGCGGCCGGCGACCGTCCCGGCAACTTCTACCTCTGGGGCGCGATGGGCGCCGCCGCGCCGCTCGCCCTCGGTCTCGCCCTGGCCCGGCCGGAGCACCCGGTCGTCGCGATCACCGGCGACGGCGAACACCTCATGGGAATCGGCGCGTTGGGCACCATCGGTGCCCAACTGCCGCCCAACCTCACCGTCGTCGTACTGGACAACGCCCACTTCGGCGAGACCGGTATGCAGCCCAGCCACACCGGGCTGGGCACCGACCTGGTCGCCGTCGCCCGGGGCTTCGGCATCCGCGACACCGTACGGATCAGCGGCCTCGACCAGGCCGAGGATCTCGCCGCCCGCATCAGGGCCGGCACGGCGACCACGTACGCGCAGGTGCTGATCACCACCGACGAGCCGCCGCGCGCCCTGCCGCCCCGTGACGGCGTGGCCAACAAGAACTCCTTCCGCGCCGCGCTGGGCCTGAGCACTTTCTGACCCGTGCCCGACCGCACCGGGCCGATGAATCGAGATTCGCCATGCAGCGCTACGACATGTTCATCGACGGGGAGAGCCGGGGGCACGCCGGGGGCGCATGGTTCCCCACCGACAACCCCTACCTGGGCACCCCGTGGGCCGAGATCGCCCAGGGCGGTGCGCAGGACGTGGACGACGCGGTACGAGCCGCCGACCGCGCCCTGCACACCGGCCCCTGGGCCGAGTCGACCGCCAGCGCGCGAGGTGCGCTGTTGCGGCGGCTCGGTGACACGATCGCCGGCAACGCCCGCCGTCTCGCCGAGACCGAAGTGCGTGACAACGGCAAGCTCTTCACCGAGATGTACGGTCAACTGAGCTACGTGCCGCAGTGGTTCCACTACTACGGCGGGCTCGCGGACAAGATCGAGGGCACCGTCCCCCGCTGGACAAGAAGGGCTACTTCACCTACACGAAGAAGGAGCCCGTGGGGGTGGTCGCGGTGATCACGCCCTGGAACTCCCCGCTGTTGCTGCTGGCCGGGAAGATCGCCCCGGCACTTGCCGCCGGGTGCACCGTCGTCATCAAGCCGTCGGAGTTCACCTCCGCCTCGACCGTGGAGCTGGTCCGGCTCTTCCACGAGGCGGGGCTGCCGCCCGGCGTGGTCAACGTCGTCACCGGGTTCGGCAAGGACGTCGGCGCCGCCCTCGTCGAACACCCGCTGGTCCGGAAGATCACCTTCACCGGATCGGACGCCACCGGCCGCCACATCAACCAGGCCGCCGCCCGCGACTTCAAGCACGTCAGCCTCGAAGCGGCACACAAGATCTGAAGGACGGAAGGACCATGCTGCCCACCCCGCCCCCGCTCAGTTCGTACGTGGAGTCCTGGACTCCCGGGCCGGTCACGGACGGCGACTCCCTGCCCACCGGCCCGGTGACCGCTCTCTCGGCCGTACTGGACCTGCCCGGCGCCGTCGCCGAGGCCGGTGAGCCGCTTCCCCCGCTGTGGCACTGGCTGTACTTTCTGAACTGGCCCGCCGGGCGGGATCTCGGAGCCGACGGCCACCCCCTGCACGGACACTTCCTGCCGCCGATCCCCCACCGGCAGCGCATGTGGGCCGGAGGCCGTTGTGAGGTCGCCGAGCCGCTCCGCCTCGGCGAACCGGCCGAACGCGTCAGTTCCCTGAGTTCCGTCACCGCCAAGCACGGCCGCACCGGCGAGATGCTCTTCGTCACCGAGCGCCGGGCATTCCGGCAGCACGGCCGGATGTGCCTCGTCGAGGAACAGGACATCGTCTACCGGTCCGGACGCGGCGCCGGACAACACCCCGGCCCAATCGACGAGTCCGCCTTCCCGCGGCCCGAGGACCCCTGGCAGCTGCCGCTGCGCCCCGACCCGGCGCTGCTCTTCCGCTTCAGCGCCCTCACCGCGAACGCCCACCGCATCCACTACGACACCCCGTACTGCCGGGACGAAGAGGGCTACCCCGGGCTCGTCGTCCACGGCCCGCTGCTGGCCCTGCTCATGCTCGAACTGCCCCGCCGCCACACCCCGGAACGCCAGGTGCGCACGTTGTCCTACCGGCTGCGGCGGCCGGTGTTCGGCGGCGAGCGCCTCGTGGCCTGTGGCACCCCTTCCGAGCAGGGCGCCGAACTGCGTGTCGCCACCCACAGGGAGGCACGGCACGCCACGGCGCAGGTGGCCTTCGTATGAGCACGCTCCCCGACCGCATCGCCACGGCCAGAAGCCTGCTGTTCGTGCCGGGAGACCGGCCCGACCGCTTCGACAAGGCGGTCTCCTTTGGAGCCGACCTGGTCATCGTCGACCTCGAAGACGCGGTCGCCGCGGAGGACAAGGACCGTGCCCGCGACCACGCCGCCGCCTGGCTCGCCCTCGGCAACCGGGCGATCCTCAGGATCAACCCGCCCGGAACTCCCTGGGCCGAGGCCGACCTCGGCACTGCGGCCGACCACGGATGCCCGGTGATGGTGCCCAAGGCCGAGGACCCCGCCGTACTCGCCGACCTCGCAGCCCGCACGGCCGGACGGTGCGACCTCATCCCTCTCGTCGAAACCGCCCTCGGGGTGGAGCGGGCCCACGACGTGTGCGCCACGCCCGGCACAACGCGCGCCGCTTTCGGCAACGTCGACCTGGCCGCCCAACTCGGCGTCGCCCACGACGACCACGCGGCGCTGGCGTACGCCCGTGCCAGACTGGTCGTCGCCTCGGCCGCGGCAGGCATCAGCCCGCCCGTCGACGGCGTCACCACCGCCGTACGCGACGTGGTCGTGCTCACCGCGGACATCGCCCACGCCCGGCGGCTGGGCTTCACCGGCAAACTCTGCGTCCACCCGTCCCAACTCCCCGCCGTCGCCAGCGGGTTCGCCCCGTCAGCGGAGGAACTGCGGTGGGCCCGCGCCCGCCTTGACGCCGGTGGCTCCGTCACCACGGTCGACGGAGAGATGGTCGACAAGCCGGTGCTGGATCGCGCCCGGCGCATTCTGGCACTGGCCGACGAAGGCCGACCTGTCCCCCACGAATGAGTCCAGTTCACTCGAAGATGCTTCCAACTCCTGGGGCACAGAGGTTTTCTGACGGATCATCGGGTAACTCGGCGGGGCGTCGGCCGGGAGGGACCCGGTCGGGAGAGGAGTTTCGATCATGAACCGGACAGTTGGCCGGACGGCCGCGATCCTGGCGAGTGCGACGGCCATGGCCGTCCTGCATTCGGTCAGCGCGGCGGCTGCTCCCGCACAGGCCCAGCCCTGCGTGCAGAAGGTGGCCGTCGTCAACAACGCGGGCTTTGTTCTTTCATGGACCCCCACCGCCCGCACCGGCGAACAGTCGGCCCCCTCCGACGACTACCCGATCAACCAGACCAGGATCATCGATCTGTCCACCACGGCCTTCTCGGAGGGGACCGACGTCCGTCCGTATGCCCAGGCGGTCGGCGGGACCAATGAGTTCGGCAGCTCCTACGTGTCCTATTGCGACAACGGCCAGACGGCCACGTACACCGTCACCGGGACCACCTTCGACTACTCGGTCACCCGGCTGACCTGACCAGCCTTCCACGGAGGCCGCGCCGGAAGCGGACGTGAGGTGACCGCCGCATCTCTCGTCGGGCCGGCCGTCGTCAGGCGCGCGACGGACCCCAGCCCACTCGTCGCGCAGTTCGTGCGACAGGCATCGCCGAGTCCGCTTCCCCGGCTCCCTGGAGGGCGTTCCGCCCCCGCACGTGCGGTGATTCTGGGAGAATCGGGTCAACGTCCTTTTCTCGTAGGAGTGCATGTGCGTGTCGGTTCGGTGGGGCCGGGCCTCGTGCGGCACCGCCCCGTGCGGCATCGGTGACGCAGTTTCCCCGGCAGCGCCCCCAGCCGGAGACAACGGCCCGTCTGCTGGGATCGCGCCTGCGCCAACTGCGCGTCGCATGCGGCGAGACCCTGGAGCAAGCGGCCGTCGTGATCCGCGGCTCGGCCGCGAAGGTCAGCCGTCTGGAGCGAGGCATCACCTCGGCGAAAGCGCGCGATGTGCGCGATCTGGCGATTCATTACGGGGCGAGCCCTGAGGACACGGCGGAGATCGAGTACCTGCTGTCCCAGGCTCACAACCGCGCCTGGTACAGGCAGTACAGCGACGTCACACCAGGTTTCCTGCGGCGTCTGATCAGCCTTGAGCAGGGCGCCGAGCGCATCATCACTTACGAGGCCTTCGTAGTGCCGGGCCTTTTGCAGATCCATGACTACGCCCGAGCCGTGGTGGAGGCGGCACTGCCGCAGGACAGCGCCAACGAGCGGCGCGTCGCACTCCGTATGGAGCGCAAGCGGATCTTGAAGCAGCCGGACCCGCCGCACATGACCGCGCTGCTGGACCAGGGTGTGCTGATGCGGCCACGTGGCGGACCTGAGGTCATGTGCCGCCAGCTGGAGTACCTGCTGGAGATGGGGCACATCCCGGGAATCAACATCCGCGTGATCGAGTTCGAGCACAGCGGCGCCGTTTCACCCCCCTACCCCATCACCCACCTGCGCCTTCGTGACGGCGGACCGCCCGAGGTGGTCTATGTGGAGAGCATCGACAGCGCGCACTACCTGACGCGTCCCGCAGAAACCGAGACCTACCGGTTCGTCCTCAACCGGCTGATGGACGCCGCCGCCGACCGACTGCGCAGCGAGGAGCTGCTGAAGCAGGCCGCGACGCGCTATCGCGCGATGACCTACCAGAGCCGCCGCGGTTGACGGACGGCTCGTGACCGGGGCCGGGTGCCCGCCGTCGAAGTGCCGGCATCACAGGCGTACGACGCCGCCCCACTCCTCCCACTCGTTGCCCTCGCGCCACACCGTCAGGTCCGAGTCCGGGCGCCACGTACTGACTTCGACCAGTCCGGGATCCAGCAGCTCCCAGCCGTCGAGGAAGGTCCGCACCTCGGCCTTGGACCGGACTCGCCCCCACCGCCCGCCTGTCGCACCGGCCATGAGGTCGGTGACGCCTTCGCGCACCCGGGCGTCGTCGCTGACGAGTTGGCAGACCACCATGTAGCTTCCCGGGGCCAGCCTGTCGGCGACACGGCGCAGCAGCGCTGCCGGGTCGTCCTTGTCGGGCAGGCAATGCAGCACGGACACGAACAGCGCGGCGGTGGGCTCGTCGTCGCGGATGAGACGCCGCACGTCCTCGTGATCCAAAATCTCGTCGGTGTCACGCAGGTCGGCGCAGAGAACGGCTGTCTGATCATTCTCGGCGAGCATCGTCCGCCCGTGAGCCAGCACGATGGGGTCGTTGTCCACATAGGCGACTCGCGCATCGGCATGAATCCGCTGAGCGACCTGATGGACGTTGTCCCGGGTCGGGAGACCCGAGCCATGGTCGAGGAACTGCCGGATCCCGCAGTCGTCGGCCAGGAAGCGCACGACACGGCGCAGGAACGCGCGATTGGTCAGCGCCAGTTCCCTGCTGCTGGGAGCGATCTCCAGCAGCGCGCCGCAGGCCTCACGGTCACTCGCGTAATTGTCGGTCCCACCCAGGAGCCAGTCATACATCCGGGCCACACTTGGTGTGCTGATATCGAAATTCGGTTCGCTCTGTGCCCCTTGGCCCATACGTCCTCCCCGATGCGGCACCGAGTGCAGCAGGCGCTGCGACAACTGGTCATCGTATAGGCCCAGTTACGACTCCGGAATTGCCTCAGCTGATCCTTCACAGGCACAGTTCGGGGCCGCAGCCCAATGCGGTGTGACGCAGGAGAGCAAGGAGCCAGGGAGGTGCCGCACGCTCGGCCACCGCGACAAGGGCGCCCATCTCCTCGGATTTCACGCCCATGAGGTCGGCGGCGTCGTCCCGCGACAACTCCAACGCGTGACGCAGCACCAGGGCGTCGGCATAGGAGGGACTCAGCAGGTGATGCGCGAGCCCCGCCGCCACGGCACTGCAACAGCACGGTGCGTGCCGGGCCAGGGCGGAACGCAACAGATGCCACACGACAGCTGCCGGCCCGGCGCTGCTGAGCACTCGGGGCCAGACGGCGACGAGATCGTCGAAGAGCGCATCCACCACCTGAGCGGCCGTGTCGTACCGCCCGGTGCGAGCGACGGCATACCGCAGATACCCGTGATACGTACGCTCACGGAAAGCCGCATAGTCCAGCGGTCCACTGGACACCTCACCGGCCGGCAACCGCCTTCCCCTCCCCTCCGGTAGGCAGACCTTGGTCGGGCGAGCCCCGGATTTCCCCCTGATGGACCCGGTCACATTAGCTGCGGCACGGGAGCCGTGCCACACCTTCGAACACCATGCAAGGCGCACCTCGGCGCCCCTGTCGACGCGGGATGGAGAGGGCTGAAAAACAAGCCCGCACACACTCGCCCCAAGTGGTCACTTTTCATGGACGATCTCGCTCGATGCGATCAATTTTTACAGCCAGCGGAGGCTTTTCGGAAATTCTGGAGCCACTTCAGCCATTCACGTGGCGCATGCACATTGCATCTGGTAGGACGCCCGCCCCGGAGAATATCCGAACTGATGCTCATCAGTTCAGCCTTTGGCCTGACGGGCGGAGTGGCGAATTCCATTCCACTGCACGTGCAGATGCAATGCGGAGCCATTTTTGAACACGTTCAACTTCTTGCGCTAAGCTCGCCCCCACACACAGAGGGGGAACTTGGTGAAGATAGTGATACCGGGAGGAACCGGGCAGGTGGGCACGGTCCTCCACCGCTCGTTGACCGCCGCGGGCCACGACGTCGTGGTCCTGACCAGACGGCCGGTGCGCGACTGCGAAGTCCACTGGGACGGCAAGACCCTGGGGCCGTGGGCCGAGGCGATCAACGACAGCGACGTCGTGATCAACCTGGCCGGACGCAGCGTCAGCTGCCGCTACACCGCGACCAATCTGCAAGCCATGATGGATTCGCGGGTGCACTCCGCACGAGTCGTGGGAGAGGCGATCGCCGCGGCCGCGCGGCCTCCTGCAGTCTGGATGCAGATGAGTACGGCCACCATCTACGCCCACCGCTTCGACGCGCCCAACGACGAGGCGACCGGCGTCATCGGCGGCACTGAACCCGGCACCCCCGGCTACTGGGCCTACAGCGTCGAGATCGCCAAAGAGTGGGAGCAGGCACAACAGCAAGCCGAAACCCCCCACACCCGCAAGGTCGCCTTGCGTTCCGCCATGGTGATGAGCCCCGATCGCGGCGGCGTCTTCGACGTTCTGTTGCGGCTGGCGCGGCTCGGGCTGGGCGGCCCGGTCGCGGGCGGCGCGCAGTACGTGTCATGGATTCACGACCGTGACTTCGTCCGGGCCGTCGAGTTCCTGGCCGACCGCGACGACCTCGCCGGGCCGGTCAACCTGGCCGCTCCCGCCCCGGTGCCGCAGCGCACGTTCATGCGCGCCCTGCGCTCCGCGTGGGGTGCTCCGGTGGGACTGCCGGCGACGAAGTGGATGGCCGAGCTCGGCGCGTTCGTGCTGCGCTCGGACACCGAGCTTCTGCTGAAAAGCCGCCGCGTCGTCCCTGGCCGCCTTCTCGACGCGGGCTTCGCCTTCGACTTCGCCCAGTGGCCGGAGGCCGCCGACGACCTTGTGAGGCGTGTCCGTGGCTAGGGGTTTCGTTTGGATCACCCATACACATCCACGGCTGAGGGCGGAGTGTCCGGGCGCCCGGGCACTTCGTACAATTTGGTGCCGAACGATATCGTCGGTCCCATGCGCCGCGGTGGCGCCGAAGGAGTGTGCCCGTGCCCGGCCAACGATCCATCACCGAAGCGGAGAAGCTGGCCGCGGCAAAGCTCGGTGGCATCCCGATCCGCCGTGAGCAGATGGCGGTGGTGGCCAACATCTACCGCGCGGCCTCGGCCGTCCGGCAGCACTTGGAGAACTCGGTGCTGCGCGGGTCCGATCTGACCTGGACGGCGTTCGTCGTGCTCTGGGTGATCTGGATCTGGGGCGAGTCGGAGACCCGGCACGTCGCGGAGGAGGCGGGCATCTCCAAGGGCACGCTGACCGGGGTCTCCCGCACTCTGGAGGCACGTGGCCTGGTCCGGCGGGCCGGTCACCCCACCGACGGCAGGCTGGTGCTGCTCAGCCTCACGGAGGAGGGTGAGCAGCTGATGCGGCGGGTGTTTCCGCAGTTCAACGAGGAGGAGGCCTTCGTCGCCGGGCAGCTCAGCGACGAGGAGTGCCGCAGCGTCGCCGACGGACTGCGCCGCGTCGTGCTCCAGGTCGAGGAGCACGGCGAGGAGCGCCGCCTGGCGCTCCTGGACGGAGCGGAGCCCGCCCCGCGCCGCAGCGGACGCCGCCCCAAGGCCTGAACCGACAGGCCTGAGCCCCCAAGCCTGAACCCGACGAGCCAGAACCGACAGGTCTGAAACCGACCCGCACCCGGACGTGCCGCGGCGACGTCAGCAGCGGTCGCGCGGGGGGCGGCTGCGCTCGCGCGCGGCCCGTACGAGCGTGTCGAAGAGGCCCTGCTGCGCCGGGTCCTCGTGAGCGGTGTCCTCGGGGTGCCACTGCACGGCCGCGAACCAGCCGTGGGAACCGGGGAGTTCGAGGGCCTCCACCGTGCCGTCGGCGGCGCGGGCGGCGACCGTGAGGCCCGCGCCGGTGCGGTCCACCCGCTGGTGGTGGTAGCAGGAGGCCTCGACCTTCCCCGCGCCGGTGGCCTGCTCCAGCAGCGTGTCCCGCTGGATCGCGACCGGGTGCACCACATGGCGGTGCTCGCGCTCCGGACCGCCCATGTCCTGGTGCAGGGTGCCGCCCAGGGCGACGTTGACGACCTGCAGGCCCCGGCAGATCGCAAGGGTCGGCAGACCCGCGCCCAGGGCCTGCCGGGCGAGTTCGAGGTCGAAGCCGTCCTGTTCCTCGTCCACGTCGTAGACGCTCTCGTGGGCCTCGCCACCGCCATAGCGATACGGGGCGAGATCACCGCCGCCGGGCAGCAGGACGCCGTCGAAGCGGGCGAGCCGGGCGGCCACTTCGGCCGGGTCCGCGGTGCCGCCGGGGGCGTGCGGATGAAGACCGGCGGGCTCGCCGCCGGCCCGCCACACCGCCTCGATCAGGGCGCGGGCGTTGACCTCGGCGGCGTACCGCAGCGCGGAGGTGGAGGCGGCGAAGCGGGCGGGGATCGCGATCAGCGGCCGGTTCACGGGGCTCACAGCTGGATCCAGGTGGTCTTGATCTCGGTGTACTTCTCCAGCGCGTGCGCCGACTTGTCGCGGCCGTTGCCGGACTGCTTCATACCGCCGAAGGGCACGGTCAGGTCGCCCTCCTCATAGCAGTTGACCCAGACCGTGCCGGCCTTCAGCGCGCGGGAGACCTGGTGTGCGGTGGACAGGTCACTCGTCCACAGCCCGGCGGCTAGCCCGTACTCGGTGGCATTGGCGAGCGCCACCGCCTCGTCGAGGTCGTCGAAGGTGAGGACGGACAGCACCGGGCCGAAGATCTCCTCGCGGGAGAGCCGCATACCGGGGTCCACCTGGTCGAAGACGGTCGGCTCCAGAAAGGATCCGCCGCTGTCGGGCCGTGTCCGGTCGCCGCCCGTGCGAAGCCTGGCTCCCTCGTCGAGACCGGTACCGATGTGGTCCCGTACGCGTTTCAGGTGCCCCTCGCCGGCCAGGGCGCCCATCTCGGTGCCGGGGTCGAGCGGATCCCCGACCCGGAGTTCCCGGGCCCGCCGCACGACGGTCTCGGTGACGCGCTCGGCGATCGAGGAGTGCACGAGCAGCCGGGAGGGCGCGGTGCACATCTCGCCCTGGTTGAAGAAGATGCCCCAGGCGGCGGTGGCGGCGGCCTTCTCCAGGTCCGGGGCGTCCGGAAGGATGATGTTGGGCGACTTGCCGCCCAGTTCCAGCCACACCCGCTTGAGGTTGGAGTCGGCGGCATAGCGCAGGAAGTGCCGCCCGACCGCGGTCGAGCCGGTGAAGGCCAGGACGTCCACGTCGGGGTGCAGGCCGATCGCCCGCCCGGCGGTGGGGCCGTCGCCCGTGACGACGTTCAGGACGCCCGGCGGCAGCCCGGATTCGGTCGCCAGCCGACCCAGCAGGAGGGCGGACAGCGGTGAGTTCTCGGAGGGCTTCAGGACGACGGTGCAGCCGGCGGCCAGCGCCGGGGCGATCTTCCAACTCGCCAGCGTCAGGGGGAAGTTCCAGGGGACGACCGCGCCGACGACCCCCGTCGGCCCCCGGGTGACGAGCGCGAGCGCGTCGGGTGCGGTGTGCGGCGACTCGTCGGTGAGCTTGTCGGCCAGCTGTCCGTACCAGCGGAAGGTGTTGATCGCGGCGCGCAGCTCGATGGCGTACGCGTCCGTGATCGGCTTGCCCATCTCCAGGCTGACCGTCAGCGCCAGCCGGTCGCGCCGCTCCTCCAGCAGCTCCGCGATACGCAGCAGCGCACGCCCGCGGTCGGCGGGCGCCAGGCGCGGCCAGGGGCCCGTGTCGAAGGCCCGGCGGGCGGCGGCCACGGCCGCGTCCACCTCCGCGGTTCCTCCGTCGGCGACCTGTGTCAGTACCTGGCCGTCCCGGGGCGAGACGACGGCGTAGCTCGCGCCACCACCGGGTTCGTCGGCGCCGGCGATGTGGTGGGCGCCGGGCAGGTCCAGCTCCTTCGCGCGGCGCAGCCACTCCTCGTGGGTGACATCCAGCATGCGGGGCCTCCAGGTCACACCCAATACATTTGGACTCAAACGATATGCCCGCCGGGTAGACCCTCGCAAGGCTCCACCGACCGGGAACCGGTCGGTATCATTTGGACCCGTACGATCAATCGAAAGGGGCGCACACCGTGCGAGCACTCATCGTCCGGCACGAGCACGTCACGGAGCCCGGGCTGGTCGGAGACCGGCTCGCCGAGCACGGATACCGGCTCACAACCGTGACGGTCGTGCCCGAGCCGCGCCACCACGCGCCGGACGTGCCGTTCGACTTCCCCGACGCCGCTGACTGGGACCTCATCGTGTCCCTCGGCGCCCCCTGGTCGGTCTACGACCACGCGGCCGTCGGCAGCTGGATCGACGGCGAGCTCGCCCTGCTGCGCAAGGCCCACCACCTCGGCGTTCCCGTCCTCGGCGTGTGCTTCGGAGCCCAGGCGCTCACCACCGCCCTCGGCGGCTCGGTGGAGGCGGCCCCCCGCCCCGAGATCGGCTGGACCGAGATCGAGACCGACCTCCCGGCCCTCGTACCGCCGGGGCCGTGGTTCCAGTGGCACTACGACCGGTGCGTCCTGCCGCCCGGCGCGGTGGAGTTGGCCCGCAACGCGGTGTGCACGCAGGCCTTCAGGGTGGGGCGCAGCCTGGGCGTGCAGTTCCACCCGGAGATCACCACGGCGATGGTGCGCGGCTGGCTCGGCCTCGGCGGCGCGGAGCAGTGCGTACGGCACGGGGTCGACCCGCACGCACTGCTCGCGCACAGCCGCGCCATGGAAGCCGACGCACGCGCCAACACCCGTCTGCTGGTCGACGGCTTCCTGGAGCAGGTGGCGAACACGACCGCCTGAGACCGAGGCGGACACGATCGCCTGACATGGCGGACCCGACCGCCTGGACGCGGGCCGCTGCCGGCGCGGGGATCAGGTGGCCGCCGAGGCCCCGCCGCGCACCACCCGTGCCGTCACGGCGCCCAGCAGCAGGATCACCGGGACGCTGAGCGCGAGCCAGGTCGCGGTGCCCGAGTCGCCGCCGATGAGCGTGGTGAAGTTGGCGAGGATCAGCCAGATGGCGCCCGCGATGCCCAGTGCGCCCAGGGCCGGGGCGATCAGGGTGTTCCACGGCCGGGTGTCGAGGCGCGTGCGGCGGAAGTAGACGATCACCGAGACCGACGTCAGGAAGTACATGAGCATGATCCCGAGGACGGCCACCCCGCTGAACCAGGAGAACAGGGTCAGTACGGGGTCCTTGCCCAGCAGCGCGAACGGCACGACCAGCACCGCCGCGATCGCCGTCTGCACGCCCCCGGCGACCCAGGGAGAGTGCCGCTTGTTGAGCGTGGAGACCCTGCGGGGCAGCAGCCCCTCGCGGCTGAGCGAGAACAGGTAGCGGTTGGCGGAGTTGTGGAAGGCGAGGATGCCCGCGAAGAGCGAGGTGGCGAGCAGGATCGGCAGGACGTCGTTGACCCAGCTCCCGAACTGGTCGGCGACCGGCGCGAAGACGAACGCCGTCGCGTCGCCGCTTTCCAGGGCCTTCCCGGCGGCCGCGGTGGCTTGTGACGCACCGTAGGAGGAGATCAGCATCCAGGAGACGAAGGCGAAGAAGCCGGTGACGACGGCGACCGACAGATAGGTGGCCCGGGGGACCGTCCTGCGTGGCTCCCGCGCCTCCTCGCCGTAGATCGCGGTGGCCTCGAAGCCGAACATCGACGCCACGGCGAACATCAGCGCCACACCGGGCGCCCCCTGCAGGGCGGCCTTCGGCGAGAAGCTCTGGGCGAGGCCGAGCCCCTCGGGCCCGCCGCCCTTGAACAGCGTGACCAGGGCGAAGACGAGCAGGATGCTGAACTCCGCGAGGACGAAGACCGCGAGGACCTTGGCCCCCATCTCGATGCCGACGGCGCCGAGGACCTGGACGACCACCATGGTGGCCACCGCCCAGACCCACCAGGGCACATCCAGTCCGGCGTGGTGCGCGACGAGCCCGCTCACCAGGGATCCGTACAGGCCGTACATGGCCGCCTGGATCGTGCAGTAGGCGAAGAGGGCCACACCCGCGCTGCCGGTGCCGGTGGTCCGGCCCAGGCCCTTGCCGATGTACGTGTAGAAGGCGCCGGCGTCCACGACATGGCGGCCCATGGCGACGAAGCCGACGGAGAAGAGCAGGATCACCAAACCGGCCGCGGCGTACGCGGCGGGGACACCCGCTCCGTTGCCGATGCCGACGGAGATGGGGACGGCTCCGGCTATGCCGGTCAGCGGGGCCTGCGCGGAGAGGACGAAGAAGAGGATGCCCAGGACGCCGAGGGCGTTGGGCTTGAGCTTGCCTGCGGTGGGCGCGTCATGCGCGGCCTGCTGTCTCACGACCGTGTGACTGTCCACTCGGATCACCTGCCGGGGAAAGGGGAGAGGGATTTCATTTCAGGCCAAACGAGTTGCCTCATAGTGGGCTGGAACTATCCGTTTGGCAAGGGGGTGCTCCCGGATTCCTGCGGCGCCCTCGCGGCCGAGCGGGACCCGGGAGAAAACCGAGCGGAACCGTGTGGCCCCGTGCGGGAACATGGCGGAGGCCCTGGACTCCGTATCGGATCCAGGGCCTCGTCATGCGCGGGTCAGCCGGCCGGCTCGGCGTCCCCGTCCGGCTCGGCGTCCCCGTCGGCGACGTCCCCGTCGGCGACGTCCCCGTCGGCGGCGAGCAACCGCAGCAGAGACCGCAGCTCCTCCAGGGCGGCGTCGGTGACCTGCGGTTCGCCGAGCACGAGCTGGTGCAGGACGAGGCCGTCCAGGGCGGCGAAGACGAGCCGCATGAGCGCCGGGCTCGCACCACCCGGCAGCATGCGGGTCAACTCGCGCTGGGTGGCGTCGAAGTACTCGTCGTACAGCGCGCGCAGTTGTGGCAGCAACTCCGGCCTGCGGCGGGACTCGAGCATCAGTTCGTACTGGAACGCCTGTATGTCCGGGTCCGCGGTGACCATCTCGGACAGCCCGGCCGAGAAGTCCGCGACCTTGCCGGTACCCGGCTCCACCGCGCTGGTACTCAGGCTGGTGCGCACCGCGTGGGTCAGCGCCTCCTCGATGAGCGCGTCGCGGGAGCCGAAGTGGTGCACGACCAGGCCGTGGGTGACCCCGGCCTCCTCCGCCACGGCGCGATAGGTGAGCTTGCGCAGACCGGCCCGGGCCACCACGCGCACGGCGGCGCTCAGCAGGGCCTCACGTCCCGCTCCGTAGTGCACCCGCTTGCGCGGCCGGCCGCGCCTGCCGGTGCCCTTGCCCTCGGTCGTGTCGTCGGCGGATTCGGTCACGTGAGGGACCCTACCCGGCGGTTTCGGGCTCCGGCCGTCCGTGCGAGCATGCGGAAGATGCCCGGCGTGCTCTGCGTCAGCCGCGCTTCGGCGGGCGGATACCGCGGAACTCCCAGTCGCCGCCGAGGGCGGTCGACAGGACCTCCTCGGACTCGGTGGGCTGGGCGCCGACATCGGTACGGATCGGGGTGGGGCCGGTGACGATGTGGTTGGTGAGCCGGCCCAGGCCCTCGACCTCGACCTCGACGACGTCGCCCGGCTGGACGGGGCGCGAGTTGGCCGGGGTGCCGGAGAGCAGGACGTCGCCGGGGTAGAGGGTGATGGTGCGGGCGATGTCGGCGACGAGGTAGTGCATGTCCCACTCCATCTCGTCGGTCGAACCGTCCTGCACCACCTCGCCGTTGACGTACGTCCGCAGGTGCTTGCCGCGGAAGTCCCAGTCGGTGACCAGGCCGGGGCCGAGCGGGCAGAGGGTGTCGGAGCCCTTGACCCGGAGCATGGAGCCGGCGTCGGTGTCGCGGAAGTCGTGCAGGCCGTAGTCGTTGGCGATGGTGTAGCCCGCGATGTACTCCCCCGCCTCGGCCTGCGAGATGTTGCGCGCGGCCTTGCCGATGACGATGGCGACCTCGCCCTCGTAGTTGAGCCACTTGCAGCCCTCGGGGCGGACGACGGCTCCCTTGTGGGAGTTGAGGGCCGAGGTCGGCTTGTGGAAGTAGGTGGGTGTGCCGGGCAGTCCGATCTGGAACTCGTCGACGCGGCTGCGGTGGTTGAGGTGAACGGCGATCACCTTGGACGGGAGGACCGGTGGCAGATGGTGTGCCTCGTCGGTCTTGACGCGGCGGCCGTCCCCGGCGACGAGCTCGTGCCCTTCGACGGTGACCTGGACGGCGGCGCCGTCCAGGAGGATGCGGCGGTACTCAGGCATGGGTGGGCTCCTGTGCGGGGGTGCGAGGTGCGGTCCAGCCGCCGGCGGGGCGGTCGAACCAGAGGTGGACCTGGCCGGTGCCGACGGAGTTCTCGTACTCGCCGTACTGGCGGGCCCCGGCGGTGCAGGCCCGTTCGCCGAGGGCGCCGGCCATCATGAGGTAGTGGAAGAACTTGGCCTCGGGCTTGTACTTCCAGAACTCGTCCATCGTGTCGAGGACCTTGTCGTGGCGGCCCTCCTTGAACCAGGCGATGCGTTGTTCGTCGGCCGCGCGGGCCTGAGGAGTGAAGATGTGGCTGAGGTCGCTGGCCTCGTGGTCGCGGATCTCGCGCAGCGGCCAGAAGGTGTGCGAGAGAGCACCGGAGGCGATCAGCAGGACCCGGCGGCCGGGTGTGGCGGCGATGCCGTCGGCCAGCGCCCGCCCGATTCTGAGGTGGTCCTCCATGTCGCCGGTCTGGCAGACCCCGATGGTCACCCACCGCTTGTCGGGCAGGCCCTCGCCGAGGAACTTCCAGAGGTTGATGGTGGCGTAATAGATCGGCAGGTACTCGTCGTCGATCGCGGTGATCCACGTGCCGTGTTTGTCGGCGAACTTCTGGATGTTGTAGGCGAGTTCGGGATCGCCGGGGAAGTCGTACGGCATCCGGCACATGCCGCGCGGCAGTTCCTCGGAGGTGAACAGTCCCGCGCGCCGCGCTTGCGCGGTGACAACGAACTCGACGGTCGTGGCCCAGTGGGAGTCCAGCACGACGACGGTGTCGTAGTCGCCTGCGGCATCGCGCTCGAAGACCTCCCGGCGCAGCTCGTGCAGCCCGGTGACGAGGGTGATCTCCTTGCCCTCGTTGAGCTCCAGCCGGTCGGCCTCCGGCAGCACGATGGTGGGGACGTGGGCGAGGAGCCCCGCCCCGACGATTTCACCCATGGTCGGCCCATCCCTTCGGAGCGGTCACGGTGTTCTTCACGTCGCAGTAGAAATCGAAGCTCCATGTGCCGCCCTCGCGCCCGACTCCGGAGTGGCGGGAGCCGCCGAAGGGCGCCTGGAGGTCGCGTACGAAGAAGCAGTTGACCCACACCGTGCCCGCGACGAGCTGCGCGGTGACCCGCTCGGCGCGCTCCGGATCGCCCGTGGCGACGGTGGCGGCCAGCCCGAAGCGGGTGTCGTTGGCGAGACGGATCGCCTCCCCCTCGTCGGCGAAGGTCTGCAGGGTCAGGACCGGTCCGAAGACCTCCTCCTGCACGATCTCCGAGTCCTCGGCGACATCGGTGAGCAGGGTCGGCGCGTAGTACTGCCCCTCCTTGCGGTGCCCGCCGATGACAGCGCGCGCCCCGGCCTCGACCGCCCGCCGCACGAAGCCGTCGATCTTCTCCAGCTGGCGGGGATGGATGTTGGGCCCGATGTCGGTGGCCTCGTCCCGCGGGTCGCCCTGCTGGAGCCGCGAGGCCTTCTCCACGAAGCGGCGCGTGAACTCGTGGGCGACCGCCTCCTCGACGAGGATGCGGGTCGCGGCCAGGCAGACCTGCCCGGCGTTGTCGTACTGCTCCACCGCCAGGTCGACGGCGAGGTCGAGGTCCGCGTCCGCGAAGACCAACAGCGGTGATTTACCGCCGAGTTCAAGGCTGAGCGGGGTCAGGTTGGCGGCCGCCGACGCGGCGATCCGCTGCGCGGTGGGCACCGACCCGGTGAAGCTGATCCGGCGTACGTCCGGATGTGAGGTCAGGGCGTCACCGATCTCGGCCCCGTACCCCTGGACGACATTGAGGACCCCCGCCGGAAGCCCCGCCTCCGCGGCGATGTCCGCGAGCAGCGAGGCGGTCAGCGGCGACCACTCGGCCGGCTTGAGGATCACGGTGTTCCCGGCCGCCAGGGCCGGGGCGACCTTCCAGGTCGCCAGCATCAACGGGGCGTTCCACGGCGTGATCAGCACGGACGGACCCGCCGGATCCCAGCTGACGTGGTTGGTGTGCCCGCGCGTCTCGAAGTCCTCGTGGTCCAGCTTCACCAGCCAGTCCGCGAAGAACCGGAAGTTGTGCGCGACACGGGGCATCACACCCCGACGGTGCGACCGCAGCAGCGCACCGTTGTCATGGGTCTCCACGGTCGCGAGCTCTTCGAGACGCTTCTCGACGCCGTCCGCGATGGCGTGCAGGACGCGGGCGCGCTCGGCGCGGGCGGTGCCGGCCCAGGCGGGGAACGCGGCCTTCGCGGCGGCGACAGCGGCGGCGACCTCCTTGGGAGTGCCGCGCGAGATCTCACCGAGGACACTTCCGTCGATCGGCGAGGAGTCGGCGAAGGTCTCGACGGAGGCGACACGTTCGCCACCGATCCAGTGCCGGGTGTCGACGGAAACACCGCCGACGGTGGTGTTGTCAGGCATGAGAAGGGCTCCGTATCAACGAAGGGTGGGATTGCGCCCGTTCAGGGGCGCGGGGCTGTGTCGATGTGCGGCTCCGCCGCGGCGCGCGACCAGACACGCATGGTTCGCAGCAGGCCACATGCCTCACTCGGCAGACGCTCCCGAGGTACCTGATTCGAGCAGCCGCCCGCCGTCCCAAACCACCCCCACCTGCCGGTAGTACGCGGCGATCGGCTCCCGAACCTCCAGCCGGGCAAGCTCCTCCGTGGGCGCCTCGAACAACTCCAGCTCGGCCTCCCCCACCCACGGCCGGCCGCCCTCGAAGGACGCCGCACCGGACTCGATGAGCTCGTCCAACGCCAGCCCCTTGCCCTTCTCGATGGACGGCAGCCAGCGGTGGTGCGCCATCGGATGGCCGTTCACGAAGCCACCACTCTCCGACGGCTCCCGCAGCGTCACCACCGCCTGGGCGAGACGCCGATCCGCCGCGGCCAACGTCGCCCCGAACCGCGCCCCCGCCGAAATCCGCGGAGCGGGCCCGTACGGATGGGGTCGCGTCTGGTGGATCGAGCCGAGCTTCTTCGGGTAGCCCTGGTGCAGTCCACGCGCGATCGCGAAGTCCTTGTCGACCCAGATGTAGACGCAGCGCGAGTACGTCCGACCCTCGTACCGGCAGCGGACGACGGCGAACGCCTCCTTGTACTGGGAGAGCACCGGGTCCAGCAGTTCCTCCCCCGCGGCCGAGCAGGACTGCCAGTCGGCCCAGATCAGCGCGACCGCGCCCGGGTCCTCGTCCGCCAACTCCAGTGGTTCGGGGAGGAGTTCGCGTACACGGGCCGGATCGGTGCGGTACTCGACGGTGAGCAGGTCGCCGGAGTAGAGCCAGGGCGGCGAGGGGATCAGCGACGAGTCGCCGGACGCCGTCTTGGGGTGGAGGTAACCACGGACGCTGGCCATGAGGTGGGTTCCTTACGCGATGAGGGCGGGCTGCTTGAGCAGCTGTGCGCGGTAGCGGGCGGCGCCCATGGCGGCGGACTGGCCGCCGAGGGCGACGACGCCGGTCAGACGGTCTTCGCGGTGGTAGCCGACGAGGACGTCACCCTCCGGGTCGCCGTCCAGGACGCGGACGTCGTCGAGGCCGAGCCCGGGCGCACCGAAGGACTGCAGCCGGAAGTCGTGCTGGTCGCTCCAGAAGGTGGGCAGCGGCGCGAAGGGGGCCAGGTCGGCGTGGTCGCCGCCCAGATGGGCGACGAGAACCCTGGCCGCGTGCTTGGCGGTGTCGGTGGGGATGGACCAGTGCTCGACCCGGCGGGGGACGCCGTCGTAGCGGGCGTTGGGGAAGCGGGCGACGTCGCCGACCGCGACGACGTACGGCCATCCGCCCACCCGGAGCAGCGCGTCGGTCAGCACCCCGTCGGACAGGTCGAGGCCGTTGCCTTCCAGCCACTCGGTGTTGGCGACCGAGCCGACGGACTCCACGACCACGTCGGCCGGAAGGACCGTACCGTCGCCGAGGACGACACCGGTGACACGGTCCTCGCCCTCGAAACCGGCCACGCCCGTGCCGAGCGCGAAGCGTACGCCGCGCTCCTCGTGCCGCCTGCGCAGCGCACCGGCCAGCAGTTCGCCGAGCGGCCCGACCATCGGCAGCGGCAGCGGGTCGACCACGGTGACGTCGTCGACGCCGAGACCGACCGCCGTGGCGGCCACCTCGCAGCCGATGAATCCGGCGCCGATGACGACGACCCGCGCGCCCGGCCGGGTCAGCTCGGCCCGCAGGGCCTCGGCGTCACTGAGGGTGCGTACCGTGTGACGGCCGGCCGAGGGGCCCGCGCAGCGCAGTCGCCGGGGGCGCATCCCCGTCGCGACCACCAGGCCGTCGAAGGGCAGCTCCTCGCCACCGTCGAGCACGACGACACGCTCGGTCAGCCGGGCGGCGGTGACGGAGGTACCGAGCCGCCACTCCACATCGGCGGCGCTCGCCCTCGGGGTGAAGGCCAGGGACTCGAAGGGCGCCTTCCCGGCCAGCACTTCCTTGGACAGCGGGGGTCGGTTGTAGGGCATGTGGGGCTCGTCCCCGACGACCGTGATCGTTCCGGTCCAGCCGGCCGCGCGGAGTTGTTCGGCGGCGCGCAGGCCTCCCATGGAGGCGCCGGCGACGACGATGCGTCCGGTGGTCATGTCAGGCCTCGACCCGGATGGCCTGCAGGGGACAGACGTCCGCGGCCTCCTCGACCTCGTCGCGCAGCGCGTCGTCCGGGTCGCTGACGTAGGCCAGCCGCCCGTTGTCTTCCAGCTGGAAGACGTCCGGGGCCGCGAAGACACACTGGCCGTGGTCCTGGCACTTGTTCATGTCGACGACGACCTTCATGGCCGGTCCTCCTGGAGGTGAAGTACGTCGGAGCGAGGGATGGTGGGAAGAGAGGGCCCGGCGCGCGGCCGGGCCCCGGGGCCAAAGGGGTCCGCGGAACCGAACCCCCTACTCGTTTGGCTTCAAACAACATAGGAAGCAGCCGGCCCCTGGTCAATAGCTATCCGTATGGATAAATTTTTGGCCCGCACCTCTTGCGAGTGGGCGGGGCCGTCCATACCGTTTGCTATCAAACGACTTGCACCGGGCCACGCGCCCGGCAGCCCCGTAGTCCGGCAGACCGTCAGCCCGGCGGGCCCCCGGACCGTCGGCCACCACGCCCCGTTCCCATCCGCCGAGGAGACATCGGTGAGCGCTCAAGACACTCCGGACGTCCGCCCCCATATGGAGCGGCTCGCCGCCGACGGCATCGACGTGGTCCGGGTGACATACCCGGATCTCATCGGCACCGACCGCGCCCGTGACGTCCTGCTGGACCATCTGCCCGCCGCCTGCGACCACGGGCTCGCCTTCTGCCGGGCCGTCTACCACACCACTCCCCGGGGCGGCGTCGTCCCGGTCACCGGCGGTCTGGAGGCCGGGCTGCCCGACATCTGCGTACGCCCCGATCTCGGCACCCTGCACGCCCTGCCGTGGGAACCCGGCGTCGCCTGGTGCCTGGGCGACACCCTCGACCCCGCCACCGGTTCCCCCTCCCCCGAGTCGCCGCGCGACCTGCTGCGCTCCGTGCTCGCCCGGTGTACGGAGGCGGGTCTGCGGCCCGTCGTCGGCCCCGAACTGGAGTACTTCCTGCTCGATCAGGACCCCGGATCGCCCGGCGGCTGGCGCCGCTACGCGCAGGCCGAAGCCGGTGTCGTCTACACCGCCGGGCTGCGCGCCGACGCGGACAACCATCTGCTGCGTACGCTGCGGCACCTGCGTGATCTCGGGATCCGCGTGGTCACCGGGAACCACGAGTTCGACGCCGGACAGTTCGAGATCAACCTGGCCCACTCGCACGCCATGGACGCGGCCGACCGCGCCTTCCTCCTCAAGGCGGCCGTCAAGGAACTCGCCCGCAAGGAAGGCAAGTTGGCCACCTTCATGGCCAAGCCGTTCAATGACGCGGGCGGCTCGGGCTTCCACCTGCACTTCTCCGGCGAGTCCACCGAGGGCGACGCGGGCCGCAACGTCTTCGACGACCCGGCCGGTGCCTTCGGGCTGTCGGACACCGGCCGCCACGCCATCGCCGGCATCCTCGCGCACGCCCCGGCCCTGGCCGCGCTGCTCAACCCGACCGTCAACTCGTACAAGCGGTTCGGCCCGGACACCCTCGCCCCCTGGCTGATCGACTGGGGCCTGGACAACCGCAGCGCCATGGTCCGTGTCCCGCCCGAGCGCGGCTCCGGCGCCCGCCTCGAAGTACGCCTCGGCGACGCCAGTGCCAACCCCTACCTGGCCATCGCCGCTCTCTGTGCCGCCGTACTGATCGGCGTACGGGAGGGCAAGGAGCCGCCGGCCCCGCTGGAGGGCTACGGCTACGACACCGAGAAGTCCCGGATGCTGCCGACGACGCTGTCCGCCGCGCTCGACGCCCTGGAGGCCGACGAAGCCCTCACCGCGGCCCTCGGCAAGGACTTCGCCGAGTCCTTCCTCACCTACAAGCGCGACGAGGTCGCCCGCTTCAACCGCCATGTCACCGACTGGGAGTTCGCGGAGTACTCCTCCCACCTCTGATGATCCGTCCCGCCTTCAGGAGCACTTCATGACGAACCCCTTCGAGCCCATGCCGCTCGCCGAGGTCGACCTCGCCGACAACGACAAGTTCCTCGACGGCGTCACCCCGTGGCGGATGTTCCACACCCTCCGCCATGAGGACCCGGTCCACTGGCAGCCCGAAGAGGCCCCCAACTCCGGCTTCTGGGCCGTCACCCGGCACGCGGACATCGCCACCGTCGACCGCGACGCCGAGACCTTCACCTCGACGAAGTTCGTCAACCTCGAAGAAGTCGACGAGGACCAGATCAAGAAGCGGGCCTCCATCCTGGAGCTGGACGGAGTGCGTCACCGCGCGTTGCGCAGCCTGCTGCAGCGTCAGTTCGGCCAGGGCGTCATCAACCAGTACGCCGACTTCCTGCGCGGACTCACCGCCACCACCCTGGACGCCGCGCTCGCCAAGGGCACCTTCGACTTCGTCGCCGAGGTCTCCGCCGACTTCCCCATCAACGTCCTGGCCCGCCTGCTCGACGTACCGCCGGGGGACAACCAGCAGCTCATCGACTGGGGCAACCGGATCATCGGCAACACCGACCCCGACTACGCCGACGTACTGCTGCACAGCGAGGAGAGCGAGAAGTACCGCGACCTGCCGTTCCGCTCCCCCGCCTCGCTCGAGGTCTTCGAGTACGGGCGGGAGCTGGCCCGGCAGCGGCGCGGCGGCGACGGCACCGACCTGGTTTCCCGGCTCGTCAACCAGACGCCGCGCGACGGAATCCCGCTGTCCGAGCAGGACTTCGACAACTACTTCCTGCTACTGGTGGTGGCCGGCAACGAGACGACCCGGCACACCATCTCCCACTCCATGCTCGCGCTCATCCAGCACCCCGAGCAGCTGGCCAGGCTGCAGGCCGACCCCTCCCTCATCCCGACCGCGGTCGAGGAGTTCCTGCGCTGGGCCTCCCCCGTCTATCACTTCCGCCGCACAGCGACCCGCGAGGTCGAACTCGGCGGCAAGCGGATCAAGGAAGGCGACAAGGTCGTCATGTGGTACGCCTCCGGCAACCGCGACGAGAAGGTCTTCGGCAACCCCTACGACTTCGACGTCAGCCGCGAGCACAACGACCACGTCACCTTCGGCAAGGGCAGCCCCCACCTGTGCCTGGGCAACCTGCTCGCCCGCACCGAGATCCGCATCATGTTCGAGGAGCTGATCCCGCGCCTCGCGGACATCCGCCTCGCCGGCGACGTCCCCCGCGTCCGCTCCAACTTCGTCAACGGCATCAAGAAGCTCCCGGTCGAGGTCACGCCGGCCTGACGGGCGCAGTCACTCACGTACGGCCGATGGGCGCCGTGGCGGCCCAGCCCCTACCGTGGTAGGCGGAGGACCTGATGGGCTTCGCCGACGATCATCTGATTCACCTCGTCGACGAGGGGCTGGGCAACAACGCGTACCTCGTCGACCTGGGCGACGGCCGGGCGCTGACCGTGGACGCCGGCCGCGACCTGCGGGCTGTACGTATCGCCGCCGAACGGCACGGGCTGACGCTCACGGTGGCCTTCGCCGCCGACACGCACCTGCACGCCGACTTCCTCTCCGGCGCCGTACAGCTCGCCCACGACGACGGCGCCACGGTGCTGGCCTCCGCAGCCGGACACCGGGCCTTCCCGCACCAGGGCCTGGGCGACGGCGACGAGGTCGACCTGGGCGGGCTGACCCTGCGGGCGCTGGCCACCCCCGGCCACACCGACGAGCATCTGTCCTTCCTGTTGCTGGACGGCGCCCGGGAGCTGGGCGTGTTCACCGGCGGCTCGCTGATCGTCGGCTCGGCCGCCCGCACCGACCTGCTCGGCGGCGACCGGGCCGAGGAGCTCGCCCGCGCCCAGTACCGGTCCCTGCGACGACTGGCCGAGCTGCCGGACCCGGTCGCCGTCTGGCCGACCCACGGCGCGGGCTCGTTCTGCTCCGCCCCGGCCGGTGCCGAGCACACGACGACCATCGGCGATCAGCGGCGGTCCAACCAGTTGCTCGCCGCACCGGACGAGGACACCTTCGTACGGCAACTGCTGGGCGGACTCGGCTCCTACCCGGCGTATTTCGCCCGCCTCGCCGAAGCCAACCGGCGCGGCCCCGCCGTCCTCGGCTCCGCACCCGGACTCGCCACGCTCACGGTCCCCGAGGTGCGCCGGCTGCTCGGCGAGGGCGCACAGGTGGTCGACGTACGGCCGGTCGCGGACTTCGCCGCCGGTCATATCCCGGGCGTTCTCGCCATCCCGCTGCGCGACCAGTTCGCCACCTGGCTGGGCTGGCTGCTCCCCGACGACGTACCCCTCGTCTTCGTCACGGCTCCCGGGCAGGACCTCGCCGAACTCACCTGGCAGGCTCTGAAGATCGGCTACGAGCTGCTGCCGGGTCACCTCCCGATGGCGGCCTGGACCGCCGACGGCGGCGAGCAGGAGCGCGTCGAGCTGCTGACCGCGGACCGCGTGGCCGACCGTCCGGTTCTCGACGTCCGCCAGCGGGCCGAGCGCGGCGCCGGACACATCCCCGGATCGGTAGGCATCGAACTCGGCGAACTCCCCGAGCGTACCGGCGAGGCGCCGGGCGGCGCGGTCGTGCACTGCGGGCGCGGCCTGCGCGCCATGACCGCCGCCAGCGTCCTCCAGCGCGCCGGACATCAGGACCTCGCGGTCCTCGACGGCGGGCCCGACGACTGGGCCGAGGCCACCGGCCGTCCCCTTCAACAGGGCACGTGACTGGGTGAACGGCGACGGCGCGTTCAGGCCGTTGCCGCAGCCCGGCCGGGTGGGCTCATGGGACTCGTGAGGCTCATGGGGCGCGGGCTCATGAGGGGCATGGGGCCCAGAGGGACATGGGGCCCGTGGGGCTCATGAAGGCCGGTTTCCCAGCAAGCGGTGCGTTAAGGTCCTGCCGGTTGTGTCGATCTTTGGGTGGTTCGGGACGGGAGGCCGGTGGCGGTGACGGAGTTCGATGAGAGTGAGCGGTTGATCTGGGCGGGTCGGGCCGCCGCCTATGCCGCGAGCTTCGCCCGGCTGTGTGCCTGGCCGGTGCCGAAGCTGCTGGAGGCCGCCGAAGTGGGCCCGGATGTGCGGGTGCTGGATGTGGGCACCGGGCCCGGGACCGTGGCCGTTGCCGCGTGCTCCCGCGGGGCGACGGTGACGGCCGTGGACGCGGAGCCCAGCATGGTCGAGCTGGCCAGGCGGGCGGAGCCCGCGGCGGACATCCAGGTCGCCGCCCTGCCGGAACTTCCCTTCGATGACGGGGAGTTCGATGCCGTCGTCGCCAACTTCGTGCTGAACCACGTGGGCCGGCCCAAGAAGGCGCTGGCCGAGTTGCGCCGCGTGGTACGGCCGAACGGATGGATCGCGCTGACGATCTGGGCAGCACCTCCCGCGGCAGGGCAGGCCCTGATCGGCCGCGCCCTTCAGGCGGCGGGCGCGGTACGGCCACCTCACCTGCCGTCCCTCGCGCCTGAGGACGACTTCCCGCGAGATGAGGACGGCCTGACGGAGCTGCTGGCGACGGCCGGGCTGCGCGACGCGGCCTGCGAGACGCTCAGGTGGAACCACCGTGCCAGTGCCGAGGAATGGTGGAGCGGTCCGGCGGCCGGCGTGGCGTCCGTCGGGCAGCATGTGCAGAGCCAGCCACCCGGGACGCGTGCCGAGGTCAAGCGCCACTTCGATGTGTTCAGCTCGGAGTTCGCCGATGCCGACGGCGTGCTGTCGTTGCCGCATGCCGCCTTGCTGGCCCGCGCTCGTCGCTGACCGGCCGGCGACACGTGCGGCTCAGCGCAGACTCAGCCGGTACGTCAGCGGCGACCTCCCGGTGATCAGGACCCGGATGCCGGCCGGTGTGAGCGAACCGCTCATCCACGAGTACCGCTCCCCCGCGTCCACCACCGGCGGCTGCTTCCCGCCCTTTCCGTTGCCGGGACCGAAGGTGATCCGGTCGTCGCCGACGGCGTAGGTGGCTTCTCCGCCGACGAGTTGGTACGTGTCCGGGGAGCCGCTGACGGTTTCCAGGCCGTCGCCGGTCAGAGTGCCGCCAGGGCGGAAGCAGAGCTCCAGGGCGAACGGCACCTCGGAGCCGGCCAGTTCGACATCCAGCGTCCAGGAGCCGTCCGCCACCTCCCTCACCGTCACTTCGGTGCGGAGCGTGCGGTACTCCTTCGGCCGGTGCGGGAAGTCCATCGCCGACCAGAAGCGGCCGTCGTCGGTGAGCGGATAGAGGCCGTCTCGGCGGCGGTGCTGCGGCGGCAGCGGCTGGTGGAACGCGGCCCGGACCTCGGCGGTGAGCCGCCAGCCCCCGTCCGCCGCCCGCTCCAGGTTCTCCGCCCGGAAGTGACCGAGCGCGAAGAACTGCGGCGCCAGCCGGAGCGAGTCCAAAATCGCCGCACCCTTGCGCATCTTGAAGAACGTGGGGTTGGTGGACAGCCCGGAGGAGATGGCGTGCACGTCGGGGAAGTCGGTGCCCCCGAAGACGCTCGCCGTGGCGTCCTGGCGGCGTACCCGCACCAGCGCGCAACTTGGGTCGTGATGCTCGTAGTCCGTGGGCAGCTCGGTGGGTCGCGGCAGTTCCCGGGCCAGTTCGGGCCGGTCGAGGACTTCGGCGAGCCGGTCGCCCAGCGGGGTCTCGCCGAAGGTCTGCCCGGTGCCCCGCTTCCGCAGCAGCGCGGCCACCGCCGCGAACCGCCCGTCACCGTCGCGGATCGCCAACTCCCGGTACTGAAGCCAGAACTCGGGAAGGTGACGCGGCGTCGTCTGGTCCTGGCGTCGTGAATGGACCGTCTCCACCTCACCGTTGGGCTCGATGACGTAGAGAGAGGCGTTGAGGTTGTCGCGGACGTGTCCGTACAGGTCAGGACGGTTGTGGAAACGGGCGAGGGTCAGCAGGGCCGGATTCGACACGGCCGCCGCGTAGTTGGGGCTGCGCTCGCTGTACTCGCCGCCCGGCAGCTGGTCGATGCCCTCCGCGAGCCAGGCGTCGATGCGCCGCCGGTACGCCGGGTCGGGCCAGCGGTGGTGGATGCGGGCGAGCGCCGCGCACACCAGCCATCGGTGGTTCGGGGTGTGCAGCCCACCGGTGGCGAGCCCCGGGCCGGCCGAGCGCAGAATCCCCTCGACCGTCGCCCGCAGCTTCTCCGTGGGCCGGTGATCGTCCTTGTCGAGCAGGCTGTACGCCAGATTCAGGTCGACGATCGAGAACGCGGTGTCCGGCGGCGAGTGGGCCGCTCCCTGGTCCCAGAGCCCGTCGTCGAACTGCTCCTGAGCCAGCGCGTCCGCGAGTTCCCCCAACGGCCCCAGCAGCGCGCCGTCACGGTGACGCGCCGAGCCGTCGTGCACATAGACCGAGGTGAGGGTGCGCAGCGCACGGGCCGAGGAGCGCGCCTTGCCCCTGTCGCGCAGTTCGGTGAGGTACGTGCCGTACCCGTCGAGGATCGATGTGGCGCGGGCGTCCGCGGCGGCGGTGAGAAAGGTAAGGAAGTCGGTGTCCTCCCGGCCCGCCTCGACTCCCGTGCCCGCTACGGCGGTTCCTTGACCGGCGGCGGCCGTGGCGGCCGCGGCGGTGACCCCGGTGGTCGCGGAGGTGAGGAAGGTCCTGCGGCCCATCATGCGGCCTTCTTTCGAGAGATGTCGGAGTGGGAGGGCAGCCGTACGTCGATCGCCGTCAGCGCCAGCGCCAGCGGCCCGGGGACCAGGAACGCCAGCGGCAGCAGCATCCACGCGCACAGCGCGGCCGCCGCCACCGCGAGGAGTACGAGGCCGGAGCCCCCCACGTCCCGTACGGCGTCCCGGGCCGCCGCGCGTACCGCGGCCCGCCAGTCGGTGAGCGACTCGGGGCGGGCGCAGGCGCGCAGGCCCACGACAGCGGCGTACGCGGCGATGCAGGCGGCGACGGCGGCGAAGAGCGGCGCGCCCGGCAGTCCGGCGCCGGCCAGCGCCAGGTCGGCCAGCACCAGCAGCAGGCCCGCCGTGGCCAGCACACCCGCCACGAGGTCACCGGCCCGCAGCCGTTGCCGCAGCTCCGCCAGGTACCGTCCCGCTGTGGCGGGCCTGTCCTCCCGCGCCCCGCGCAGGACCGCGCACGCCGTGGACAGCGCCGCCGGCAGCGTGACGACCGGCAGCGACACGAGGGCCGTACACACACCCACGCTCAGTACGTCCGCGAACAGGGTCATCCGCGGTCCGAAGATCTCGCCCGCCTCGCGGGTCTGCCCGACGCTCATCCCTTGACCCCCGAGTTCGCCATGCCCTCGACCAGGAACCGCTGGAAGGCCAGGAAGAACAGCACGATCGGCAGCAGCGCGATCACCGACATGGCGAACATCGGGCCGAAGGCGGACTGGCTGGACGCGTCCACGAACTGCCTGAGCGCCAGCGTGAGCGTGAACTTCTCGGGCGAGAAGAGATAGATCAGCTGGGTGAAGAAGTCGTTCCATGTCCAGATGAAGGTGAAGATCGCCGTGGTGATCAGCGCGGGCCGGGTCAGCGGCAGGATGACCAGGAAGAAACTGCGGAACGGCCCGCAGCCGTCGATCCGCGCCGCCTCCTCCAGCTCACGCGGCAGTCCCCGCATGAACTGCACGATGAGGAAGACGAAAAAAGCCTCCGTGGCAAGGAACTTGGGCAGGATCAGCGGCCAGTAGGTGTTCACCATGCCGAGCTGGTTGAAGAGGATGTACTGCGGGATCAGCACGGCGTGGTGGGGCAGCATGATCGTCGCGATCATGAAGGCGAACAGCGGCCCGCGAAACCTGAAGCGCAGGCGCGCGAAGGCGTACGCGGCCAGGGAGCAGCTGAGTACGTTGCCGATGACGGCGCCGCCCGCGATGAACAGGGAGTTGCCGAGCAACCGCCACACGGAGACCTCGTTCACGCCCTCCAGAGCGGTCGAGTAGTTGGACCACTCCAGGCTGCTGGGCAGCAGGTCGAGGCTCGCGATCACCTCGTCGGCGGGCTTGAGCGAGGTGGCGAGCAGCCACGCCAGCGGATACAGCATCACCAGGAGCGCGGCGAGACAGCCGAGGTGAAGCGCGACGCGCCGCCAGGCAACCGGCTTGCGCACCACGGTCGTTGAGGCGGTTGAGGTGGTCATCAGGCACCCCCATCGGTGTCGGACGCGTAGAAGACCCAGGAGCGCGAGGTGCGGAACAGCACCGCGGTGACGGCGCCGATCGCGAGGAGCAGCGTCCAGGCCATCGCGGAGGCGTAGCCCATGTGCGAGGCGACGAAGCCGCGGTCGTAGAGGTAGAGCGTGTAGAAGAGCGTCGAGTCGGCCGGGCCGCCCTTGCCCGCGCTGACCGCGAAGGCGGGGGTGAAGACCTGGAAGGCCTGGATGGTCTGGAGCACCAGGTTGAAGAAGATCACCGGGGACAGCATCGGCACGGTGATGGACAGGAACTGCCGCCATCTGCTCGCCCCGTCCACGGCCGCGGCCTCGTACAGCTCCGACGGGATCTGCTGGAGTCCGGCGAGGAAGATGACCATAGGCGCGCCGAACTGCCACACCGTCAGCAGCGCGACGGCGAACAGCGCCCAGCCGGGCTGGTTGACCCAGCCGCCGGTGCCGAGCAGGTTGTCGACCGTGCCGCCGTCGTTGAAGACGGCCCGCCACACGAGGGCGATGGACATGGAGGCGCCGAGCAGGGACGGCGCGTAGAAGGCCGAGCGGTAGAAGCCCTTGCCCCGTCGCATGGACTTCAGGGCGAGCGCGACGATCAGGGCCAGGCCGAGTTGGAGTGGCACGGCGATCACGACGTAGGTGAGCGTCGCGACGACGGAGCGCCAGTAGCGCGGGTCCTCGGTGAACATCTGCGTGTAGTTGCGCAGGCCCACCCACTGCGGCGGGTTGAACAGGTCGTAGTCGGTGAAGGAGAGATAGAGCGAGACGGCCATCGGGAGCAGGGTCAGTACGGACGCGCCGAGGACCCACGGGGAGAGGAACACCCAGGCGGCGCCTTCGCGCCTGCGGCGCGGTGGTTTCTTCACGGCGGCGTCCTGCCGAGTACGCGAGGCCGTCGGTATCTCGGTGGTGGTCATGACCTCAGCTCCGCCTTCGCCTCGGTGATGTAGTTCTCGGCCGCCTCGCGGGGCGACATCCGCTCGTACGACACCTGGTCGTAGTCGCGCTGGAAGGTGGTCTGCAGCGCGTTGTCGCCCGAAGGAGGCGCCTTCGGCGGGGCGTTGAGGTCGCCGTCCAGGGAGGCCTGGAAGTCGGCGACCGTCTTGTCGAAGTCCTTCAGCTCGGGAGTGATCGCCTCGCGGATCGACTCGTTGACGGGGATGCCGCGGGTCGCGCCGAGGGTCTTCGCCGCGTCGGCGTCGTTCAGCATGAAGTCGATGAACTGAGCGGCCTGCTCGGGGTATCCGGAGTTGTCCGCGATGCCCATGAACATCGACGGCTTGAAGTACTGGCCGGGCGTGCCGTCCTCACCCGACGGCATGGGCGCGAGGGTGACTCCGCTCGGGACGAGGGCCAGGAAGCCGCTGGACGGCGCGTCCCAGTTGTTGTCGGAGATCGCCTTGCCGCCGCGCCCGAGCGGGGTGTTCTCGACGGTGCCGTCGAGCTGGGTGGTCTGTTCGGCGGGCGAGACGGCTCCCTCGCGGCGCAGCTTGTCCGTGAAGGTCCACCATTTCGTCAAGTCGTCGGCGTCGAAGCCGAGTTGCTGGTCCTTGGTGTAGAGGTTCTTGCCCTGGCCACGGAGCCACACCTCGAAGGCGTCCTCGCTCCAGCCCGGGTCGGTGCCGCCGGGCTTGCCGGACTTCTTCGCCAGGGCGCGCATGGTGTCGGCCCAGTCGTTCCATGTCCAGCCCTCGCGCGGCAGTTCGACGCCCGTGGCCTTCCACTGCTTCGTGTCGTACACGATGGTCTCGGTGCCGCGTGCCTGGGGAACCGCGTACTGCTTGCCGTCCACGACGCCCGTGGCCAGCAGCCCCGCGTCGATGTCGGCGGTGCTCAGCGCGGACCGCTGCTTGGCCAGGTCCAGCAGCACGCCGCCGGACGCGTACTGGTCGATCATGCGGTAGTCGAGCTGCATCACGTCGGGGGCGTCGCCGCCGGCGGCCTGCGTGGCCAGCTTCTGCTTGTACGCGTCGTATCCCGCGAACGACGTCTGTATGTCGATGCCGGGGTGCTGTTTCTCGAACAGCGCGACCGCCTCCTCGGTGCGGGCCGCCCGGTCCGGGTTGCCCCACCAGGTGTAGCGGAGCACGGCCTTGCCGCCGCCGCCCGAGTCGCCGGACCCCGAACAGCCGGAGAGCGCCGCACAGAGTGCCAGCACCGCGGCCGTCGCGCAGGACCTCATTGTCCTGTTTCCGGGCATACGCAGAGTCACCTCTCCCAGTCAGAAAGCGCTTGCACCCAGGCCGACCCTAGGGAACGTCCGGATGTCACGACAAGACCCGTGTAGCGAGAAACGGAATGCGGCCGATCGCGCGTGCGGGGCGGACCCCTGCCTTGCAAACGTTGCCACTCCATTTCCAACGGGTCCGGAAGCTATGCCCGAGGTGGCCACCCAGTCAATGAAGTAGCGCCGATCTGCAGGGAGTTGTGCACCAGGAACACCTCTTGTCCTGGGAACCCTCACATGCAATCGTTGCCGCTGTCACCCATCTCATCCGCAGCGAGGCACGCCCGCCGGGAAACGGAGACCGCATGACCGCCGACACCGCACGCCCCCGCCGCTGCGCCGTGGTGGGTCTGGGCGCCCGCGCCCAGCTCTTCACCCAGGCGCTGACCGGCCCGCACGCGGACCGTACGGCACTGGTGGGCTTCTGCGATGTCAACACACACCGCATGGCCGTCCACAACGACTGGCTGGCCGCCGACAGGCCCGGCCGGGAGCCCGTACCGGCGTACGCGGCCGAGGACTTCGACGAGATGCTGCGCCGCGAACGTGTCGACCTCGTCGTCGTCTGCAGCGTGGACCGTACCCACGACGACTACATCGTGCGCGCGCTGGAAGCGGGGTGCGACGTGGTCACCGAGAAGCCGATGACCACGGACGCCGACAAGGCCCGCCGCATCCTGGACGCCCAGCGGCGCACGGGCCGCGAGGTGCGGGTCGCCTTCAACTACCGCTACAACCCGGTCCATTCGGCCGTACGGGAGGCCATCGCGGCCGGTGAGATCGGCGAGGTCGGCTCCGTGCACTTCGAGTGGCTGCTCGATCTGCGGCACGGCGCCGACTACTTCCGCCGCTGGCACCGCGACAAGGCCAACTCCGGTGGCCTGATGGTCCACAAGGCCACCCACCACTTCGACCTCGTCAACTGGTGGCTGGGCACCGAGCCCGAGACGGTCTACGCCCAGGGCGGCCTGTTCTTCTACGGCGACACCGCGGGCCGGCGGCGCGGTCACGCCCGCCCGTACACCCGGGCCCACGGCTCTGCGGCGGCCGACGGCGACCCCTTCGCCGTACACCTCGCGGACTCGCCCGTGCTCAGCGCGCTGTATCTCGACGCCGAGCGGGAGGACGGCTACCACCGCGACCAGAACGTCTTCGGGCCCGGCGTGACCATCGAGGACGACATGGCGGTACTCGTGCGGTACGCGTCCGCTGCGACGCTGACGTACCACCTCACGGCGTACGCCCCCTGGGAGGGCTACCGGGTCTGCTTCAACGGCAGCGAGGGGCGGCTCGAGCTGCTGGTCGAGGAGACGACATGGGTCCGCCCGGACGTCCGGGCGGAGGGCTCGGGCCCCGTCATGCACGGCTCGGCGGTGGGCGAGGACGCGGGCCGCACCGAACTGCTGCTCCGGCGCTTCTGGGAGCGTCCGCGTGAGGTGAAGGTCGCGACCGGCGAGGGAGGGCACGGCGGCGGGGACATCCGGATGCTGGCGGATCTGTTCGGCGAGCGGACCGACGCCCCTGATGCCCTGGGGCGCGCGGCGGACGCGACGGACGGAGCGCGGTCCCTGGTGACGGGGCTGGCGGCGAACCGGTCGTTCGAGACGGGGCTGCCGGTTCGGGTGCGGGATCTGCTGGACGTCTGACCTCGGGCCGCGGAAGCCGGCCCAGTCACCGGTGATCAGCCGAACACCGACAGCGCCAGCGCCGACGCCGCGTTGATGACGAGCAGGGGCAGGCCCACAGGCCTGCCCCTGCTTTCCATGGTGCTTTCCTCTGTCGGGCGCAGAGCGGCATCGGCCTGCATGGCGCGGATACCGTCGACGGCACGCAGCGCCACGGGTCTGCGGCGAAATCGACCGTTGAGCCAGGCCGGGGCGACCACCCCGTAAATCTCGATGCCGCGGGCGCCCTCGCCGGAGCGCAGGATGTTGAATCCGCGCTCCCACAGCCGGACTTGGTCGAGCTCGCCCCAGGGCACGTGTCTGACCTGCCGCCATCCGGGAGCCCACAGGCCCGTGCTGTCCGCTGTGACGCGCCAGCTGAACTGGGTGGCGATCACAGGGGTGTTGGCGAGGACGAAGATCGCAAGGACTATGCGAAGCTGGAGGGGCGCGGCGCCACCCCACACGGCCAGAACAGCGACCACGCAGGCGATCAGGGCGGCCTCGACGACGACGGCGCACAGCCGGCTTCCGGTTCCGGGCCCCCAGCTCACCGGCGCCGCGCCGGGCCCCAGTCGCTCGGGCCGGTCGACGGAGTACTCCTGACGTGCCGGTTCCGAGTCCCACTCGATGCACAGTCCCGGTGCTTCCTGTCCGTCGGAGGAGACGAGGACGAGCCCGCCGCCGGGGTGAGGCGGGCCGAACAGCACCGCTTCACGCAGCCGGTTGTGCACGGGAGCACGCGACTCGCTGCCTGCGAGCCTGGTGTAGCAGCCGAGGAGCGGCCTGTTCCCCTCCAGGTCGTCAGCCGCGAAAACGTACGTACGCCGGTCGTTGTGCCCGCCTCCCTCGCGAACGAGCACACGCAGTGCGGGCACCGGTTCGCGGCGCAGCACAGCGGCTCGTCGTCGGTCCCTGACCTGGTACGCCAGGCTCAGGCAGCCGATGAGCGTGCCGAAGACCGCCACCCACTGCCAGCCCTGGGCCCCGATGAGCGGTGTGACGCCGAGCGGCGCGATCACGAAGGCGACGACGGCGGCAACGGCCGTGACGATGCCGCAGCCCAGTTGCCCAGCGTCGTCCGGGAGGGTCATCGCCGCTTCGGGCAGTGCATACCGCGCGGGGCCGGCGGTCTCCAGCCCCAGCCGACGCTGTCTGCGTGCGGCGGCAAGCCGGTGCAGACAGCCGAGGCAGGCGTAACAGGCCGTGACTGCCACAGCGATGGCCGGTGTGGTGGGGCTGTCCGGATCGAGGAGTACCCAGACGGCAATCAGAGGAAGTGCCACGGCGGTGGCCAGGGGCAGCAGCCTGATTCCGCGGTACAGGACGGCGAAGACGAGTGTCCCCATGGCCGTGGCGAGCCAGTCGGGGGTGCAGTGGCCGTCACCGCAGAGGTAGGCGTTCTCCGGGGCCAGCCAGAGAGCGGCCAGGCACGCCAGCGCCAACGCCAGGACCGTCGGAAAGGGATGCGCCCACCAACCGGGGCGCAGCGCACGCCATCGCTCCGCGTCGGAGGAGAGCCAGGCAGCGGCATCCGTTGGAGCCGCGTTCGGGGGCAGGGGAACGGGTTTTTCGGCCACGGGCTGCATTGTCAGGCCCGGCGCTCGACGGCCCACCCCTCACCGGCCGACGGGATCATGTACAAAGTGCGACGGGCGGGCGAACGGTGGGTGCGCGGGCTCGGGGAACGTGTGTGCGGGGAGCGCCAGTTGGCCGCCCCCGCGCCCCACCTGATCCGCCGGACGTACCCCGGTTCCCGTTTCCCGTTCCCAACACCAACACCAACACCAACACCAACACCAACGGCTACGGCTACGGCTACGGCTACGGCGTCACCAGGTTGAAGACCGGGTAGATCTTCGGCTCCACCTCTGGAGCACCGGCCTCTCGCAGGAGAGGCAGGACGATTTCGCTGAACCGTCGGAACGCCTCTTCGGACTCCCAGACGTCGGCGACAAACCAGCCATCGGGAGTGGGGGCGGAGGTGTGCGAGATGAGGCCGGGTACGGGCCAGTCCGTGGGGCTCTTGACCAGGCCATGGCCTTGGTTCACCTTGTCGGCGACCTGCTCGTACTGGGCCTGGGTCATGCCGGGTTGGTCGAAGATCGCGACGATTGCCATGGGGTGCTCCATTGCGGGCAGGTTTGCAGAGTCAGACTCAGCCGACCATCCCGGTAGGCCGGCCGCACCTCGGACTGCGCCGTACGTGATGGACAGCTCGAAGCTGTCCACGCCGGTCGAGCGCTTCGGGTGTCGCGCTCGACCGGGGTGGCGGGCTCTGCGTTCCGAGTTCCTACGGTGCTGTCGTGGCCTCGGAGTATTTCTTGATGAGTTCGTAGGAGCGAAGGCGGTCGCGGAGGTCGTAGACGGGTGTGGTCAGCATCAGTTCGTCCGCTCCGGTCTCACCGGCCAGCTGCGTGAGGCGGTCGACGACGATCTTGGGTGTGCCGACCGCTTGCCGGGCACGGAAGCCGGCCAGCGCCGGTCGCTCCTGCGCCGTGAAGGCGTGGTCGGCCGCCTCCGCCGGCGTGGGGAAGGGCGTCTCACTCAGTCCTTTGAGGAGCCCGGCTCTCACGACGTCCATCGGTCCGACTCGCCACGCGGCTTCCTCTTCCGTCTCGGCACACACCGTCTCCACGCACAACAGCACCCGAGGTTGCTCACACCAACGGGATGGGGTGAACGCCTCCCGGTAACGCTCCAGGACCGCGGGGGTGTTGTCCGGCCGGATGTGGTGTGCGACGGCGATCGGCAGGCCGAGTCCCGCGGCGAGTGCGGCACCCGCGGTGCTGGAGGCCAGCAGCCATGGCTCCGGCAGCGGGCCGAGTGCGACTTCGTCGACCAGAAAAGACAGGATCGCATCTACGTCGCCCTTGTACTCCGCGTCCGTCGCCGGTCCGGCTCCGCGGCGAAGTGCCCGTGCGGTGGCCTCGTCAAAGGTGCCAGGACCGCGGCCGATGCCCAGGTCGATGCGGTCCTCGTGCAGGGCTGCCAGCGTTCCGAACTGCTCCGCCACCGTGATGGGTGCGTGGTTGGGGGCCAGCACTCCACCCGAACCGAGACGGATGACCGAGGTGGACGCGGCGGCGTGCGCGGTCAGCACGACGGGTGGGAACGCGCCGATCGCGGGCGAGTGGTGATGCTCGGCGTACCAGATCCGGTGGTAGCCCAGCCGTTCCAGTTCCTGTGCGAAGGCCGCCGTGTCCCGCAGAGTGTCCACGGCTCGGGCGCCCGTTTGGACCATCGCGACTTCCAGCGCTGAGAGAGGTAATCCGACCATGGCGTCAGCTTAGAGATCACGCGTTCGGCGAGGGAGCGGCGACCTCTTTTCGCGCCACGGAGCGGCCGGGCGGACCTCACTGCTCGAATCGGGCAAGCACCGTGACCGGTACGACGACGGGAGAGCCGCTTCGCTCATGTGCTCGGCCCGCCTGCCTACGATCGGTCCGTGGCCCTCTTCCTGCTGGAACGCGTAGCTCCGAGTCCGGTCGACGAGGTCTGGCGGCGGCTCACGACATGGGAACGCCACGGGGACGTCGTACCGCTCACCCAGGTCACCGTCCTCACCTCGCCGCCGACCCGCGAGGGCACGGTCTTCGTGGCGCGATCGGGGATCGGACCCGTCGCCTTCGACGACCCGATGGAGGTCGTGACCTGGCGACCGCCGGCGGACGGACACTCAGGGATGTGCCGTCTGGTCAAGCGCGGCACGTTCATGGCGGGGTGGGCGGAGATTGCCGTGCATCCGCACAGGGACGGCGGTTCACGGGTGGTGTGGCGGGAGGAGCTGCGCGTGCGCCTGCTGCCGGCCGCTTTCGACCGGACACTGGGGTGGGTGGCCCGGGGGATGTTCGGGCGGGCGGTCGACGGGCTGCTGAAGCGGCCTTGATCTTGACGGTACGTTCGACCGCCGGCAGGGGTCGGGGCATCGTGTGCCAAAGTGATGGCCATGTCGACGGCTGATCATCACGACTGGTCATTCACCGCCGCGCGCGTGCCGGCGTCCTTTACCGCGTGCCGGGGGACGGACGCACCGGCCGCGGAGCACGCGTTGGCGGGGAGCGCCACGCTCTGCGGCATCCCACGGGATCAAGTGACCGTGTATCGGCACCTGTTCTCCGCCAGGAAGGCCGAGGCGTGTCCGGAGTGCAGGACGAGGGCGGCCGACGCGCCTGCCGAACCGGGAGTCCAGGAACTCCTTCACGGGCGGCTTGAACACGCGGCGCCGACCGGCCTGCGGGACGAGCTGCTCGCGGCACTCCGCCAGGGCGCCGACGTACGGCTCTGGATCAACGGGCCGACGCAACAGGTCGTGCGGAGTTACGCGGAGCTCCATCGGATCGTCGAGGGTGGTGAACTGCTCACACCCGTGGTGCGCGGGGGCGGCCGGCTGGGTCTGGCACGTGTGGTTCACGGTGCTCAGGAGTTTGTCGTGTTCCTTCCAGAGGGCGGGGTCCCGTTGGTCGCCCGCGCGGCGCCGGCGTAGTCGCCTCAGGAGCGAAACCCGCTGCGCGGCTCCAACGGGGCCGGGTCGGCGGCGCCTTGTCCCGGCGTGCTGATGGCGTGGCTGATCGCAGAGGCGACGTCGTCAGCGATATGGGTGGGCCGGCAGGAGTCCTCGGTCCACCGTCGGCCGTCCGACACCCACACGCTTCGAAGTCCGAGCGCGTTGGCGCCGGCGATGTCGGCATGTGGAGCATCGCCGATGACCCACGCGCCACAGAGGGAGGCGCCGACGGTTTCCGCCGCCGCCCGGAAGATCTCTGGTTCCGGTTTCTTGTGGCCGATGGCTTCGGAGATGACCCAGCCCTGTACGAGCTGGTCAAGTCCGGTGTGACGAATCTTCGCTTCCTGTTGGGCCGTACGGCCGTTGGTGACGATCACGCAGGTCCAGCCGACCGCCTGTGCTGTGCCCAGCGCCTCGCGGGAGGACCGCGCCAGGACGACGCGATCTGCGGCACCGTGGTCGAGCAGGGCACGGATGGCGGCGGTCGGCGCAACGTCCCCGTATCGGTCGGTCAGGGCTGCGGCGACCTCGTGACGGGCGGTGTAGCCGCCGGCGTCGACGGTCATCACCCACCCGACGTCGGCGTCGGGCAGGCCGTACTCGGCAAGGAAGGCAACGACGGCGGCGCGGAAGGCCGCATCGCGGTCGACCAGAGTGTTGTCGAGATCCAGCAGCAGCAACGGCATGTCCGGAGTAGATCACGGGCGTCGGCTTCGGGGCGTTGGGTTTCCGTCCGCCATGAACGTGTTCGGCGAGGCGCGGTCCGCCGGTGGCGGTTGACTCTCGGGCAACCCGAAACCCGATGCTGTTGCAGTGAGCAACGACAACCTCCTGAGCATCGGCAGCTTCGCGCTTCTCAGCGGCCTGTCCCTCCACGCCCTGCGGCACTACGACGAGGTCGACCTCCTGCCTCCAGCCGCGGTCGACCCTGACACCGGCTACCGCCGCTACCGACCGGACCAGGTCCAACGCGCCCGGCTGATCGGCGCCCTGCGCAAGGTCGACCTGCCACTCAACGAGATCCGCCGGCTCCTGAACGCCCCGGACCCCGTCGCCGGCCAGGCCGTCCTCGCCCGCCACCGCCAGGAGCTGGCAGAACGTGCTCACACCCTGTCCCGCATGGTCCACACCGTGGATCACTTCATCGAACATGGAGTCGCTGTGCCCCAGGTGACCAGCCCGCGCATCGTCCAGGTGACCATCAACGTCCGCGATCTGAACGAAGCGCGGGCCTTCTACGGACACGTGTTCGCGGCGGAGTTCAACGAGGAGATCTTCTCCTTCCAGATCGGGACCTGGCCCGGTGAGGAATTCTTCCTGCTGACCGTCGCGCACGAGCCCGACCACCCCGGCCCCGCGGGCCCCTCACGGTTCGGCCTCCTGGTCGCCGATCTCGACACGGTGCACCAACGGGCCCTCGACGCAGGCGCCACCGAGGTCGAGGCTCCTGTCGACCGGCCCTGGAAGCCACGCTCCTCCTGCCTGACCGACCCCAGCGGCAACCGCATCGACCTCTTCCAGAGCTGAGCCCGCAGTCACAGCGGTCGTAGATCGTGATCGGTGATCGGTGATCGGTGGTCGGTGATCGTTGTCGGACCTGTGACCCGGCTGTGACGCGGAACTATGGCCTCCGCCACTGTCGGGTACGCCGGGCCCTGATGAGGTGGCCCGATGCGCAGAGACGTCCCCCTCTTACTGGTCCTCGCCTCAGGCCTCGCCCTCGCGGCGTGTGGGCAGCAGACCGAGCCGCCCGCGTCCCACGCGCGGCCCACCTCGTCGGACGACCCGAGGTTCCAGCCGCTGGCGGCGTATGACATGCCCGACGACGACGGCCTTGCGGTCGGCAGGGCCCGGTGGACGCTCGCCAGGGAGTGCATGGTCCGCCTCGGGTTCGACAGCCTGAAGGACCTCGACATCGACCCCCCACCCGCGTGGCCCAAACGCCCCGCCGGCTCGGGCGTGTTGATGGTCGTCGCGTACTCCTCGGACAACTTCCGCTACGGCGTCCAGGACCCCGAGGAGGCCGCGCGGTACGGCTATCAGGGGGCGCAGGCCGAGTACGAGCGCCTCTACCCGGAGAAGAAGTGGACCCTCTCCGAACACCTCGCGCTCACCGGCGAGTTCGTCGGGGACGATCCGAAGACCGTTCACGGCCACCGGATCCCGAAACGCGGCTGTCTCGGCGACGCGGACCGCACGGTCTTCGGGTCGAACCGCCAGGACCGGAAGGATCCGATCCTGAACCTGGAGACCAAGAGCCTCCGACAGGGGATGCGGGACCTCGCCTGGAAGAAGGCGGACAAGGCGTGGTCGGTCTGTATGCGGAAAGCGGGCTACCACTACGCCACACCCAAGGATGCCGAGACCGGCCGCGACCGCGATACCCCGGAGCTGCAGAGACGGCTGGCCGATCCGCAGTACGCCCCCGACGAGCCGACCGCCCCCGAGAGGAAGACCGCGATCGCCGACGCCCGCTGCAAGCAGAAGACCGGCTACGTCCGCACCGTGCACGCCATCGACGTACGCATCCAGAACCAGCTCATCCCCAAGAACCGGACGAAGCTGGAGGAACAGCGCCGCTGGAACCGCGACGCGACCCGCAAGGCCCACGACATCCTCGAGGACCGGTCTTGAAGTGCCCTCCCGGCAGCCGGGATGAGCGCGAGGCCCATCCGGGCGATGGCGGTGGTCGTCTGGTGCTGCGGTCCAAGGCCCGACGCTTGGCTTTCGCGCGAGATCGCGCCCACCGGCCTCGGCCCCCGAGAGGAGCACCGACGAAACTGCTCTTGAAGCACGGACGGAACGTCTCCGAGGAGCGGTCGCACCGCCACTTCTTACAGGACCTGGGACAGCTCGATGCCGGGCATGAACCCCGCGTCAGCGATCGTCATGACTCAGCTGTGCTGTACGCGTTGGTGGCGGGGCCGTCGGTGAACGCAACGCTTCGCGCAGGAGCGCGACGGCCGGGGGGATCTCCGTGTCGCTGATGTTGCCGTACCCGAGGACGAGAGTGGGTTCCGCCGGCCGATGCACGCGATAGTCGTCGAGGTCCGCCAGGTGCAGCCCGGCTGCGGCCGCAGCCCGGACCGCCCCGCGGGTGTCGGCGCCGACCGGTAGGTGGAGCAGGATGTGCAGCCCGGCGGCGGTGCCGGAGACCCGGCCCTCCGGCACCTGGGCGCCGAGCGTCCGGATCAGCAGGTCGCGGCGGGAGCGGAACCGCCGCCGCGCCGCGCGCAGGTGGGCGTCGTACCATCCGCGGTCGATGAAGGTGGCGAGCGCGAGTTGGTCCAGTACCGGTGGCGCGGCGGCGACGAGGTTCGCTGCCCGGAGCGCCGGGGACATCGTGGCAGGCGCGACCAGCCAGCCCAGGCCGAGGGCCGGCGACAGCGTCTTGCTGACCGAGCCGAGGAGGAAGACCCGGCTCGGGTCCATCCCCTGCATGACGGCGACGGGGTGGTGGTCGTAGCGGAACTCGGCGTCGTAGTCGTCTTCGATGACGAAGCCGTGCACCTCGCGGGCCCAGCGCACCAGACGTGCCCGGCGTGCCGGGGACAGCACCGTGCCGGTGGGAAACTGGTGTGCCGCGCCGACGACGACGGCCCGGGCCGGCGTACGCGCGAGGTCGTCGACGTGGAGGCCGTCGTGGTCCACGGGCACCGGGTGTACGCGTAGGCCGGCGCTCGTCGCTGCGTCCCGCAGCCGCCCCCAGCCCGGGTGTTCCACGGCCAGGTCGGCGAGCCCCTCGGCGCGCAGCGCCCGGCACGTGCGTACCAGACCGTCGGTGACGCCCGCGCACACGGACACGGACGCGGTGTGCGCGTCCGCGCCGCGTGAGCGCCGCAGGTACTGCGCGACGGTGGTACGCAGCACCGCGTGCCCGGCGGGGTCGGGCAGGCCGAGGTCGTAGTGGACGGCCGAGCCGGTGACCGCCCGGACGGCGTCCGCCCAGCGGCGGCGGGGAAACGCCCGCAGATCGGGCAGGCCGGGTGCGAGGTCGTACCGGATCGGTGGCCGTGGTGGTGTGCGCTGCGCGCGAGGCCGCGGCGGCGCGGTGTCCGGTGACCACGAGACACGCGTGGCGGAACCCACCCGGGCGGAGAGGTAACCCTCCGCGATGAGCTGCCCGTACGCCTCCGTCACGACCCAACGGGAGCAGCCGAGCTCCTCGGCGAGCGCTCGGCTCGGTGGCACGGCGGCGCCCTCCGCCAGCCGGCCGTTCCGGATCGCGGTGCGCAGCGCGTGAGCCAGGCGATCGTGCAGGCGGTGCGGCCCGTCATCCGGAGGACCGACATCCAGCAGCGTCGCCCACGCGAGATTGGTCTGGAAAACAGCCACAAGATTGGAGCGTACCGCCGATCCGAATCCGCCTAGCGTGAGGGACATGATGGAGAACCTGGCTCTTGGGGCCATGCTGTTCGGCACGGCTCAGGACGAGCGCCGATCGTTCGAGCTCCTGGACCGCTTCGTGGACGCCGGAGGCGTCTGGATCGACACCGCCAACTGCTACGCGTTCTGGGACGACCCGACCGGCTTCGGCGGGCAGAGCGAGACGTTGCTCGGGCGCTGGCTGGCAAGCCGCCCGGGCGTCCGTGACCGCGTCAGGATCAGTACCAAGGTGGGCTGCGAGCCGACCGTGGCCGGACGATTCCCGGAGACGGCCGAGGGCCTCTCGGCCGAGGCCGTCAAGAGCGGGATCGAGGGCAGTCTCCGACGACTGGGTACGGACCACGTCGAGCTGTTCTGGGCCCACAAGCCCGATCCGGCCACACCGCTGGAAGAGACGGTCGCCGCCTTCGACGAGCTCGTGTCCGCGGGTACGGTCGGCCGCTTCGGCTGCTCCAACTACCCCGTCTGGCAGATCGAGCGGGCACGGCAGATCGCGCGGGCCCACCGCAGTGCCGGCTTCACCGCGGTGCAGCAGCACCACACGTACCTGCAACCGCGCCCCGCGACCCGGCCCACCGTGGTGCACCGGTTCGGTGCGGTCACCGACGAGGTGCTCCACTACCTGGAGCACCATCCGGACATGGCTCTGTGGGCGTACACGCCGCTGCTTAGCGGCAGCTACACCCGCGCGGACAAGCCTCTGCCCGCGGAGTACGACCACCCCGGCACCGCCCGCCGCCTCGCGGTGCTCGACAAGATCGCCACAGAGACCGGCACGAACCGCAACCGGGTGGTGTTGGCGTGGCTGACTGGAGGGAACCCGGCTGCCACGCCGATCGTCGGCGTCAGCACGGTCGAGCAGCTGGACGAGGCGGTGGCGGGGGTGTCATTGGAGTTGACCGCCGATCAGCGCGAACGCCTGAATTCCGTGGTGTGACCTGCGAGGCGGTGCTGCCGGCAGGGGTGGAGGTGGTGAACAAGGGTAGAGACAAGCCCGGCCACCAACACCGTCGTCGGAGCCGCACCAAGTGCGGGAAAAACTCAGGACGCTGGGATCAACCCCCTGCGGCGCCCCCTGAGGACGACCCTGACCATGTCCCGGTCCCTTCCCTGATTCCTGTCTTGCGCGGTTGTGACCCCGGTCGGCTCACTGCCACGTTCACCGGGGGCCACCCCCCGTGATCGTTTTCGTAGGACCCTCGGAAGGGACTTCATGCAGTTACTCTTCAGGGCGCTCACCGGAGTGCTCGCCGCTGGAGTACTCGCCGGAGCGTTGACGCCGGGCGTCGAGGCGGCAGCTGCGGACCCTCCTGGCAGAAGCCTGACGACACGAGAAGCCATCGACTGGAAACCGTGCCCCCGGGACGCCGCAGCGGAATGCGGGACCCTGCGCCTGCCCGTCGACTGGGCACGCCCGTCGGGCGAAAAGTTTGATCTCGCAGTGGCCCGTCGCAAGGCGACCGATCCGGATCGCCGGGTCGGCGTGCTGCTGGTCAACCCGGGTGGACCGGGCGATTCGGGTGTGGACTTCGCCGTACGGCGTGCCCCGTCCCACTTCAGCGCGGACGTTCAGGAGAAGTTCGACATCGTCGGGTTCGATCCACGGGGCGTCGGAGGTAGCCAACCGGTGAGGTGCTCGCAGGAGTTGCTGAACCAACGGCCGTCGGCGTACCCCCGCAACCAGGCGGAGTTCGATCAACTCGCCGAGTACAACCGCACGTTGCGCGAGGACTGCCGACGGCACAGCGGTCCGGTCTTCGACCACGCCGACACCTTGAGCGTCGTCCGGGACATGGAAGCGCTGCGCAGATCTCTGGGCGAGAAGAAGATCAACTACTTCGGCCACTCCTACGGCACGCTGATCGGCGAGCAGTACGCGGAAGAGTACGGCGACCGGATCCGGACCATGGCCCTCACCGCGAACATCGACCACAGCCTGGGCGCCCGCGAGTTCCTCGTCTCCTCGGCGGCCACAGCGGAGGACTCGTTCCACCAGTTCGTGAAGTGGTGTAAGTCCACCAGCTCCTGCGCGCTGCACGGCCGTGACGTCACCGCCATATGGGACAACCTGCTCGCCAGGGCGGACCGGGGGGAGATACGCGATCCCGAGAACCCGGACCAGGTTCTCACCGCGAACGCGATCGCGTTTGCCGCCTTCAAGGAGTACTTCTACGGCCCGGACTGGGACGAGCTGGCCACATATGTGGCGGAGCTGGACGCACAGGAACCGAAGGCGCGGCCGCCATCTCAGCAACCCCAGCAACCTCGACCGGAGACGTCGCAGGGAGCGGTGCAGCAGACGACCGCGTATCCCTTCCACGCGGTGTTCTGCCAGGACTGGCGATTCCGGCCGAAGGACTACCGCGAATTCGCCGGCCTGACCAAAGCAGAACTACGGGCCGCACCGCACATGCGCGGCGCACCACGTACCCACCCCGCGGTGGCCGGCTGCGTCGGCTGGCCGAACGAGGTGAACAACCCGCAGCACCGTCTGCGCATCACCGAGGCACCCAAGATCCTCATGCTGCATTCGCTGCACGACCCGGCGAACAACTACGCGTGGGCGACCAATGTGCACCGGCAGACCCGCAGGACGACGGGCCTGCTGCCCTACGAGGGCGCGGGACACAGCGTCTACGGCCGCAGTGACTGCACACGCGACGTCGTTGATGACTACCTCACGGAGCTGAAGATCCCGAGCGCCGGGAGTCGTTGTGGCCCCGCCGCGATGAATTGATCGCAAGGGGCAGGCCGCCCCGGCAGAGCACAACGCCGGGGCGGCCTGAACCGTTCACTCAAAGGCTGCGGAGCGGCGTTGCGCACGCCTCACGCGCTCGCAGGCGGGGCCGCCCCGGCAAGTTCCCGGAGGCGCCGTCAGCCTCTGCCCAGGATGGGCGGATTGGCGAACCGCACCAGTTCCAGGGCCTGTTCGGGGAACCAGTCCCCCGCCTTCGGGTCGACCATCCCGCGTTCCGGATCCTCCGGTCCCTCCGTGCCCCGCAGGCACAGCCCGTCCGACTCACCGGGGATCTTGATCCAGAGCCTCGCGTCCTGGAGCGGATCGCCCGTGCGGAGAGTGGGGCGCGCGCCGAGTCCGCGGTCGGGCGGGTTGCACCAGTCCTGTGGGTCCGTGTACTTGCCCGGGGGCGGCGTCCAGGGGCCCCGGCCGTTGCGGCTGGAGTCGGTGACGAAGTGCTTCATACGGGAGGCCGGCACCTGTACGTTCTCGTCGAGCCAGGCCCGCGCGTCGGCACGTGGCCACCACTGGTTGGGGCAGGCGGCCGCGTCACCGCCTCCGTCGACGTAGGCGACGCACGACGAGATCAGCTTGCCGTACCAGGAGTTGGCGTCGTCGGTCTGGTAGTTGGACGTGTTCGTGTAGAAGCCCGACGCGCGGGCGACGCCGCCCTTGAGGAGGCGGGGGACGATCGAGTTGACCGAGTGCCAGCCGGGGTGGCCGGTGTCCAGGTACACCCGGGTGCCGCGCAGCGGTTCCAGCTGGTCCACCGCATAGTTGACCTCGGTGTAGCGCGCCGCGGTCAGCGTTCCCTGGGCGTCGTCCTGGCCGCAGTCGGCGGGGAGCAGGGCGAGGGAGTCGGGTTCGAGGACGACCAGCGCGTCACGGCTGCCGATGCCGCGCGCGATCGCGTCGATCCACGCCTTGTACTCGGCCGTGTTGGCGGCCCCGCCTGCCGAGTAGTTGGAGCAGTCGCGGCCGGGCACGTTGTAGAGCGCGAAGACCGGGAGTGTGTCGCCCCGGTCCGCGTCGCGCGCCACCGCGCGGATCTGCCGCTCGACCTCGCGCGGCGTCTGGTCGCCGTACCAGACGGCCTGCGGTGTGTGCGCCATGGCCAGGATGCCCGCCGCGTCGCGGAGTCGGCCCGCACGCCCGAGCTCGAAGGCCTGGCGGTATGCCGCCGGGTTCGCGTCGGGGACGTACAGGCCGGGTCTGTGCCGTTCGGAATCCTCCGCGTCCGCAGCGCCGGCAGTCGCCGCGCTCAGCAAAGAGGCCAGGCCAACCACTAGGGCAGCCAGGCCTGTTGAGATACGTCTCATGGGTTCACTCCTGGTTCGCAACGGTCGCCAAGGACTTGCGGGAGCGCTCCCACACGAGACTCGACGAGGGGTGGGCTCTCGTCAATACGAGCGCGGGACAACGGGGAAGGGGAGAAGGATGAGGCGCGATGACGTGGCTGCGGTCGGGACTTCCGGCAAGAAGACCACACGATCGCGGCCTGGATCCGCCGACAGCGCCTGGACCGCCGCAGACTTCACCCGATCGTTTCGCGCCACGTACGGCATGCCGCCCAAGGACTACCGTGCCCTGGCCCTCGGCAGCTCGGAGCCGGCCCAGCCCTGCATGCGGTTCAGGTGACGCCAGGAGTCAGACGCTAGTAGGACTCCGTTAGGTCTTTCTCGATCTTGAGGCCGTCTGTGGCCTGCTGGGCAGAGGCTGTTGGCAGGTGCTGCAGATGCCGGTCCAGCACCTCAAGGTGTCCTGGAGGGCATCGAGGATCTGGTAGAGAGTGAGTCCGGCTCGGGTGCTTTTGGGGCCAGACGCTGCTCGGTAAGGAACGCGGGGGCGGCGGTCACGAGGGTGACGTGGTGGCGCCAGCCGGGCCAGGAACGGCCTTCGAAGTGGTCCAGGCCCAGGTTGTGCTTGAGTTCGCGGTAGTCGTGCTCGATGCACCAGCGGACCCTGGCCAGCCGGACCAGATCGGCGATCGGGGTGTCAGCCGGCAGGTTGGACAGCCCGTGGCAGGAGCAGCCGCCACTGCAGCGGGCAGGAGGCAGTGTCGGTGGCGGCGTGGACGCTGACCGCGACCTGGCAGTTGGCGCGCTTGCCCAAGGCCCCGCAGTACTGCGGGGCCACGGCAACCGACATTCTTCCGTCCTTGGGTACCGACACGTCATCGATCACCCAGGCCGTCGGGGCGATGAGCGGCAGCATCCGTTCGCAGATCCGACGCTGCACCGGCACCGGATCCCAGGTGGACTGGTTCACGAACTGCTGCAGGTACTGCTCGTTGCCGTCCTGCAGCCGAGCAGCCATGGCCTGGATCGACTTGCGGCGACCGTCCAACATCAGTCCCCGCAGGTAGCAGTCGCCCTTGGCCGGCTGGTCCTTACGCGGCACCGAGGGGGGCACATCTGCCACGTATAACGCCAACTTGGCCCGTACACGGTTCACTTCATGTGCGTTCTCTGAACTAGCAGCTGAGCTGTACGAGCGGCGCTGCTCACCACCACCCGAGCGTGCTGGAAGACATCGACCATGTCGGCCTGGTCACCGCCGGAGCCGATTGCTTGCCACCCAACAGGACCCCTCCCTCCTTCCGAGGCAGGCAGCCGCGCCGAAGGTATGCGCTCCACACCTGCTTCACGGCGCCGGTACGGCACCGATCTGCTGCATGACTCCGAGGAGGTCGGGCTGGCCTCGTTCGCCGACGATCCGGCCGTGGGCCAGGTAGTAGAAGTTCATGGCCTGCACCGAGACCTTGTTGCCGCTCGCAGGGATCCCGAAGAATTCGCCCTCGTGCGTGCCGCGCATGGTGAATCGCGCAGCCCCCGTGTCGCCTTCCCTGACCATCTCTTCCAGGGTCCATTGGACGTCCGGGAGTCCGCTGCGCATCATCCCGATGACTTCCATGTAGCCCTCGGGGCCTCGAAGCGGTTTCGGGTGACTCGGTGCGTGAAACACTGCGTCGGGAGAAATGACCTCGCGGGCAAGGTCCTCGTTGGCCGTGTTGATGAACTCGACGAAGCGGTTCATTACTGACTCGACAGGTTCCGGCGGCATCATTCTCTACCTTTCAGGGTGGTCGGTGGCGATCCGGCTTCCACGCTAACATCGAATCGATGTATACATCGATTCGATGTGGTTGTGGGATACTGGGGGCATGCTGGAACTAGCGATACTGGGCTTCCTGGCCGAGGGCTCCCTGCCCGGACACGAGCTACGCCGCCGGGTCTCGCAGTTGACCGGGTACACGCGGCCGGTCAGCGACGGCAGCCTGTATCCGGCGATCAGCCGCCTCGCCAAGGCGGGCCTGCTGGAGCGGTGCGCCGACCCGGGTGCGGGCGCAGCGAGGTACGTACTGAGCCTGACCGACGCCGGGCGCACTGAGCTGCTGAATCGGCTGCGCAAGCCGGCCGACCACGAGATCACCGACTTCACCCGCTTCTTCACCGTCCTGGCGTTCCTCTCCCACCTGCCCGACGTGTCCGAACAGCACGCGGTGCTGCGCAGACGGCTTGAGTTCCTGGAGGAGCCGGCGAGTTTCTTCTACGACGGTGACAGGCCGCTGCGAGCCGAGGAGGTCCCGGACCCCTACCGGCGCGGCATGCTGCTCACCGCCCGCGCCATCAGCAGCGCCGAACGCGCCTGGCTGCACAGGGTTCTGGATGGCGGCGAGCCCACCGAGAACGCTTCCTTCCCGCTCGACGAACCTGCAAGCTGACGGCCCACGGAGGTACCCATCCATGCTTGCCTCCTGGTACGACGAACAGGGCCCTGCCGCCGATGTCCTGCACGTTGGCGACCTGCCCGACCCCACCCCCGGCCCGGGCGAGGTCCGCGTCCGCGTCAACGTTTCGGGCGTCAATCCCGGCGACACCAAGAAGCGGCGCGGCTGGCTCGGCTCCTCGATGCCGCACCCGCGGGTGATCCCGCACAGCGACGCCGCCGGGGTCATCGACGCCGTGGGCGACGGGGTCGACGCCCGCCGCGTCGGACAGCGGGTCTGGGTGTACGGCGCCCAGTCCTACCGCCCCTCCGGCACCGCCGCCCAGTTCACTGTCGTACCCGCGGATCTGGCCGTCACGCTGCCCGACCACCTCAGCGACGAACTCGGCGCCAGCCTGGGCATCCCCGGGATCACCGCCCACCGCACCGTGTTCAGTGACGGCCCCGTCGACGGACACCTCGTGCTCGTGCACGGGGTGCTCGGCGGCGTCGGCTCCCTGGCCGCGCAGCTCGCCCGGTGGGGCGGCGCGACGGTGATCGGGACCGTGCGGCACGGCAGCGACCTGGACCGCGTCGACCCCGCCGTGGTCACCCACGCCGTGGCGCTCGACGCGGACGACCCCGTCTCCGCGATCCGCGCGCACGCTCCCAACGGGGTGCACCGAATCGTCGAAGTGGCCCTGTCCGACAACGCGGACCTGGACAACGCCGTCGTCGAGAACGGCGCGGTTATCGCTGCCTACGCCACCAGGGACGATCGGCCCCGACTTCCCTTCTGGCCCCTGCTGTTCAACAACGTCACGCTGCGCATGATCGGCAGCGACGACTTCCCCGTTGCGGCGAAACGGCAGGCGGTGCGCGACCTCACCGGCGCAGCCGCGGTCGGCATGCTGACCGTCGCCATCGGCGACCTGTACCCGCTGGAAAAGATCGCCCAAGCCCACGACCGTGTCGACGCCGGCGGCCGAGGTCGTGTACTGGTGACCATCCCCAGCTGAACTGCATCGGCGCGACGCGTCCCGTAAGGCCCCGGCTGCCAAAACTGTCACCATCCGCGGTCAGCCGTGGACCACGAACGAGATCAATAACTTCACCTCGGTTTGAGATCGGGACGGGGTGTGGGGGTGGGTCGTCCCCCCAGCGTGGAGCGCGAGGATCTCATGTAAGGCGAGTGGGAATGTCGTTATCTAGGGTTGTCAAGTCTTCTTTGCAGCTCAACATGGGTTACTGCGCTTCTGGCACGTGAGGCAAGTAGCCGGCGGCACGTGAGACTCATGTCTTCGGCGTGGTACTGGTGGGCTCGCCTCATTCGAGAGGGCGTCGTCGTAGGTCAGCCGAAGCCGCGGAGCGAGGTGGCGACGTACCCCAGCAGGACGAGGCAGAAGCTGCCGACGGCGACGAGCATCTGCGGAAGGCTCGGCTGACTCCCCAGCATCAGGGGACTCCAGCCCCAGAACACCAGCACGGTCAGCGCCGTGCGCACGGTCTGGAACGGCGCCGACCAGGCCACCTCCTGAAGGTCGTCGGCGTCGGGCACGAGGGCGAACACCGGGGTCAGGATCGCGCCGATGAGCGCGACGACGATGAAGGCGATCAACGAGCCCATGCCCAACTCGTCGTCCTGGAAGGCCTTCCAGCGGTTCTCGGCGAGCGTGGGCAGGTCCTTGCTCTCATTGACGTAACCGCCGAGACCGGGGTCGGACCGGGCCCACAGGACGTCGACCTCGGTTCCTTTGCCGGGCTTGTCGTGCGTGAAAGCACCGCGCACGGTGAGCCGTTCGGCACCGCCGGGCACGGAGACCACGGGCCGGGACGCGTATCCCTTCACGACGCCGTCGCTCAACTCCTGTCGTGTCGACTGCCGTTCCACGACCGCCGCGGTGCTCACCTCCGCGCCCGCGTCTCGCAGGGCGTCGAGGTTGTCGCCCGCGTTGGACGAGGTAAGGAGAGCGACGGCGAAAACGGCGGAGGAGAACGCGACGAGGACCCAGAGGGCACCGGTGCGAAGCTTGATCCAGAACTCGTCCGTGAACCCGTCGTCCTTGGGCTCGCCGCGCAGCACCCACAGCGCCACAACCCGCACCACCGCACACCCTACGGCGACGGCACCCCACACGAAGGGTTCGTGCCAGGGCCGGGCCATGGCGGTGGCCCCCAACAGCCACATGCAGGCGACGCCGGCCGCGACCGACGCCGCGAGCGAGCACAGCCGTACGAGCCATATCAGCGCCGAACGCACAGATCCTCCCGATGAACATGTGAAACGGCCTCACCGCGGCGCGCTCATCGACGTGCCGACGTACGCGGCCGGAACGAGCAGGAAACCACCCCCGGCGAACGCATCCCCGTCGGGGGTGGTTTCCTGCCCCAGCAGCAGCTTCGGGTAGCGCTCGCTGCAGGCCACCACCCGCCCCATGGCCCAGCGCGTGGTCAACGGCGTGAGTAGGCCCCCGGTCTACGGGCCGTACGAGCACGGGAATCCGGCACACGAGGCCATCTTCGGAGTGCCGGCCGAGCGCGTTCACCAAGCGCTCCAGCGCACCCGGGCCGACTGGGAGGCCGATTGCGCAAAGTGGCGCCGGGAGAAGCGGGATCTCGCCGCAGACCTGGCTCAGGCCGTCGCACCGAACCCGCAATAACCGGGACTTCCCTCACGTGGCCAACGTGCCTGACGACCCATCGGATAGCCGTTAGGCACGTAGGGAAACGGCCTCATACCTCACATGCCTTCTCCGAACTAACTGCGCCAGCAACTAGACGGGACGCCAAGCAACGAAGGTCCGATGAACCCAGCGGTCACACCTGTTCGGATTCGTTTTCGAGCTGGCTCGTCTTGGCCCGCAGCCATGCCGTCAGTTGGCGGACACGTCCGTCTTGTTCGGGTGGTTGGCGGCTGAGGAGGTGGTAGCTGGTGCCGTCGGGGACGAAACCGAAGGGTGCGACGAGTTGGCCCCGCTCCAGGTCGTCGCGGACGACGGCATACGGGGCGATCGCGATCCCGACGCCGGCCGCGGCGGCCTGGAGGGTCAGGTAGAAGTGCTCCAGGGTCTGCTGGGAGGCGGGCTCTGCTTTCATGCCGGTGATGCGTCGCCAGTCGTCCCACGCCTGCGGCCGCGTGCTGGTGTGCAGAAGGGCTGCCCCCGTCAGGTCGGCGGCGCCGGTCAGGCGGGCCGCGAGATCGGGCCGGCAGACGGGTCCGATCCTCTCCGCGAACAAGCGGGTCCGGCTCACCTCTTCGGGAAACGGGAAGTCGTCCCGGCGGATCGCGAGGTCGATGTTGTCCCGCTCGAAGAAGACGGGGCCGCCGCCTGCGGACAGGTGGACGGTGACGTCCGGCACGTTCACGGCCAGGTCGGGCAGCCGGGGAATGAGCCACCGCATCAGGAGTGTGGGCTCGCACGAGAGGGTGAGCGGTCCTGCGGGTGTGTGCTGTGAGATCTGCCGGGCGGCCGCATCGATCTGATCAAGTGCGTCTCTGACGATGGCCGCGAGCTGGCGCGCCTGCGGGGTCGGGCGCAAGGCGCGTGTCTGCCGCTCGAACAGTGATGTCCCAAGGGACCGCTCCAGGTTCTGGACCTGTCGGCTCACCGCGCCGTGCGTGACGTGCAGCTCCTGCGCCGCCGCGGTCATGCTCGCGTGCCGGACGGTCGCTTCGAAGGGCAGCAGAGTATTCAGAGGAGGCAGACCCGACCATCGCATACGTGAATTTTACTCACAGGTCTTGTGAGAATGAATCGCTTGTCCAGCTCTTTTGGCTGCCTGACTATTGATCCAGTCACAGAAAATTGCTGACCAATGGAGAGGTGGGGCATGACATTCCGCAACGACGAGCGGTCGGCCATCGCCATCCTGGCGGATGACCTCACCAGCGCCGGGGACGGCGCCGCACCCTTCCGCCGGGCCGGCCACGACGCCCGGATCCTGCTCTCCACCCCGGCAGCGGTGCCGCAGTACGCCACGGGCGTGACCGCGGTCGACCTTGGAAGCCGCGTACGGGACGAGGAGGCCGCCGCTCTGTGTACGTGGCGGGCGGCGCGCCTGTTCGCCGACTCCGAGCTGCTCTTGAAAACGGTGGATTCCACCCTGCGCGGTCATGTCGCGGTCGAGGTCCGGGCTGCGTGGGCGGGATCGCGGCGGAGAGCCGCCATCATCGCCCCGGCCTTCCCGGCGGAGGGCAGGGTGACGGTGGAGGGAGTCCAGTACGTGCGGGGCGTACCGGTCCACGAGAGTGACTTCGCACGCGACCCGGTACACCCCGCGCGGTGCTCGGACCTCGCGACGCTGTTCCCGGAGGCCGTTCCGGCAGGGCCGGGCCGGGCGGCCGAGCTGCCCGAACTGATCGACAACGGTGACCTGATCGTCTACTCCGCAGCGGATGATGACGACCTCGACCGCCTGGTGGCAGCGGTGCCGCGCCTCGACGACGTGCTGTGGGTCGGCTCCCCGGGGCTGGCGGCCGCCCTGGCCCGAAGGTGCGCACGCGCTGCTGGCAGCGCTACTTCGGTGCCTGCGCCCGCCCGACGCCCACTGATCGTCGTCGGCAGTGCCAACCCGGCGACCCGGCGGCAGCTAGCCGCGCTCCGCGCCCGGACGGATGTCCAAGGGATCACCGTCAGCGGCGATCCGGCCACGGCGGTGGAGACGCTACGCGGCCTGACGGCCCCCGTCCTCACCCTCCACACACCCGACGAACGCCACCCGCCACAGACCGCGCAAGCACTCGCCCGCTCTCTGGCAGCAGTCGTCCAGGCTCTCACCGAAGAGCACACGGTCGACGCTCTCATCGTCACCGGGGGAGAAACGGCCGCGACCGTGCTCCAGACCCTCGGTGCCACGGGCATCGGCCTGCTCGACGAACCCGAACCCGGCGTCGCCCGCGGAACGCTGCTCGGGCAGCTCCCCCTCCCCGTGCTGATCAAGGCGGGCGGCTTCGGTGACGACGCCATGCTCCTGCGCCTGTGCCACCTCATCCGACATCCCCTCGCCTCTGGAGAGCACACATGACCCCGATCGCCATCACCATGGGCGACCCCTGCGGAATCGGCCCCGAGATCACCCTCAAAGCGTGTGCCGATTCCCGGCGCACCGTGCCGGTTGTCGTCATCGGTGACATGGGCGTCCTTGCCCGCACCGACCGGGTCGCCGGAACGGGCCTCACCCTTCGCCCCATTTCATCCGTCGATCAGGCGGAGTTCGCGCCCGGCACGGTGGACGTCCTTGCCGAGAACGGCCTCCCGGCCGACCTGTCCTGGGGCACGCTCGACGCCCGAGCCGGAGCAGCGTCGTTCCAGTACGTCCGCCGCGGTATCCAGCTCGCGATGGCCCACGAGATACGGGCTCTGGTGACCGCGCCGATCAACAAGGAAGCACTGCGCATGTCCGGCGTCCCCTACCCCGGGCACACCGAGATCCTCGCCGACCTGTCCGACACCAAGGACTACGCGATGATGATGGCCACCGACGAACTGCGGACCGTCCTGGTCACCGTGCACCAGTCCCTCCGTACCGCGATCGACGCGATCACCACCGCCCGCGAACTCGACATCATCCGCCTCACCCACCGCACACTCCAGCGCAGCGGCCTGCCCACCCCGCGCATCGCCGTCGCCGGCCTCAACCCCCACGCAGGGGAGAACGGCCTGTTCGGCCGCGAGGACCTGGACATCATCACCCCCGCCATCCAGGCCGCACAGAGCGAAGGCATCCAGGCCAGCGGACCCTGGCCCGCCGACACCGTCTTCATGCGAGCGCGCGCCGGAGCCTTCGACGCCGTGGTCGCCCAGTACCACGACCAGGGCCTGATCCCCGTCAAGTACCTCGGGATCGAACACGGCGTCAACATCACCATCGGCCTGCCCTTCGTCCGCACCAGCGTCGACCACGGCACCGCCTTCGACATCGCAGGCCTCGGCACGGCCGACCACACCAGCCTGCTCACCGCCCTGCGCCACGCCGACCGCCTGTCCTCAGGGGCACCGGCCCGCCCCTGACCACCGACTCACACCACCCCGGAACAGAAAGCCGAAGGACACCGTGGACTTCATCTTCATGCTCACCCGCGACGACCGCACCGTCACCGACTGCCTCGACGTCCTCGACACCATCAAAGACCTCGGCATCACCCACATCGGATTCAAAGACATCGGCGTCGACCGCGACACCCTCGCCCAGCTCCACGCCCGCATCAAGGACATGGGCGCCACCACCTACCTCGAAGTCGTCAGCACCGACCGGGACCAGGCCCTTGCCTCCGTACGGACAGCCACCGAACTCGGCATCGACTGGCTGATGGGCGGTACCTGGATCAAGGAGACCCTCGATCTCCTGCAGGGCACGCCCATCGGCTACCTGCCCTTCGCCGGAGAACCCCTCGGGCACCCCACCCGCCTCGCCGGCAACCCGGACCGCATCGCCGACGACTGCCGACGGGCAGAAGCTGCGGGCTGCGCCGGCATTGACCTCCTCGCGTACCGCGCCACCGATGCCGACCCCCTCGACCTGGTCCGCGCCGCCCGCGCCGCCACCACCGGCCGCCTGGTCATCGCCGGCTCCATCACCAGCACCGACCAGATACAGGCACTCGCATCAGCCGGAGCCGACGCCTTCACCATCGGATCCGCCGCCTTCGACGGCTCCCTTCAACCCCACGCCGGAACCATCCGATCCCAACTGGCCCCCGTGGTCGGCCTGTAGCGAGAGCCGCCCCCGGGAACCCAGAAGAAGCGACCGAGCAAGGTCACGGGCGGGGTGAGGTCGAGTCACACGGCCATCGGCTGGATCTCTTGACTCCCCCTAAGCCGCTGCAACTCTGTGTCGAATACCAGCATGATGTACCACATTGTGGCATGACGGAAGGGTCCGAGGGCTGGGGGTGGATCCCCGAACCCGGGACGAATGCGAGCGTTGGGGCCCCAAGGGCGCGCCCCCTCCAAGTCGCCACCAAGCATCCTCACGCTCGGGACCCAGCTTGCGGCCCGGCGATACGAAAGGAAACCCCCGTGTCAGCTGCCAGGAAGCGTGTCGCCGTGGTCGGTGTGGGAACGATGGGCAGCCAGGCCGCTTGGCGGCTGGCGGCCCGGGGCGCGGAGGTCGTCGGCTACGACCGGTTCGCGCCTGGCCACGACCGCAGCGCCGCAGGTGGCGAGACCCGCGTCTTCCGCAGCGCACACTTCGAGGACACCCGGTACGTACCGCTGCTCCGGCACGCCGACGCCCTCTGGGGGCAGCTGCAGCAGGAGACCGGCCGTGAGTTGCGCCGACTGACCGGATGTCTGCTCATGGGGTCCACCGAGGAACAGCAGATGGCCACGGTCCTCGAGTCCATCGCGGAGCATGACCTCGACCATGAGGTGCTCGACGCGGAGACCTTGGCGAAACGTTTCCCTCAGTACCGGCTCGAAGACGGTGACGCCGTCGTGCTCGATCGACGCGCCGGCTTCATCCGCCCCGAACTGACCGTTCAGAGCGCCGCCCGCCGGGCCGAGCAGCTGGGTGCCGTCATCCATCGCTACACCACGGTCCGCGAGATCGTCCCCGTCGCGAACGGCGTGGAGATCCGCACCGACGCCGGCAGCGAGCGTTTCGACGCGGCCGTGGTAACCCCGGGCCCCTGGGTCAACGACCTGCTGCCCGGCCTGCCGTGGGAGGTGGAGATCCGCCGTCTGATCAGCGCCTGGTTCGTGCCCACCACCGACGCCTGGTTCGGCGAGGAGCGCCCCGCCTTCATCCGCACATCACCCACCCACTGCTACGGCCTGCCCTCCCCGGACGGAGTGTCGGTCAAGCTCGGCCTCTCCCAGGCCTTGCACAAGCCCGCGGGCGACCCCAACCAGCTGAACCGGACGGTACGGCCGGAGGAGCTGGAGATCTACAGCGATCTGATCGGCCGCCACCTGCCCGACCTGCACCCCGACCCGACCCGCCTGTCCGTCTATATGGAGGGCTACACCAAGAGCAGCCGCCCGCTGGTCGGTCCGCTGCCCGGGACCGGCAACGAGAACATGATCCTGCTCGCCGGTTTCTCCGGCCATGGCTTCAAGCTCTCCCCGGCCTATGGAGACATCGCCGCAGACCTGGCGCTGAACGGCAGCTCGCCTCAGCCCATCGACTTCATCTCGACCGCCGACCGCGCCGCGGCCTGAGTTGTCCCCCACCACCATCCGGCACATGCGACAAGGAGAACCACATGGCCAGTAGGAGACGTGTCGCCGTCGTCGGTACCGGCACGATGGGCAGCCAGGCAGCCTGGCGGCTGGCGGCACGGGGCGCCGACGTCGTGGCTTACGACCGCTTCGCCCCCGGCCACGACCGC
>NZ_VCHX02000003.1 GCF_005768555.2 Streptomyces sporangiiformans
CCCTCGAACATCACCTCACGCAGCGGCCGCTCCAGCACCCGGTCGAACCCCGCACACACCGCATCCAACGCCTCCGCGAACACCGGATAGGCCTCGTACAACTCCCGGCCCATACCCGCCCGTTGAGACCCCTGCCCGGAGAACAACACGGCCATCGGCCCCGAGTCATCCCTGGCGACGCCCCGCACCACACCCGCGGCCGGCGCGCCTTGCGCCACCGAGTCCAAGCCACGCAGCAACTCCGCCCGGTCCTCCCCCACGACAACCGCGCGATGCTCCAAAGCCGCACGCGTCGTCGCCAGAGAGAACCCCACGTCAAGCGGCGAACAGTCGTCAGCGAGCGCCGACCGCAGCCGCACCGCCTGTGCCGTGAGCGCGGCCTCCGACCTCGCCGACAGCACCCACGGCACCACACCACCCTCAGCCGGCTCAGCGCCGGACGGGATCTCGGGCGCGGCGTCCGGGGCGGGCGCCTGCTCCAGGATCACGTGGGCGTTGGTGCCGCTGACGCCGAACGAGGAGACGCCCGCTCGGCGCGGGCGGTCGGCCTCGGGCCACCGGACGTCCTCCGTCAGGAGTTTCACGGTGCCCGACGACCAGTCGACGTGGGACGACGGGGTGTCGACGTGGAGGGTTCTGGGCAGCAGGCCGTGGCGTATCGCCATGACCATCTTGATGATGCCCGCGACGCCGGCGGCGGCCTGCGTGTGACCGATGTTGGACTTGATCGAACCGAGCCACAGCGGACGGTCGGTCCCGCGCTCCTGGCCATAGGTGGCGAGCAGTGCCTCGGCCTCGATGGGGTCGCCGAGGGTCGTACCGGTGCCGTGCGCCTCCACCGCGTCCACGTCGGAGGCGGACAGGCGGGCGTTGGCGAGGGTCTGGCGGATGACGCGCTGCTGCGAGGGGCCGTTCGGGGCGGTCAGGCCGCTGCTGGCGCCGTCCTGGTTGATCGCGGAGCCGCGTACGACCGCGAGCACCTCATGACCGTTGCGGAGTGCGTCCGACAGCCGCTCGACGAGGAGCAGGCCGACGCCCTCGCCCCAGCCGGTGCCGTCCGCGCCGTCCGCGAACGCCTTGCAGCGGCCGTCCGGGGACAGGCCGCGCTGCTTGCTGAACTCGACGAAGACGTTGGGCGTCGACATGATCGTGACACCGCCCGCGAGGGCCATGGAGCACTCGCGCTGGCGCAGTGCCTGCGCCGCCATGTGCAGCGCCACCAGGGACGACGAGCAGGCCGTGTCCACCGTCACCGCCGGACCCTCGAGGCCGAAGGTGTAGGCGACGCGGCCGGAGAGCACGGCCGCGGCGGTTCCCGTGCCGAGGTAGCCGTCGACGCCCTCGGGTGCCTCCTGGATGCCGTAGGCGTAGTCCTGCCCGTTGGTACCGGCGAAGACGCCGATGTCACGGCCGCGTACGGAGGCGGGGTCGATTCCCGCGCGCTCGAAGACCTCCCAGGTGGTTTCGAGGAGCAGCCGCTGCTGCGCGTCCATCGCGAGGGCCTCGCGCGGCGAGATGCCGAAAAAGGCGGGGTCGAACCGGTCGGCGCCACCGACGAAACCGCCTTCGCGGACGTAGGCGGTGCCGGCGCGGTCCGGGTCGGGGTCGTACAGCCCGGCCAGGTCCCAGCCGCGGTCGTCCGGGAACGGCGTCATGGCATCGGTGCCCGCGGTGAGCATCCGCCACAGGCTCTCCGGTGAGTCGACGTCGCCGGGGAACCGGCAGCTCATCCCGACGATGGCGATCGGCTCCTGCTGTTCCTCCCGGACGTCCTGGAGCTGCTGACGTGCGTCGTGGAGGTCAGTGACAACCCGCTTGAGGTAGTCCCGGAGCTTTTGCTCGTTCGTCGTCATTCGGCGCCACCTTTGAGAAAGAGAGCACAGGTATCCGGCGGGGTTCCGGGCTGCCGGTCAGAGCCCGGGGTCAGACCGCGAACCGGTCGGCGGAAATTCCGGCCGCATGGCGTCGCGGGCCTTCGCGATGGGGAGTACGGCCATGCCGTGAAAACCGCTGAATTCAACGAATTACGCCTCGCCGTCCGACGCAACGTCGCACCGTCGCACATCGTTTGCCTTCATTTCCTGCGCCCCCCGGGCCACGTCGTCGATCGGCCGCGCATGCGGCCCGACCACGGGCAATCGTGTGCCGTGGACTCCGTCGGAGCCCACGGCACACGATCAGGCGCTTCACGTGGTCGCGCTCAAAGCCCAAGCGCAGGCCCTAATCGGGGAGCCTATGGAGGCCCGGTTTGCCCAAACAACCCCTAGCACCCCGTAGCGAGGACCCCTATGCCGGAGGCCACGCGGGACCACTTCATGTCCGGTCGCCGGGGATGGCGGTGCAATTCCCCCGGCGACTCTTCGTTTTTCTGTATTTCCGCCATTCCCGTCAGGGCGCGCCGATGCCCTTGTCGATGATGTCGAACAGGTCGTTGTCGCTGGCGTCGGCGAGCTGGTCGGCGAGCGCGGAACGGTCCGTGGCGCCACCGCTGCCGTGCTCGAACTTGGCCAGGAGTTCCTGAAGTCGGGATGTGACGGCGCCGCGTTCCTGTTCGCTGAGGTCACCCGCGGCCAGCGTGGCCTCGATCCGGTCGAGGTCGCCGTGGACGATGGCGGGCGCCGGCCGCACGTCGCGCGGCGCCAGCCGCTCGACAAGGAAGTCGGCGAGCTGGTCCGCGGAGGGGTAGTCGAACATGACCGTGACGGGCAGCTGCCTTCCTGTCGCCGTGCCGAGGCGGTTGCGCACCTCCACGGCGGTCAGCGAGTTGAGACCCAGTTCCAGGAAGCCGCGCTGCGGCACGACGTCGTTCCTGTCGGCGAAGCCGAGCGCGGCCGCGACGGTGCCGCGCACCAGGTCGAGGAGTATGCGCCGTCGTTCGCCCGCGTCGGCCGCTGCGAGCCGGTCCTCCAGGCCAGGTGCGGCCGCCGGTTCCGTACCCGCGCCCGCGGCCGCACGGCGTGCCGGGGTGCGAACGAGCCCGCGCAGCAGGTCGGACACCTCCTCGTCCGGGCCGAGAGTACGCAGCCTTGTCAGGTCGAGCCGGGCCGGTACGAGTACGGCGTCGGCGGCTGCGGTCGCGGAGTCGAACAGGGCGAGGCCCTGTTCGGCGGTGACCGACAGCATGCCCGCGCGGCGCAGCCTGCGGCGCTCGTCGACGGTGAGGTCGCCCAGGGCCGCCATTCCCGCCGACAGGTCCCACAGGCCCCAGGCCAGGGACTGCGCGGGCAGCCCCTGGGCCCTGCGGTACTGGGCGAAGGCGTCGATGAAGGTGTTCGCCGCGCTGTAGTTGCCCTGCCCGGCGCTGCCGAGCACGGACCCGGCCGCGGAGAACGTGACGAACGCGGTGAGGTCCGTGTCCCGGGTCAGTCCGTCCAGGTGGACCAGGCCGTCGACCTTTGGGCGCAGCACCTCGTCCATGCGCTGGGGCGTGAGCGAGGACAAGACACCGTCGGCGAGGACTCCCGCGGTGTGCACGATCGCGGTCAGCGGGTGCTCGGCGGGAACCCCGGCGAGGACGTCGGCGAGCGCCGTGCGGTCGGCGAGGTCGCAGGCGGCGATGGTGACCTCGGCGCCGAGCCCGGTCAGTTCGTCGCGCAGCGCGGCGGCGCCCTCGGCGTCGGGGCCGCTCCTGCTGACCAGCAGCAGGTGGCGTACGCCGTGTTCGGTCACGAGGTGCCGGGCCGTCAGGGCGCCGATGCCACCGGTGCCACCGGTGACGAGGACGGTGCCGTCGGGACGCAGGCGCAACCGCTCGCCGGCGGCGGGCAGTTCGGCCCGGGCCAGACGCGGCACCGCGAGACGGCCGGCACGGAGCGCCGACTGCGTTTCGCCGGAGTGCACCGCGTCGGGCAGCGCCCGCAACGACGCGTTGGTGTCGTCGACGTCCACGACGACGAACCGCCCGGGCTGTTCCGCCTGCGCGGACCGCACCAGGCCCCAGACCACGGCGCCGGCGGGATCGCGTACCGGGTCGTCCGGTCCCGTACCGACGGCACCGTGCGTGACCAGCACCAGCGTACTGTCCACCCACCGTTCGTCGGCCGACCACGCCTGCAGGGCGGCCAGGACGCGGTGCGCGGTGTGGTGCGCGTCCGCGGCCGTGTCCCCGGAGGCCGGGGACGCGGCGTCGAAGAGGACGATGTTCGGCACAGCGCCGGACTGGGGTGCGGCGACTCCGGACTCGTCCCCTGAGTCCAGGACGTACCGCTCGTCGCGTACGTCGACATCGGTGCCGGCGGCGCGCAGCGCGTCGGCGATGCCGTGCGGGTCGTCACCGAGCACGCACCAGCGGCCGGTCGGCGCCGCGAGCGGCGCGGGCACGGCGGCCCAGTCGATCCGGAACAGCGAGTCGTGGTGGACCGGTCGGCCCACCAGGTCCGCGGCGGGCACCGGACGGAACGCCAGGGAGGCGACGGAGGCGACCGCGCCGCCGGCCGGGTCAGTCACTTCGACCGCCAAGGCGTCACCGTCGGCGCGGGTGAGCCGGGCGCGCAGCACGGTGGCCCCGGTGGCCCGCACAGACACTCCGGTCCACGCGAACGGCATCCGCACCTGTCCGCCGCTCTCGCCGGCCTCTGCGGGCGCGTCGGCCGCGTCGCGGTCGGTACCGGCGTGAACGGCGCGAAGCACACCTTCGAGGAGCGCCGGGTGCAGGGCGTAGCGCTCCGCGTCGATGGCATGGTCCTCGTCGAGCACGACCTCCGTGTAGAGGTCGTCGCCGTGCCGCCAGACGGCCGTGCTCAGCGGATAGGCGGGCAGGTCGCCGAGCAGTTCGGCCACCCGCTCCGGCGTCACCGGCTCGGCTCCGTCCGGCAGCCAGACGACCGGCTCGGACTGCGGCGCCGCCTCACGGGTGAGCGATCCGGACGCGTGCCGTGTCCACTCCCCGCCGTCGGGCCGCGCGTGCACGGCGAGCCGCCGGTCACCGGACGCGTCCGGCGCGCCCACGACGACCTGCAACTGCAGCGGAGTGTCGGCGAAGAGCACGAGCGGCGCTTCGAGCATCAGCTCGCCGACCTGATCGCAGCCGACGTGATCGGCGGCGTACAGGGCCAGGTCGAGCAGCAGCGTCGCCGGTACGAGCACGGTGTCGGCCGCGGCGTCACCCGCGAGCCAGGGCTGCTCGGCGAGCGAGAGCCGCCCGCTGAACAACTGCCCGTCCTCTCCCGCCAGCGGTACGACCGTTGTGAGCAGCGGATGCTCGATCGTCTCGAAACCGAGCCCTGCCCGCGCGTCCTGCCTCGACGCTCCTCGCAGCCAGTAGCGCTGGTGCTGGAAGGCGTACGTGGGCAGATCCACCCGGCGGGCGCCGGTGCCGGTGAAGTACGCCGACCAGTCCGGGGTGACGCCCGCGATGTGCAGGCGGCCCAGGGCGGTGACCAGGGCCTGCGGTTCGGGTCGGTCCTTGCGCAGGGCCGCGATCAACTGCGCGTCCCCGGTCAGGGATTCCTGCGCCATGCCCGACAGCACACCGTCCGGGCCCAGCTCCAGGAACNCAGGGATTCCTGCGCCATGCCCGACAGCACACCGTCCGGGCCCAGCTCCAGGAACACACTGACGCCCTGATCCTCCAGCCAGCGCACACCCTCACCGAAACGCACCGCCGCACGGACATGACGCACCCAGTACTCCGCCGACGCCACATCCGC
>NZ_VCHX02000049.1 GCF_005768555.2 Streptomyces sporangiiformans
GCCAGGATCAAACTCTCCGTGAATGTTTTCCCGTAATCGGGACAACACACACGAGAGCGGAACAGCCAGGCGGAATAAGCCCGACCGTTCACAGCGTCCTCGCTGTGTTTTCTTCAAAGGAACCTCGCCCTCCCAAAAGATCGGGAGAGACGGGGTATCAACATATCTGGCGTTGATTTTTGGCACGCTGTTGAGTTCTCAAGGAACGGACGCTTCCTTCGTACTCACCCTCGCAGGCTTTCCTCTGGGCGCTTCCCTTCGGTGTTTCTCAACTCTATCAGGGTTTTCNTGGGCGCTTCCCTTCGGTGTTTCTCAACTCTATCAGGGTTTTCCTGTCTCTCTGACCACGGTCCTGCGGGCACGCAGAACGGGTCCCGAGATAGGATCCGACAAGTTGGGTGCTGCCAGGCAAGGACGCTTGGTCGCGTCACCCCGCCTCAAGCAGGTGTACGACCCTACATGGAGGGGCGGAGCAGGCGCAAATCGTTTGTGCTGTGCTCTACGGTCGCCAACCGGGAACTCTCGCGCGGAACCGTCACTTTTCATGACTTACCCTGCTCAACGGTGTGCCGTCCGGGACAAGCACCGACGGCCCATATGAATCTCCACCCCTGGGAGGCTTCCCATGACCACCGTGACGTCCCCTCTTGCCGGACGCGCCATCGAACTCGCGGCCGTACCCGATCCGGTCTTCTCCGGAGCGATGGTCGGACCGGGCACCGCGATCGACCCCGTACGTGAGGCCTCGGAGGCCGTGTCCCCGGTCGACGGCGTTGTTGTCTCGCTCCACCCTCACGCCTTCGTCGTGGTCGACGAGGAGGGCCATGGCGTGCTCACCCACCTCGGGATCGACACTGTTCAGCTGAACGGCGAGGGCTTCGAGCTGCTCGTCAACAAGGGCGACACCGTGCAGCGCGGGCAGGCCGTGGTGCGTTGGAACCCGGTTGCCGTCGAAGCGGCCGGCAAGTCCCCGGTGTGTCCCATCGTGGCTCTCGAGGCCACGGCCGAGTCCCTCTCCGACCTGAACGTTGACGGCGACGTGAAGGCTGGCGACGCTCTCTTCAGCTGGCACTGAACCCAGTGCCGTCATGGATGACAGGCAGGACGACCATCGCGGTGGCGGGACCCGCCGCTCTATCGGAGACAGGTGACATGGAAACAACGCTGCGAGGCGTCGGCGTGAGCCACGGTGTGGCGATCGGCGAGGTTCGGCATATGGGAACGGCAGTGCTCGAGCCGCCTGCCAAACAGATTCCGGCGGAGGACGCGGAGCGCGAACAGGGGCGTGCTCGCAAGGCCGTGGAAGCTGTGGCGGCCGACCTGATGGCGCGCGGCAATCTGGCGGGCGGCGAGGCTCAGGCGGTGCTCGAGGCCCAGGCCATGATGGCTCAGGACCCGGAGCTCATCGCCGATGTCGAGCGGCGTATCGCGGTCGGGAGCACTGCGGAGCGCGCGGTGTACGACGCGTTCGCGGCGTACCGCGCCCTGCTTGCGGGGGCCGGTGAGTATCTGGCCGGTCGTGTGGCGGACCTCGACGACGTGCGGAACCGTATCGTCGCGCGTCTGCTCGGTGTTCCGATGCCGGGCGTTCCGGACAGCGATGAGCCCTACGTCCTTATTGCTCGTGACCTTGCGCCTGCCGACACCGCCTTGCTGGACCCCTCTCTGGTCCTTGGTTTCGTCACCGAAGAGGGAGGGCCGACCAGCCACAGCGCGATTCTGGCGCGTGCGCTCGGCGTTCCGGCCGTGGTCGCGCTGCCGGGAGCGGGTGAGCTTGCCGAAGGCACGGTGATCGCCGTGGACGGCAGCACCGGCGAGATCTTCGTGAACCCGAGTGCGGAGAAGAAGGCCGAGATGGAGGCCGCAGCCGCTGCGCGCAAGGCGGCGCTGGCCGCGTCGACCGGGCCCGGCGCCACCTCGGACGGGCACAAGGTCCCGCTGCTGGCCAATGTCGGTGGTCCCGCCGATGTGCCTGCGGCGGTCGAGGCCGGTGCCGAGGGTGTGGGTCTGTTCCGGACGGAGTTCCTTTTCCTCGACGACAGCAAGAACGCGCCGTCGGAGGACAAGCAGGTCGACGCGTATCGCCAGGTGCTCGAGGCCTTCCCCGAAGGTCGTGTCGTGGTGCGTGTGCTTGATGCGGGCGCCGACAAACCGCTCGACTTCCTGACGCCCGCCGACGAGCCGAACCCGGCGCTGGGTGTGCGTGGCCTGCGGACGCTGCTCGATCACCCGGAGGTGCTGCGCACGCAGTTGTCGGCGCTGGCGAAGGCTTCCGAGGGGCTGCCCGTCTACCTCGAGGTGATGGCGCCGATGGTCGCGGACCGTACCGACGCCAAGGCGTTCGCGGACGCGTGCCGTGAAGCCGGCCTTCAGGCGAAGTTCGGGGCCATGGTCGAGATACCGTCGGCCGCTCTGCGGGCACGGTCGATTCTGCAGGAGGTCGAGTTCCTGTCGCTGGGCACGAACGATCTCGCGCAGTACACCTTCGCCGCCGACCGTCAGGTGGGCGCGGTGTCCCGGCTCCAGGATCCGTGGCAGCCCGCGCTGCTCGACCTGGTCTCGCTGTCCGCCGAGGCGGCCAAGGCCGAGGGGAAGAGCTGTGGTGTGTGCGGCGAGGCCGCGTCGGACCCGCTGCTCGCGTGTGTGCTGACCGGTCTGGGCGTTACCTCCCTTTCTATGGGTGCGGCGTCGATTCCGTATGTCCGGGCGACGCTGGCCAAGTACACGCTGGCGCAGTGCGAGCGTGCCGCGGCGGCGGCGCGTGCGTCGGACAGTGCCGAGGACGCGCGCAACGCGGCTCAGGCGGTGCTGTCCGGCGAGTAGCCGGCCCGCGTCGTTGATCGGCTGTCGTCGAGGGGCGCTCCACCTCCGGGTGGGGCGCCCCTCGCGTGGTTCAGTGCGTGTGGCCCGTCGTACGGCCGTCGTCCCCCAGGTCGGGTGGTGCGCAGTAGTCGACGCCGGACTCCGGGGAGATCAAATCGCCGGATTCGATGTCGGTGCAGTAGGCGTCGAAGACCTCTCCGGCGGTCAGCGGTTCCAGGCCTTCTCCGCGCAGGCGCCAGCCGAAGACACGGTCGGTCGTGTCGGTGAGGCCGGTGCGCATGACGAGGCCTCCGGCGCTTCGGGTGGCGATGCCGACGGCCAGGACAGTGGTGAATTCGAGGGCGTCCGTCTTGTCGAGTCGGGGCGTGCCGTGGACGTCGTCGTCGGCCCGGAGGACGGCGACGAGGGGTTCCGGCGCGACGGAGACACTGCACACGAGGTGGCGCTCGCCGGGCCCTGTGGCGTCGATGATGCGGGCGAGCAGGTCGGAGGCGCGGGTGAAGGCCGCCCGGCCGATGTCCTCGCCGCAGGACGCGCAGTCGCCGAGGTGGGTCAGAAGTGTGGTCGCGTACTCCCAAGTGGCTTGTCGGACGGCCTCGTCGACGAGGCTCGGGACGAGGTCCGCGAGGGGCTGCCCCTCGTAGGGCACGGTGGCGGCCGTCGCGGCGAGCTCTGCCGTGTAGCGGGTGCGGCTGGACGCGGCGTCCGGGTCCAGGCCGGTGTCTGCGCAGAACTCCGCGTACTCCTCGGGATCGAAGAGTGCCACCGTGGTGTGGCCGCCCTCGGCCGCGCGTGTCCTGAGCAGGGCTTCCACCTGCTGGAGATAGCCGGCGTGGTCGTCGAAGGTGAACGTGCGGTAGCGCCGCATCGCGGTGAAGTCCTGCTCGTCGGTCAACAGGCCGATGGTGCCGGCGATTTCGCGGCGCAGGACGCGTCGCATGGTCTGGTGCTGGGTGTGCGCCATTTCTCCCCCTGCGTGCAGTCGATCAATGCTCACTCACCGTAATCGGCGGCACTGACAATGCCCGTAGAGCCGGAGCGCCGGCGCCACGTCGCTCGGCTGGAAGCCGTTGGAGCCTCGCGGGGTGGCGGCTGATCAGGCCCGTTCGCGGGCCAGGTTCTCGTAGAAGCGCAGCAGTTCGACGCTGTCCACGGAGCCGAGGTTGACGGCCTTCTCCAGCGGGGCGCCTTGGAGCAGGCGCTTGACCGGGACCTCGATGCGCTTGCCGGTCAGGGTGTGCGGGACGCCGGGCACCTCGATGACTTCGTCGGGGACGTGGCGTGGTGAGAGCTGTTCCCGGATGGTCTGCTTGATGCGGGCCCGGAGGGCGTCGTCGAGCACGGCGCCCGGGGCGAGGTGCACGAACAAGGGCATCCAGTAGCCGCCGTCGGGCTGTTCGATGCCGATGACGAGGGATTCGCGGATCTCCGGAAGGCGTTCGACGGCCTCGTAGATGTCGGCCGACCCCATGCGCACGCCCTGGCGGTTGAGCGTGGAGTCGGAGCGGCCGTGGATGACCACCGAGCCGCGTGAGGTGACGGTGATCCAGTCTCCGTGGCGCCAGACTCCGGGGTACATGTCGAAATAACTGTCGTGGTAGCGGCTGCCGTCGGGGTCGTTCCAGAAGTGGATGGGCATGGAGGGCATCGGGTTCGTGACGACCAGCTCGCCGACCTCGTCGGTCAGGGGTTTGCCGCTCGGGTCCCAGGACTGCAGGTCGGTGCCGAGACAGGGGGCCTGGAGTTCGCCGATGTACACCGGGAGTGTCGGTACGGCTCCCGCGAAGCAGGAGCACACGTCGGTGCCGCCGCTGACGGACGCGATCCACAGGTCGGCCCCGCTCGCCGCGAACTCGTCGTGCAGCCAGCGGAACCCGTCCGGCGGCAGGGGCGAGCCGGTGGTGGCGACGCACTGCACGCGGGAGAGGTCGAAGTCGCGGGAAGGATGCACGCCGGCCTTGCGGCAGGCCATGACGTACGCGGCGGAGGTGCCGAAGAGGGTGGCTCCCGTGCGTTCGGCGATGCGCCACTGGGCGCCCGTGTCCGGGTGACCGGGGCTGCCGTCGTACAGAACGATCGTCGTGCCGGTCAGCAGACCGGAGACGAGGAAGTTCCACATCATCCAGCCGGTGGACGTGTACCAGAAGAAGCGGTCCTCGGGCCCCAGATCGCAGTGCAGGCCGAGCTGCTTGAGATGCTCGACGAGGATGCCGCCCTGGGACTGGACGATGGCCTTGGGCAGGCCGGTCGTACCGGAGGAGTAGAGCACCCACAAGGGATGGTCGAAGGGGACCTCTTCGAAGACGGGCTCCGTGTCCGCGGAGGTCAGTGCGGACCACTCCAGGGCGCCTTCGGGCGCTTCGGTGCCCAGCAGAGGGATGTGAACCACCGCCCGCAGCGTGGGCAGTTCGCGGCGCAGCTCGGCAACGGTGTCGCGGCGGTCGTGCTCCTTTCCGCCGTAGCGGTAGCCGTCGACGGTGAACAGCACGACCGGTTCGACCTGCTGGAAGCGGTCGAGGACGCTGCGGGCGCCGAAGTCGGGCGCGCAGGACGTCCAGACGCCACCCACGGCCGCCGTGGCGAGGAGGGCGACGACGGCCTGCGGCACGTTCGGGAGGTAGCCGCTGACGCGGTCTCCGGGGCGTACGCCGAGGGTGCGCAGTTCGGCGGCCAGGGAGCCGACCTGACGGCGCAGCTCGGACCAGCTGACGGGGCGCGGTTCGTGGGTCTCGTCCACGTACAGGAGTGCGGGTGCGTCGGGTCGGGTCTCGGTCGCGCGCAGGGCGTGTTCGGCGTAGTTGAGCGTGGCCCCGGGGAACCACTTTGCGCCCGGCATCGAGCGGTCGCCGAGCACGCGCGCGTAGGGGGTGGGGAACCGTACGTCGAACCACTCCGTGACGGCCTTCCAGAAGGCGTCCAGCTCGTCCACGGACCAGCGGTGCAGGGCCGCGTATCCGCCCTCGGCGGGGGCGCCGTGGTGCTCGGCCGCCCAGGTCTGGAACCGGGTGATCTGCGCCTGGGCGATGCGTTCTGGGGCGGGCTGCCAGAGCGGCGAGTGGTTCGCTGAGGACATGGGGGCGGCTCCCGGACTGTGCGCGTCGTGTGCGTGTGTCGCGCACGGGCTGGGGTGTGCGCGTCACGCGGCTGACACGGACGATGCCATGTGATCGACTTCCGCACCAGAGTGCGCCACACGTCGGCCGGGTCGTGAAGATGTGGTCCTACTGCGGGTGAACGCTAGTTGAACGACTCACCCATACGAGGCGGTCAATGGCAGGCTGAGCAGCATGGACGGTCGTGACCTGGTGCGTTCGGTGAAGGCGGTTGGTTCGACGGGGGCGGCCCAGGGGTGGCGTACCGTGCGGGCGGCGTGGCGCAGGAGGCGTGCCGACGTCGCTGGGCTCACACCGCGAGGTGCCGAGCGCGCGCGTGTTCCCGGGCCTGTGCGGGACGTGGAACCGGGTCCGGGAGGCGGACTCATGCGATTCGCCCGATCGGAGCTGCGCATTGTCGTCACCGTGAGCGGAGCCGTCTTCTGGGGCTGGGACGGCGCCGGGCCCGAGCCGTCGTACGCGCTCGCGGGAAGCTCCCCCGAACCGGATCAGCGGGCTGTTCTGGAGCCGGACAAGGACGGTGCCTGGCGGGTGGTGGCGGAGCGTGTGACGGTCGTCGTCTCGCGGCACGGCGCGGTGGAGGTGTGTACGCCGGGCGGGGTGACGCTGCGCCACGATCTGCCGCCGCGGTGGTGGGAGCCGGTCGGCGGAGGCGCCGCTCGCTGGCTGCAGCGATCCGAAGTCTCCGCGGACGCACGCTTCTTCGGCCTGGGCGGGCGAGCCTCGGGGCCACGGCTGCGCGACGGCACGTACCGGCTGTGGAACACCGATCCGGGGCACGCCTTCGGTCCCGGCGACGACCCGCTGTACATCACCATGCCGGTCCAGATGGTGGTGGCGGACGCGGGCACGCATCTGATGTTCCACGACAGCACGTGGGACGGCAGGGTGACCTTGCGCGAGGGCGAGGAGGGGGCGGGGTCGGGTCACGACCGGGCCGGGACGAGCGAAGTGCGGATGGACGGCGGGCCGCTGCGCTGCTGGGTGATGGTGGGCACCCCCGCGCGCGTGCTGCACACCTGGGCGTCCCTCACCGGGGCGCCCGCGCTGCCGCCGGCCTGGGCGCTGGGACACCATCACGCGCGGTGGGGCTTCGGCAGCGACCAGGAGGTGCGGCGGATCGTCCTCGGCTATCACGAGCACGGGCTGCCGCTGGACGCGGTCCATCTCGACATCGACCACTACGACGAGCATCAGGTGTTCACGGTCGACGGGGAGCGCTTCCCGAAACTGCCGGTGATCGCCGAGGAATTGCGTCGGGACGGGATCCGGCTGGTGTCGATCGTGGATCCGGCGGTCAAGGCCGAGCCGGGAAACGCGGTGTACGACAGCGGCACCGTGGAGGACGCGTTCGTGCGGGACTCCAAGGGGAGGCTTGTGCGCGGTGTCGTCTGGCCGGGCGAGGCGGTGTATCCGGACTTCACGCGCGCGCGTGTGCGCCGTTGGTGGGGCGAGCTCTACGAGGAGCGGCTCGCGAAGGGGTTCGCCGGTTTCTGGCACGACATGAACGAGCCGGTGTCGTTCGCGGCCTTCGGGGAGTCCACGCTGCCCCGGTCGGCGCGGCACGACATGGAGGGACGTGGCGGCGACCACCGTGAGGCGCACAATGTGTACGCCCTCGGCATGGCACGGGCCGGCTACGAGGGGCTGCGTGAACTGACGCCGCTGGAGAGGCCGTTCATCTTCTCGCGCTCCGGCTGGGCAGGTATGCAGCGCTACGGGGGGACCTGGTCCGGCGACGTGGCCACGGGGTGGCCGGGGCTGCGGGCGTCGCTGTCGCTGGTGGTGGGGCTCGGGCTGTGCGGAGTGCCGTACTCGGGCCCGGATGTGGGCGGATTCGACGGCAGCCCGTCACCCGAGCTGTATCTGCGCTGGTTCCAACTGGGCGCCTATCTGCCGCTGTTCCGTACGCACGCGTCCCTGCGGGCCGGTCGCCGGGAGCCCTGGGAGTTCGGCGCCGAGGTCCTCGAGCACGCGCGCGTGGCCCTCGTCGAGCGCCGCCGGCTGTTGCCGTACTTCGTGACCCTGGCACAGCTGGCGCATCGTACGGGGGCGCCCTATGTGCGGCCGGTGTGGTGGGGCGCGCCCGAGGACAGGGCGCTGCGCGACTGCGAGGACGCCTTCTTGCTCGGCGAAGCGCTGCTGGTGGCACCGGTTCTGGACCCCGGCACGGGCCGGCGCGCCGTGCAACTGCCTCGGGGGCGCTGGTACGACACGGTGACCGAGCAGGCCTACGACGGGCCTGCCCAGGTGCTGCTCGACGCCCCCCTGTCCCGGATTCCGGTGCTGGCGCGGGCGGGCGCCGTCATACCCGTACGCGGCGACGACGGCGGCCTGGAGCTGGAGGTGTGGGCGCCCGCTCGCGGACGCGCCGGAGGCGGCCTCGTGGTGCCGGACTCGGCTGACGGGTGGGACGAGCCGGAGATCGAGCGGTATGTGACGCGTTGGAAGAAGAAGCGGGTCGTCGTCGAGCTCGACGGGCGGGACGGCCTGAGCGAGCCGTCCCGTCCCGTACGGGTCCGGGGGCTGGGGCGGCGATGACCCGCCGGTAAGGCCCCTCGGCCTCCCGGTATCTCTCAGATGTACCGGCCCTCGAAGAACGCGCGCGCCGCCGAGGTGTGCAGCGGGAAGGCGAGCTCGGCCGCCGTTCGGAGCAGGTGCCAGCCCTCGGTCTCGTCCGTCGTGGCGGAGGGCGGCAGGCCGGCGACAGGGCGTTCCGGGAGGAGGCCGAAGAGCAGGAGGTGGCCGTCGGGGGTGCTCATCGCGTCCGCGAGCCGTACGTCGCGGCTCGCGGCGTCGATGCCCGTTTCCTCCTTGAGCTCGCGGACGACGGCGTGCCGCCAGTCCTCCCGGTGGTCGATGAACCCTCCGGGCAGAGCCGTGCCCCCGCGCGCGGGGGTGATGGTTCGGGTGATGACGACCAGGGCGGTGCCCCTGGTGTCGTACACGGGCTGCAGGGCCACCGCGACCGGGAGTGGGTTGCGGTAGGCCACGCTGCGACAGGCGGCGCAGGTGCGGGGCCAGCCGGAGACGTCCTCTCCGTAGGGTGCTCCGCAGCTCGAACAGTGGGAGTCCGGCACGGAGTCGGAGGGCGGATTCTGGGATGGGGACACGCCGCGGACCTTATCCGATCACCACACGGGCATCTCCGGGGGCCGCCTCAGTGGGACGAGGTGAGGGACTTCTTGGACACCGGGAAGTCGAAGTAGGTGTCCGGGTAGAGCTCCGGCTTGTACGTGAAGTGCCACCACTCTTCGCGCAGGTTCACGAACCCGAGGTCTTCGAGGGTGTCCTTCAGCAGCAGCCGGTTGGCGCGCTGTTGCCCCTGGATGCGCGGGTCGAGGGTGTGCGACAGGGTGTCGAAGCAGTCGTAGCCGGTGCCCATGTCCACGGAGTTGTCGGGGAAGCGTTGGGTCTGGGGTGCGTAGCAGGGCACGAGGGTCTCCCCGGGGACGTACGGCCGGGTCGGCTTGGCCGGGAGCCGCACCAGCGTGAGGTCCAGGGTCGAGCCTCGGCTGTGGCCGGACTTCTCGGCGATGTAGCCGTCCTCGAACAGCCGGGTCTTGTCGACCCGCGGGTAGAACTCGCCCTTCATGGCCTCGTCGTTCAGGTCCTCGGCCCATCGGACGAAGTGGTCCACGGCGCGCTGCGGTCGGTAGCAGTCGTACACCTTGAGGGAGTAGCCCCGGCGCAGCAGCTTCACCTGAGCCTTGTGGAGTGCCTGTGCGGCGGGTTCGGTGAGGATGCACAGGGGCTGTTGGTAGCCGGCGATGCGGTCGCCCACGAAGTTGTGCGGGGTGAAGTACCGGATCTCCTGGATGATCGTCCGGTCTACGGTTCTCAGGGCCACGAAGCCCTCGGGCGCCTTGGGCCCGGGCTTCGCCCGGGCGGTGGCGGAGGCGGCGGTGACGGCGAGCAGGGCGGCGAGCGCGGTGACGAGGCCGCGTACCGCGATGGGGAGTCGTCTCATGCCTCTTGCGTCTATCAGGCGGGGTTCGGTGAAGGAAGCGGGCGAGCACCGTCCGCGGCCGATCAGGTGAGAGACGGCCGGAACCACCCCCGTGGGCCCCGGCCGCCCCTACCGATACTCCGGACGCTCAGGAGGACCTGAGCGGTTCTCGTGACGTACTGCCCAATCGAACCGGCCCGTGGCAAACTTCTGACGTTCCGTCAGATCCAGTGCGAGGGAGGGACCTTGTCACGCACCCGCACACCCGTGGTCACCGGCTGGTTCACCGGCGAGCAAGACGCCTTCCGGCTGCTCGGCACGCGCTGCTCGGCCTGCGCGACGGTGTTCTTCCCCCGTGAGGACGCCTTCTGCCGCAATCCGGGTTGCCCGGGCGGCGAGCTGGCCGAAGTCCCGCTGTCCCGGCGGGGCCGCGTCTGGTCGTACACCGACAGCCGGTACCGGCCACCGTCACCGTACGTGTCCGACCCGGAACTCGAATGGCAGCCGTACACGTTGATCGCTGTGGAGCTGGAATCCGAGCGGATCGTGGTGCTCGGGCAGACGGTTCCCGGGGTCACCGTGGCCGATCTGACGGTGGGCATGGAGGTGGAGGTCGTCCCGGGCGTGCTGAACGAGGACGCGGAGACGACCTGGACGACGTGGCACTGGCGGCCGACGGGGGTGACGGCGTGACAGGAGAGGTGGCCGTGCTCGGCGCGGGCATGCATCCCTGGGGCAAGTGGGGGCGCGGTTTCGTCGAGTACGGGACGGTGGCGGCGCGCGCGGCGCTGGCCGACGCCGGGGTGGACTGGCGGGACGTCGGTTCGATCGTCGGCGCGGACACGGTCCGTGGCGGCTATCCGGGGTACGTGGCGGGGGCGACGTTCGCGAAGGCGCTGGGCTGGCAGGGAGCGCGGGTGGCCAGTGTGTACGCGGCGTGCGCGTCGGGGGCCCAGGCCGTCAGCACCGCACGGGCGCAGATTCTTTCCGGTATCGCGGACGTGGTCCTCGTGGTGGGTGCGGACGCGGCTCCCAAGGGGTTCTTCCGGCCGGCCGGCGGTGACCGGGCAGACGATCCGGACTGGCTGCGGTTCCGCGTCCTGGGGGCGACGAATCCGGCGTACTTCGGGCTGTACGCGCGGCGGCGGATGGCCGTGCACGGGGACACGGTGGAGGACTTCGCCCAGGTCAAGGTGAAGAACGCCGCCTTGGGGGCGCTCAATCCGAACGCGCGGTACCGCAAGCGGGTCACCGCCGAGGAAGTCGCCGCCTCGGCGGTGGTCGCCGACCCGCTGCGGCTGCTCGACATCTGCGCGACCTCGGACGGCGCGGCGGCGCTCGTGCTGTCCAGCATGGAGTTCGCGCGGCGCCATGGGGCCGGGAATCCGGTGCGGATCCGCGCGGTGTCCACGGTGACACCGCGTTTCCCCAACACGGTCCTCGATCTGCCGGACATCGCGACGGACTCCGCGGTCGCGGTGGAGCCGGCGGCCGAGACGTTCCGCGCCTCGATCGCCCGGGCTGCGTACGAGGAGGCGGGCATCGGCCCCGAGGACCTCTCGCTCGCCGAGGTCTACGACCTGTCCACGGCCCTGGAGTTGCAGTGGTACGAGGATCTGGCACTGTGCGGCGAGGGCGAGGCGGCCAAGCTCCTGCGCGAGGGGGCGACGGGTCCGGGCGGGCGCATACCCGTGAACGTCAGCGGCGGACTCGCTTCCTTCGGAGAGGCCGTTCCGGCCCAGGCCATCGCCCAAGTCTGCGAGCTCACCTGGCAGTTGCGCGGTACGGCGGGCGACCGGCAGGTGACGGGCGCGCGGGTGGGGATCACCGCGAACCAGGGGTTGTTCGGGCACGGGTCGTCCGTGGTAGCGGTCCGGTGACGCCCGTGCGTCCCGCACCGTGGCAGCCGTGGAGGGCTTCCGTACGGTCCTGAACCGTTTCGGCACGCGACCTTGACGGCCCTTCACCCCCGGTGAACACTTCCGGATGTCAGTCGGCCTCGCCGCATTCCGGCGTATTCAGGCACTGCGCCGCGCGGGCCTCGCCTGCGCCAACGGGCCGTTCCCACGGGCGAGTCGGCTGCGACGCACGCTCGTCACGGACGCCGGGCGGGGCACGGGACCTCCTGCCTTCGGCTGAAGTAGCCATGGGAAACGCACCTGCACGGTGGCCCGGGGCGGACCGCCCCGGGCGAGGGCCTAGGAGCCGCCATGAGCAATGGAGACATATTCGTCGGTGAGGTCATCGGCACAGCGATCCTGATTCTCTTCGGCGCCGGGGTGGTCGCCGCCGTCGTACTCAACTACTCCAAGGCGAAGGACGCCGGCTGGGTCGTCATCGCGTTCGGCTGGGGCTTCGGTGTGATGGCCGGGGCGTACACCGCGGCGCCGCTGTCCGGCGGACACCTCAACCCGGCGGTGACCATCGGTATCGCCATCGACACCGGGGACTGGGACAAGGTCCCCATCTACATAGCCGGGCAGATGGTCGGCGCCGCTCTCGGCGCGGTCCTGTGCTGGCTGGTCTACCTCGCACAGTTCCAGGCCAACGCCGAGGAGGACAAGGCGCTCCCCACGCTCGGGATCTTCTCCACCTCGCCCACGATCCGCAATCCCGTGGCGAACCTCATCACCGAGATCATCGCCACCGTCGCTCTGGTGCTGCCGATCCTCGCCTTCGGTCTCACCAAGGGCCTCGGCGAGTCCGGCACCGCGATTCTGATCGTTTCCTTCCTCGTCGTGGGCATCGGTCTGTCGCTCGGCGGTCCCACGGGATACGCCATCAACCCGGCCCGCGACCTGGGCCCACGCATCGTCCACGCCCTGCTCCCGATCCCCAACAAGGGCACCTCGGACTGGGGTTACGCCTGGATCCCGGTGGTGGGACCGCTGATCGGCGGTGCGCTGTCCGGGCTCATCTTCAACGCAGCCTTCTGAAGGATCCGACGAAGGGGACGTCATGACGGACAACGCCCAGAAATACGTCGCCGCAATCGACCAAGGAACCACCTCGAGCCGCTGCATCATCTTCAATCAGGACGGTGCGATCGTCGCCGTCGACCAGCGGGAGCACCGCCAGATCTTTCCCAAGCCGGGCTGGGTGGAGCACGACGCCACCGAGATCTGGTCGAAGGTGCAGGCCGTGGTCGCGGGGGCGATCGCGAAAGCCGGGCTCCGCGCCGACCAGGTCAGCGCGCTGGGGATCACCAATCAGCGGGAGACGACCGTCCTGTGGGACCGCGCCACCGGCAAGCCCGTGCACAACGCGATCGTCTGGCAGGACACCCGTACTTCCGCGCTCTGCAACCAACTCGGCGGCTCGGACGGGCAGGACCGTTTCCGTGAGCAGACCGGCCTGCCGCTGGCGAGCTACTTCTCCGGTCCGAAGGCGGCCTGGCTGCTGGACAACGTGCCCGGGCTGCGGGCCCGCGCCGAGCGCGGCGAGATCGCCTTCGGCACGATCGACTCCTGGCTGATCTGGAACCTCACCGGCGGCACGGACGGCGGTCAGCACATCACCGATGTGACCAACGCCGGGCGCACCATGCTGATGAACCTCGAGACCCTCCAGTGGGACGCCTCGATCCTCGCCGCGATGAACGTTCCCGAAGCGGTCCTACCGGAGATCAAGTCCTCGTCCGAGGTGTACGGGACCGCCGTGGGGCAGCTCGCCGGCGTGCCGGTCGCCTCCGCACTCGGCGACCAGCACGCGGCGGTGTTCGGTCAGGCCTGCTACGACGTGGGCTCGGCCAAGAACACCTACGGCACGGGCAGCTTCCTGCTGCTCAACACCGGGAATCGGCCCGTCGCTTCGAAGAGCGGGCTGCTCACCACCATGGGCTACAAGATCGGCTCCGAGGCGCCCGTGTACTGCCTCGAAGGGTCGATCGCGATTACGGGCGCCTTGGTGCAGTGGTTCCGTGACCAGCTCGGCATCATCCGTACGGCCGACGAGATCGAGACGCTGGCGGCGACCGTGGAGGACAACGGCGGCGCGTACATCGTGCCGGCCTTCTCGGGGCTGTTCGCGCCCTACTGGCGCTCCGACGCGCGCGGTGTCGTCACCGGTCTCACGCGGTACGTCACAAAGGCCCACCTCGCCCGTGCGGTACTGGAGGCGACGAGCTGGCAGACGCGTGAGGTCGTGGACGCCATGTTCCAGGACTCCGGGGTGCGGATCACGACCCTGAAGGTGGACGGCGGCATGACCAAGAACAACCTCCTGATGCAGCACCAGGCGGATGTGCTCGATGTGCCGGTGATCCGTCCGAAGGTCTCCGAGACGACCTGTCTGGGCGCCGCGTACGCGGCCGGCCTCGCGACCGGCGTGTGGAACGATCTCGACGAGCTGAAGTCGCACTGGCAGAAGGACGTCGAGTGGACGCCGTCCATGGAGGCGTCGGTTCGCGACCGTGAGTACCACAACTGGCACAAGGCGGTGGAGAAGAGCCTCGGCTGGCAGGAGGACGGCGCGTAGCGCTCCGCGGGAAAGTGCTCTCGTAAGCTGCGGCTCGGGACCACGGCCCGTACCCCGATCGGCGGGGGTGCGGGCCGTACGCGTGCCGGGCGGGGGCTGCCGGGCGTTTCAGGTGGTGACCGTCTGGCGGCGGGCGGTCGCGTAGGCCATGGCGTGCTTGACGACGCCGATGAGGACTTCCTTGACGGACTCCCGTTCGCGCGCGTCACACAGCATGAGGGGCACTTCGGGGTCGAGGTCGAGGGCCTGACGGACGTCTTCGACGGGGTAACGGGCGGCGTCCTCGAAGCAGTTGACGCCCACCACGAAGGGTATGGAGCGCCGCTCGAAGTAGTCGACCGCGGGGAAGCAGTCCTCCAGGCGGCGGGTGTCGGCGAGTACGACGGCGCCCAGGGCGCCGGTGGCGAGCTCGTCCCACAGGAACCAGAAGCGGTCCTGACCGGGCGTGCCGAAAACGTACAGAACAAGGTCCTCGCGAAGGGTGATACGGCCGAAGTCCATGGCGACGGTGGTGGTGTGCTTGCCCTCCACGCCGCTGGTGTCGTCGACGGGGCGGCCCGCCTCGGTGAGCCGTTCCTCGGTGCGCAGTGGCTTGATCTCACTGACCGCGCCCACCAGCGTCGTCTTGCCCACGCCGAAGCCGCCCGCCACGAGGATCTTGAGCGTGACGGGCTCGACGGGGGCCTTGCCGCGTTCAGAACGCCCGAAGATCATCGGTTTTTTCTCCTGCTTCAGTTGCTTCATTGGTGTCGTGCGGTGGTGGACCGTATCCACCGCCGCCGGGGGTTTCGATGACCAGAACGTCGCCGGGGCCGACGTCCGCGGCGTCGCTTCCGCCGAGTTCGGTGACCGTGCCGTCCGCGCGCTCCACTCGGTTGGCGCCCAGTGCCCCGGGTTCGCCGCCCGCCATGCCGTAGGGCGGGACCCTGCGGTGCTGGGAGAGCGTGGAGACGGTCATGGGCTCGTGGAACCGGATGCGGCGAACGGCGCCGTCCCCGCCGCGCCACCGTCCCGCGCCGCCGCTGCCGCGTCGTACGGCGAACTCGTCGAGCCGGACGGGCAGTCGCCACTCCAGGACCTCGGGGTCCGTGAGTCGCGAGTTGGTCATATGGGTCTGGACGACGGAGGCGCCGGGGAAACCGTCGCCCGCCCCGGATCCTGAGGCCACGGTCTCGTAGTACTGGTACCGCTCGTTGCCGAAGGTGACGTTGTTCATGGTGCCGGAGCCCTCGGCCTGCACTCCGAGGGCTCCGTAGAGGGCACCGGTGATCGCCTGGGAGGTCTCGACGTTGCCGGCGACGACGGCGGCCGGGGGCTCGGGGGCGAGCATCGAGCCGGACGGCACGACGATGTCGAGGGGGCGCAGACAGCCGTCGTTGAGCGGGATCTCGTCGGCGACCAAGGTGCGGAAGACATACAGGACGGCGGCGTTGACGACCGAGAAGGGTGCGTTGAAGTTGGTGTCGAGCTGCGGCGACGTACCGGTGAAGTCGATGACGGCGGACCGTTTGTCGCGGTCCACGCGGACGCGGACGCGGACGATCGCGCCGGAGTCGGTCTCGTAGCTGAACTCGCCGTCTTCGAGGGCGTCGATGACGCGGCGTACGGCTTCCTCGGCATTGTCCTGGACGTGCTTCATGTACGCCTGGACGACGTCGAGGCCGAAGTTCTCGATCATGCGGGCGACCTCGTCGACGCCTTTCTGGTTGGCGGCGATCTGGGCGCGCAGGTCGGCGAGGTTGGTCTTCGGGTTGCGCGAGGGGTAGGGCGCCTCCGTCAGGAGCCGTAGTGTCTCCGCCTCGCGCAGGCGGCCGCCCTCCACGAGCAGCCAGTTGTCGAAGAGGATGCCCTCCTCCTCGATGGCACGGCTGTTGGCGGGCATGGAGCCGGGGGCGATGCCGCCGATCTCGGCGTGGTGGCCGCGTGAGGCCACGTAGAAGAGGATCCGGTCACCGTCCGTGTCGAAGACCGGGGTGATCACGGTGACATCGGGGAGGTGTGTGCCGCCGTGGTACGGGTCGTTGACCGCGTACGCGTCCCCGGGGCGCATCCCGGATCCGCGGCGGCGGATGACCTCCTTGACGCTGGTGCCCATCGACCCCAAGTGCACAGGGATGTGCGGGGCGTTGGCGACCAGGTTGCCTCCGGGGTCGAAGAGCGCGCAGGAGAAGTCCAGGCGCTCCTTGATGTTGACCGACTGGGCGGTGGACTCCAGGCGGGCGCCCATCTGCTCGGCGATGGACATGAAGAGGTTGTTGAAGACCTCAAGGAGGACGGGGTCGGCTTCCGTGCCCAGATCGGAACTCTCCGTGACCGCCACGCGTTCCATGATCAGATGCCCGTCGTCGGTCATGGCCGCCTGCCAGCCGTCGTCGACGACGGTGGTCGCACTGGCCTCGGTGATGATCGCGGGGCCGGTGACGGTTTCCCCGCGGGGCAGCTCCTCGCGGCGGTGCAGGCGTACGTCACGCCAGGCACCACCTGTGTGGAGGCTGACCGTCTCCGGGGCGCCGGGGGTGGTGTCGGGGGTGGCGAGGGCGGAGAGATCGGGGGGTTCGGTGAGACCGGTGGCTTCCACGGAGAGGGCTTCGACGACGACCGGACGGTCGAGGGTGAAGGAGTAGGTGGCGCGATGGCGGTCTTCGAAGGTGCGGGTCATGGTGTCGGGCTCGGTCAGCTCGACGACGAGTGCCGTGTCCGTGCCGTCATAGCGCAGCTGGGCCCGGCGGGTGACCTGGATGCGCTCCTCGGGGACGCTCTCGGAGAGGAGTTCGGCGCGGGCCGCGCCCTCCAGGTCGTCCGCGGTCTTCAGGACAGCGGCCATCGAGGACGCCTTCAGGGGCGCCTCGACGGACTGCTCACGCATGGCCGTCGTGTCGGCGAGTCCGATGCCGAGCGCGGAGAGCACACCGGCCATGGGCGGTACGAGGACCGTGCGGATACCGAGCGAGTCGGCGACCATGCACGCGTGCTGCCCTCCCGCGCCGCCGAACGTGGTCAGGGCGTACCGGGTGACGTCGTGCCCCTTCTGCACGGAGATGCGCTTCACGGCGTTGGCGATGTTGGCCACGGCGATCTGGAGGTAGCCCTCGGCGACCTGCTCGGGCGTACGGTCGTCGCCGGTCCTGTCGCGGATCTCGCGTGCGAGGGCGGCGAAGCGGTCGCGGACGAGGGCGTCGTCGAGAGGTTGATCGCCGTCCGGACCGAACACCCTGGGGAAGTGGGCGGGTTGGATGCGGCCCAGGGCGACATTGGCGTCGGTGACGGTGAGCGGGCCGCCATTCCGGTAGCAGGCGGGCCCGGGGTCCGCGCCCGCCGAGTCCGGCCCTACGCGGTAGCGGGAGCCGTCGAAGTGGAGCACGGAGCCGCCGCCCGCGGCCACCGTGTGGATGTCCAGCATGGGTGCGCGCAGCCGCACCCCGGCGATCTGCGTGGTGAAGACACGTTCGTACTCGCCCGCGAAGTGGGAGACGTCCGTGGACGTGCCGCCCATGTCGAAGCCGATGACGCGGTCGAAGCCCGCGAGCTGCGACATGCGCGCCATGCCGACGATGCCCCCCGCGGGCCCGGACAGGATGGCGTCCTTGCCACGGAACTGCCCGGCCTCGGCGAGTCCACCGTTGGACTGCATGAACATCAGCCGCACGCCCTGGAGTTCGTCCGCGACATGCTGGACATAGCGCCGCAGCACTGGCGACAGATAGGCGTCGACAACGGCCGTGTCACCGCGCGGGACGAGCTTCATCAGCGGGCTGACCTCACTGGAGAGCGAGATCTGCGGGAAGCCGGTGCGGCGGGCCAGGTCACCGATGGCCTGCTCATGGGCGGGATGCAGGTGGCTGTGCATGCAGACGACGGCGACGGCGCGGATCCCGGCGTCGTACGCCTCCTGGAGGGCCCCGGCGAGAGCGTCGAGGTCGGGGGCGCGCAGGACGGTGCCGTCGGCGGCGATGCGCTCGTCGACCTCGACGACCCGCTCGTAGAGCAACTCGGGCAAATCGATCTCTCGGGCGAAGATCCGTGGACGATTCTGATAGGCGATGCGCAGCGCGTCGCGAAAGCCGCGGGTGACGACGAGAAGCGTGCGTTCGCCCGTGCGCTCCAGGAGGGCGTTGGTCGCGACGGTGGTGCCCATACGGACGGATTCCACCGGCAGGCCGCTGTCTTGTCCGGGCAGGGCCTCGCCGGCTTCCGTGAGGAGTTCGCGGATGCCCGCCACGGCGGCGTCGGCGTACCTGGCCGGGTTGTCCGAGAGGAGTTTGCGGGTGAGCAGCAGGCCGTCGGGCCGCTGCGCGACGACGTCGGTGAAGGTGCCGCCGCGGTCGACCCAGAACTGCCAGCCCGTCACGTCTGTCTCCCCGATGTCGCGCTGCTCCGACGTTCCAGCCGGAGGTGCCGGTCGACGATCGGTCAGATCATAACGGGGGCGGCCCCCTCGGCGGCCGATCAAGGCGGCCGCCGCTTCTCGGCGCAGTCTCGGACCCCGGCCAGGGCGCCCAGAACGGGCGGTACTGCCCGGCACGGGGTTACGACCAGGCAGTACGGCATACGTGACCGCGGAGCGTGTCGGGGGGCCATCGTCCGGCTCGGCCAGCCGGTCACAGGGCCCGGAGGCCGTTGATCACGTCGCGCAGAATGCTTTCGTCCGGCAGTTCGGCCGGGGGCACCGGACGCTTCACATGGACCATCTCCTCATCCACGAGATCGCCTATGAGAACACGTACCACCCCAATGGGGAGGTTGAGTTCGGCGGCGAGTTCGGCGACCGACTGGGGGGCATCGCGGCAGAGTTCGACGATGTCCACGTGCTCCGGGGACAGCGTGTTGTCCGCGTCCGAGTCGTCGGTGTACGGCTCCGTCACGACAACCGCGATCAGGTCGAGGCGGTGCTGGGCCGCGCTGGTGGTGCGGCCGCGCGTCATGGCATACGGACGGACCACCGGTCCGGCCTCGTCGTCGAACCAGTGGGACATCCCCTGACCGTCTCCGCTCATGCCATCCCACTACCCGCCTGAGGGCAGATCGGTGCGCGGAGCGGAGGCCAGATGCACGCCGACCCTCTTGACCAGCAACGTCATCTCGTACGCGACCTGCCCGACATCCGAGTCGGCGGCCGCGAGGACGGCGAGGCAGCTGCCGTCGCCGGCGGCCGTGACGAACAGGAAGGCGTCATCGAGCTCGACGATCGTCTGCCGGACACTGCCCGCCTCGAAGTGGCGGCCGACGCCCTTGGCGAGGCTGTGGAATCCGGAGGCGACGGCAGCGAGGTGTTCGCCGTCCTCCCTCGTCAGGTCCTTGGAGACCCCCGTGGCGAGACCGTCGCCGGAGAGCACGACGGCCTTGTGGATGCTGGCGACGCGATCCACCAGGTCGTCGAGGAGCCAGTTGAGTTCGCCGGATGCCTTGACGGTGTGGCCGGCGGCCTTCGGTGCGGTCATCGACCGTCCCCCTTAGTCGTTCCTTGTGCTGTGCCGTCCTGGGCCTCGTCGCCCGCGGCGTTCTCCTCGCGGCCGCGCTGCCAGCCTCGCTGCAGCGAGGCCATACGGCTGCGCACCTGGTCGGCGTCGCGCTCTTCGGGCTCCTTCCCGTCCCCGGCGCCGGCTGTGTCGCGATCGGTGCGCCGGTCGGGGCCGTCCCTCAACTGTGGCGCCAGGCTGGCCTGGCGTACGCGGCGGGGCAGTGGGGCCGTGCCGCCCTCTCCTGCCGGGATGCTGGGGCGGCTGTCGCCCGCAGCGGTGCCGCCGGGCGGTGTGCGGCTGGGGAGGAGCGGGGCGGCGTCACCGGCGGCCGGTTCGGCGTCAAGCCGTGCGGCGTCGCCGGACTCGGCTGTCCCGTCCTGCGGTGCCCTGCCGGGCTCCTCGCGACGGTTCGCCGGTTCGGCGCCGCCGTCGGGCCGGCCATCCGCCTCGCCGCGGTGCGCCGCCGACGAGTCCGCCGTTTCCCGGCGCGCCGGCAGCCGTCGGGCCGCTCGCGAACGCTTGGGCAGCTTCGGCAGCTCCTCGAGCACGCCCGGCCGTTCGACCCCCTCGAGCGCCCCTGAGGCCGATTCCGTCGGCTTCTCGGCTTCCACGGGCTCGGAGGATTCCGCACGCCGCGGCTTCGTCTGGGTCACGGGGCGGCCGTGCGAGCTCACGAGTTTGGGCGTCCTGCGGCGCGGGAGCGGCACGGGGTCGCCCGGATGATCGCCGTCGCCCGGGCGGGCCGGTTCGCTGGGGGCCTCGGGCGCCTGCTGGTGCTGCTCGCCCGGTATCGGGACTCCGGCGATGGAGCGGCGCGGGCGGAAGATGCCGCCGCGTTCGCTGTCCTCGTCGCCGAGGGCGCCCGGGAAAGCGCCGCCGAGGGCACCCAGGTCGACGGGAGCCTCCAGCTCGACCGGCCCGTCCAGGATGGAGGCCGGCAGCCCGGGGAGCTGATCGGAGGCTTGAGGGAGCGCGTTCGTACGGTTCTCGTCGTCCTTTTTCGCGGAAAGCGCGCGGTCGAGGCGGAAGCCCACGCCGTTGGTGTCGGGCACGTCGTCCGTCAGCAGCGCGTCGGGGATGAAGACCACGGCGGTGGTCCCGCCGTACGGGGACGGCTGCAGGGAGACGCGTACGTTCTGCCGCTGGGCGAGGCGGCTGATCACGAAGAGACCGAGTCGGTCGGTGTCCGACAGCTCGAACTCCGGGGTCTCGGCGAGCCGCAGGTTGGCGTCGAGAAGCGCCTCGGGGGCCATGCCCAGACCGCGGTCGTGGATTTCCAGCGTGAACCCGTTGGCGACGCGCTCGCCGACCACCTGGACGGCGGTGTGCGGAGGCGAGAACACCGTGGCGTTCTCCAGAAGCTCGGCCACGAGGTGGGTGAGGTCGGCGACGGCCGGGCCGGTGACGGCCATACGCGGCAGTCGGCGTACCTCGACGCGCTCGTAGTCCTCGACCTCGGCGACGGCGGCGCGGACGACGTCCATCAGCTGGATGGGCTTGCGCCACTGCCGGGAGGGGGCCGCTCCGGAGAGGATCACCAGCCCCTCGGCGTGGCGGCGCATGCGCGTGGTCAGGTGGTCGAGGCGGAAAAGGTCGGCGAGTTCGTCCGTGTCCTCGGTTCTGCGCTCCATGGTGTCGAGCAGGGTGAGCTGCTTGTGGAGCAGTACCTGGCTGCGGCGGGCGAGGTTCACGAAGACCTCGGAGACGCCACCGCGCAGTTCGGCCTGTTTGACGGCCGCCTCGACCGCGGCGCGCTGAAGGGTGTTGAGGGCCTGGCCGACCTCGCCGATCTCGTTCTTGTCGTACTCCAGGCGCGGCACCTCGGTCTCCACGTCGACCTGTTCGCCCGCGGAGAGGCGGCGCATGACGCTGGGCAGCCGTACGCCGGACGCCTCGTGGGCCTCCAGACGCAGCCCGCGAAGGTCGCGGATGAGGCCGCGGCCGATGCGTACGGACATGAAGAGCGAGATCAGCAGCGCGGCGAGGCCCAGCACGCCGGCGACGACTGCCTTGACGATGATGGCGACCGCCACGGGCTGGACGCGGTCCTGATAGCGGTCGTCCGCCTCGTTGCCGAGCTTGCCCAGCCCGTCGAGGACATGGCCTGCCGCGCTGTCCCAGCTTTTCGCGGTCACTCCGCTCGGGGAGCCGCCGGGTGTGGAGGTGATGACGGCCTGCTCCGCCACGCGCAGCGGCGCGGTGTCCGCGTTCTTCCAGTAGCGCACGAAGCGTTCGCGCTCCGAGGAGGGCAGCAGCGGCAGGTTGATGTCGTACATGACGGTGCGCTGAGCGACGAGGTCGGCCACGTCGCGGGCCTCCTCGCGGGTGATCCGGCCGGCGACCAGGGCGGAGCCGAGCAGGGCGTCCTCGCGGGCGAGCAACTCGCGGGCACGCGACACATTGACGAGGGCACGGCCCTGCTTGTCCAGCTCCACCTCGTCGAGGACGTGGAGGTTGCCCATGAAGGCGTAGCAAGGGTCGACCAGCCGGTTGTAGAGGTCGAGCGCCTGGGTGCGGCTGACCGTTCCGTCCTCGACGCTCCGGCGCAGCGAGTCGATGCCGTCGAAGGCGTCCAGGACCGCGGTGAGGCGCTCCCCCAGCTCCGGGCCCATCTCGTCCCGCAGGTCGCCGTCCTTGGCGTTCTTGCGGATCTCCGCCATGGCTTCGTCGGTGGCGGTGCGGGTGCGGCGCAGATCGGCGAGGGCGTCGGAGGCACGTGGGTCCGCGAGGTAGACGAGGGTCTGACGGCGTTCGTCCTGCAGGACGCGGACGACGTCCCCGGTGGGGTAACCGACCTTCTGCACAACGGAGGTCACGTTGAACAGCTGATTGGCCTCACGGCCCGTGAGTACGGTGGCGAAGCCCCAGATCGCCGTCAGGGACACCAGCGGCACGAGGAGTAGCGCCACGATCTTCCGGCGGATGGACTTCCCGCGAAAGCGCATGGCCTCCCCCAGCTCGGCCCCCGGCGGCCGGGGGCACACACGTGCGTCAGCAAACGGCGTGAGCCTACTACTGAGGCACAGGGAACTCGAAGGCCCGTCCGGACGGAGTCCGGCCGCGTTCCCTCCGCGTCGAGAACGGGACATCCGGAGTTGTCCGTTCATTACGGGAGATTGCCTCCCTGCGTACGGCACACAACGCCGGGCTTCAACCCGTTCAAGGACCTGGTCAGTTGGCCGGAATTTTGCGTTCGTCGGGAATCTTCGGGGTACTTGGATCGTCTGTCTGTATGGGAGTTGGACGCGCGATCACATCAGACGCCACATGCCGCACTCAGGTGGCATAAAAAGGCGCAAGCCGGGCAGCCAATGGGAAATCGGAGTCGCGTGAGACCCGGAGCGAAGCTGCTGGGCGGTGGGGAGTGACGAGTTGATGGGCACGGCGGAGCGGCGTGAGACGACCGATGGGGGTCCCCCCGCTCAAGCGGAGACAAGAGCGGGCGCGGGTGCCGCGACAGCCGTGACGGAGCGGCGCGGCGAACGGGCTCAGGCACCGGATCGCGACAATTCGGCGGAGGAGCGCCAAGAGCGGGCGCGCTACAGGACGTTGTGGGTCGAGGAGCCCGCGGACAGACGGCGGCTGCCCGATCCGGTGCGCACATCCGCGGTACGGGCCGTCATCATCATCGCCGTCACCCTGATCCAGGCGATGGTGGCCTTCCTGTCGACGCTGGCCGGTTCCTGGCTCGCGTTTCCCATGGTGCTGAGCAGCGTGGTGAGCACAGTGGTGGCCACCTGGGGTGCGCTGGACGTATGGGTCACACGCCAGGTGTGGAACCAGCGCAACGGCGTGGTGTCCATGCCGAGCAGCACGGCGCGGGCCCTGCGGCGCGAGCGGCGCAAGGCCCGGCGCCAGGAGCGGGCGAGGGACCGGGCCAAGGAGCGGATACGCCGGCAGGGCGGCGCGGGGCAGTTGTCGCACTCCTGAGAGGCGGTGCCGCACTTCCGGGTGCGGCCCCCACCTCACCGGGCCGTCGTTGCCGCCACCGCGCTTGCCCCGCGCCCCAGTTCGCGTCTGGCGCGCAGGAGAACCGGCGGGGGCGGTCCACAAAGAGCACCGCAGTCATAGCGGCCTTCGCGCTCGTACAGGGCGAGGAGGCCGCGCGCGTCCGGCGCCCTTCGTCGCACACCACACCCGTCGTGCAGCGCGAGCGCCAAGCCCGCCGGCCGTGCGGTGTTGGGGCGGGGGCCGATGTGTGGACCCCGGTGAGTAGCGGCCGGAGAGGGAGGCACCGACCACGGTCACGGTCCTCGTGCGCGCGCCCTTTTGAGGCTCGGGACGGCGCGGCGCGCGGGGAGGCACCGCCGTTGAGGGGCCGTCAAGATCCCGGCCAAGGTCTCGCTCAAGGAATTATGGAGAGCCCGCTCGAGCGACCAAGGACCGAGGAGAGCACGATGTCCCCCACATACGACGTCATAGTGATCGGCCTGGGCGGCATGGGCAGCGCCACCGCCCACCATCTGTCCGCGCGCGGCGCCCGCGTGCTCGGCCTGGAGAAGTTCGGGCCGGTCCACAACCGCGGCTCCAGTCACGGCGGTTCGCGGATCACCCGGCAGTCCTACTTCGAGGACCCGGCCTACGTACCGCTGCTGCTGCGCGCGTACGAGCTGTACGACGAGGTGGAGCGGGCCACCGGCCGGGACATCGCGACGCTCTGCGGCGGCGTGATGATCGGCCCGCCCGACTCGCTGACCATCTCCGGCTCGCTGCGCTCGGCCAGGCAGTGGGACCTGCCCCACGAGATGCTGGACGCCCGTGAGATCCGCCGCCGCTTCCCGACCCTGAACCCGCACGACGACGAGGTCGCGCTCTACGAGCGGAAGGCCGGACTGATCCGCCCCGAGAACATGATCGCGGCCCATCTCCAGCTCGCCACCCGGCAGGGCGCCGAGCTGCACTTCGACGAGCCGATGACCCGATGGGAGCCCTGCAAGGACGGTGTGCGCGTCCACACGGCGGACAACACCTACACCGCGGGCCAGTTGGTGATCTGCCCGGGCGCGTGGGCGCCGCAGCTGCTCACCGATCTCGGGGTGCCGTTCACCATCGAGCGGCAGATCATGTACTGGTTCCAGCCGACCGGCGGCGTCCAGCCCTTCGCGCCCGAGAACCACCCCATCTACGTCTGGGAGGACGCCGACGACGTCCAGATCTACGGCTTCCCCGCCATCGACGGCCCGGAGCTGGGCGCCAAGGTCGCGTTCTTCCGCAACGGCACCGAGTGCACTCCGGAGACCATCGACCGGACGGTCCACGAGCACGAGATCCAGGCCATGGCGGACCACATGTCCCGCTGCATACCCGCCCTGCCCGGCTCCTTCGTCAAGGCCGCCACCTGCATGTACTCCAGCACGCCCGACGAGCACTTCGTCATCGCGCGCCATCCCGCGCACCCGGATTCCGTGACCGTGGCCTGCGGGTTCTCCGGGCACGGCTTCAAGTTCGTGCCGGTCGTCGGCGAGATCGTCGCCGACCTCGCCCTGACGGGCACCACCGATCACCCGATCGACCTGTTCGACCCCCGCCGCCTCGCCACCGCGCCCGCCTGAGGAGTACCCACGCGAGGACGACCCCGCTCTCTCCGGGCCCGCTCCGCCCGATGACGGAGGACCGCACGGTCGTCGAGTGCGACTGGATGTACGCTCCCGAGGTCGTCGAATCCGGAGCTGATGTGTCCAAATCAGTCGAACTGTTCCACCGTGTTAGCGTTCAGGACTTCGACGCCCGCGAGCGCACTCAGCCCGCCATGAGTTCGCGGGCCCACCGCTCGGGCGGCGTGCTGGTTCCCAACGAGCACCACATCAGCGCGTTCCGCCACTGGCTGGCACAGCGGCTCAGCACCGCGGACGGCACCGAGGGCGTCCCGGAGAACGCGATGAGCACGGAGAGCGGAGAGCACGGACAACGCGGAGAACGTACATAAGGCGAATGATCCCGTGCCGCTGTGAACCACATCACAGCGTGCCCTGCTCATGAATGACGTGGGCAGTCATGGGCAGGCGCCCCACCCCCGTCTCGCGACCATCCGGTGGCTTCATCGGGCCGGGTACCCTCCCGGCACGCACGACAAGGAGCAAGAAACCGAATATGGCCCAGCAGGAGACAGACGACTACGACTACGTGGTCGTCGGCGGAGGTACCGCGGGTTCTGTCGTCGCCTCCCGCCTCACCGAGGACCCGTCGGTCCGCGTGGCCGTCATCGAGGGCGGCCCGTCCGACGTGGACCGACCGGAGGTGCTGACACTGCGCCGCTGGCTGGGCCTGCTCGGCGGCGATCTGGACTACGACTACCCGACGACTCCGCAGCCCCGCGGGAACTCCCATATCCGGCACAGTCGCGCACGGGTGCTCGGCGGCTGCTCGTCGCACAACACCCTGATCAGCTTCAAGCCGCTGCCGTCCGACTGGGACGAGTGGGCCGAGGCGGGCGCCGAGGGCTGGGACGCGGCGTCCATGGACCCGTACTACGACCGGCTGCTGAACAACATCGTCCCGGTCGACGAGAAGGACCGAAACGCGATCGCGCGCGACTTCGTCGAGGCCGCGCAGGAGGCCGTGGGTGTGCCGCGCGTCGAGGGCTTCAACAAGGAGCCCTTCCACGAAGGCGTCGGCTTCTTCGACCTCGCGTACCACCCGGAGACCAACAAACGGTCCTCCGCCTCCGTCGCGTATCTGCATCCCTTCCTGGACCGGCCCAACCTCCATCTTCTGCTGGAGACGTGGGCGCTCCGTCTGGAGACGGCCGGCGGCCGGGCCACGGGGGTACACGTCCGCGCCGAGGACGGTACGGAGACGACCGTCACCGCGGCCCGCGAGGTCATCGTCTGCGCGGGCGCGGTGGACACCCCGCGGCTGCTGATGCTCTCCGGCGTCGGCCCCAAGCGGGACCTGGAGGCGCTCGGCATCCCCGTCGTCCACGATCTGCCCGGCGTGGGCGAGAACCTTCTCGACCATCCGGAGTCGGTGATCGTGTGGGAGACCCACGGCCCTCTGCCCGACAACTCCGCGATGGACTCCGACGCGGGCCTGTTCGTGCGCCGGGACCCGGCCGCCAAGGGCCCGGACCTGATGTTCCACTTCTACCAGACGCCGTTCACCGACAACCCCGAGCGCCTCGGCTACGAGAAGCCGCGGTACGGGGTGTCGATGACCCCCAACATCCCCAAGCCGAAGAGCCGCGGCCGTCTTTACCTCACCAGCGCCGACCCGGCCGTCAAACCCGCCCTCGACTTCGGGTACTTCACCGACGAGGACGACTACGACGGACGCACCCTGGTGGACGGCATCCGCATCGCCCGCGAGATCGCCCGGACGGAACCGCTCGCCTCCTGGCTGAAGCGGGAGGTGTGCCCGGGGCCGGAACTCACCGGCGACGAGGAACTCGGCGAGTACGCCCGCAAGGTGGCGCACACCGTCTACCACCCCGCGGGAACCTGCCGCATCGGAGCCGGCGACGACCCGCTCGCCGTGGTCGGTCCCGATCTGACGGTGCGCGGGCTGAGCGGTCTGCGGATCGCCGACGCCTCCGTCTTCCCGACCATCCCTGCCGTCAACCCGATGATCGGTGTCTTCATGGTCGGCGAGAAGTGCGCCGATCTGCTCACCCGAACCACCCCCGGAGACGATGCCTGATGTCCACGTCCATGACGAAAGAGGAACCGGTGCAGGACACCGCTCCCGTGTTCTCCGTACGCAATCTGTGGAAGGTCTTCGGGCCCAAGGCCGGGCGCATACCGGACGACGGCGAACTGGCGGATCTGTCGGCCGACGAACTGCGTCGGCGCACCGGCTGCACGGTCGCCGTGCGCGATGTGACCTTCGACGTACGGCAGGGCGAGGTCTTCGTCGTCATGGGCCTGTCCGGCTCGGGCAAATCCACCCTCGTGCGCTGTCTGACCCGGCTGATAGAACCCACCTCCGGCGCGCTGGAGATCGACGGCGAGGACGTCCTCGCCATGGACAAGGCCCGCCTGCGTGAGCTGCGCCGGCACCGGGCGGCCATGGTCTTCCAGCACTTCGGGCTGCTGCCGCACCGCTCGGTTCTCGACAACGTCGCCTACGGCCTGGAGATCCAGGGCGTGGACCGGCTCGAACGCCGTGCGCAGGCCATGAAGGTGATCGCCAAGGTCGGCCTCGACGGCATGGAGCACCGCCGTCCCACCCAGCTGTCCGGCGGCCAGCAGCAGCGCGTCGGACTCGCCCGAGCGCTCGCCGTCGACCCCGAAGTCCTGCTGTTCGACGAGCCGTTCAGCGCCCTGGACCCGCTGATCCGCCGCGACATGCAGGAGGAGGTCATCCGCCTGCACCGCGAAGAGGGCCGCACGATGATCTTCATCACGCACGATCTGAACGAGGCGCTCAGGCTCGGCGACCGGATCGCGCTCATGCGCGACGGGAAGATCGTGCAGTGCGGCTCCCCGGAGGACATCGTCGCCGCCCCGGCCGACGACTACGTACGGGACTTCGTCCGCGACGTACCCCGTGAGCAGGTCATCACCGCCCGCACCGCCATGCGTCCGGCGCGCGACGACGAGGCGGAGAGCGACGGCCCCGAGGTCACTCCGGTATGCACGGTCGCCACCGCCATCGAGGCCGTCGCCCGCTCCGGCGCTCCGGCGCGGGTGGTCGACAACGGCAAGCTGCTCGGTGTCGTCGACCACGAGGCCCTGCTCGCCGTGGTGGCGGGTCTCGACAGATCGCCGAAGGCGGGTGCGGCCGCATGAGCGCCACGACCCCCACCAAGGCGGACAGACCCAACCCGGAGAAGGTCGATTCCCCGCCGGGCGGTCCCGGCTCTGCCGGTGGCTGGACCGGTGTCAGGGCGCGGCTGTCCGTCATGCGTCCCGTGAGCCGCCGGTTGACCGGCCTCGCCGCCCTCGCGATGGTGCTGGTGCCCGTCGCCGCCGTGCTGTGGGGCAGTGGCAGCTGGCCCGGCGCGCTGGGTGTGGACGTCTCGGGGCCGCTCGACGACCTCAGCAAGTGGATCGTCGACAACCGCGACACCAGCCCGATCTTCCTCTACTTCCTGCTGCACATCAGCAACACCTCGCTTGACGCCGTCGACGGCGTCTACCAGCTGCTGGACTTCCTGGGCTGGACCGGTGTCACCGCCGCCGCCGTACTGCTCGCCTGGCGGGCCGGAGGAGCGGGCCGGTCCGGGCTCAAGGTCGCCGCCATCGCGCTCGGTGCCCTCGCCGGCTGCGGTCTGCTCAACATGTGGGAACCGGCGATGGTGACGCTGTCCCTCATGGTCGTCGCGGTCGCCGTCTCCGCGCTGGTCGGTTTCCTGCTCGGCCTCGCCGCCGGCCTCTCGGACCGGGTCGACCGGGCCCTGCGCCCCGTCCTGGACACCATGCAGGTGCTCCCGGCCTTCGCGTACCTCCTCCCCTTCGTGCTGATCTTCGGCACCGGCTCACCCGCCGCCCTGCTCGCCACCGTGATCTACGCGGCACCCCCCATGGCCCGGCTCACCGCCCTGGGTCTGCGGGGCGCCGACCCGGCCGTGCTGGAAGCGTCGGCCTCGCTCGGGGCAAGCGGCTGGCAGCGGCTGCGCACGGCCAGGCTGCCGCTGGCCCGCAAGGAACTGCTGCTGGGCCTCAACCAGACGATCATGATGGCCCTGTCCATGGTCGTCATCGCGTCGGTGATCGGCGCCGGCGGCCTCGGCGACGAGGTGTACTCCGCGCTGTCCACCGTCGACGTCGGTGCGGCGCTCGCCGCGGGCATACCGATCGTGCTGATCGCCGTATGGCTGGACCGCACGACCGAGGCCGCGGGTGAGCAGCTCGGGGCGCCGCCCGCGGCCGACGGCCCGCGTGTGCTGCGTCTGCCGGTGTATCTCGGCGCACGTCCGCTGCGCCTCGGCTCCCGGCTGCTGTACGCCGGTCGGATCCGGTGGATCACGGTCACCGTGAGCACCGTGGCCACCGCCCTCGGCACCGTGGCCGCCCTTGTCGCGGGCAAGATCGCCGGTGCGGCGATGTGGCCCGACGCGTGGACCTTCGACGTCTCGAGCCCTGTCAACGACTTCCAGACCTGGATGGTCGACCACATCCACGCCGGCGTCCCAATCCTCGGCGGCACCGAGGTCTGGGCGTCCAACTTCACCTCCTGGGTGCTCAACCCGCTCCGAGACGTCCTCCAGGGCGCCCCGTGGTGGTCACTGCTCCTGCTGGTCGCGGGCCTCGCCCTGCTGGCCGGCACCTGGCGCACCGCGCTCGGCGCGGCCGCGGCCCTGGCGGCCACCGGTGTGCTCGGTGTCTGGTCGATCACCCTGGACACGCTGTCGCAGGTCCTGGCCGCCGTGGCGCTCACCCTGGTGCTGGGCGTCGTCATCGGCATCCTCGCCGCCCGCGTCTCCTGGGTCGAGCGCGCGCTGCGACCGGTGCTGGACGTCCTGCAGACCCTGCCGCAGTTCGTGTACCTCATTCCCGTCGTCGCACTGTTCGGCGTGGGACGCGCCGCCGCGATCACCGCGGCCGTCATGTACGCCCTGCCCGCCGTGGTCCGCATCACCACCCAGGGCCTGAAGCAGACCGACCCGGCCGCACTGGAGGCCGCCCGCTCGCTCGGCGCCACCGGTATGCAGCAACTGCGCCAGGTCCAGCTGCCGTTGGCCAGGCCCGCGCTGCTGCTCGCCGTCAACCAGGGCGTGGTGCTGGTGCTGGCCGTCGTCATCGTCGGCGGCCTGGTCGGCGGAGGGGCACTCGGCTACAACGTCGTGTTCGGCCTGTCCCGCGGCGACCTCGGGGTCGGCCTGGTGGCGGGCGCCGCGATCGTCTGCCTCGGTCTGGTCCTGGACCGGGTGACCCAGCCCGCCCCGGCGCGGAGGAAGGACGGCTAGACCCCAGTCAGGGTCGGCCGAGCCGGTCGACTCCCTTGCAGGACACGCAAGTTCACCACTGATCCAGCACAGGCAAGCACGCCCGACCGCAGGCAACCGCAACCGGGCTTGAGCAAGCTCTTGAGCAAGCTAAGGAAGAATTCATCGTGCAGACCAGACAGCGTCGCATATTCCGTACCGCCCTCGCCGTCGCCGCAGGCCTCGGCCTGACCGTCGTCGCCGGCTGTGGCGCGGCCGACACCGGCAAGTCCACCTCCGCCGGCGGCAACGACACGATCACGCTCACCAAGCCCTCGTGGGTGGGCGCGGAGGCCAACGTCGCCGTCGCCAAGTACGTGTTGGAGAACGAGCTCGACTACAAGGTCACCACCAAGCAGATGGGCGAGGTCATCGCCTGGGACGCGCTGGGCAAGGGCACCATCGACGCCATCATGGAGGACTGGGGCCACCCCGAGCAGGAGAAGCAGTACGTCGAGGAGAAGAAGTCCGTCGTGGCGGCGGGCGATCTCGGTGTCACCGGCCACATCGGCTGGTTCGTCCCCAAGTACTGGGCCGACAAGAACCCCGACGTCACCGACTACAAGAACCTCGACAAATACGCCGACCAGCTCAAGACCTCGGAGAGCGGCGGCAAGGGCCAGCTGCTCGAAGGGTCCCCGGACTACGTCACCTTCGACGACGCCATCATCAAGAACCTGGACCTGAACCTCAAGACGGTCTACGCGGGCTCCGAGGCCGCCCAGATCACCCAGATCCAGCAGAACGCCAAGGCCAAGAAGCCCTTCCTCACCTACTGGTGGACCCCGCAGTGGCTCAACAACGTGGTGGACATGGTCGAGGTGAAGCTGCCGGCGTACAAGGAGGGCTGCGACGCCGACCCGAAGAAGGTCGCCTGCGCCTACCCCAACACCCCGCTGCAGAAGTACCTCAACGCCGACTTCGCCAAGGACGGCGGTAAGGGCGCCGAGTTCCTCAAGAACTTCAAGTGGACCGCGGAGCAGCAGAACGAGGTCGCCAAGATGATCGCCCAGGACAAGATGTCCCCGGACGCGGCCGCGAAGAAGTGGGTCGACGCCAACCCGGACGTCGTCAAGGCGTGGCTGCCGTAGCCCAGGGCACAGCTGCCACAGCCCAAGGCCCTGCTGCCGTGACCCACGGCACTGGTGCCGTAAGCCAGGCCCTGCTGCCGTGACCACGCGCGCCTCGCTCTCATGAGCGGCCGCGCGAAGCAACGGCGTACCGCGTGCGCCCGCCGCCCCGATTTCCCCCGCCGACCGCTCGCTCCGGAGCCGGAGGCGGAGGCCGGTGGTCGGCGGGGCACGCGGTCGGCCCCCTCCCCCGCCCCCTGGGCCTGTCCCACCCTCTCCCGCCGGACAAGCCCTCGGGTCCCGGACGCGAGTGAAGGAGTCACCATGCCGGACCTGTTCATCGGCGGCGCCTGGACCGCCGCTCTCGACGAGCGAACCCGTGAGATCCGCTGCCCCGCCGACGGCAGTCCGGTCGCTGTGGTCGACGAGGCGGGAGGCAAGGACACGGCCTTGGCGATCGCCGCCGCCCGGCGTGCCTTCGACGAGGGGCCCTGGCCGGGCACCCCGGCCGCCGAGCGCGGCGAACTGCTGCTGCGCGTCGCCGATCTCCTGGTCCGCGACAAGGCGACGCTGGCCCGCGCCGAATCGCTCGACACCGGCAAGCGGGTGGTCGAGAGCGAGTACGACATGGACGACATCGCCGCCTGCTTCCGCTACTTCGGCCGCATTGCGGCGGAGGTCAGCGACCGCGCCGTCGACACCGGCAACCCGGGCGCCGAAAGCCGCGTGGTGTACGAACCGGTCGGCGTCTGCGCCCTGATCACCCCCTGGAACTACCCCCTCCTCCAGACGGCCTGGAAGGTCGCCCCGGCCCTGGCCGCCGGAAACACCTTCGTCCTCAAGCCCAGCGAGCTCACCCCGCACACCGCGATCCACCTGATGCGGCTGCTCGCGGAGGCCGGACTCCCCGCGGGGGTCGCCAACCTGATCCTGGGGCCTGGCCCCGAGGCCGGCGCCCCGCTGGCCGAGCACCCCGACGTCGACCTGGTCTCGTTCACCGGCGGCCTCCAGACCGGCCGGCGTCTGATGGCGACGGCCGCGGGCACGGTCAAGAAGGTCGCCCTGGAACTCGGCGGCAAGAACCCCAACATCGTGTTCGCCGACGCCGACTTCGAGACCGCCGTCGACATGGCACTCACCGCCGTGTTCCTGCACTCCGGGCAGGTCTGCTCGGCGGGCGCCCGGCTGCTGGTCGAGGACTCGATTCACGACCGGTTCGTCGACGAGGTGGTGCGCCGGGCCCAACTGATCCGTCTGGGCGGCCCGTTCGACGACCACGCCCAGACCGGTCCGCTGATCTCGGCGCAGCATCTCGCCAAGGTCGAGGCGTATGTCGCGGCGGGGCTCGCGGAGGGTGCGGTACTGCGCTGCGGTGGCGCCCGCCCCACCGACCCGGCTCTGGCGGACGGCTACTTCTACCTGCCCACCGTTCTCGACGCATGCGACGCAGGCATGTCCGTCGTCCGGGAAGAGTCCTTCGGTCCGGTCCTCACGGTGGAGCGGTTCACGGACGAGGCCGACGCGGTCCGCCTCGCGAACGACACGATCTACGGCCTCGCCGGCGCCGTCTGGACCTCCGACCAGGAGCGCGCGCAGCGCGTGGTGTCCCGGCTGCGCATCGGCACCGTCTGGATCAACGACTACCACCCCTACGTCCCGCAGGCGGAGTGGGGCGGTTTCAAGCAGTCCGGCTTCGGCCGCGAGCTCGGTCCGACGGGGCTGGCGGAGTACCAGGAGCCCAAGCACATCTGGCGCAACATCCACCCGGCCCCTCAGGGCTGGTTCTCGTGATCCACCCGTCGCGGTCGCGCGGCGCGGCCCGGTCGCTCAGGTCGTGCCCGGTCGCTCAGCCGTGGCCGGGCGTTCAGCCGTGGCCGGGCGTTTGAACATCCGGGTCGCCGTGATCTCGCTGTGCACCGCCTCTCCCTCCCCGGCCGGGGCCTGCTGCGGCAGTCCCGGCCGGAGGTGTTCCTCCACGCTGATGTACTTCAGGCCCGCCCGTAGGTCGGCGTCATTGCGGAGCCTGATGACGAGCGGGAACTCCGCGAGCGCGGTCGTGTCGAACAGGCCGGTGGTGTAGAGGAGTTGGACGCCCAGCGCGTCGGACACAGCCCTCTGCAGTTCCAGCAGGTACGTAGCGTTGGCCCGGCCGATGGGGTTGTCGAGGAACAGCGTGCCCGCGTGCCTGTGCCTGTCCCGGCCGCGGTCGTTCGAACGGAGCGCGGCCATCGTGCAGTACAGCGCGATGGCGGCGGTGAGCAGCTGGCCGCCGGAGAACACGTCGCCCATCTGTCCGACGGGGACGCGCTCGGCGCGCAGTACGGCGTCCGGCTTGAGGATCTCCACGGCGACGCCCTTCGGTTCGAGGGCCGCGCTGACCCCGCGCAGCAGCAGCGACATCCCGTCGCGGCGCAGGTCGGAGTTCTTCTTGACGGCCGCGCGGGTCGCGTCGTCGATGACCTCGCCCAGCCGCTCGGTGAGCGTGGCCTGGTCGGGCTCCTCGAAGCGGATGCGCAGAAACTCCTGCCCGGACCACTCACCGAGTCCTTCGGGCAGACGTGACAGCCGCTGGGCGGACCTGAGCGTCGCCAGCGCCGACTCCACGAGCCCCCTCAATCGGTCCACGATCGAGTCCCGGTTGCGCTCCAGCTGCTCCAACTCGTCGGTGAGGACACGCAGTCGGGGTGCGAAGGCGTCCGCCCACTTCTGGGCGTGCTCGGGCAGCGAGGACGCGGGCAGCTCGCGGATCTGCTGCCGGGCCGGGGTACGGACCTGTTCGTAGCGCGTCGAGTTGGCATGCCGTACGAGGACGTCGCTCGCCTCCCGTACGGCGGCCTCGGCGGCGGAGAGATCGGCGGCACAGCCGCGCAGGGAGCGGCGGGTCTCGGCGGCGGACTGCCGGGCTTCTTCGAGCGTGCCGGGGTAGGGCTCGGTCTCCTCCGGCTCGTCGTCCGGCGCGTGCTCGCGCAGGAGGTCCCGCAGCAGGGCAGCCGTCTCGTCGAAGCCGCCGGCCGCGTCCTCGGCGGCGCGGTGGGCGTCGAGCAGCTCGGCGTGGGCCGCCCGGGCCTGGCTCAACGCCTCGGTGCGGGTGGCGAGTTCGGCGGTGGCCGTGCGCAGCAGGCTCTGTGCGTGCTCGGCGTCGCGCGGGACCAGCTCCTCCGGCAGCTCGGTGTGCGCCTCACCGTCCTCGGGGGCGTGCCGCTCGGCCTCGCCACGCAGCCGCCCGAGCTGTTCGCTCGCCGTGGACATACGGGTCTCGAGCAGCTGGACGAGTTCCTCGGCACGGGCCGCCGCGGCCTGCCGGGACGGCCCGTCGGATCCGTCCGGGGACTGAAGGAGCTGTGCCGCGCGCGTGCGCACCTTGTTGCTGAGCCGGTCCAGCTCGGCGAGCGCTGCGCTCTCGTCGCCCTCGGCCCGCGCCTGCTCCGCGCGCAGATCGGCGCCGACGCCGACCTTCTCGTAGAGCTGCGAGGCGGCGCGGTAGGCCTCTCGGAGGGCAGGCAGCGAAGGCTTGGGGTGCGTCCCGTCGGAGGCCTTGTGGCCGCCCTCGCCTTCGCCCTGAGGCGGCCCCTCTCCCGATACGTCGTCGGGGACGCCCGCGATCTCCGCGCGCTCGGCGCGCAGCGTGCGGGCCGTTCGGCGGGCGTCGTCGGCTGCGCGCTGGGCGGCACGCCGGTCCTCGTCGGCGGCCCGGGCCCGCTCCAGACAGGACTGGGCGCGGGCCTCCGATTCCGTTGCCTCGTCGGCGAGTTCACGCAGTTTGACCTGCCAGCCGGCGCGTTCGCGCAGCCGGAAGGCGAGTCCGGCGAGCGCGTCGGCGGCGCGCCGGGCGCGCTGCGCGGCGTCCTGTCGCTCGTCCCGTACGCGGCTCGCGTCGGACGCGGCCTCGTCGACCTCCGCCCGCGCGGTACGCGCGTCGGCGAGCTCGGCCTCGGCCTCCTCGGCGAACGCGCGCGCTTCGTGTGCGGCCGCGGCGAGTTCGGCGAGCCGTCCCGCCGGGCACCCGGTCCGCCAGGACGCGAGCCGGGCCGCCAGCTCCCGGTCCTTGGCCAGCCGGGCCGCCAATTCCCGGATCTCCTCGTCCCGTTCCGTCGCGCGCGTACGCAGCGCCTGCCGCTCCTCGTCGGCGGCGTGCTCGTCGTGCATGGCCGGGTTCGGCGGTACGAGGAACACATCACCGCCCCCTTCGCCCGCTCCGGGCGCCGGGGTCGGGGCGAGCAGCGCTGCGGCCGTGCCGACGGCCACGGCGGACCGGGGCAGGAGCGCGGCGTCGGCGAGGGCTTCGCGGGCCCGCGCGTGTGTGTCCGGGTCCGTGATGATCACGCCGTCCACCAGCTCCGGCCGCGCGGCCAGCACGCGCGCGTGGTCGACGGGGTCGACGGCCTGCGCGAGATAGCGCCAGCCGGGGAGCGCGGGGATGCCGTGCTCGCCCAGGTATTCCACGGTGGCCAGGACGTCCGGACCGGGGGGCAGCAACCCGCCGTCACCGAGTGCGCCGAGGATCCTGGCGTCATCGGCCGCGGCGGTCCGCAGGTCGAAGAGCTGCCGCTCGGCGGAAGCCACCCCGTCGTCGAGCAACTGCCGCAGCTCGTCGGCGTAACGGTCCAACTCCTCGGCGGCGAGGGGACCTTCGGCCGACGGCCGTGCGTCGGCGTGGACGACTGCGCCGGCACCCTCACGCGCGGCGGCGCTGTGGCCGTCAGCGGCGCCTGCGTCCCGGGCGGCACCGGTTTCACCCGCCGCCTCGGCCCCGCCCCGCGCGGCAGCCGCGCCGCCGTGGGCCGCCGCGGCACCAGCCCGGCCGTCCCCTCCCGATCGGGGCATCGGCACCCCACCGCGAGCCGGGTTGGGGGCACCCGGCAGGCTGAGCAGCTCCGCCAGCCGCTCCTCACGGGCCAGTGACTCGGCGGTCCGCCGCTCCGCGTCGTACGCGCGCTCGGCAGCCGTGGCGGCGTCTGCCGCGCGCGCCGCCGTGAGTTCGGCGCGGGACTCGGCGGAGGCCGCCTCCCGGGCCTGCTCCGACGCCCGGTGGGACGCTTCGCGGGCGCTGTCCCACGCGGCGACGGCGGTCTTCTCGGCGTCGCTGGCCGCAAGGGCCGCGCGCGCGGGGTCGGCGTCGGGCGCGGTGTCGTCGAGCCAGCCGGCCCGGACCGCCTCGGCGGTCTCCTGCTCGACCTCGCTGAGCCGCTGCCGCAGATGGCCGGCCTCGCTGCGGGCGCGCTGCGCCTCGGTGGCGGCGGCCGTCGAGTCGCGGTGGGCGGTCTCACCGATCTCCTGGAGCGCGGCGGACCGCTGCTCCTCCTCGTTGGCGACCGTCTCGGCCCCTTCGGCCGCGCCGTGCAGCGCACGCACGAGGTCGACGGCCGCCTTGGCGCGCGCGGCGAGTGCGGGCGCGGCGTCCCGCTCGGCCTCGCGGATCGCGGCGGCCACCCGCGCGGAACGGTCGGCGGCGGCACGGTGGCGCAGCACGGCCTCGGCGGCCTGCCACGCGGAGTGCAGCGTGCGCGCGTCGGCGAGCTCGCGCTTCTGCGCCGCCGCTGCCTTCTCGGCGCCGGCGAGTGCCAACGAGGCGTGGCGGTAGGCGAGTTCGGCCGCGATCAGCGCACTCCTGGAACTGGCGCTGTCGGCCTCGGTGACCGTGTGCGCGGCGCCGGTGACCTGCTGGGCGAGGTCGGCGGCGCGGGCCCGCTCGCGCACGGCGCGCGCGGAGAGCCGCCGGGCCAGCGTGCGCGTACGCCGCTCGGCGGCGGTGTGGATGTCCCGCGCGCGGGAACGCGTCCCGGCCGCGTCGACGATCCGTCCGAGCAGATCCACGGATCCGGCCGTGAAGTCCCGCTCGGCGATCAGCTCGGCCCGCCGCCCCAGCTTGTTGCCGAAACCGCCGACCAGGTCGGCGAGCCCGTCGGTGTCCCGGGTGTCGGTGACCGCGCGCAGCAGCAGGTCGGTGAAGTCGGAGTCCTTCTTGACCGCGAAAAGTCCTGCCGCCTCGCCCTCGTCGGCGTTCATCTCCCGCTGGTAGCGGAAGAGTTCGGGGTCGAGACCGAGGTCGCCGAGGTGCTCGTTCCAGCGGTCGTGGATGTCCTCCCAGTGCACCGCGAGGTGCGGGTACGCCTTGCCCGCCTCGGTGATCGCGTCCCGGAAGCCCTTCATCGTGCGGCGCCGACCCTGCGCACCGGACACGCCCTCGACGGAGCTCCGTACGGCGGTGGCCTCGGCGACCGGCAGGTTGTCCAGGCTCAGGCCCGGCCCGGGCCGGAAGGAGTACCAGGCTTCCGCGAACTTCCGCGGGTCGTTGGACACTTGGCGCCCGCGCCACTCACTCACCTTGCCGACGACGACGCACTCACCGGTCAGGGTGTGCTGCCACTCCAGCGCCACGTGCCCGCAGTCGTCGGCGAGCAGGAACTTCCGCAGCACACCGGAACTGGCGCCGCCCAGCGTGTTCCGGTGTCCCGGCAGCATCACCGAGAAGATCAGCTTGAGGAGTACGGACTTGCCGCCGCCGTTCTCCAGGAAGAGCACGCCCGCGGGCGCGGGACGGCGCGGCGGGCCGACCGGCTCCTCCTCGAAGAACTCCGCCTGGGTGGGCGCGGGGGCGGGCACGGGGTCGCCGACGCCCCGCAGGTCCAGCACGGTGTCGGCGTAGCGCGCACCGGCAGGCCCGATGGAGTAGAGGCGGACCCGGGACAGCTCGTACATGGCGGCGGACTCTCGTCATCGGAAGGGGAAGTCGGGTTCGGTGGGGTTTCGCCCGGCGTCGGCCGAGGGCGGTCGGGGGTGCAGTCGGTCAGGAGTGGAACGGCAGTCCGGCGTCGGCCACCAGATCCAGGTCGTCCGTGTCCTCGGCGGGCAGCAGGCTCGCGGTTCCGTCGGTGACCGGCACGATGCCCAGTTCCAGCAGCTCGGCCATCGCGGCGCTGCCCGCCATGTCGCGCACCTGGAGCTGGTAACGGGCGGTCGTGCGGTACGTCCCCCCGGCGTCGTCCCCGGTGCGCTGCAGGAACCCGGAGTCCGTGAGGAACGCCACGGCCTTGCCGACGATGCCGGTGGTCGAACCCGCGAGCCGGCGCGCGTCCTTGGTGGCTCCGGTGGCGCTGCGCCTGGCCCAGATCCGCCAGGCGGCCTCGAGGCCGGGCGCGTCGGTGGCCGGGTCGGTGTTCGCTCCCTGCTCGTCGGCCCGCTCCTCCAGGCGGCGGCAGGCCTGCCGTACGAACGCGTCGACTCCGTGGACCGACACCCGCCCGATGTATCCGTCGTCGGCGAGGTCCTCGGGCCGCGGGAACGCCATCGCGGCCACCGCGAGATGCGCGAGCCCGTGCAGGAACCGGTCCCCCGAGTCCGCGGACGCCCGCCGCGCGTAGTCGCCCATGCGCACGGCGAACACCGAGTCCTCGGCGGCGGTCACCGCCATCCCCGCGCGCGGGGACACCTCCAGGACGACCAGCCCGAGCCCTGCGGCCACGGCGTCGGCGAGCCGCGCGAACGCCGGGTCCTCGCGATACCGCCGCAGCAGCTCGGCGTACTCCTGGTCTCGCGCGGGCTGCAGCTTCGGCTGCAGCCCGAAGGCGACGAGCCGCGCCGCGTCGGCGGCATCGGCGGGCGTGACGGCGCTGCTCGCCGGGACGACGGCAGCCTCCGGCTCACTCCACTCGACGTGCTCGCTCACGGCTGGGGCTCCTTGCTCTGCATAACGAGGGTGAGGACGAGCGCCCCTTCAGGGGCGCGGGGCATGACATCATGCGGCTCCGCCGCGTGGGCGCGACAAGCCACAATCGGCCCGCACCCAAAGAACGACCCGCAGTTCACCGGTGCTCCAAGCGGAGCGTAGCCGTGCCGACTATGAGGTCCGCCCCACCGAACTCGGAGTCGTCCAGCTCGACCCCGTCATCCACCGAGAACAGCAGCTTCTCCTCGCCCTGCCGGTGGGCAGTACCCACCGGTGGGCTGGCCGCGTGGACGGCCAGCAGGGCGACGAGATACGGCAGTTCGGGATCCTGACGGCGAGCGTCGTCGAGCAGCCCGGACAGCCGGCGCGGCGCGTCGGCGGGCAGGTCGAGCAACTCCATGGCGGCAGCCAACTGCTCCTCGCTGAACCGGCTGTCGTCCGGCGTGGCGATCAGATCCGGCTCGGGCATCTCGGCGCCGAGGTGCTCGCGCTCCAGGGGCGGCGTCAGCAGTATGTCGACGAGGTCCCCGACCCGTACGGACACAGGAGTCCGCAGGCCCGTCCCGCGCGCGAAGAACGCGTCCGTCACGCGCAGCGCCTGCTCCACGGGCAGCGGCAGTACGGGCGCGACGAGATGCCCGTACAGGTCTATCCCCGACGTGGTCATGGGCGTCGCGAAGGCCTGCCGGTCCTGCTCCGCGCGGAACAGCGGGCCGGCCTCGAGGAGGCGGGACTGCAGCTGCGTATGGCGGCGGATGCAGTCCTTCACGATATCGACGAGCTCGGCGGCGCGGCGCTTGTGCTCGGGGTCCTCGGACTCGTCGCGCGCCTTGCGGATATTGGTGAGGATCGCGTTCTCGTGGCGATAGCGGTCGGCCACGTGGTCGAGTGCCTCGGCGATCATGTCGGGGACGGCCTGCAGCCAGTCCACCGCCCGTACGTTGCGCCGTGTCGCGTCCAGGGCCCTGCGGAGCGTCTCGGAGTACTGCACGGTCCGGTAGCGGGCCTGCTCGGCGGCGAGCTGCGCGTCGGCGAGCCTGCCTCGGCTGATCAGCACCTCCAGCTTGACCTCGGCGGCGATCTGCGCGCTGGTGACGTCCGTGTCGAGGGCGCCCACGAGGACGTTGACCGCCTCGTCCGTCGTACGGAGATACACGCTCCCTCCATAGCCGGGCACCTCTTCGAGGAGCTTGAAGTCGTAGTCGCGGCGCACATAGGAGCCGTCGGGCGCGAACGTGCCGTACACAGCCCGGAAGCCGCGGTCGACGCTGCCGACGTTGATCAGGTTCTCCAGGACCCAGCGGGCGACGCGCTCGTGCTCGGCGACGGGCCGGCGCGGGGCCTGCGCGGCGATGCGCGGGATGAGCCTGGCCACGATCTGGTCGTGGTCGGCGCCCGTGTCGAAGTCCATGTTCAGCGTGACGAGGTCGATGGCGGCCAGGGCCACCTCCGCCATCCCGTACACCGAGTACTCACCCGCGAGGTTCGCCTTGCGTACGTCGAGGTCGTGCAGCGGCGCCGTGCAGGCGAGCGCGCGCAGCCGCCGCGCCAGTCCCTCGTCGGCGGCCGGGCCCAAGGCGGGTCGCGGCCCCGCGCTGAGCTGGGGCGGAACGCTGTCCGTCGATGCAGGCGAAGTCACGGTGCACAGACTAGGTCCTCGGTCTGACAACGACGGAAACGCTCCACTGGGCGAGCCGGGGAGCTGGGGGTTTGCCTCTTCGGTGCGGGCCGTCCCTGGCTGCCCGCGCTCCCGCGTTCAGCCGATCCCCTGCGCCCCGTCCGCCACACGCCGCGCGTAGAACTCCACGACCCTCTGGCGCGAGTCGTCGAGGTACACCGCGAGCAGCTCCTCGGCCTCGTCCCGGCGCCCGTCCCGCAGGGCCCGAAGGATCTGGCCGTTGCGAGCGAGATACGGCTCGTGCAGGCGGCGCGGGTCGTCCACCAGGTGGAAGGCGAGCCGGAGTTCGGCGAAGACGCTGCGCATCAACTCGTCGGTGCGCGCGCTCCCGGCCAGCGCCACCAGCTCCCGATGGAAGTGGATGTTGGCCGTGCCCAGGCCCTTCCAGTCGCTTCCGTGCGTGGCCCGCCGTCCGTCCTCGACGGCCCGGGCAAGACCGTCCAGCGCGTACGGAGGTTCGCCGAGCCCGCGGACGACGGCGCACTCGACGAGGCCGCGGGTGCGGTAGATGTCCTCGACGTCCTCGACGGTCAGGATCCGTACGAAGACACCTCGGTTGAGCTCGTGCACCAACAGCCGTTCGTGCGTGAGCAGCCGGAACGCCTCGCGCAGTGTGTTGCGGGAGACGCCGAGCGCGCCACTGATGCTGTCCTCGGACATGCGCGTACCGGGTGGGAAGTACCCCTCGGCGATCCGGCTCCTGAGGATGTCCGAGACCCGCTCGGCAGTGCTGGTACGCCCCAACAGCGCGCGATCGTCCGCCAGTTCGTTCAGTTCGGCCACGCCCGAATTCAATCGCAGATACAAGAACGAAACAACATGGGTATTGAGGGATCGTTCAACGATCCTTTACCTTGCTTGTCAGGCGCCGACGTTCTCCCCGGCGTCGACCGCTTGCGCACGGCACGGCTCAGTCCCCGAGCACCCTCCCTCCGTCCTAGCGAGGTGCCATGAGCACGACCCCTCCACCGCAGTCCCTGACCCCCGGTACCCATGCCGACCCGGGTGAACCGACCACCGACGAGGGCGCCTTCGCCTGGCTGCGAGCCCTGGGTCCGCGCGGCCGCCGCGCCTTCGTCGGCGCGTTCGGCGGCTATGCCCTCGACTCGTACGACTACTTCACGCTGCCGCTGACCATGGTGGCCCTGTCGGCGTACTTCGGCCTGAACAGCGGCCAGACCGGGCTGTTCACGACCGTCACGCTGGTCGTCTCCGCCGTCGGCGGCGCCGCCGCGGGCGTGCTCGCGGACCGGATCGGGCGCGTCCAGGCCCTGATGATCACGGTGATCACCTACGCGGTCTTCACCGTGGCCTGCGGCTTCGCGCCCAACTACGAGACGCTGCTGGTGTTCCGGGGCCTTCAGGGGCTCGGTTTCGGCGGCGAGTGGGCGGTCGGCGCGATCCTGGTCGCCGAGTACGCGAGCCCGAAGCACCGGGGCCGCACGCTCGGCGCGATCCAGAGTTCCTGGGCCGTCGGCTGGGGGCTCGCCGTGATCGTCTACACGCTGGTCTTCCAGTTCCTCGACGAGGACATCGCCTGGCGCGTGATGTTCTGGACCGGGGCGCTGCCCGCCCTGCTCGTCGTCTGGGTGCGCCGTCAGGTGAAGGACGCGCCCAAGGCGACCGAACGCCGCGAGGAGAGCGGCGAGAAGGGCTCGTTGGCGGCGATCTTCAAGCCCGGCACGGCCGAGGCACCCGGGCTGCTGCGGACGACCCTCTTCGCGGTGCTGCTCTCCACCGGTGTCCAGGGCGGCTACTACACGCTGGCCACCTGGGTGCCCACCTACCTCAAGACGGAGCGTGAACTGTCCGTCGTCAACACCGGCGGCTACCTCACGTTCCTGATCAGCGGCGCCTTCATCGGATATCTCACCGGCGGCCATCTCACCGACAAGCTGGGCCGCAGGCGGAACATCTGGCTCTTCGCGGTCCTCTCGGCGATCTGCATCCTCGTCTACGCGAACATCCCCAGCGGTGCCAACACCCTGCTCCTTGTGCTCGGTTTCCCGCTCGGCTTCTGTATGTCGGCGATCTTCAGCGGCTTCGGTTCGTTCCTCAGCGAGCTGTACCCGACGCAGGTGCGCGGCACGGGACAGGGCTTCACGTACAACACCGGCCGGGCCGTGGGCGCCGTCTTCCCCACACTGGTCGGCTTCCTGGCCGACAGCTGGGGCGTCGGCGGCGCCCTGGTCTTCGGCGCGATCGGCTACGGTCTCGCGGCACTGGCCCTGTTCGGACTGCCCGAGACGCGTGGAAAGGAGCTTCTGTGAACCGCACTCAGGACCGGCCGCTGCACCTGCTCGACGATCACGATCACGACCACGCGCGTGCGTGGAGCCCCAACGAGGCACGCGCACACTTCCGTTCGGGTCTGTCGGGACCCACCGCGGGCCACGCGGCGGGCCACACCCAGGCGAACCTGATCTCGGTGCCCGCCGACTGGGCGTACGACATGCTGCTGTTCTGCCAGCGCAATCCGAAGCCGTGCCCGGTCCTCGACGTCACCGACGCCGGCTCCTGGACCACCGTCCTCGCCCCGGACGCCGATCTGCGCACCGATGTGCCGCGCTACCGGGTGTGGGAGGACGGGGAGTTGGTCGACGAGCCCACGGACGTGGTGGCCTACTGGCGCGAGGACCTCGTCTCGTTCCTCATCGGGTGCAGCTTCACCTTCGAGTGGGCGCTGAGCGAGGCGGGCTGCCACTGCGCCACATCGAGCAGGGGCGCAACGTCTCCATGTTCGTGACCAGCCGTCAGTGCCGTCCCGCGGGGCGGCTGCACGGCCCCATGGTGGTGTCCATGCGCCCCGTCCCGCCCACGCACCTGGCCGCGGCGATCCGCGAGAGCAGTCTGCTGCCCGCGGTGCACGGCAGCCCGGTGCACTGCGGCGAGCCGGACGGACTCGGCATCGAGGACCTCGCGCGCCCCGACTTCGGCGACGCGGTGGATGCCGAGCCGGGCGACATCCCGGTGTTCTGGGCCTGCGGTGTGACGCCGCAGGCCGCGGTGATGGCCTCGCGCCCGCCGTTCGCCATCACCCATGCACCGGGCCAGATGTTCATCACCGACGCCCGCGACGAGCAGTACCGCGTGGCCTGACCGGAGGAATCGACACCGTCACCGTCACCGTCATGCGGCGTCCGGCTGTTGCGTCAGCTCCGTCACCGTCAGGGCCGCAAGGGCCGCCGATACCGCGTGCGAGGTGCGGACGTCGAGGCGGGCGCTGGTGCCGCGCGCCCGATGGCGTACTTCGGACGCGGCGAGGGTGAGGAGTTGGGGCAACAGGTCGGTGCAGCGACGGGCCACCCAGGCGGTGCCCGCGGTGGCCAGCCACCGCAGGCTCGCCAACCGGGTGGGCACGGGGAACTCCGGGTCGGCCGAGGGCGCGACGCCGGTCGCGATGCCCTCCTTTGCGAGCACCGCATGGAAGCGGAGAGCGAGCTGCCGGTGCCCACGCTCGCCGGGGTGCAGCCGGTCCGCACTCCACATGGCGCGGTCCTTGAGCCACGCCCCCTCGGCCGCGTGCAGGTGGACGGCCCCGTGGCGCTCGGACAAGGCGTGCACCACTGTGTTGACGGCGCGCTGCCGCCGGGCCAGCGGTTTGGCCATCGCGCCGGGCAGCCCGAGCATCGAGCCGGGGTCGGGCAGGCACACGGTGAGCAGTACCACGTTCTGGGCCCGGAAGGCCGCGTACACCTTGTCGAGGCGGGCGGTCAGGGCATGGATGTCGAAGGTGCAGCGCAGGGTGTCGTTGACGCCGATGACGACCGAAGCGACATCGGGCCGGACGGCCAGCGCGGCCGGGGTCTGACGTTCGAGGACATCGCGGGTCTGCGCCCCGCTGACCGCGAGGTTGGTGAACTCCACGGGCGCGTCGGCCGGTGCGAGCCCGTCGGCGAGCAGCGCGGCCCAGCCGCGCCACGCGTCCCCGACGGGATCACCGACCCCTTCCGTCAGCGAATCGCCGAGCGCCACGAACCGCAGCGGTCTCATCGCAGGCCCTCCCGCGCGGCCGCGGCCGCCGTCGGCACGACGGCGGCCGGCCCGGCCGACCTGTCCGCTCCGTGCGCCCCGTCCGCCCCGCTCCACCCGTCCGGCCCGGCCGGCTCCACGTCGTGCGCCGCGAGAAACGCCTCCACCGCGTTCTTCCATCCGAAAAGCTCCGCACGCGCGCGTGCCGCCTCCCGGCGCTCACGCTCCGGGCGCTCCAGGATCATCCGCACCGCGTCGGCGAAGGCCTCGCCGTTGTCCGCGGCGGTGGCTCCGGCGGAGCCGACGACCTCCGGGAGGGCGGACGAGGAGCTGGCCACGACAGGGGTGCCGCAGGCCATCGCCTCCAGAGCGGCCAGCCCGAACGTCTCGGCCGGCCCCGGGGCCAGCGCCACGTCGGCGGTGGCCTGGAGGGAGGCCAGCACGGCGCGGTCGGCGATGTGTCCGAGGAAGGTCACCGGCAACCGCCGCTCACGCGCCCGCCGTTCGAGCCGGGCCCGCAGCGGGCCCTCGCCCGCGACGACGAGCACTGCCCGCCGTCCGCGGCGCAGCAGCGCCTCCAGGGCGTCCAGCGCCGTGCCGGGCCGCTTCTCGACGGACAGCCGGGAGCACATGACGAGCAGCGTCTCGCCCACGCGCGCGTGCCGGGCGCGCAAGTCCGGGTCCCGCAGCGCGGGGTACCGGTGTTCCAGGTCGACGCCCAGCGGTGCGCGTACGACATTGCGCGCACCGATGCGCACGAACTCGCGCTCCGCGAACTCCGTGGTGCACACGACGCGCGCATAGGTGTGCGCGGTACGGGTGTTGAGCACGTCGGAAGCCCGCCGGGACATGTTCTCGGACAGGCCCCAGGTCCGCAGTACCCCGTCGGCGGTCTCGTGGGAGACCATCACGGCCGGCACGCGATGGCGGCGCGCCCACGCGCCGGTCCACCGCAGCGTCGTGCGGTCGGATACCTCCAGACGGTCGGGGGCGAGCTCCTCCAGGAGCCGGGCCACCCGCTTCTTGTCGGTGAGCACCCGGTAGCCGCCGGTGCCGGGGAGCAGCGGCCCGGGCAGCGTGATCACCCGTCCCTGCTCGGTCTCACGGTCGGTGGCGCGTTCGCCGGGCACAATGAGCACAGGCTCGTGCCCGGCCTCCTTGAATCCCTTGCCCAGCTCACGCAGCGCCGTCCGCAGGCCGCCCGAGGCGGGCGCCACGAAGTTCGCGAGCCGCACGATCTTCAGCGAAGAGCTCATGCCGCGACCACCGTCCGGTCGGCGAGCACCTGGTCGTAGTGCCCGATGAGCTGGTCGCCCACGGCCTCCCAGGTGCGGCCCTCGACCATGGCACGCCCGGCGGCCCCGTACGCGGCCCGCAGTGCGGGGTCCGCGGCCAGCGCCGCCACCGCGTCCCGTACGGCGTTCTCGTCGCGCGGCGGCACCAGGAACCCGGTGCGTTCGTGCGCCACCAGGTCGAGCGGCCCGCCGACGGCGGGCGCGACGACCGGGACACCGCTGGCCATGGCTTCCTGGACGGTCTGGCAGAAGGTCTCGAAGGGGCCGGTGTGCACGAAGACGTCCAGCGAGGCGAAGATCCGGGCGAGGTCGTCGCCGGTGCGGCGGCCCAGGAAGGTCGCGCCGGGCAGTGTCTCCTCGAGTCCGGACCGGCTGGGGCCGTCGCCCACGACGACGACCTTCACGCCGTTCAGGCGGCAGGCCCCGGCGAGCAGTTCGATGTGCTTCTCGGGGGCGAGCCGTCCCACGTAGCCGACGATCACCTCGCCGTTCGGAGCGAGTTCACGCCGCAGCGCCTCGTCGCGGTGCTCGGGACGGAAGCGGACGGCGTCCACGCCACGCGGCCACAGCCGTACCCGGGGCACACCATGTGCCTCCAGGTCCTGCAGGGCCGCGCTGGACGGGGCGAGTGTGACGTCGGCGGCGGCGTGGACGGAGCGGATACGCCGCCACGCCGTGGACTCACCCGCGCTGATGTAGGTGCGGGCGTAGCCCGCGAGGTCGGTCTGGTAGACGGCCACGGCCGGTATGCCCAGCCGGGCGGCGGCGGCCATACCGCGCACGCCCAGCACGAAGGGGCTGGCCAGATGGACGATTTGGGCCCGGTGTGCGGTGATGGCCGCGGCCACGCGCCTGCTGGGGAGGGCGACGCGGACCTGGGGATACCCGGGGAGCGGAAGGGAGGGGACACGGACGACGGGGCACGGCGCGGAGGCGTCGGCGTCGTTCGCGGCAGAGGTGGCCGGAGCCACGACGAGGGGGGCGTGACCGCGCGCGACGAGGTGTCGGGCGGTCTGGAGAGCGCAGTGGGCCACGCCGTTCACATCGGGGGGAAAGGACTCGGTCACGATGACGACACGCATACCCGTGTTGTCGTCGGGCTGGACGTGGCCGGGTCAACGTGGATCTTTCCGTACGAGGAACGTCCCATGAGCGTTGTGCGCCGCCGCCCTCGCAAACCCTCCAGGTCAGCGCGTGTGTGTGTCCTCCTGGCCTACCAGTCACCCCGTGTTCACACGACAGCCCCGTCCGGGTCGCGGCACGGCATGCGGCCCCGGACGGAAGGATGGGCGCGGACCGTGTCACACGGCGGACGTGTCCGGGCCGATTCTGCTGCGCACGGCCGTCTGTACCTCGGCCTCCTCGGCCGGATCGGCGGCGAGCCGCCGTAGCTGGTCGACCACACGGGCATCACCGGTCTCGGCGTGCCGGGCGGCGATCTCTCTGGTGGTCTCCTCGCAGTCCCAGAGGCATTCCACGGCGAATCCGGCCGGAAAGGACGGGTCGGTGGCGGCCAGCGCGCGGGCGGCGCGTCCGCGCAGATGGGACGAGGCCGTCTCGCGGTAGATGTGTCGCAGCACGGGGGCTGCGCAGGCGATGCCGAGCCGTCCGGTGCCGTCGACGAGGGTCCACAGGGTCGGCGCGTCGGGCCCGTCCCCGCGTACGGCCTCACGCAGGGCGCCCAGCACGAGTTCGCTGTCCTGTGCGCCGCCCTGGCAGGCGAGGACCCGCCCCGCGGCCTCTCCGAGCGCATCGGGCCGGTGCACCCACGTGCGCGCCCGCTCCACGGCGGTGACGCTGCGCATCCGCTCGAAGGCGTCCAGGGCGGCGTCCACGACGAGTCGCGAGCCGGAGGCCTGGGCGGCCTCGATCAGGTCGAGTACGTCGGGATCCTGGCCGTCGGCGAGATAGCGAAGGGCCGTACAGCGCGCGCCGTCGTCGCCGTGGCGGGCGGCCTCGACGATCTCGGCGCGGTCGTCGGGCCCCGCGACGGCCGTCAGGCAGCGTGCGGCCGGGACATGGAGTGCCGCTCCGCGTTCGAGGCCCTGCTGGGCCCACTCGAAGACGGCCCGCACGCTCCACCCCGGACGGGGCCCGGTCGGTCGCATCTGCCGCTGCCAGCGGTCGAAGGAGCCGGTCTCCTGAGCGGCGCGCACACGCGGCCCGACGGATGCGCGGGGATCCTCGGCCCACAGCCGCCAGGGCCGGGGTTCGAAGGCGTCGCGCACGGCGGCGGCGAGTTCGGCATCGCCCTCGGGATCGGCGGGGAACCGGGCGAGGACCGGCGCCGCGAGGGCGCTGAGGCCCGCGTCGTCGTCGCGCAGCGCCAGTTCGTCCAGGGCCCAGGCCCAGTTGGCGCCGCAGGCGGCGTACCGCCGCAGCAGCTCCAGCGCGTCCCGCCTGTCGTACGAGGCGAGGTGCCCGAGGACGGCGAGCGCGAGTCCCGTGCGTGACTCGTCCGTGTCGAGGACGTCGTCGGCGTCGAAGAGGTGACGCTCGATCTCGTCGAGCTCACCGTTCAGATCGACGTAGAGACGGGCGTAGTAGAGGGAGCGGTTCTCCACCTGCCAGTCGTGGCGGGGATCGCTCAGCACGCAGTGGTTCAGCGCCGCGAGCGCCTCGGCCCGCGGTGCGGTGAGCGCGTGCAGTGTGCCGTCGCCGCGGCCCCGCTGGAGCAGGCCGAGCAACGTACCGCTGGGCGCTATGACCGGATCGAACATGGGAAGCAGCCTCACATCAAGCGTCGACGCGACCGGGGATCGTGCGTTACCTGGCCGTGTGACAACACGTCGGGGCGCCCGTCGTCTCTTGCTTGCTGTAGCCCATCTTCCTCTGCCTCTCGTCGTTGGCCCGTCGGGCCCTCACGGCCCACGCGGTGCGGCAACGCCTGCCCAGCCATCGCGTCCGTGAATCACGACGTCATGATGACTCAGCAGTTCTCGCTGCCGCGACCGCATTTCCGGCGTCCCCGTACCGCCTCCCCCAAAATCACTGTCTCGCCTGGTCAGGGCGGGTGCTTCAGTTCGCTCCGAAGAGTTCGAGCAACTCGGACTTCCCGAACATCCGAGCCGTGTCCACGGCGGACGGCGTGCCCGCTTCAGGGTCGGCGCCGGCGTCCAGGAGGACCTGGACCACCGCGTCCTCCCCCTTGAAGACGGCTCCGGCGAGCGGAGTCTGGCCCCGGTCGTTGACACGGTCTGCCTCGGCGCCGCGCTCCAGAAGGGCGCGCACCGCGTCGGCGTGACCGTGATAGGCGGCGAGCATCACGAGGGAGTCGCCACGGTCGTTGGTGAGGTTGGCCGGAACGCCGGCGTCGACGTACGCGACGAGCGCTTCGGTCTCGCCACGGCGCGCCAGATCGAAGATCTTGGTCGCCAGCTCCACGACCTCGGGGTCGGGGGCTTCGCTCATCGGCCGGACCACCTCTCGCTGCGAGAACGTGCGGACTGCGGGTGCGTACGACCGCGAGCGGTGCGCCCGTACGAGTGAATCGCCAGCGTACTGGCTCCGCGGGCACATGACCGGGCCCGCCCTAGGCAAAGATCATCGCGAGCCCGGCAGACCGCCAGGTGAAGGCCCTGTCGGCCAGAACTCCAGAACCTTCGGGGCGAAATGCCAGGAAATTCACTCAGTTGCACCTTTTATCGTATGGATACATGCTGTGACCCTGGAAGCACTCATGGTGACTGTCCCCACCTACCAGGAGAACCTCATGATCCTGTCCATCTCAGGCGTCGTCCTGCTCGGCATCGTCGTCTTCCTCTTCTTCCGCAAGGACGGCCTCAAGGCCTCGCACATGCTGGTCTGCGCGCTCTTCGGGTTCTACCTGGCGAGCACGGCCCTCGCGCCGAGCATCAAGGCCGGCGGCGAGAGCCTGGCCAGCCTCCTCGGCGGGATCAAGTTCTGACGCCCCACCCCCGCACACGCACCCTCAGGAGACATCAGTGGCCCGGCGCCCTCTCCCCCGCATTCTGAGCCACGGCAGCGAGCGGATCGTCCGCAGCCGCGAGCTGGCCCGGACGGCCGCCGCAGGCGCCACCGACGTCCTCCACCCGCTGATCACGATCACCCGTGGACTGCGCCGGCTGGCGGCGGCCGGGCGGCGCAAGTGGGCCGACACCCCCAAGGACCGGCACGGGCCGCTGTTGTTCCTGGTCGCCTCGATCGTCCTCGTCGTGGCCCTCCTGCCCTACGGGCCGCTGCTCGCCGGCATCTCGCTGATGGCGGCGGCCGCGTGGCACGGCCGGGACCGCACCGGGGCGCGGCCGACAGGACCGGACGACGCGCAGACCAAGCGTCTGCAGTCGCTCTACGAAGCGCTCGTCCCTTACTTCTCGGTCCCCGAGGACCCCGCCCCGCTCTTCGCGCACGGCGGGGAGTGGGCGAAGGCCTTCAGCTCCTACGCGTTCGACGACACCGGCCGCCTCTCGCACCTGACGATCCGTTACCCCGCCTACTTCACGGACGGCGAGGCGGCCTCCCGCACGCGCATCGAGCAGGTGCTGCACGCTAAGTCTGGCCGTGGCCGCGAGTACCGCTTCGCGTGGGACGAGGAGGGCAACCAGCTCACGGTCACGGTGCTGCCGCCCCTGCCCACCGACATCTCCGCCCAGCGCTTCGTCACCGCACCGGGCGAGATGGTCCTCGGCTTCACCGACCCGACCGGCGTCCAGCGCACGCTCCCCCTCACCTTCGGTGAGGAACAACGCGACGTCCCGCCGGTCGTCTGGCGCACCGGCGTGCGCTCCACCGAGCCGCATCTCCTCGCGATCGGCGGCCCCGGCAGTGGCACGACCACCCTCCTGCGCTCGATGGCTCTGCAGGCGCTTCAGCACGGTGACGTCCTGATCATCGAGGGCGGCGGCACCGGCGAGTACGCATGCCTCGCGGACCGCGCCGGAGTCCTGGCCGTCGAGTGCGGCCTCGCGGGGGCACTGGCCAGCCTGGAGTGGGCGGCGCACGAGACGGAGCGCCGCCTCATCGCCGCGAACCGCGCACGTCAGGCGGGCCACCCCGCGCCGGACGACACGAAGCGTCCCCTCTGGATCTTCCTGGACCGCCCCACCGCCCTCGGGCACCTCGCGGCGGCCGACGACCGCCCGGACCCGCAGGCCCTTCTCCAGGTGCCGCTGCGGCACGGTCGCGCGGCCGGTGTCACGGTCGTGGTGGCCGAGCAGTTCGACGGCATGGAGTCCCTCGCCGACGGGGTACGACAGCACACTCGCGCGCGTGTCGTTCTCGGCCCGGCATCGGCGCAGCAGCTCGAAGCGGTGCTCGGTTCGGCCCCGCCCACCACACCGACCCCCGACGTGCCCGCCGGGCGCGGCTACGCCCGGCTCGGCGCGGGCCCGGTGCACCGTCTCCAGGTTCCGGCGACCCCGGACCCGTACGACGAGGCGACGAGCGAGACCCACCGTCAAGCGGTCCTGAGCCTCCTGCCGGAGCGCGCGGTGCCGGCGGACGCGGAGCCCGTGGGCGTCGCCGTGGAGGGCTGAACGCGAGCCGGCTCAACGTGGCGGGGGGGGTCACGCCACGAACGTACGCGGTGTCTCCGTCATCCCGTTTCCGTTCGCCCCCGTCTCCACCAGCCGGGCGGCCGCGGCCAGCCGTACCGCGGCCTCATCGGCCACCGCGCCGCCGACCGTGAACGGCAGCCGCACATACCCCTCGAATGCCCCATCCACGCCGAAGCGGGGTCCCGACGGCACCCGCAGACCCACGCGCTCGCCCGCCTCGGCGAGGCGTGACCCGGACAGCCCTCCGGTCCGCACCCACAAGGTGAGCCCGCCCTGCGGCACGTCGAACTCCCAATGGGGCAGCTCACGCCGTACGGCGGCCACGAGCGCGTCGCGGTTCTCGCGCGCCTGGCCCCGGCGCACGTCCACCGCCTGCTCCCAGCCTCCGGTGCTGAGCAGCCAGTTCACCGCCAGCTGCTCCAGAACGGGCGTGCCCATGTCGGCGTACGCGCGCGCCGCGACCAGGCTGCGGATGACGTCGGGGGCGGCCCGCACCCAGCCGATCCGCAGGCCGGCCCAGAACGCCTTGCTGGCCGAGCCGACCGTGATGACCGTGGATCCGGCCGGATCGAACCCACAGACGGGCCTCGGCAGTTCGAGCTCGTCGTCCAGACACAGTTCGCTCATGGTCTCGTCCACGACCACCACGGTGCCCGCGGAGCGCGCCGCGTCGACGAGCTGCCGCCGCCGGTCCTCGTCGGCGAGCGCGCCGGTCGGATTGTGGAAGTCCGCCACGACGTACGCGAGCCGGGGCGCGGCGTCGCGCAGCACGTGCCGCCAGCGCTCCATGTCCCAGCCCGCGAGCCCCTCGGCCATGGCGACGGGCACCAGCCGGGCTCCGGCCTCCCGCATCAGCTGAAGGATGTTGGCGTACGAGGGCGACTCGACGGCGATGCGCTCACCGCGCCCGGCGAACAGATGGCAGATGGCGTCCATGGCCCCCATGGCCCCGGTCGTCACCATGATCTGCTCGGGCATGGTGGGGATGCCGCGCGCCGTGTACCGCTCGGCGAGCATCTGGCGCAGTGCGGGCAGCCCCGCCGGATAGTCGCCGTGCGTGTGGGCGTACGGCGGAAGCTCCTCCAGCGCCCCCTGGACGGCCCGGGTGAGCCAGGGCTCGGGCGCGGGCAAGGCGGCGCAGCCCAGGTCGATCATGGAGCCGAGCGCCTCGGGCGGCAGCGGTTCGAGGCCGCGTGCGGGCAGCGGGTTGCCGGCCGGTACGGCCGTCCAACTGCCCGCTCCCCGGCGGGACTCCAAAAACCCCTCGGCGCGCAGCGCCTCATAGGCGGCGGCCACGGTGGTGCGGCTGACGGAGAGGGCGAGGGCCAGCTCGCGCTCGGCGGGCAGCCGTGCGGCGACGGGGACGCGGCCTTCGAGCACGAGCAGCCGGATGCCGTCGGCGAGGGCGCGATAGGCGGGCGGGCGGCGCGTGCCGGGGCCGGCCGGGCGCTTCTGCTGGGAGTTGAGCAGCCGGGCGAGCTGCGTCGCACCTACGGCTGAAGTCCACTGCGCCATGATTCTCAGTCCACCTTCGCCGAATTGGCCCTGGATGACGTGACTTTCCAAGCCACAGGGTGACACAGGTCAGGCCACTACCACCACAGGGGGCACCTCTTGTCGGACTCACCTCGGCTGTCAGGATCGCCGGCGCCACTTCTCCCCCGGCGGCTCCTGCAGCTGTACGCGGGGCTGGTGCTGTACGGGATCAGTTCGGCCATGCTCGTACGGGCCGGTCTCGGGCTGGAGCCCTGGAACGTGCTGCACCAGGGCCTGGCCGGGCGGACCGGGCTGTCCATCGGTGCCACCTCCGTCCTCGTGGGTGCGGTCGTGCTCCTTTTGTGGATCCCCCTGAGACAGCGCCCCGGCCTGGGGACGATCTCGAACGTCGTGGTGTTCGCCGTGTCCGTGGACGCGGCACTGGCCGTCATGCCCGCCCCCGGCTCCCTTGCGATACGGGTGCCGCTCATGGCCGCGGGAGTCGCCCTCAACGGCGTCGCGACCGGCCTGTACATCGCCGCCGGCTTCGGACCCGGCCCGCGCGACGGCCTGATGACGGGCCTGCACCGGCGCACCGGCTTCTCGGTCCGCCTGGTGCGGACGGTCATTGAGCTGACAGTGGTGGCCACCGGCTTCGCCCTCGGCGGCACCGTCGGCATCGGCACGGTTGTGTACGCGGTGGCCATCGGCCCGCTGGCCCAGCTGTTCCTTCGCCTGTTCGCCGTCCCCTCGGCCGTGGGCCACAGTACGGTCGTTGCCGCCGGTTCACCTGAACGGGCGATACTGCGGGAGTGACCCCGCGGATACGCCATCCCTATCTCGACCATCCCGGTCCGATCGCCTTCGCTCACCGGGGCGGAGCGGCGGACGGCCTGGAGAACACCGTGGCCCAGTTCCGGCGCGCGGTCGAGGCGGGCTACCGGTACATCGAGACCGACGTACACGCCACCGCAGACGGCCGGCTCGTCGCGTTCCACGACGCGACGCTGGACCGGGTGACCGACGGGGCGGGCCGGATAGCGGACCTCCCCTGGGACGACGTACGGCACGCGCGCGTGGCGGGTGCGGAACCGGTGCCCCTCTTCGAGGAACTCCTGGAGACGTTCCCCGACGTCCGCTGGAACATCGACGTCAAGGCGGAGCCCGCGCTGCACCCCCTGCTCGATCTGATCCGCCGCACCGACTGCTGGGACCGCGTCTGCGTCGGCTCCTTCTCCGAGGCGCGCGCGTCCCGCGCCCAGCGACTGGCCGGACCGCGCCTGGCGACCTCGTACGGGACCCGGGGTGTTCTGGGCCTGCGTCTGCGGTCCTGGGGCGTCCCCGCGGCACTGCGCCGCTCGGCGGTCTGCGCCCAGGTGCCCGAGTCCCAGTCGGGCGTCCCCGTGGTCGACCCTCTCTTCGTGCGCGCCGCCCACGCGCGCGGGCTGCACGTCCATGTGTGGACCGTCAACGAGCCCGAGCGGATGCACCGCCTCCTGGACCTCGGCGTCGATGGCATCATGACCGATCACATCGAGACGCTGCGCGGGGTCCTCAAGGACCGCGGCGCCTGGGTCTGACCGGCCAGGCAACACCGCGCGGAGTCCACGTACGGGGACTGCGACGGGGAAGCGAGGGCACGGGTGGGCACCGACACCGTGCGGGCGGGAGCGGCCGCCGAGGCGGCCGAGCGGCGCCGCGAACAACGCGGCTGGTACTTCTACGACTGGGCCATCTCCGTCTATTCGACGAGCGTCCTGACGGTGTTCCTCGGGCCCTATCTGACGTCGGTCGCCAAGGCGGCGGCGGACGCGGACGGATTCGTGCACCCGCTGGGGATACCGGTCCGCGCGGGCTCCTTCTTCGCGTACTCCGTGTCCGCGTCCGTGATCCTGTCGATCTTCCTGATGCCGTTGGCGGGCGCGGCGGCCGACCGCACGGGCCGCAAGAAGCCGCTGCTCGCCACCGCCGCCTATCTGGGAGCGGCGGCGACGACGGGCATGTTCTTCCTCGACGGCGACCGCTATCTGCTGGGCGGCTTCCTGCTGATCGTCGCCAATGCCTCGGTGGCCGTCTCGATGGTGCTCTACAACGCCTATCTGCCGCAGATCGCCCCTCCGGAGGAGCGCGACGCGGTCTCGTCCAGGGGCTGGGCCTTCGGTTACGCGGCGGGCGCGCTGGTCCTGGTCGCGAACCTGGTGCTGTTCACGGCTCATGACAGCTTCGGTGTCGCGGAGTCGACCGCGGTCCGCATCTGTCTGGCGTCGGCGGGCATCTGGTGGGGCGTCTTCACACTCGTCCCGCTGAGGCGGCTGCGCGACCGCCGTACGACGTCCCCTTCGGGGAAGTCCGATTCCGGGACATCCGCCTCCCCGACATCGCGGCACGGCTGGCGTCAACTGGCCGCCACGGTGCGGGACATGCGACGCCAACCGCGGACGCTCGCCTTTCTGCTGGCCTATCTCGTCTACAACGACGGCATCCAGACGGTCATCTCACAGGCCTCGGTGTACGGCTCCGAAGAGCTGGGCCTCGAACAGTCGACCCTCATCGTCGCGGTGCTGCTCGTCCAGCTGCTGGCCGTGGCCGGGGCGCTCGGCATGGGCCGGCTCGCGCGCACCTACGGCGCGAAGCGCACGATCCTCGGCTCGCTGGTCGCGTGGACGGTGACGATCGGGGCAGGGTACTTCCTGCCGGCGGGCTCGGCGGCGTGGTTCTTCGTCCTCGCCGCCGGGATCGGACTCGTGCTCGGCGGGAGCCAGGCGCTGTCCCGTTCGCTGTTCTCGCATCTGGTGCCGAGCGGCAGGGAGGCCGAGTACTTCTCGGCGTACGAGATGAGCGACCGCGGAATGAGCTGGCTCGGCCCTCTTGTGTTCGGTCTCACCTACCAGCTGACCGGAAGTTACCGGGACGCGATCATCTCGCTCGTCGCCTTCTTCGTCCTCGGATTCGTGCTGCTCGCGCGGGTTCCGGTGCGGCTGGCGGTGCGTGATGCCGGCAACCCCGTTCCGGACCGGATTTAGCACTCGGGGCCAAAGGGCGGTAGTGTACGCGTTTGGCCTGCCTGGCGTACCGTTACTGCGCGTCAAAGATAGCGAAACGCTGGGTGACATCTGCTCTCAGATGTGACAAACCGGGCGCCGGTGGGTACAACAAGGGGCGGCTACGACGGCGACACATGACCCGCAACGGGAATCTTTACCGCCGACCGGACGTTGACCGGATGACGACGACAGCGACACCTGTCCTGTGGGCGACAAGCCCGGGAGGCACGATTCATGAGTGAGCGAGCTCTTCGCGGCACGCGCCTCGTGGTGACCAGCTACGAGACGGACCGCGGCATCGACCTGGCCCCGCGCCAGGCCGTGGAGTACGCATGCGAGAAGGGGCATCGTTTTGAGATGCCCTTCTCGGTGGAGGCGGAGATCCCGCCGGAGTGGGAGTGCAAGGTCTGCGGGGCCCAGGCACTCCTGGTGGATGGCGATGGCCCCGAGGAGAAGAAGGCCAAGCCCGCGCGCACGCATTGGGACATGCTGATGGAGCGGCGGACACGCGAGGAGCTCGAAGAGGTCCTCGAGGAGCGCCTGGCCGTTCTCCGCTCCGGCGCCATGAACATCGCGGTACATCCGCGGGACAGCCGCAAGTCCGCGTAGCCCCTCCGGGGCTGCGGCGGCATACAGAGCGCACCCGGAACCGCGGGTGCCGTACGTACGCGTACGGCA
>NZ_VCHX02000045.1 GCF_005768555.2 Streptomyces sporangiiformans
CTCGGCGACACCACCGTCACCATCGCCGACGTCGACTGGGAACGCTTCGCCCCCACCTTCACCACCAGCCGCCCCAGCCCGCTACTGGCCGCACTGCCAGAGGCCACCCAGGCGCTCCACGGCTCAGCTCCCGAGGCCTCGGACGTCGGTGAGGGTTGGGCGGTGCGGTTGTCGGGGTTGCCGGAGGTGGAGCGGCGGCGTGTGGTGGCGGATCTGGTGGGGCAGCGGGTGGCTGCGGTGTTGGGGCATGCCAGGGGGTGGAGTGTGGAGTCGGGCAGGGCGTTTCGTGACATGGGCTTCGACTCGTTGACCGCGGTGGAGTTGCGGAACCAGTTGAGTGCGGAGACCGGGTTGCGGCTACCGAGCACCCTCGTCTTCGACCACCCCACCCCCGCAGCCCTCACCGAGTATCTGGCCAGTGAGTTGATCGGAGGCGGCGAGGGAACTGCGGCTCAGCTTCTGGTCGACGTGGATCGCATGGCGGCAAGTGTCACGGAGGCGCACCTGGACGGCGGCGTACGGACTCTCCTCAAGGCGCGGCTCCGGGGGCTGCTTGCTGCGGTGGAGGGAGAGGAGGAGACGCTCGGGGCACCGAGGGAGTCGGTGACCGAGCAGCTCGACGAGGCCACGGACGAGGAGCTGTTCGCCTTCATCAACAGGCAGTTGGACTAGTCCTGTTCAACAAGGCAGTTGGATCAGTCCTGTTCATCAACAGGCAGTTGGATCAGTCCTGGTGCAAAGCCATGGGACGCTCGGCACGCCGGACCAGCCCGACACCAGGACCAGGAAGGGACCACCTCATGCCGATCCAGGGTGTGCTTTTCGACGTCGACGACACCCTGTTCGACTACTCGGCCTCGGAAGAAGCCGGCGTGCTCGCCCATCTGCAGACGGAAGGGCTGCTCGAGCAGTTCCCCCACCCCGCCACGGCGGTCGCACTCTGGCGGGACATCATGGAGAGGCAGTACGCCCGCTTCCTGAACGGCGAGATCACCTTCACCGAGCAGCAGCGCGAACGCACCCGGGAATTCCTCTCCCACATCGGGCAGATCACGCAAACCGGCCTGTCGGACCAGGAGGCCTCCGCCTGGTTCGCCGGATACCGGGTCCACCGCGACGCCGCCTGGGCGGCATTCCCCGACTCCGAGCCCGTCCTCCGCGAACTCGCACCCGACTACCGCCTGGGAATCGTCTCCAACTCATCCGCCGACCACCAGCGCCACAAGCTCGGCGTCATCGGCCTCCTGCCCTACTTCGGCGACAGGCTGGTGTGCTCCGACCAGCATGGCGAGGCCAAGCCCGCACCGAGCATCTTCCTCGCCGGCTGCGCGTCCATCGGCCTCCAGCCGCATGAAGTGGCCTACGTCGGCGACAAATACACCCTCGATGCCGTGGGAGCCCACGAAGCAGGGCTGCACGCCTACTGGCTCGACCGGGCGAACACCAGCGTCGGCACAGCCATCGGTGACGGCATCCGTGTCATCCACACCCTCGACGAACTCCCGGCCGCCCTCACCGGGCTGAGCGAGTCGCCCTCACCGGGCTGAGCAAGTCGCCCAACACCACTGCCCGCACCGGCCCGTCCAAGGCAGTGCGGGCAGTGCGGGCAGTGGTATGTCGACGAACCCGGTCAGTGGAGCTGCAGAGTGATGAATGGAGGGCGCAATCCCGTCCGTTGATGCCATGGCCCACAGGCAAACCCTGTGGCTGAACGGTCGATTGCCGCCGTGACGTCGCTACTTGACGAACTCGGGCAGGACCCGAGGCGGCCAGTGGCCGACGGTCAGCATGCCCAGGGAGTGGGCCCGGGCAACGAGGGCCGCACGGTTGGGAGCCCTGAGTTTCCGCAACATCAGTCCGACGTGGTACTCGACACCTTGCCGACTGAGGTAGAGCCGTGTGGCGAGTTGCACGGTGGAGGCACCGCTCGCGACGCCTTCGAGTACCTGGGCGTCGAGTTTACTGAGAAGCACGTCGCGGGGATTGACCGCCTCCGCGGCGGTGTCGCCCGGAACCTCGTCCGGGTGGACGAGAACGACGATGCCTACAAGGCGGTCCGAGGTGTCGTGAACCGCTATGCCTGTCAGCTCGCAGGAGAACACGCGATGAGGGGCGCACAGGCCCACTGTGCGTTCGACGAATCGGTTGCAGCGGCCTTCGGCGAGCCGCCTGAAGTGCCGGCCCATGACGCTCGGGGCGCTGGGATGCAGGAGGTCGAAGAGGCTGCGCCCGCAGATGTCGGCCGAGCTGCGTCCGAACTGGCGGTAGAAGTCGGAGTCTGCGGCCGTGACATTGAGCTCGGTGTCGATGTGCGCCGTACAGGTGCGGCGTCGCGCGCGGGCGTTGAGCCGGCTTTCCATAGGATGAGCGGGGACGGTTGCGCGGGACGACACGGTCACGTTGTCTCTGGCAAGTGAGGCACCGGTCATGTTCTTGGTCATCTGAGACGTACCGTCTTTCTTCTGTTGCACAAACATGGGGGGTTGCTTGGGTGTCCGTCAGGCCATAAGAAGCCCTAGCGTCAGGGGATTGCCGGGAAGTTAGGTTCTGATGACGGGGTGTTATTTGTTGCGGTGGTCCTTCAGGGCGGGGAGGGCGTGCCCTTGAAGGTTTGAGCAGGAGCCTAGGAATGATCGTTTACATGGGTCAAGCAAACTCCTGCATAGGCAGAAAACACTGTGGTTCGGTGGTTCGGTGGTTCGGTCCGCCGGAGTGCGGGCGATGCGGGGCAGGCAAGGCATCTGCAAGGCATGTGACCAGGCGGTCACGAACGAGGATGCGTATTGCCTCGCGGAAAGTGACGCAGCGGGTACGCATGCGTTGGTTGGTGGGCCGCGGAAGCCGTGGGGACGGCCCGTGCGGCGAATTTGCTCACTCGGCTGAGGCCATCTCACTCGGCTGAGGACTTGGATTGTGGGCGCTGAGCACGCCGAGACCGATGTGCCGACCGGTCCGCAGTCGGCCCATCCTCGCAAGGAGTCCGGGGCGCGCCGCATCGCGGCCCCGGACTACCGCCTCTGTCGCCTCTGTCACCAGGGCAAAGTACGGTCCGGATGCTTGGGCCGGGGCCTTCTCGGACCGGCGGCCGACCGACGGGTACGGGACCTCATGCGCCGGAGTCGGCCCCTTCCATGCCGAGCGCTGCCGCCAGATCCGACCTTCCCTCGATGGAGAGCTTGCGATACGAACTGGTCAGATGGCGTTCAATCATGCGACGTGAAATTGCCAAGTCGTCGGCTATCTCCTGGTTGCTCAATCCGGATGCGGCAAGCCGGGCGACCTTGCGCTCGGACGGGGTGAGCGGAGCACTGTCGGCATCCGCCATCGAGGTCTTTGCTCCCAGCCCGCTCTGGATTTTCTCGGTCAGCCAGGGGATGTCGTATTCCTTCGACAGCTTGAGAGCCCGGACAAGGGCAGCTCTGCCTTTCGTGTCCTTGGGGCCGAGGCGTTGCCCGAGGAGATTCAGGACCTTGCACAACTCGTAACGGTTCCCGGACTTTTCGAGGATCTCTAGGGATTCTTCCAGATGTTCGATCCCGGCCCGTCCGGCCGTCACCCGGCCCTGTGCGGCGAGGGTCTGGGCCAGCGTTACGGGGGCGCCCCAGCTGCGTGCGGCCTCAACCTCGTTGAGAATCAGTTCGGTGGCCCTCGCGGTGTCGCCCAGGCGGTGGTGTATGAGCGCGGCGTACCGGGCCCAGGGCAGGAACGCGGGGTTGCGCCAGCCCATCTGCGCCAGAAGGTTCCCGGCCCTCAGGAAGTGGTCCAGGCTTCTCTCTGCCATGCCCATGCGAGCGGCGATACTGCCCTGGGCTACAGCGCTCTGCGCCGCGAGACAGGGGTGTTCCATGTCCAGCCGGCTCTTCCTGAGGATGCGTTCGGCGAGTTTCGGCTCGGAGGTTTTCAGGGCCACGAAGGCGACCAGGGTCACGCACGCGACCGGGAGCCCGTGCAGCCCGCCCCCAGCCAGCGCCTTGGCCTGACGGACCTTGGTCTTGGCGTCGGCCACGTCGCCCAGGGCGAGAGAGACGAGTGCCTGTTCCGCGCGGATCACAGCCAGTTCGACGTTGTCCCCGCGGTTCACCGCGACTTGGTATGCCGAGTTCAGCCACCACGCGGCAACCTCCGTCTGTTCCGCTGCGGTCAGGACATGCACCGCGAGCGGAAGGGGGGTGTGTACATGCGCGTGGGACGGTTGCTCGAAGTGCAGCAGCTGTGTCGCCAGTGGTGCCAGTTCCGCGGCGGATGCCGCATGGGCGGCGGCGGAGGCATCGAGCAGGACGGCCAGGAGTTCCCGTCCGCCACGCGTCCTCATGAGCGGCCGCGTACCGAGGGAGTCCAGACGCTGTATCGCGTCCTTGACGCCCAGGGGGTCATAGCGGCGGAGGAAGCGTTGCCGGGCCTCCAGGCGCAGCGCCAGCTCATGGTCGGTCGCGCTCGACGAGCCGATCTGGGCCAAGTCGGCCGCAACGCGGTGGAGTAGCTCTTCCACCTGGAACGAGGCCGGATTCATCAGTACAGGAGCGATGAGATCGGTCACGGCCGCAGCCCGCTCCTGCACGGAATCCAGCAGAGGAACGGCCTCCAGGAGGTGGCCCATTGAGGCGGCGGTGGCAAAGCTGCGTTCCGCGGCGGCCAGGTCGATGAGGAGCCGGCCGCGTTCGGGACCGACCGACGTGTTGTTCAGCAGGGCGCGGCGCAGGTAGCCGGCGGCGTCCCGAGGTGCCCCGCGCCGCATCGCGATGACCGCTGCCGCCCGCAGGATCCGGGTCGCGCGCCGGTCCTGCGGGGTGGCGACCGCCATCAGTTGCTCCGCCGCCTGCTCGATCGGATGGCCCGACTGATGCAGGAGTTTCGCGGCGATGACGCGCAGGGCCGTTCGCTCCTCCAACTCCATGCATTCCTCGACGGCGTCCCGCACGACGGGGTGCGTGAAGACCGGACGGCGGGGGTCGGCGATCAGCCCGACGTCTTTCAGCGCGCGCAGTGAGTCCGCCTGTCGCACGGGATCGAGCCCGGTCAGGCGGATGAGCAGATACGGGTCGGTGTTCCCGTCGAGAACCGTCATGGCGAAAGCCGACCGGCGTACGGGATCGGGCAGGGACTTCAGGAACACCAGCAGCCGCCGTTGCAGCAGCGAGGGACGCAGGACGGACGCGTCCGCGGCGTGCGCCGTGACCGGCTTCAGGTCGTGGTGCTGAGCCTCCGTCAGAATCGAGCGGAGGAACAGCGGGTTGCCGCCCGACCTTTCATGGCAGGCGCGCACGAACTCCTCGTCGGCCGAAGTGCCGTAGTGTTCCTCCACGACGAACCGTGTGCTGTCCAACCTCAGGTTCGCCGGACCCAGTGTGTGCTCCGCGAGGGACAGCAGTTCCCGCACCAGCGGCTGTTCCGCCCCGACGTCGCCGGTGAGCAGGGTGCACACCAGCAGGATGCGCTGGTTGGGCACGGTACGGGCCAGGCGGCAGAGCATCTGCAGCGATTCCACGTCGGCCCAGTGCAGGTCGTCGACGAGGAGGAGCGTCGTACGGTCCCGGCTCATGTCGCCCACCAGGGCCACCAGGCCCGACAGTGCCCTCTTCAGTTTCTCCTCGGGCCAGGTTGACGCCTGGTCGCCGAGTGCTTCGGCGGACAGGACCAGCCCCGCGTCGGCGGCGTCACCATCGAAGCCGTGAATGGTCCGCGTCGAGCGAGGGAAGCCCAGGGCGGGCTCGATGAGCTGCCGCACCACGCCGAAGGAGAAGTCGTGTTCCGCGGCCGCCGCCTGGGCGCGCAAGGTCAGGATGTCCGACGGGGCGCCGAGCCCGCTGACGGCGCCGAGCAGTGCCGACTTGCCCACGCCCAGCGGGCCTTGGACGACAACCACCGATCCGTGGCCTTCCGCGGCGGTGCGCAGGGCAGCGGTCACCGAGGTGAGCTCTGTCTCCCGTTCCGCCAACCCCGCTCGGTGCCTCTTCGTGTCGGCGCGGCCATCGAGCGAGGGCGTGGTGGCAGTGAGGCGCGCTCGGTGGTGCGATGCGTTGCTGTTCCGGCCTGTCATCGGGCGTTCCCCGCTCGGCGCCGGTGCGGACCGGTTGCCAGTGGCCGGAGCTCCACGATTCTGGATTCGTGGTCCGGGTGCTGCACCCGGAGCGAGGCGCCGCAGAGAGGCGGTGTGGGCGACCCCAGGGGACGTGAAGCAGAGGCGGGGCCGCAGGGCAGGGGACGTTGTGCGTATGTGTGGGGGAACACGCAGCCTACCGGGGTCAGTTCGGGTGGGGGGCTTCAAGGCTGGCGGCCGGTTCGGCGAGGGGGTGCGCCGGGTTCCCGCGGTGACACGGAGCGGTGGTGTGTCACCGACGGCTCAGAGGTCGATCAGCCGGTCCTGCGGCCTCGGCCGGGCGGCGGTTGCCACCCTCGCCGAAGCGGCGTCTTCGACGTCGGTGCCGCGATCAAGGGGGGATACGTGGGTGTGGGCGGGACAGTGCTTGTGAGCCCGTGGCGCATCGCGTCGGACGCCTGGTCCCTGAGCAGGGTATGGCGTACAGGGTGCAGGCGTTCATGGGTCCGGAATGTATGTGCCATGGGACTGAGGCCGCAAGGCGCTCAGTGAAGGCCGCTGCGCCGGTCCATGAGTCGTGTTGCACGGCTATGACCAGCGCGTTACGGGCCCGTGCGCTGGCATGCGACCCCCTTGAGCGTCGCTGTCGAAGGCTGCCGGACACGAGGGGCTACCGCCTCGGCTCCGATGCGGCCCCTGCTCCGGCCGCACCGGCGGCCCCGCCTCGACCGTGTCGAGTGATCCTTTCCGCGCGCGCTCCCTCCAAGGCGGTGTCCAACTGGCGCCGCCCGGAGAGGCCGAGCTTGCGGTACACCGATGTCAGATGCAGCTCAACCGTGCGCTGGGTGACGAAGAGCAGTTCGGCGATCTCCAGGTTGCTGAGGCCTGCCGCGGCCTGTCGTGCCACCTGCAGCTCGCTGGGAGTGAGCGAACCCAGTCCGCTCATCATCGGGCGCCGCGGGCGTGCGCCGGTGGCCAGCAGCGCTTGGTGCGCCTGCTGGTACAGCCCGCGGGCTCCGAGCTCGTACGCCGTTTCAAGAGCCCGCCGCAGCACACTCCGGGCGTCCTTCGTATGGCCCGCGGTGTGCAGCGCGATCCCGTACGCCACGCGCACCCGGGCGCGCTCCAGGGGCGCCGCGCTCGACTCGAGCGCCGCCACCGCCTCTTCGAGGAGGGGCAGTTCGGCGCCGCGGTCGTCGTGCGAGGCGGCCAACAGCTCCAATCCCATGCCCAGCGCGCACGGCAGATCGGCGGCCCGGGCGACAGCGACCGCCTCCTCGGCGTGGTCGCGGGCTCGTAAGGTGTCGCCGCGTGCCAGGTGCGCTTTGCCCGCCCAGAACCACCAGGACGACGCCGCCGGGTTGCTTCCCCATTGCCGCCTGCTCCTTCCGCAGGCGAGCAGGTCCCTGAGCGCCGCTTCCGGATCGCCTTGCTCCAGATCCAGTCGTCCTTGGGCGCACAGGTACTCGTCCCACTGCCAGGTGTGCATGCCTGGCAGCGGGACGGCATGGACCGCTGTCGCGGCCGCACCGGCGACGTCTCCCTGGTCCAGGAGCGTGTGGACGCGGACGGCGGCGGGCAGCGCCGTGAGCTGCTGGGCATGCTCCCGTGGTGCGGGGTCCAGGATCATGCCGGTGGTGGCGAGCGCCTCCCCGAAGGCTCCCAGCCGTCGACTGGCTTCCGCGTACATGCCGGCCGCTTGCGAGGGCCCGTCGGGATGCGAGGAGGCATCCCTGACCTGGGAGAAAACCGGTTCCGCCTCTTCCGGCCGGTCCGCGAACAGCAGTGTCGTCGCGGCGGAAAGCATGAAGGTGGGTGAGTCGCACGCCGGCATGCCGCGAGTGATCACTCGTCGTGCCGCCGCCCTTGCCTCGGGGATCCGTCTCGCCCATGCCACCGCGATGGCCGCCCGCATGGCGAGTACGGCGCGCTCACCCGGGGTGTCGCCCGGCAGGTCGAGGGAGTGGCCGTTGTCGGCCTCGGCGCGCAAGGAATGGGGCTCTGTGGTCGAGTCCAGCAGCCTCAGGGCCTCTCTCAGCATCGCTGGTTCGTCGCTGTCGTCGACCGCGTGATGTCTGGGCACGGTCTGCGAACGCAGGGTCCGCGGTGCCCGGTAGGCGCGCAACATCCCGTCGGCCACACTGGTGAGTGCGGTGAGCCGCAGGTGCGGATCCTTCAAGTGGTCCGCGGCCAGCCGCAGATGACGGATGCTGGAATGGACGTCCACCCCGGCCTCCGCCATGCCCAGTTCGAACAGGACCTCCGCATCGGCAGCGGGGTCGGGATCCTCGGACAGACACAGCTTCAGGAGGTCGATCGCACGCCGGGGGTCGTTGTGCAGGAGCGCTTCCCGGGAGGCCTCGCGCAGTACGGCGACCAGCCAGCTGTCGGTGACCGGGGCCGGTGCCATGCGCAGATGCTCGGCGACCCGCTTCGCGGACGCTCCGTTGTCGAGCAGCAGCCGTGCGGAGTGGCGGTGCCTCTCCGAGCGCTGCTCGGGTGGGATGTCCGACAGGACGGCGTCCCGCACCAGACGGTGGGTGAACGACCAGTTCCTCCCGTCCGGCGTGGCGGACACCAGGCCGGAGGAACCCAGGGTGAGGACGGCCTGGACGAACACAGGGGTGTCCAGGCGGGCCAGCCGCGCGTACGTCTGCGGAGGCGCCCCCTCACCGAGTACGGCCATCGCCTGCACCGCGGCGTACGTCGTCGCCGACTGCCGGCGCAGCAACCGCAGCACCTGCTCGCGCAGCACGGCGACATGCCGGCCGTTCATGTCGGACGGACCGGCGGTGGCCGACGGCCAGTCCCCGGGCCCGAGGGCAGTGACCAGGGTCGTGACCAGAAGGGGGTTGCCGCCGGCCACGGCCAGACAGTCGGCTGGGATCTCCTTGTCGTCGCCACTGCCGGTCATGTGCCGGGCGAGTTGGGCGACGCCGTCGTCGCTGAGCAGGCGGGGACGAAGGCTGTAACACAGGGGTTGGGCGGCGATCTCGTCCAGTTGAGGGGTGTGCGCGCCGGTGTCCGTGCGTCGGGAGAGTGCCAGGAGCACCGGAACTCCGCGCAGCCGCCGGGCGAGGCACGACAGGAAACGCACTGAGGCGGGATCGGCGTGATGGGCGTCGTCCACGATGACGGTCAGCGGATGGTCCATCGCCATGCGGCAGAGGGAGTGGTACAGCGTGAGCAGCGTGCCGTGCGGCACGTCGGCGGCCTGGTCGGCGCCGCCGGGCAGGGCGTCGGGATCCAGTCCGAGCCGATGCCAGTCGGGCGGTGTGTCGCCCGGCACGAGCCGTCCCGGTCCCGACAGAGAGCCTCCGAACAGCTGGCGCACCGCGCCGAAGGGCAGGTCGAGTTCCAGTGGCGTGCACCGGGCCTTGAGGACTTGGGTACCCGCATCACGCGCCTCGGCGGCCAGCCTGTCGAGCAGCGCGCTCTTCCCGATGCCGACCGGGCCCTCCACGAGGACGAGGCCCGGTATGCCGGCCGCGACCTCACGGCCGAGCCCCGCCAGGACAGCCACTTCGCGGTCGCGTTCGACGAGTACCGGATACCCGTGTCGCCCGGCGGCTTCCCTGTCGCGAGAAGGATGAGGAGCACCTAGCATTTCGAATCCCTCAGCTGTGCGGGACTGTTCACACACCGAGACCGGCGTACAGGCGGCGCGCCCGACCACTGGTCGACGGTGTGCGGACTGAGCGCCTTCCACGTGTGGACGATTTTCACCCTGTCACGTGCTTCCTCAACAAAACATTCACGGCTGCCGCATATTCTTCCACGTGTTCGAGAGCGGCATTCAGGCATGAAGGCTTTTTTTGTCCCGGTCCGGCGGACCACGGTCGGATGAGCCCCAGGGCCTGTCCGGCGGATCAGGGGCGGGGTCCGCCTCCGATCCGCCGGACCGGGCTCAGTCCCAGTCGACGAGGAGCCGGTCGACTCCGAAGTGCATGGCGCGGTCGCGCAGGGGGACCTGGTCCGCCGGCTGGGCAAGCCGCAGCGCGGGAAACCTCTCGAACAGCCTCCGCAGTCCGATCCGCAGGGTCGCGCGGGCCAAGTGCTGTCCCAGGCACTGGTGTTCCCCGAAGCCGAGCGCCAAGTGCTTGCGGGGCAACCGGGTGACGTCCAGCCGGTCCGGGTCGGCGAAGACGTCCGGGTCCCGGTTGGCGGCGGGAAGCGAAAGCACCACCGTCTGGCCCGCCTTGATGGTGCGGCCGCCGATCTCGACGTCCTCGAGCGCGCAACGGCTCGATCCCAGCTGGGAGATCGTCAGATAACGCAGCAGCTCGTCCACCGCTGTGTCGTACAGCTCGGGGCGGGCACGCAACTGCGCCAGCTCGTCGGGGTGTTCCAGCAGCGCGAACGTACCGAGAGACAGCATGTTCGGGGTGGTGTCCAGAGAGCCTCCCACGGTCAGCACCGCGAGATTGACGAGTTCCTCCTCCGTCAGTTCCCCCGTGGCGACGAGCCGGCCGAAGAAGTCGTCCGCGGGCTCGGCCATCCGCTGTTGGACCATGGGCCGCAGGATGGCGTCGATCGACTCCATGTGGTGGATGAACTCTTCCAACGTGTACCTGAGCGTCATCATCGCGCCGAAGTGCTCGGACATGTCCGAGACGAGATCGGGGGCGACTCCCAGCAGCGAGCACACCGATCGCGCGGCCACCACCTCGGAGAACGAGGACTGCAGATCGGCGGGCGAACCCGAGGCCGCCATCTCGTCGAGGGCCTCGTCGACGATCTGCGACAGTTCCGGTTCGTGCTGCTGAATACGGCGGACCGTGAAGTGACCCGCCAGCAGCCGGCGGTACTTGGCGTGGTCCGCCCCGTCCATCTTGGCGAAGAACCCCGGCGCGGCCGGCTGGGGAGCGTACTCCGTCATCGGGAACGGGGGTGCGGCGACCGTGGCCAGCAACTCGTTGCGGTGGCTGAAGCGTTCGTCGGCCAGGATCTGACGCACGTGCTGGTGGTTCGTGACCAGCCAGCCCTGGGTGTCCTTGGGCGCCAGGCGGAAGGTGATCGGACTGATCGGTTCCTCCTCGCGCAGCCGGGCGTACTCCGAGGGGGGATCGAACGGGCACTTGCCGCGTTCGCTGGGGATCACGGGGGGTTCGGGCCTGGATGTCATGAGAACTCCGTGGCTCGCTGGACGAGAAGCGGCAGGTGGCGCGCGCCGTAGACGTTGGTGCCGTGGAAGGCCAGATGGGCGTCGGGGTCGACCTGTATCTGGGTGAACCGGTCGAGCAGCGCGTTGAGCACCACGCGCCCTTCCAGCCGGGCGAGAGCCGCGCCGATGCAGTAGTGGATACCGTGACCGAAGGCCGCCTGGCGCGCGTTGGACCGCTCCAGCAGGCACGCCGTCGGCTCCTCGAAGACCCGCTCGTCGTGGTTGGCCGACAACAGCCACACCTGGACCAGCGTGTCGGGGGCGACGCTCTCCCCGGCGATCTCCGTTTGCCGGGTGGTGACGCGCTCGATCCTGGTGAACGGCGGGCGCAGCCGCAGCGTCTCCTCGATGACCGCCGGAACCAGCGACCTGTCCTTACGGACCCGCTGGAACAGTTCCGGTTCGCGGTCCAGGCACATCACCGCATTGCCCACCAGCACCGCGGTGGTGATGTGCCCGGCGAGCAGCAGCAGCGTGCTGAAGCTGGAGATGTCCTCGTCGGTCAGACGGGCTCCGTCCATCTCGGCCGCCGCCAGGGTGCCGACCAGATCGTCCTTGGGCTCCCTGCGGCGTTCGTCGATGAACTCCTGGAGGTACGAGGAGATGGTGACGGCGGTCTCCTCCGTGCGCCGTACGCTCTCCGGGTCCTCCGGGTCGGTGGACAGCAGCTGATCCGCCCACGCCTGGAACAGCTCCCGGTCGGTCACCGGTACGCCGAGCATGCCGGCGATCACCGTGACCGGCAGCGGGTTGGCGAGGGCGTCCACGAGGTCGAAGCGGTCGGTGCCGACGGCGTCCAGGAGTTGTCCCGTCAGCTCGGTGATCCACGGCTCCAGCCCGGCGATCAGTCCGGGGGTGAAGACGCGGCTGATCTGACGGCGCATCTTGCCGTGCAACGGAGGGTCGAGCAGCAGGAGGGTCCCGCGTGGTGCCTGCCGTTCACCGCCCGACATCCGTCCGACCGTGTCCGACGAGAAGGCCGCGTGATCGGAGAGGACGCGCTGGATGTCCTCGTGCCGGAAGATGTGGACCTGATCCTTGTCGTCCCGCCAGACGGGACACTCGTCCCGCATCCTGGCCAGCCAGCCCAGCAGTGTGGCCCCGCCGTCCGGCTCCACCGTCGGCGGCCTGCCGATCTCGGGACCGGGTATCCCGGGCACTGCGTGGAGGAGGTTCGGGCTGCCATGCTGCGCCACTGGTGGTTCCCCTTTCTGCGGGCCGACGGGACCAGCACGCGACGCGTGTCGCAGAGCCGGGAATGTGCCGGTCCGAACGCCCTCACCTCAGCACGGCCCGAAGGCGCATGGCGAGCCGCACCGGCACACTCTAGGGATTCACCGAGTTACGGCCGGCCCGGTGCGGGGACCGGCCCTCACGTACCCGTGGGGAATCTCTGGAGGAAACCCCAGACAGCTGTGGCCGCGCTCCTGAACCCGGCCCGGCGCGTCGCAAGATGGGCGCCTCACCGTTCGGATGACGCAGAGGCCCCGTATGGAGATCGTGATCGACCGCGACAAGTGCATGGGTGCCGGTCAGTGCGTGCTGGCCGCGCCCGAGGTCTTCGATCAGCACGAGCAGGACGGGCGAGCCCTCCTGCTGGTCGAGCGGCCGGATCGCAGCCGCCTCGACGCCGTGCTGGAGGCACGTGACACCTGTCCGCTGAGCGCCATCCGCCTTCTCGCGGACGTGACGGACGTGACGGACGTGGCGGACATGGCAGACGTGACGGACCGTCGGACACCACCAACCGCGCGGCACGACCGCGGAATACCCGGGGAGTGAGAGGAAGCCATGCGCGTTCTGTTCGCCGGTCTGTCGGAGAAGTCGCATCTGAACTCCATGGTGCCGTTGGCCTGGGCACTGACCACGGCCGGGCACGAGGTACTGGTGGCCAACTCCCCGTCACTCACCCCGGCCATCACCGGCGTGGGCCTGGTGGCCGCCCCCGTGGGCCAAGACCCCGACATATACCGCGACATGGCGGCCTCCCGTGACTCCCAGGACGCCGAGGAGGCCAACTGGAGCCGGCTCTTCCCGGAGGAGACCGACTGGCCCGCCCTGCGCCGCCGCTACGAGATCAGCGTGCCGTGGGGCTTCGCCCGCTACAACGACCCCGTTTTCGACGGCATGGTGGCCCTGGCGAGGCAGTGGCGGCCCGACCTCGTCATCCGCGACCCCCTTTCCTATGCCGGGGCCGTCGCCGCGCGCGTCAGCGGTGCGGTGGACGTCCGGCTGCTGTGGTGCGCCGATGTGTACGGCCAAGCCCGGCGCACCTTCGTCGAGTTGGCCCAGGACATACCCGAGGAGGAGCGCGTCGACCCGCTCGCCGAGTGGATCGACGAACGCGCCCGACCCTACGGAGTCGTCTGCGACGAGGAACTGCTCAACGGCCACTACACCATCGACACGCTGCCGCCCAGCCAGCGCCCGCCCAGCACGCTGCGGCAGCTCTCGATGCGCTTCCAGCCCTACAACGGCGCCGCGGTCCAGTGGGACTGGCTGCGTGAGCCGCCCAAGCGTCCGCGCGTCTGCCTCACGCTCGGCCGGATGAACACAGAGGCGTACGGCGGGGACTACGTGTCCGCGCCCGACATCCTCGAAGTCCTCGCCGACCTCGACGTCGAGGTGGTCGCCGCGCTCATGCCCGAGCAGTGCGAACAGCTCGGCCACCTCCCGTCCAACGCGCGGGCCGTGGACAACGTCGCCCTCAGCTCTCTGCTGCCCAGCTGCTCGGCCGTGATCAACCACGGCGGCTTCGGCACCTTCTCCACCGCACTCGTCAACGGCGTCCCGCAACTCATACTCTCGACCTACGTCGCCGACCACGAGCTGCGGGGACGGTACCTGGAGCGCGCCGGCGCCGGCTTCTTCGTATACCACCGCGAGGCTCACGCCGATCAGGTCCTGGCGCACACCCGCAGGCTCCTGGACGAGCCCGCCATCGCCGACGCCGCACGGCGCCTGCGCGACGAGTCGGCGGCCATGCCGACCCCCCACGCCATGGTCGGCCAGCTGGAGCGGTTGGTGGCGTCCCGGTGAGCGCCCCCGCTCCTCCCCACCGCCGCACACGCCACCCATGAGAGGAAAGGAGGACGGCGCCCGCCACCGGCTCGTACCGGGCCGCCAGGCGCCGAACCCCCGATGAGTCAGACACGCATCCTGGTGACCGGCGGTGCCGGCTTCATCGGCTCCCACTACGTCCGTACGCTGCTCGGGCCCTTCGGCCCCGACGACGTCTCCGTGACCGTCCTGGACGCCTTCACCTACGCCGCCAGTCCCGCGAGCCTCGACGAGGTCAGCGACTCACCCCGTTTCCGGCTCGTCGTCGGTGACATCCGCGACCCGGACACGGTCGACCGGCTAGTCGCCGAGCACGACCACGTGGTCCACTTCGCTGCCGAGTCGCACGTGGACCGCTCACTGGCGAGTTCCGCCGAGTTCGTGACCACCAACGTCCTCGGCACCCATGTGCTGCTGGACGCCGCACTGCGGCACGGCACCCAGACCTTCGTGCATGTCTCCACAGACGAGGTCTACGGCTCCATTCCGGCCGGTTCCTCCTCGGAGGAGCAGCCCCTGAACCCCAACTCCCCGTACTCCGCCTCGAAGGCGTCGAGCGACCTGATCGCCCTCGCCTACCACCGCTCCCACGGCCTGGACGTCCGGGTGACCCGATGCTCGAACAACTACGGGCACCACCAGTTCCCCGAGAAGATCATCCCGCTGTTCGTCACCAACCTGCTGGACGGCAGGAAAGTCCCGCTCTACGGCGACGGGCTCCACATCCGAGACTGGCTGCACATCGACGACCATGTCCGCGGCATCGAACTCGTGCGAACCAAGGGCCGGGCCGGCGAGGTCTACAACATCGGCGGCGGCACCGAGCTCAGCAACACCGATCTCACCGCGCTGCTCCTCCAGACGTGCGGCGCATCATGGGACGCCGTCGAGTACGTCGCCGACCGCAAGGGCCACGACCGCCGTTACTCGGTGGACTGGAGCAAGGCGCACGTCGAGCTGGGCTACAAGCCTCAGAAGGACTTCACCGAAGGGCTCGCGGAGACCGTCGACTGGTACCGGGACAACCGCGACTGGTGGGAGCCGCTCAAAGCGGGGCCGGCGCTCGCCGTGCCCGCCGCACGGACCGGCACGACCGGGGCCGTGGCATGCTGAAGTGCCGCACGCTGGGCCTCCTGGAGGTGACCGCGGGCCACGGACCAGTGACCCCGACGGCGCCGAAGGTGCGGCAGGTCCTCGCCCTCCTGCTCGCCCGGCGCAACACCATGGTGCCGGTCCCCGCCATCATCGCCGAGCTGTGGGAGGGAAGTCCGCCGCGCAGCGCCACCGCCACGGTCCAGACGTACGTCTACCAGCTGCGCAAGCTGCTGCAGACGGACAGTGAGACGGCCGCCGGCACGGGGCCCGTGGTGACCGGAGCCACCGGCTACCTGCTGCGCGTGGCCCCGGGGGAGTGCGACGCCGAGAGGTTCGAGGACCTGACGGAGCGAGGGCGGGCCGCGCTGGACGAGGGCGACCCGCGCCTGGCAGCGGATCTGCTCACCGACGCACTGGCCCTGTGGAGCGGACCACCCTTCGCAGACGTGGCGCAGGGCCCGTTCCTTCAGGCCTACGCGATGCGCATGGAGGAACGGCATCTGCACGCCATGGAACTGCGCATCGGCGCCGGGCTGCGCGTCGGCCGGCACCGGCAACTGGTCGGCGAGCTCAAGGAGCTGGCCTGCGTCCACCCGCTGCACGAGTGGTTCCACGGCAGCCTGATCATCGCTCTCCAGAGCTGCGGACGGCGCAGTGAGGCGCTCCAGGTCTACCAGCGGCTGCGGAAGGTGCTGCGCGAGGAGCTCGGGCTCGACCCGTCCCCGGGGCTCCAGCAGATCCGCCAGCACGTCCTGACGGACCGGGTGACGACCGCCGACCTCAGCCTGCTCCCCGGCTGAACGCGCCGCCGCCCACCGACTGCCACAGGTCCCGCATCGATTGTTCCGGCCGTCGCCGCGGTGACCAGCCCAGCAGCTCGTGGGCGGCGGTGATGTCGATGCGCATCACGTCGGCGTCGGTGGTCGTCCCGACGGCGCCGCCCGGCTCCTCCCGCAGGCGCGCCGCCCTGCCGCTCGCGGTGACCAGGAGATCCACCATGGCGCGCACCTGGACCGACTCGCCGCTGCCGATGTTGACGACCCGGCCCGTGACCTCCGGCGCGGCCACGGCGGCGACGATCGCCTCGGACGCGTCCTCGGCGTCCACGAAGTCCCGGCTGCCGCGCAGCGGTGGGATCCGGATCTCCACGGGCTCCCGTGCGCCGCGACCGGCATGCAGTTGCTGAGCGATACGGCCCAGCAGGCTGCCCGGCGGAATGCCGGCGCCGACCATGTTCGACACGCGCAGCACCAGCGCGTCCACGCGGCCCTGCCTCGCCGACTCCAGCACCGCCTGCGTACCGAGGAGTTTCGACCGCCCGTAGGGCGTCACAGGCCGGGTGGGTGAGTCCTCGACCAGGGCAGCGCCCAAGGCCTGCGGCTCGTACTCGTGCACCGTCCCGAGATGGATCAGCCGCGGGCGCCAGGAGGCCGTGCCGAGCGCCGACAGGAGCCGGTCCACCAGCAGCTGGTTGCCCTGGTGCAGCTGTGTCTCCGACGATGTCCAGGCGACACCCGCCGCGTTGACCACCATCGCCGGGCGCTCCTCGTCGATCAGCTCCGCCAGCGCCCGCGGCCCGTCGGCGACCAGGTCCATGGGGTGGAACCGGCAGGAGGCGGAGATCTTGCCCGGCTGCCGCGAGACCGCCAACACCTCGTGCCCGGCGGCCTCCAGGGCGGCGCTCGCATGCCGGCCGACGAACCCGGTCGCTCCGAGGACGACCACCCGGCCGGACTTTCCGTCCTGTCGGCCCAGCGTTCCCCGCGTACCGGCCCCCGTCATGCCGACCTCCTCCTGGTCAGATGCAACGACGTACGATCCTGCCACCTCGCGGTCGAGGATGTCTGAAGGAGGGATCGACTCGATCCGGCCTCGACCGGCCCTTCACCGGCTCTCGATCAGCGCGCCATATCGTCGCTGTCACCATGAACGTTCGAGAGATGGCTGTGCCGGACGCGTTCCGCATCACCCCCCACAAGTTCGAGGATCTGCGCGGAAACTTCTACGAGTCGTTCCGCCACGACAAGCTGGCCGCTGAGATCGGGCGACCCGTCCCGGTGGCGCAGGTGAACTACTCGGTCTCCCGCAGAAGCACGCTGCGCGGGCTCCATGGGACTTTGCTGCCTCCGGGGCAGGCCAAGCTCGTCTGCGTGGTCCGCGGAGCGGTCCTCGACATCGTGGTCGACCTGCGCGTCGGCTCGCCCACGTTCGGAGTGCACGAGGCCAACTGGCTGGACGCCGAGTCGGGGGACACCGTTTTCGTCGCCGAGGGCCTGGTCCACGGCTTCCTCGCACTGACCGACGACACCTGTGTGTCCTATGGGTGCACCACGGAGTTCGTACCCGGAACGCAGCTGGACATCGACCCCTTCGACGCCGAGCTGAGCCTGCCCTGGAAGCTGTCCGAGACCCCGGTGATGTCGGAGAAGGACGCCAAGGCCGTCTCGGTCGCGGCGGCGCGCGAAGGCGGACTGCTGCCGACCTACGAGGCCTGCCTGGCCCACTACGCGGCGCTGCGGGCCGGCCGCTGACCCCGCTCGCGTACCGCCGTACCTGTCCCAACTCGCGTACCGCCGTACCCGTCCCGACTCGCGCACCGCAGTACCCCTCCCAAGCCGACGCCGGACCAAAGGAAGCCCATGCCCCGTCGCACCGAGCCGGCCCCGTCCCACTTCGCCGTCTTCGCCTTCGCGGACTTCGGCCACATCAGCCCGACGCTCGGCCCCGCCCGAGAGCTGATCGCGCGGGGGCACCGGGTGACGTACGTCGTCGACGAACGGTTCGCGCCGGTCGTGGAGGCGACCGGCGCCCGCGCCGTCACCTACGCCTCGGCACGCGGCGCGTTCTACCGGGCCGCCGACCCGACCCCGGACCAACTGGCCGCCGACGGCGTCGACTTGCTCCGCGACACCATCGAGACGGTGTTCCCGCTGGCGAAGTCCGCCTTCGCGCAGGATCCGCCGGACCTGGTGCTCTACGACTTCGAGACGATGGCTCCCGCACGGGTGGCCGCCCGGCTGCTGGGGGCGGTGCCGGTGCAGTTCGGTCCGAGCCATGCGGCCAATGAGGCCTTCCCCCTGCGCGCCCGGCTGTGGGACGCCGACAACGCGCTCATGCGGGAAGGGGCGGCCGCCCTCATCGAGTTCATGGGCGCACACGGCATCGGCCTCGACGAGATGGGCCGCTTCTGCGCCGAGTGGGACGAGCGCAACCTCGCCTTCCTGCCGCGCGAGTTCCAGGTCGAAGGCGACACCTTCGACGACCGGTACGCCTTCGTCGGACCCGTCGTCACCGAGGCCGACCCCGGTGTGTGGACGGCGCCGCGCGACGGACGGCGGGTCGCCCTGGTCTCCCTCGGCACGGAGTCGCACGGGTGGAGCGGGTGGAGCGGGTTCTTCCGAGCCTGCGGCGAGGCGTTCGACGCCGATGACTGGCATGTGGTGATGACGCTCGGACGCGGCGCCGACCGCTCGCTCCTGGAGCCGGTGCCCGAGCATGTGGAGGTGCACGACTGGCTGCCCCACACGGCCGTCCTGCCGCACGCCGACGTCGTCGTCTGCCACGCCGGGATGTGCAGTCTGATGGAGGCGCTGTACTACGGCGTGCCCGTGGTGGCGGCACCCCGGGCCCACGAACTCTCCCTCAGCGCACAGCGGTTGGAGGAGTGCGGCGTCGGGCGGACACTACCCCGTGACGGTGTCACCGCGAGCCTCCTCGCCGACACCGTCGCGGAACTGCTGGCCGACCCGGCGACCCCCGGCTGCCTGGACCGGATGCGTACCGCCGTACGAGGAGCCGGGGGCGCCCTGCGCGCCGCCGACCTGCTGGAGCGCTGGGCGGGGCAGCGGGAGAGGCAGCGGGCCGCCGCGGTACCCGCCTGATGGCGTAGGGCTGTTGGTGCCGAGGGGGCCGCCCGCCGCGCAGGGGCTTGCGCGGCGGGC
>NZ_VCHX02000070.1 GCF_005768555.2 Streptomyces sporangiiformans
GCCCTGCGTACGCAGCAGGTGCTGGCGTACGAGACGGACGTGACCGCCACCGTGGACCCCTTCGCGGGCTCGTACGTCGTCGAGAAGATGACCGACGACGTGGAGGCCGCGGCCATCGAGCTGATGACGAAGGTCGAGGACCTGGGCGGCGCGGTCAACGCCATCGAGCACGGCTTCCAGAAGAACGAGATCGAGCGCAGCGCCTACCGGATCGCGCAGGAGACGGACGCCGGCGAGCGGGTGGTCGTGGGCGTCAACCGCTACCAGCTGGATGAGGAGGAGCCGTACGAGCCCCTCCGGGTGGACCCGGCGATCGAGGCCCAGCAGGCGGAGCGGCTGGCGAAGCTGCGCGCTGAGCGCGACCAGGGTGCGGTGGACTCGGCCCTGGCCGCCCTGAAGAAGGCGGCGGCGAGCGAGGACAACGTCCTCTACCCGATGAAGGACGCGCTGAGGGCTCGCGCGACGGTGGGCGAGGTGTGCAACGCGTTGCGGGAGGTCTGGGGGACCTACGTCCCCGCTGACGCTTCGTAAGCCGGAAACCCCTTGGAAGGAGCCCCTTGTGCTGCTCGAACCCCTCCGTGTCGTCGTGGCGAAGCCCGGCCTGGACGGCCATGACCGTGGTGCCAAGGTCATCGCACGTGCCCTGCGGGATGTCGGAGTCGAGGTCATCTACACAGGACTTCACCAGACACCCGCGCAGATCGTAGCCACCGCCGTACAGGAGGACGCCGACGGGATCGGTCTCTCCGTCCTCTCCGGCGCTCACATGACCCTGTTCACCGAGGTCGTCGAACTGCTCCGCCAGGCAGACGCCTCGGACATCACCGTCTTCGGGGGAGGGATCATCCCCGAGGCCGACATTCCCCCTCTGCTGGAACGAGGAGTGGCCGCCCTCTTCACACCTGGCACCTCCACGCAGCAGGTCGTCGAGTGGGTGACGACGAAGATGCGACCGCAGCGCGGTGCGCGCGTCACCGGCGCGACGGTGGGCTGAGGGAGGGCTGTCCTCACCACCGGGCTGCTGCGGCCGGCGCCGGCACCATTGGCGTCTGGCCGGCCGGTGGCGGGATGACCTGTCCGAAGTTCGTCGGAAACCCTCACTGGAACAACGGGAGACTGCAGTGACAGCCGATCTGGTCGCCGCGATCGAATCGCCGGATGTGGTGCCGTGCGACTTCGCGTCCCTGCCGGTCCCGGAGTCGTACCGAGCGGCCGTGCTCTACAAAGACGAACAGCGCATGTTCGACGGCATCCCGGTCGCGGACCGGGAACCCGCCAATGCCTTCCCTGACCAACCCCTAATAGCCCCTGACATGCGGTGCCCCCGGGCAAGATCGAGCCTGCGCACACGGGGCCGGAGGCCGGACCGTTCCCAAGTATTTGCGCGTCGGGGGTTACCTGACAGGTCGTAACGCTCTTGTCCCCGTATGTACCGTGAAAATGGAACACCTTGCATGGTGTGTGCGGTCGACAGGGCATTCGTCATCGGACGGAGAATTGCGGGACTTTGAAAAAGAATCACCGCCGAGCGCCGCGAGGACGGCGAGCGGGTTATCACAGAGTGTCGCCCGCCTCGTGCGCGTCATCGGCGCCGCCGGACTGCCGCTGTGCAGCGCCACACCACCACGGACCCGGCCGCCGCGAGGGCGGCGTCCTGCATACCGACCACGGCGCCCTCGCACGAGCCGGGCGTCCGCCGACGCCTGCCGCCAGGCGTGGGTGATCCAGAGCATGAGCGCCGTCGGCAGCTCGGTGGACAACGCGCTCGCCGAGTCCCTCAACGCGACATGCAAACGGCAGACACTCCAGGGCCGCAGGTCCTGGGCCGACGAGCGCGAAGTCCGCCTCAACCTGTTCCGCCGGCCGCACCGCTACAACACCCGGCGCCGCCACTCCAGCCTCGGTCAAGCCCCTCCTGCCGCCTCGCCCACACCGAAGCACAGGCCGACCACGCCGCGGTCGGGTGAGGAGCGGCTGTACCGGGCCGGCGCGGCGCGCGGGTAGTTCGCAGTCAGCGCTCTTGGTGGAGGGCTGTGGTGAACCAGGTGTAAACGGGGGCGAGAGTCGGGGATGCAGGCCATCCATTGATCGTCGCCAGGAGTTGCCAGTAGCGCGCGGCGTGTGGGTCGGCGGTTACCTGCAGGCGGGCGAGAAGCCATCGGCGCAGATCACCCTCGCCGGCACGCTCGAATGCGTGGCCGTAGAGGCCGCTCAGTGAGTCGGCAAGGGGTGCGGTTTTGGCGGAGGCTGGGAGAATGCCGGCGGATACGGCTTCGTCGATTCGTTCACGCATCGCTTGGTTGAGACCGTCGTGCAGACCGCTGACGTCCTGCTGGGAAGGCTCTTCCGCCTGGTCCTCAGCGATGCGTCGCACCACCGCACGGAAGTCTGCGTTCTGGCAGAGTTCGGCGAGTTCCACCCAGGCCCCGACCTGTTCAGGCGTGGGATCGTCGGGGAGTTCGGGCATGACGGATCGCATCAGGGTCACGAACTCGGGGTTGGCATCAAGGTCCCTGAAGGTGTCGTCGATGAAGTCGGCTACCAGCCGGCGTCGTTCGGCCTGGGAAAGCGTTGCGAGTCGGTGCATGAGGTCCATCTCCATGGTGGTGGGGCCGCGTCTGGCGACGGCGCGTAGTACTGCCCGGCGCAGGCGGAGGGTCTGGATCTGTACATCCAGGGCGTCGGCGTGTGCTTCCGCGACTTCCGGTATGGATGCCTCCCGGTCCAGCACCTTGCGCACGGTCGCCAGGTCGAGCCCGAGATCGCGCAGCGTGCGGGCAAGGTCCAGGCGTGCGAGTGCGTCGAGGCCGTAAAGCCGGTAGCCCGCCGGGCTCCGGTCGGTTGGCGGGACGATGCCCTGGTCGGAGTAGAACCGGATGGTCTTCACCGTCAGTCCGGTCCGGCGGGACAGTTCTCCGATGGAATAGAGCGTGTCGCTGTCCATGCCCCCCAGCTTGATGTCTCCCCCCACGGGAGACTCAAGCGGGGGCCAGGACTTGCCGCGGGGCTTTTTGTGGGAGGGCCCCAAGACCGCGTAGTCAGGGCCTGCCGATTGTTGGCTCGCCGTCTTGATCTGTGGCGTCGGCGTGATGACTGAAGCGAGGCGAAGTCCGCGGGAGCCGGTCGACGAGGGTGACGCCAGGGCGCCGACCGGTGTAGAGGCCGGCTGCGGGGACCTTCTGGCGGGTCGCCGCCGCGCCGCCGGTGCAGTCCTCTTCGCATGTCCGGGGACCTCAGTTCGGCACGGACCGTCATCCCTGCAAACATCGGTGCGATCGTCCAGTTCTCCGTCTTGTTCTGTTTCTGTTCTGTTCTGTGCTGACCTGGCTCGTCGTCTTCGTTTTTGTCGAGAGGTGAGTCTCTCCTCGCGTCGAGTCAGCCCTGTCGTTCTGGCCGGCCCGGCCGTGCGCGCCGTCCGAACAGCAGGCCGCGCGGTTCGGGTGGCGGTGGGGTGCCCCGGCGCAGGGGCCAGGCGAGGATCATGCCCGCCAGAAAGCCGGCCACGTGGGCCAGGTAGGCGACGGTGCCGGCCGCGGAGACGCCCGCGCCGGACGAGTACACCGCCTGCAGGACGAACCAGGAGCCCAGGACGATCCAGGCCGGCAGGCGCAGCGGCAGGAAGATCAGGAACGGCACCAGGACCCAGACCCGGGCCTTCGGATACAGCACGAGGTAGGCGCCCAGGACACCGGCGATCGCGCCGGACGCGCCGATCAGCGGGTCGTCGGAGGTGTTGTTGGCGAGGGCGTAGACGTACGCCGCCGCGTAGCCGCATGCCCCGTAGAAGAGCAGATAGCGCACGTGCCCCAGGCGGTCCTCGATGTTGTTGCCGAAGATCAGCAGGAAGAGCATGTTGCCGAGCAGGTGCAGCCAGCTGCCGTGCAGGAACATCGCGGTGACGACCGACAGCGGGGGCGACTTGTCGTAGTCGGGCGGACCCACCACACATCCCGGACCTTGCGGGCCCAGGCCCACGTCGCCGGTCGGCACGACGGGCGGCGTCTGCTGGTGGATCATCTCCTGGGGCACGGCTGCCCACTGGTCCAGGAACGCCTGTAGGCGGCACAGCTGTGCCAGACCGCTCTCGCCCGTCAGTGAATCGACCACGCCCGGGGTGGCCAGGAAGACCACGAAGTTGGCGCAGATCAGCGCGTACGTCACGAACGGTGTGCGACGTACCGGGTTCACGTCATGGACGGGGATGACCACGAGGGTCTCCTGCCCGCGACACGGCCCTTCTGAACGGCGCTGAACACGACAGCGGGCGCGTGCGTATGTCTCGGCAACCGCCCGTGATTCCAGCAACACGTGAGGAACAGGTCATGAACGACCGAGTCACTCCGCCGATGATCGCCACGCCGGATGGCGAGGCGGAAGTCGCCATCGTGCTCAGACTGCCGTGGGAGGACGTGGCCGCGCTCGGCCAGGAAGCTGGTCGGCTTGCCGCGAGCATGCAGCGGCCGGTGACCCTCGACGAGGCCGCGAGTCACCGGTTGCGCAGCCGTCAGCCCGGTACGCACGCGCGGCCGCAGGCGGCGCCGCAGCCGCCGCAGGTGTCGTCCGTGTCGTCCCTGCCGCGCTCCCCGGGAGAGCAGGCGCGGCAGGCCATAGAGAAGATCAACGGCACGGCTCCCGGGACCGCTCAGGGAGCCTGAGGCGCCCTGAGCGCATCCGGCTCAGGTGTCCTTGGGCTCGGGGCGCCTGGGTCGGTTGTCGTGCTGCACGCGCGCGTGGCCGGCGCGGAGGGCCACGCGCGCGTGCGACTGCCTCCGGCCCGTACCGGGAGGGGGTTCGCATTTCGGCTGCGGGTCGGTCGTGGCTGGTCGCGCAGTTCCCCGCGCCCCTAAAGGGCGCTCAGCCGCAGTCGCCGGCAACACACCCCAAGGCGCGCGGTCACCGCCGGAGGCGTACCGCTGTTACCGCCTTGCGGGCCGCCACCAGTACCGGGTCCCAGACCGGGGAGAACGGCGGGGCGTAGCCCAGGTCCAGGGTCGTCATCTGTTCCACCGTCATGCGCGCGGTCAGCGCCACCGCCGCGATGTCGACGCGCTTGCCCGCCCCCTCGCGTCCGACGATCTGCACTCCGAGGAGCCGCCCGGTGCGCCGCTCGGCGAGCATCTTCACCTTCATCGGCGCGGCGTCGGGGTAGTAGCCCGCGCGGCTCGTCGACTCGATGGTGACCGTCTCGAACTGGAGGCCGGCCCGCCGCGCGTCCTTCTCCCGCAGCCCGGTGCGGGCGATCTCCAGATCGCAGACCTTGCTGACCGCCGTGCCGACGACGCCCGGAAAGGTCGCGTACCCGCCGCCCACGTTCGCACCGATCACCTGCCCGTGCTTGTTGGCGTGCGTGCCCAGCGCGATGTGCCGCCGGCGGCCCGAGACCAGATCGAGGACCTCCGCACAGTCGCCGCCCGCCCACACGTTCTCGTACCCACGCACCCGCATCGCCTGGTCGGTGAGCAGCCCCCCGTAGTCGCCCAGCGGCAGCCCCGCCGCCTTCGCGAGCGCCGTTTCCGGCCGTACGCCGATGCCGAGGACCACCACGTCCGCCGGGTACTCGGCGTCCTCCGTGGCGACCGCGCGCACCCGGCCGTCCTCCCCCGTAAGGATCTTGGTGACCTCGGCGTCGTTCACCATCGTGATGCCCAGGCCCTCCATGGCCTCGTGCACCAGACGCCCCATGTCGGGGTCGAGCGTGGCCATCGGCTCCCGGCTGCGATTGACCACCGTCACCTCGTACCCGCGTTTGATCAGCGCCTCGGCCATCTCCACGCCGATGTAGCCCGCGCCGACCACGACCGCGCGCCGGCCCTGCGTGCGGGCCAGCGTGTCGATCAGCGTCTGTCCGTCGTCGAGGGTCTGCACGCCGTGCACACCGGGAGCGTCGACACCGGGCAGCGGCGGCCGGATCGGGCGGGCGCCCGTCGCGATCACGAGCTTGTCGTACGACGTCCACTCCTCGGCCCCGGACTCGAGGTCACGGGAACGCACCCGGCCCCCCGCCACATCGAGCTCCGTCACCTCCGTACGCATCCGCAGATCGATCCCGCGCTCCCTGTGCTCCTCCGGCGAGCGCGCGATCAGCTGGTCCCGTTCGGCGACGTCACCGCCCACCCAGTACGGGATGCCGCACGCGGAGAAGGAGCTGAAGTGGCCGCGCTCGAACGCGACGATCTCCAGCTCCTCCGGGCCCTTCATACGGCGCGCCTGGGACGCGGCGGACATGCCCGCCGCGTCCCCTCCGACGATCACCAGTCGCTCTCTCGAACTGCTCGTACGGCTCATGCTCATACGAACACGCTACGAGGGCGCCGCATTTCAGTCCCGTTCGCCGCCCTCTTCCCGCACGGGCGGAGCGACCGGCAGGGAACCGGCGCCCGCACCCGCGGGCGCCGTGGCGGGACGGCGCGGCAGCCGAGTGCGCAGGAAACGCGTCCACAGCAGCAGAAGCAGGGCCGCGCCCACCACGAAGGGCAGCACCGCGCCGAGCGCCAGCGCGATCCAGCGGAACATCGTGACGAACGCGTTCCAGCCGCCCGCGAGCGCGTCCACGAACCCGGGGTCCTCGTCCTCGGCCGTCTTCTTCACCGGGGTCTCGGACAGCGACAGGGTGATGGTGGCCAGGCTCGTCCGGTCCTTCAGGGACACCTGCTGGGCCAGCAACGACTCCAAGTTGGCCTGACGGCTGCTCAACTCGCCTTCCAGGGTGACCACGTCGCTGAGCTTGGTCGCCTGGTCCATCAGCTCACGGATGCGGGCCACGCTGGCGCGCTGCGACTTGATGCGGCTCTCCACGTCGACGACCTGCTCCGTGACGTCCTGCGCCTTCGCCTTCCGGTCTATGAGCTTGCCGGAGCCCTCCAGGTCCGCGAGTACCTCCTCGTACTTGTCCGAGGGCACCCGCAGCACCACCCGCGAGCGCTCATGGCCCTTGGCGTCGCGGTCCGTGGTCTCGCTGCCGACGACGCCGCCGGCGTTCTCGACCACGGTGCGGGCCTCGTCGAGAGACTTCGGCACGTCCTTGACCTGCACGGTCAGGGACGCCGTGTGGATGATGTGGGCGGTCAGCTTCGGCGGGGCGGCGGCATGGTCGCCCTTGCCGCCGCGCGCGTCGCTGCCGGACTGCGCGCCCGCCCCCGCGTCTTCTCCCTGCGCGGCGGCCTTGTCGGCCGATCCCGAACTGGCGCCGCTGTCGCTCGCGCCGGTGCACCCCGTGAGGGCGAGGCCAACGGCCAGCAGCAGCGCCGAGAGGGTCTGCACAGGTCGTACGAATCGGTGCCTGGACGTGGTGCCACGTGTCTGCATGTCGGCGTACCCCCGAGGGTGTCGTGAAGTCTGACGCTCCTACGACGCCCGAGCGGTTCGCGGCGTTGGACGAATCCGGTCCCGAAGAGGTCACGGTCGGGACTCGTCCCGGACACCGGCACCCGGGATGGGGCTCGGGGCGTGGTCTGAAACAGTGGAGGCATGCACGCAGACACCCATACGGGCACGGGTCATGTCGTCGTCATCGGGGGCGGCATCGCCGGCCTGGCCGCCGCCCACCGGCTGCTGGACGGCGGAGCGCGCGTAACCGTCCTGGAGGCCTCGGACCGGCTCGGCGGCAAGCTGCTCCCCGGCGAGATCGCGGGCGCGCGGGTGGACCTCGGCGCCGAGTCGATGCTGGCCCGCAGGCCCGAAGCCGTGGCGCTGGCCCGCGAGGTGGGCCTCGACGCCCGGCTCCAGGCGCCCGCGACGGCGAGCGCGTCGATCTGGACGCGGGGCGCGCTGCGGCCCATGCCCAAGGGACACGTCATGGGCGTCCCCGCGGACGCGTCCGTCCTCTCCGGAGTCCTCTCCGACGAGGGGCTGCGCCGCATCGAGCGCGACCGTGACCTGCCGCGCACGGAGGTGGGCGACGACGTGGCGGTGGGGGAGTACGTCGCGCGGCGGCTAGGCCGCGAGGTCGTGGACCGCCTGATCGAGCCACTGCTGGGCGGTGTGTACGCGGGCGACGCCTACCGCATCTCCATGCGCTCCGCCGTCCCGCAGCTCTACGCGGCGGCCCGTACGCACACGTCGTTGACGGAGGCGGTCCGCGAGATCCAGGCCCGGGCTGCCGCCGCCCAGCAGACCGGGCCGGTCTTCATGGGCATCGAGGGCGGCGTCGGCCAACTGCCGCTCGCGGTGGCGGAGTCGGTGCGGGCGCGAGGCGGCGAGATCGTCACCGACTCCCCTGTGACCGAGCTGCGCAGGGCCGAGCCGGCGCAGCCGCGCGCACTCTGGCGCATCGTCGCAGGCGGCCGCCTCCTGCACGCCGACGCCGTGATCGTCGCGGTCCCCGCCCCCGCGGCCGCGTCCCTGCTGCGCGCCGAGGCGCCCGCCGCCGCTGCCGAGCTGGCCACCGTCGAGTACGCCTCCATGGCCCTGATCACCCTCGCCTACCGGCGCGGCGAAGTCCGCCTCCCCGAAGGCAGCGGTTTTCTCGTGCCGCCCGTCGACGGGCGCACCATCAAGGCGTCGACGTTCGCGTCCCAGAAATGGGGCTGGATCGCCGAGGAGAACCCCGACCTCGTCGTGCTCCGCACGTCCGTGGGGCGGTATCAGGAGACCGAGGTCCTTCAGCGTGCCGACGCCGACCTGGTGGACGTCTCCCGGAAGGATCTCCGTGCGGCGACCGGTCTGGACGCCGAGCCCGTCGAGACGCGGGTGACGCGCTGGTACGACGGACTTCCCCAGTACCCGGTCGGGCACCACGCGCGCGTGGCGCGGATCCGCGAGCACATCGCCAAGCTGCCGGGGCTGGCCGTGTGCGGAGCGGCGTACGACGGCGTCGGTATCCCGGCGTGCATCGCGAGCGCGAACGCCGCCGTGGACCAGCTGAGGGGCGACCGCGGCGGACTGGACGAGTTGATCATCAACCCGGTGCAGAGCTTGCACGGCGGCGCGGGAGAATAGCCTCATGAGTGACGACGCCCCCACCACCGGCCCCGCCAAGATCCCGAACAAGGGCAAGCTGGCCAAGGACCTCAACGAGGTCATCCGCTACACCCTGTGGTCCGTCTTCAAGCTGCGAGACGTCCTCCCCGAGGACCGCGCCGGCTACGCGGACGAGGTGCAGGAGCTCTTCGACCAGCTCGCCGCCAAGGACGTCACGATCCGCGGCACGTACGACGTGTCAGGGCTGCGGGCCGACGCCGACCTCATGATCTGGTGGCACGCGGAGACGGCCGACCAGCTTCAGGAGGCGTACAACCTCTTCCGCCGCACCAAGCTGGGCCGTGCTCTGGAGCCGGTCTGGTCGAACATGGCGCTGCACCGGCCCGCCGAGTTCAACCGCTCGCACATCCCGGCGTTCCTCGCCGACGAGACGCCCCGCAACTACGTCAGCGTCTATCCGTTCGTGCGCTCCTACGACTGGTACCTGCTGCCCGACGAGGACCGCCGCCGCATGCTCGCCGACCACGGCAAGATGGCTCGCGGCTACCCGGACGTGCGGGCCAACACGGTCGCCTCGTTCTCCCTCGGTGACTACGAGTGGATCCTCGCTTTCGAGGCCGACGAGCTGTACCGCATCGTCGACCTCATGCGGCACCTGCGCGCCTCCGAGGCGCGTATGCACGTGCGCGAAGAGGTCCCGTTCTACACGGGCCGACGCAAGTCGGTGGCCGAGCTGGTCGCCGGGCTCGCCTGACAGTCGCGGGCGCTCAGCCTGTTACCGCGCGTCCCGCGGTGCGCTGGGCGCCGGTTCCGGGCGCGGTGCGCATGCCGCGCGCCGCTCCGGAAGCCGGCCCTCCAGCAGATACGCCTCGAGGTGGCCGTTGACGCACGCGTTGCCGCCGCCTCCGATACCGTGCGTGCCCGCCGCCCGCTCGGTCACCAGTACCGAGCCGGACAGCCGGCGGTGCAGCTCCAGCGCCCCGGCGTACGGCGTGACCGCGTCCCGCTCGGCGGCAAGGATCAGCGTCGGCGGCAGCTCACCCGGTGATGTCCGTACGTCAAGAGGCTTCTGGTGGGGCACCGGCCAGTACGCGCACGGCAGGTTCGTCCAGACGTTGTCCCAGGTCGCGAAGGGGGCCACGCGCGCGAGGCGCGTGTTGTCCCGGTCCCAGACGCGCCAGTCCGTCGGCCAGGAGGCGTCGTTGCACTCGATGGCCGTGTAGACGGCGTTGCCGTTCTCCTGCTCGGTCACCGCCTCCGGATACGGCCCCGCCTGCTGGATCAGCGGCGTGGGATCGCCCCGCAGATACGCGGAGAGCGCCAGCGCGCGCTGCGGCCAGTAGTCGTCGTAGTCACCGGCCTGCCGAAACGCCGCCTGCAACTGCCCCGGACCGACCTTGCCGCCCGCCGGCTCGGCGGCGAGCCGCGCCCGCGCCTTCTCGTAGCTGAGCAGCACCTGCTCGGGCGTGCTGCCCAGTCCGTACACCTTGTCGTGCCGGGCGACCCATGTGCGGAAGTCCGCCCAGCGTCGTTCGAAGGCGGCCGACTGGTCGAGGCTGTTCCGGTACCCGATCCGCTCGGGGGCCGGGTTCACCGCCGAGTCGAAGACCATCCGGCGCACGTGTGAGGGGAACAGCGTCGCGTACAGGGCCCCGAAGTACGTGCCGTACGAAGCGCCCATGAAGGTCAGCTTCCGTTCGCCGAGCGCGGCGCGCAGGACGTCCAGGTCGCGCGCGTTGTTGAGCGACGAGAAGTGCCGCAGCCCGCTGCCGGAGCGCTGCAGGCAGCCGCGGGCGTAGGTCTTCGCCTGCGCGATGCGCTCCTTCTTGTACGACTCCGAGGGGGCCGTCGGCAGCTGCGAGGGCCCCTTCAGGAGCCGCTTCGGGTCCTGGCAGGACAGCGGCGCGGAGCGGCCCACCCCGCGCGGGGCGTAGCCGACGAGGTCGTACGCCGCCGCGATGCGTTTCCACTCGGGGAGCAGGCCGGCCAGCGGGAAGAACATGCCGGAGGCGCCGGGACCGCCCGGGTTGAAGACGAGCGAGCCCTGCCGGGGGACCTTCAGCGCGTCGTTCCCGCCGGTGGCCCGTACACGGCTGACGGTCAGTTCGATCTTCTCGCCGTCGGGGTGCGCGTAGTCGAGCGGCACCGTCACCGTGCCGCACTGGAGACTGCCCGGGGCGTCCTGCTCCTCGGAGCACTTCCCGAAGCGGATCCCTTCGGCGGCGGCGCGCGCGGCGGCGACGGCCACGCCCTGTCGCTCTGCCGGGCCGGGCAAGGGCTCGGCACTGCCCGCGGGAGCGGCGACGACGGCGGCGGCTGTCATGACCAAAGCCCCGGCGACCCCGTAAAGCGCGGCAGCTCTCATCGCGTATCCCTTCGGCGCACGGCGCCAACACCAACACCAACGACAACGACAACGCCAACAAAGGGATATTTCTTTTGATATGGGGCAAAGTAAAGCACCGGTCTGCCGGTGTCGTTTCCATGACCCCGATGCCCAGCTAGCGGTGCGGCTCCCGCGGCGTTCCGGCCGGCGCTGTCCGTGAGCTCGTGCCCGAGTCCTTGTCCTTGCTCGCTCCCTGGCTCTTGTCCTTGCTCTTGCTCTCGCCGGTGCCGGGGGCTTTTTGCTGTCCGGTCTTCTCAGGGGGTGGGCTGCTCGCGGCCGGCGGCAGCGAGTAGCTCGGTGAGGGGGACATCGGGACGGCCGGACTGGGGGAGGACGTCGGGCCGGGCGGGGCGGGGGAGCTGGTCATCGGCGGAGTGCTCGCCATGGCCGCGTCCTGGGCCAGGGCGTCGAAGTCGACCAGCCCGGTGGCCTCAAGGACCGTGATGTGGTCCAGGACCGTGATGTTCGCGTCGTCGGCGAGAGCGCGCACCAGTGAGTTGCGGGTGTGCGCGCGGACCTGGGCGACCAGGCCGAAGACCTTGCCGTGCGCCCTGCGCAGGATGTTCGCGAACTGAACGTTGTACTCCTCGCCCCGAGCCTCACTCAGCGTGCTGAGCCATTCCCGCTGCTGCTCGTTGGGCTGGTTGGGCAGTTCGAGGCTGAGTCGAGCGGCCACGTCGCGCACGCGGGCGTCCAGGAACGTGTGGCCCTCGATGAGGTGTTCGCCCGCCGTGCGTACGGTCCGTGTCGTGCCGCGCTCCTGCGCCTGCTGACCGGCGGGCAGCTCCCACAGACCCGCGAGCCGTACCTTGGTGATGAAGTCCCGGTCCTGGGCGGACAACGGGCCGAAACGCGTCGGCACGGTGTCGGCGTTCAACGTGTCCAGGCCGGTTCCTGAACGGTCCGAGTACGACCACAGTGGAAGGAACAGGGCCACGAGGGTCGCCGCCAGACCCGTGATGATGAGCCCGGTACCGCTGAAGACCGCGCGGATGTTGATGGATCGCATGGTGCCTCCTGTTGCGGCACCGCACGTTAGTGGGCTTTGGGTGCGGCTTGGCACCTTAATCCCAGGAGTACGCCAACTGAGGTAGGGCGTTGGACGGCTGGGACGAGAACGCGCTCGTCGGTTCGTGCACCGGGTGTTTGCGCAGGTGGAAGGCGGAGTAGCGGCGGGCCATCGGTGTTGGTGCGGACTGGCGTTCGACCGTGGCGGGCTGGATCTCCGCCCGTGCGCGGGCGCGCGGACCGGCGAGACCGGGGCCGCGCTGAGCAGGCAAGTGGCTTGATTTCTCGTACGGTTGGGCGTCTGTATCGCTCGAGTGAGCGATATCACCTGCCCCCGACGGCAGTTACGCCTCCGTCGAGAGCCCCTCGACACCTGCTTCGTTGTGTGCCTTCGGCACCGGAGGCGGCTCAACGCCTCAGCAGGACCCGCCGGGTGGCGCGCGCCAGCCGGGCCGCCGGGCGCCGCGACAGCGGGGCGGGGCCCGAGCGCTCCAGCCACCAGTCCCGTACCTTCCGGTGTACGTCCGCGTCTTCGAGCCGGCCGTCGAGGAGCAGATATTCGGCGAAGGCCATCGCGTCGTGCCGGTAGCCGTCGGTCATGGGGTGACCGTGCGTATACGCCAGAAACGCCGTCCGGTACGTCCCCGCCAGGATCTCCGGCAGCTCCGGTGCGACCTTGGCCACCACGTCGGCCCGCTTCGAGGCGAGTGCGCGCGCCTGCACGGCCAGCCGCGCCCGGTCGAAGCCCTCGGGCACCGGGGTCCCGGCGACGAGCGCGGAGAGCAGCGCGGCCTGCGCGAGGGCCAGGCGCTGACGGGCGGGCTCGGTGCCCGCCTGCTGCGATGCGTCTTGGGTCTCTTGGGTCTCTTGGGCTTCTTCGGCCTCGTCGGGCGAGGGAGACGGCGCGTCGGCGGAGGCCTCGGATGCGGCGTCGCTGGAGGCTGCGGTTGCGGCGACGCCGCCCTTCTCCGTGGGAGCCCCCTTCTCCACTGTCTCCCGTATCGCCCTCAACTCCCGCTTCAGCTCCGCCGGTTCGGGGAAGTTCTCGTCCCGCTCCAGGAGCACTCCCGGCGGGCGTACCCGGGACGCCAGGTCCGCGAGGATGTCGAGGACCGCCGGAGGGACGGCGTGGGCGTGGCTGTCGTGCCAGACGCCCTCGCGTTCGAAGCCGCCGGCGACATGGACGTAGGCGATGGCCTCGACGGGGAGCTCGTCGAGGGCTTTGGCGGGGTCCTCGCCGCGGTTGACGTGGTTGGTGTGGAGGTTGGCCACGTCGATGAGGAGGCGTACGCCGGTGCGGTCGACCAGTTCGTACAGGAACTGCCCTTCGGTCATCTCCTCTCCGGGCCAGGAGATCAGTGCCGCGATGTTCTCCACGGCGAGCGGTACGGGCAGCGCGTCCTGCGTGATCCGGATGTTCTCGCACAGGACGTCGAGGGCGTCCCGGGTGCGCGGGACGGGCAGCAGATGCCCGGCCTCCAGCCGCTCGGAGGCGGTGAGGGCGCCGCCCGCGCGGACGAACGCGATGTGCTCGGTGACGAGGGGCGAGCCCAGCGCCTCGGCGCGCTCGGCAAGGGCGGTGAGGCGACCGGCGTCGGGCCGCTCCGCACCGCCGAGGCCGAGCGAGACACCGTGCGGGACGACGGTGACCCCGCGCTCGCGCAGGCGCACCAGCGACTCGGGGAGATGTCCCGGGCACACGTTCTCCGCCACGGCCTCGACCCAGTCGATGCCCGGCATGCGCTCGACGGCGTCGGCGATCTCCGGCCGCCATCCGATTCCCGTACCCAGGTGCTGCATCGTCCCCTCCTTCACCACGGTTTCACCAGGACGTGTATGTCGTCTCCTTCGACGGTCCTGTAATCCGGTGACCGGGTCATGGCCCCGGGACGTGGAGCCGAACCCATCGGCGGGGACGTTCAGAGCAACATTTGAGGTTCCGGCAGGACCGCCACGGCTGCCGGGAAGCCCCACTTGGCCAGCACCAGGGGATACGTACGGAACGTTGCCGATGTTCAACCTGAGGTTCAGCCGTTGTCGGCAACGCGAACTCCCGGTCTTGCACGCCCGGTTGACGGAAGGCGGCGAGTGCCGCCATCGCCGCGCCCCGGTAGGTCCGCAACGGTTCGCTCATGTCGTCCGGCTCGCGCCAGTGCGTCAGGTCCGCGCCCGCGCCCCGGGCGGCGGCCGCGAATCCGCGCTTCGGCAGCCTATCCGTCCCGCCGGTATCGGCCCTGCGCTCGACGTACCGAGAAGACCTAGACCCGTGGAGTGGTGGTGCCGGTCGGCTCGAAATCGGCGAGCATCCGTTCAAGTGCCTGCTGGTCCGGGCCGACGAAGGGGTTCGCGCCCGGGGCCTCGCTGATCGTCTCGAGTATCCGCCCCGTCAGCCCGAGCGCCGGCGGCAGGTGGGTGCTCAGGACGGCCTCGGGGGCCATGGCCCGCAGGGGCTGGATCGTGGCGAGGTACTGGTCCTGGTCGACCATCTGGACCCATGGGCTGTCGACCGTGGCCCACAGCAGTTGCCCGTCGCGCAGCTCCTCGGCGGGTACGACGGCGACATCGTCGGCGACGGCGAGTTCCGGGCTCGGCAGTGGGGCGCCGAAACAGTCGGAGCTGAAGCAGGTCGCCGATCGGTCGTCGTAGAAGCCGACGGTGGCGGGGTTGTCGAACAGCGGCGGCCGGAACGCCATGAGGGTGCGGTCGCCGACGTCCAGGGTCTGGCCCGGGTTGACCAGGCGGACCCGGTCAAGGGGCAGGGGCCGCTCGGTGGACATGATGCCCGCGCCGATGAAGGTGGTCACCACGCGCGCCCGCGGTGCCGCGGAGAGTAGGTCGAACAGCCCGCCGGTGTGATCGCGGTCGGGGTGGGTGAGCCAGATCCAGCGGACGTCGGCGGGGTCGAGGACCGAGCCGAGGGAGGCGACGAAGTCCCGGTCGGGGAGCCCGAGGCCGGTGTCGACGACCACCGGCTGGCTTGCGTGCAGAACGAAGGCGTTGACGGGGAGGAAGCCGATCCCCGGCACCTCGATGAAGTCGCTGAGTACGGTGCTGTCGCGTCCGGCCTTGTGAATGCTCATGGCGAGTCTCCGGTGAGTCCTCCCGGGGGACGGTGCGGTATCGCGGCCGTCCAGAGAACCGCGGCGGCGGTCGGCCTCGCGCCCCGCACGCCACGGGTGGACACGACTACGGAGCCGCGGTGCCCATGCATCCAGGATGTGCTCGTGCGGCCGCCCACGCACCCGTAAGCCTGTGCGGGACGCCAAGCACGGAGGGCCGCTGAGGCGGCGGCGGGCGGCGGACAGGGGCACCGCGGCAGTCGTGCGTGCGGGCCATCAGTCGGTGCCGAGGCCGTCGATCAGGCGGTTGAGGAACCGGGCGAACGTCGCTTCGGGGGCGAGAGGGCGTCCGGGCGCGGAGAGGACTTCGGCGAGTTCCGGGTGGTGGCCGTCCGCGGCGACAGCGGCAAGGTAGCGCGCCTCGGCCGCGGCCCGGTCGGGCGACTGGGCGGCCGCGGCCTGCGTGATCTCGTGGGCTACGTGCCCGGCCACGAAGGCGGTGAGCTGGGCGAAGACCTCCAGCTTTGCCGCACCGTCCAGCCCGGTCGGCCGCAAGGCGGCGAGTGCGTGTTCCAGGAAGGCCAGGGAGTTGGGGCCGAGGCTGCGGCGGGTGGACAGAGCGGCGGGCAGCCAACGGTGCCGCAGCATGAGGGCGCGCTGGAGGTGGGCGATGGTCTTCAGGTCTCCGCGCCAGTCACCGGTGAGGGTCCCCGCCGTCGGCAGTTCGCCGCTGACGTGGTCGACCATCAGTTCCAGCAGCGTCTCCTTGTCGGGGGCGTAACTGTAGAGCGACATGACCCCCGCTCCGACCCGCGCGGCGACCCGCCTCATGGTGACCGCTTCGAGGCCTTCCGCGTCCGCCAGGGCGACGGCGGCCGCCGTGATCGCTTCGCGGCTGAAGGCGGGCTTGCGGCCCCTGCGGGACTGGCCGGGGCTCAACCAGAGCTGTTGAGGGTCGACGCCCGTGGCGCCGGACCCGCCATCACGCGTCACGGTCTTCGTGCTCCTTCTCCCGATCACCGAGGCCCTTGCGTGTGTCATCCAAGCATCCTCTATTCTCGTACTGTGTACGAGAATAGAGGAGAGGGACGAGGAACCATGGCATCACGCACACACGACGCTGTGCCGAGCCCGGTCTGGGCACCGTCTTCCAGGAAGCCGCCGCTGTCCTCGCGGATCATGAGAGCGATTTGGCGCGGTCTCCCGGCCAAGCGTTACGACGTCGGCTGGGAGCCGGGACTGGTCGTGCCGGCCGCCGACGGCAGCCCGTTGATCACGGACCACTACTTCCCCCGGGCAGACGGCGATTTCCCCACCCTCCTGGTGCGCTCGCCGTACGGCAGGGGCCTGCCGTGGTCGCCCCAGTACGGCTTGCTCTTCGCCGAACAGGGCTTCCACGTGGTCCTGCAGAGCTGCCGCGGCACCGGCGGCTCAGGGGGTGAGTTCGATCCGTGGCGCAACGAGGCCGCCGACGGACAGGCCACGGTGTCCTGGCTGCGCGAGCAGCCCTGGTTCAACGGAACGCTGGGGACGATCGGCCCCAGTTACCTGGGATACGTGCAGTGGGCGCTTGCCCTGGACCCGCCGCCGGAGCTGAAGGCGATGGTGGTGCAGGTGGGTCTGCATGACCCCTACGCCCTGTTCCATGCTGACGGTGCCCTCCGACTGGAGAACGCCCTCGTGGTCGGCGTAGGCATGGCGTACCAGCACCGGGGGATCGCACCCTTCGCGAGGGCGGTGATGCGCCTGCAGCGCCGACTGCGCGGCATCAGCACCGCGCGGCCGCTGCGCAAGGCGTACCTCTCCGCCTTCGGAGACGAAGTGCCCTGGCTGGACGACGTGATGACGCACCCGGACGCCGACGACCCCTACTGGAGCGGTGTGTCCCTGGCCGGGGCGGCCGAGCGGCTGAGCGTCCCCACCAGTCTGATCACCGGCTGGCACGACGCTCTGGTCGACCAGACCTTCGAGCAGTACGACCGACTGCGCCAGGCCGGATGCGACGCCGCCCTGCTCGTCGGCCCCTGGACCCATACCTCCGCACTGCAGCAGGGCTGGCCCGAGGTTTTCGCCGAGAGTCTCGCCTGGCTGCGCGCGCACCTGTGTGCCGATCGCTCCGGACTGCGCCCCACCGGCGTGCGCGTGCACATCGGCGGCGAAAACGCATGGCGTGACCTCGACGACTGGCCGCGCTCCCCGGCCACCGGCTCATGGTTCCCCACCCCGGACGGGCATCTCACCCGAGAGGCGCCCACGAACTCCGCCCCACTGACGTCCTTCCGTTATGACCCGGCCGACCCCACCCCGTCCCTCGGCGGCCCGCTGCTCTCCCGCACCGCCGGCCCCCGGGACAACAGCGCCCTGGAGGCCCGGGACGACGTCCTGACGTTCACCGGCCCCCCGCTGGCCGAACCCGTGGACATCCTCGGCCCGGTCTCGGCGCGGCTGAGTATCTCCACGGACACCGGATACGCCGACGTCTTCACCCGCCTGTGCGATGTGGATGAGCAAGGCCGCTCCACCAACGTCTGTGACGGGCTGGCTCAGCTGCGGACGGTGGGGCAGGCGCCCTCGGAGGTCACCGTGCCCATGAGTTCCACCACCTACCGCTTCCTGCCCGGGCACCGCATTCGCTGGCAGGTCAGTGGAGGTGCCCATCCGCGCTACGCCCGCAATTCCGGCACCGGAGCGTCGCCGGTCGACGCCGTCGACCTCACACCGACACGCATCAGCCTCCATGCGGACTCGGCATTGATGCTCCCCCACGGTTCCTCGAGTGCGGAGCCCTTCGGCGTTGGACACCCGGACGCGTAGGCGGCGCCCGCCGCGGTCACGCGCCCCGCAGCGCCGGATGGTCGGCGACCACCGTGCAGGAGCCCGGTGCGATCTCCGTGAAGCCCGCGTCGCGTACCAACGGCAGGCCGCTCGTGGTGAGTTGGGACCAGTGGGTGGGGTTCGGGGTGCGGACGGCGAGGGGGAAGCCGGCGTCGCGCCAGGCCGCTCGGGCCTCGTCCGGGAGTTCCCACCACGCCAGTTGGGCGCCGTGGCCTGCCTGGGCCATGGCCTTGCCGGCCGACATGTCGACATCGGGGCTCAGCCACAGCACGGGGGCCGTGGTGTCGGCGTCCGCCGGTGGTTCCGGGTCGTCGAGGTCCGTGCCGGAGACCTGGAGGCGGGCCAGGTCCTTCGGCCAGCCGTTCAGGGGGACGGGAGGAAAGACACGTACCTCCGCGGACTTCCCCGTCACCGTGATGCCGGGCAACGCCTCGGCCCGCCGCCACTCGGCGCCGCGCGCCCGCCGCACCACCTTGCGGATCCGGGCGTCCTGCCAGTCCCGCACGGCCTGCGCCCAGTCGCCGTCCCCGAGCGACCGCTCGTCGCTGAGCATCACCAGAACCGCACGGGCCGCGGTTTCGAGAGCGTCCGTGCGGGCCGGCGGCTCGTTCCGCTCGATGCGGACCACGAGCGGCAGCACGAACTGCGGTGCCTCGTCGCGGGTGGTCGCCTCGTGGCGAAAGGGGCTGTCCTCAGTGCGGGGCCCGCCGCCATGGGGGTCCCCCCTGTTCGAGCGAAGCCGAGAACTTGGGGGAGTGGTCGTCTCGTCGCTGCTCACGCCCTCCAGTCTGCCAGGCGGAAGATCGGTTCCGCCGCGCGCGGCCGAACGCACGCGCGAGCCTGTCCCGGGCCGCGCCCGCCGGGCCGCCGCGACCTGCGCGCTCACCACGCGCCGGACCTGATCACCCCGAGCAAGCGGTGCGCTCCGCCTCCCGCCACTCGCAGACGGGGCAGAGCGTGATCCCCTTGTACGACTCCGGGTACTCGGTGGGCTCGCGGCACAGGACGCACTCGGCGAAGGGCGGGCCGCCGTCGGGCGATGGCTCCGGCGCCCCGGTGGCGCGGCGATCGCTCATCTCCTCGCTCATGACTCCAGCGTAGGCCGGTGGGCCGGCAGGCCGGGCGGCGACGGACGTGGACCTGCCCAGGCCGATCGGTCCGGCCTGGGCACTGGTGTCCTTGATCGCGGTGCTACCTGTGCCAGGGGCCCGTCACCGCGAACGTGGTGCCGGGCGTGTAGCAGTTCACGTACATCGTCCTGCCGTCGGGGGAGAAGGTGACGCCCGCGAATTCGCCCCACTCCGGCTTTTCGGGAGTGCCGATGTTCTGCCGGTTGCGCGCCATCGCGTACACCTCGCCGCGCCGTGTCACGCCGTAGACGTGCTGCGCGCCCTCGCCGTCCTCGCAGACCATCAGGCCCCCGGTGGGCGCGAGGCAGATGTTGTCCGGCTCCTCGCCGGGCAGCTGTACGTCGGTGTCGGGGCCGAAGACGATCACCAGGGTCAGTCGGCGCGCACCCGGGTCGTAGCGCCAGATCTGGCCGAAGTGGTCAGCCGCCGACCCCTCGGCGCTGCGGGCGAAGGACGAGACGAAGTACACGCTCTTCCCGCCCCAGTAGCAGCCCTCCAGCTTCTGGGCGTGGGTGATGCCCTTGGGGCCGAAGTCCTGCAGACGGATGGGGGTTTGGGCCGCGAGCGGGTCCGGTACGTCCACCCACTCGATACCGTCGAAGGTGGCGCCCGTCTCCTGGATCGTGGAGAGGTCCGGTACGCCCGGCACGCGCATCGCCTGGAGCCGCCCACCCGCACGGAGCGAACCGCGGCCGCCCTCGGGCTTCTTGGGCAGGAAACGGTAGAACAGGCCGAAGGGCTTCTGGAAGGCGTCCTCGGTTTCATAGACGATGCCGCGCCGCGGATCGACGGCGATCGCCTCGTGCTGGAAGCGGCCCATCGCGGTCAGCGGTACGGCCCCGGTGCGGTGCGGGTCGGCCGGATCGACCTCGAAGATGAAGCCGTGGTCCTTGGTGTAGCCGTTCGTCCCGGCCTTGTCCTCGGTCTCCTCGCAGGTCAGCCAGGTGCCCCAAGGGGTGGGCCCGCCCGCGCAGTTGACGGCCGTCCCGGCGATCGCGACGCGTTCTGCGAGTACCTTCCCGCGCTCGTCGAGCGTCAGCGTCGTACAGCCGCCCTTGCCCATCGGGTCATAGGTGAGCCCCTCGACCGTCGGGACCTGGAGCTTCGCGGTGGCACGGTTCTCGTGGTTGCGAACGAGGTGGACCCGGCGGTGTCTGCCGACAGAAGCCCCGGCAAAGGCGGCCATGCCGTCGTGGTTGCTGGGCACCGGGCCCTCACCGGAGCGGAGCTCGTCGCCCTCACGCGACAGCACCCGGTAGCGGAAACCTTCCGGCAGGTCGAGCAGGCCGTCCGGGTCGGGAACGAGAGGGCCGTATCCGGAGTGGCCCAGCGCCGCTGCCGTGCCGGCGAAGAGTTCGGACAGGGCCCCGGAGAACGCGATGCCCGCTCCCAGGGCACCGGAACGGGCGAGCAGTTGCCGTCGTGTGGCGGACATGGAGCAGCCTTCCTGTTGGCGGACAGGATGTTGACCCGCCTGTGTGTATCACGCGGCCAGGACGGCGTGAACCACGCGCGTAGCGTGGCGCTCTCACTGATCGTCGGATGACGTGGACCGTGGGGGAGTCAAGGGGCTGACCTGATCCTCCATGACAGGTTCTTCGACGATCGGTTCTTCGATGACCGGTTCCTCCACGATCGGTTGCTCCACGGCAGGTTCCTCGAGAACCGATTCCTCCAGGACTGATTCCGCCAGGACTGATTCCGCCAGGGCCGATCCATCCGCGCCGGCCCGCTGTTCCGCGTCGGCCCGCTGCTCCGCGTCCCGCGGCTTGTCGGTCTCCAGCCCCTGGTGCGCCCGTTCCAGGAACCGCAGCAGCTCCACCGGGAAGGGCAGTACGAGCGTCGAGTTCTTCTCGGCGGCGACGGCCACCACCGTCTGCAGAAGGCGGAGTTGGAGCGCGGCGGGCTGGTCGGACATCACTCCGGCGGCCTGCGCCAGCTTCTTCGACGCCTGGAGCTCGGCGTCGGCGTTGATGATCCGGGCACGGCGCTCACGGTCGGCCTCGGCCTGCCGGGCCATCGACCGCTTCATCGTCTCCGGCAGCGACACGTCCTTGATCTCGACCCGGTCGACCTGCACGCCCCAGCCCACCGCCGGACTGTCGATCATCAGCTCCAGGCCCTGGTTGAGCTTCTCGCGGTTCGACAGAAGGTCGTCGAGGTCGCTCTTGCCGATGATCGAGCGCAGCGAGGTCTGCGCCATCTGCGAGACCGCGAAGCGGTAGTCCTCGACCCGGATGACCGCGTTGGCCGCGTCGACCACCTTGAAATAGACCACCGCGTCGACACGCACCGTGACGTTGTCCCGGGTGATGCCCTCCTGGGCGGGCACAGGCATCGTCACGATCTGCATGTTCACCTTGCGCAGCCGGTCGACGGCGGGGATGACCATCGTGAAACCGGGCGGACGCGGCTCTCCGAGCAGACGCCCGAGGCGCAGGACCACACCCCGTTCGTACTGCTTGACGATCCGGGCCGCCGCCGCGACGTAGACCAGCCCGGCAATACCGACCGTCACGCCCGCGGCCACCAGCTCCTCAACCATGATGACGACCCCCTGCCCTTCGCGCTGCCAGAGCTGTCGTTCGAGTCGCCGAAATGTCCGACTGTGAACTTGTTATCACAATATGCCTGGCCCGGGGCTCCGGTCGAGCCTCGGGCCAGGTGTGGGGGCGGGTGCCGCGGCGGATATCGGGCGTGCCCGCCAGGGACTCAGGGCGGGCTCGCCAGGAGATCGCCCTGAGTCCCGGGGTGACTACGGCGTGGTGACCTTCACCGGCTCGGTCGCGCTGTGCCGCTCGGCCCAGTTCTCCAGGGCGGTACGGCAGGCGTGGTCCAGGTGGTGCAGGCCGGACATGTCAAGCTCCACCGGCCGGTCCTGGGGCAGCGACTCCAGGTTGTCGAGGATCTTCGGCAGCCGCAGGAAGGTGGCGTTGCCGGACAGGTACGCCTGCACCGGCCCCGCTCCCTTGTCGATGACCTCCAGCTTGATGTGCGAGGCCTCCCAGGCCGTCTTGGCGATCGCCAGGCCGAGCCCGATCAGGACGCCCTCGAACATGTTCACCGCGACGATCGACACGGCCGTGACGACCAGGATCAGCGCCTCGCCCCGGTGCTCGCGCCACATCGCCGCGATCTCCCGCAGCGGGATGAGCTTCCAGCCCGCGTGGACCAGGATGCCCGCGAGCGCCGGCAGCGGAATGTAGGCGAGCGCGGCCGGCAGCAGGACCGCGAACAGCAGCAGCCATGCGCCGTGCATCACCCGGGACGCCTTGGTCCGCGCCCCCGCCTGGACGTTCGCCGAGCTGCGCACGATCACGGCGGTCATCGGCAGGGCGCCGAGCATGCCGCAGACGGTGTTGCCCGCGCCCTGGGCCATCAGTTCCTTGTCGTACTCGGTCCGCGGCCCGTCGTGCAGCCGGTCCACGGCGGCGGCGCTGAACAGCGACTCCGCCGAGGCGATCAGGACGAAGGCCGCGACCGTGCCGAGCACCGCCACATTCCCCAGTTCACCGAAGGCGTCCATCCCCGGCGGCTGGAGCGAGCCGAGGAGACCCTGTACCTCGACGGTCGCCACCGGCAGTGCGAACACCAGCGTCACGAGCGTGGCGAGCGCGACCGCGGCGAGCGGCCCCGGCACCGTACGCACCCGCTTCGGCAGGCGCCTCCACAGTACGAGGACGGCGATGGTGCCGGCCCCGAGGCCGAGCGAGGCCAGCGCCTCGGCGGATCCGGCGGCGTCGGCGAGCATCGCCGGCAGTCCGCCCAGCTTGGCCAGGCCCGAGGCGGGTGCCTCCATGCCCGCCACCGAGTAGAGCTGTCCCGCGATCAGGACGAGCCCGATGCCGGCCAGCATGCCCTCGACGACGGCCACCGAGATGGCCCGGAAGTATCGCCCCAACTTCAGGGCGCCCATGAGAACTTGGATCAGACCGGTGGCCAGCACGAGGACACCGAGCACGGGCAGTCCGAACTCGCGTACGGCCTCGAAGACCAGCACGGTCAGGCCCGCGGCCGGACCCGAGACCTGCAGGCTGCTGCCGGGCAGGAATCCGGTGACCAGTCCGCCCACGATGCCGGTGACCAGGCCGAGTTCGGCCGGTACGCCGGAGGCGACCGCCACGCCCACGCACAGCGGCAGGGCGACGAGGAAGACGACGAGCGAGGCGGCGAAGTCCTGCCGCAGGTGAGGGAACTTCATCCGGTTCTCTGAGAGGTTCGAGCTGGTCTTCGAGCTGTTCACGGAATCACTCATCGGGGCGCTCACAGCGTCGTGAAAGCGTCGGAGTGCACGTCATGGGCCAGTACGGATCCGGTGTGGATCTCGTAGAACCAGCCGTGCAGGCGGAGTTGACCGTCTGCCAGGCGCTGGGCCACGCACGGGTAAGAGCGGAGCCGCAGCAACTGGGTCAGTACGTGGGCCTGAACGGCGTCGGTGACGGTCGGGTCCTCAACCGTGCCTTCCGGACGGGGCGTCGCGTGCGCGAGCCAGTCGCGCACGGCGGGCACGGCGGTCAGGTCCTCGTCGCGCACCAGCGCGCCGACGGCGCCGCAGTGGGAGTGGCCGCAGACGACCACGTCGCTGACGCCGAGAACCTCCACCGCGTACTCGATGGTGGCCGCCTCGCTCGTGGGCTGCCCGGAGGCGTACGGGGGGACGATGTTGCCCGCGGTGCGCAGTTCGAAGAGTTCACCGGGCCGGGCTCCGGTGAACAGGGCCGGGACGACCCGGGAGTCGGAGCAGGTGATGAACAGGGCCTGCGGGGACTGGCCTTCGGCGAGGCGGGCGAACTCCTCGGGGCGCGCAGCGGACTGCTTGCCGAAGGAGCGTGCGTGATCGATGAGGGGCTGCATGTGTCAGTTCCTCCTGGCGCGCCTTGTTGGCGCGTCGGTGTACAAAACGGAGCGCATGCGGGCACGCCGACAGGACCCCCACGTCGACGCGCTCGGCGGACGTGGCGTGGTGAGGGTAGGTCGTGGTCGGCTGGGGCCCGACGGTCACATCAGCAGCGGAAGACCTGAAGTGCCGCTGCGGAATGGGCGGCTGATGATCTGGTCGTGCGGAGAGACGCGGCGCCCACCGTGTGTGAAGTGCCCCCGTCGGTGATCGTGGGATCCCGGGTCAGCAGGGGGCGCGTGGGCGTCTGGGGTGTGGAGTCCGCGGAGCGCTGCCGGTCGCGGACCCTGAAGGGCGGCGTCTTGCCGTCGAGATGCTTGTTCGTACCGCAGCTGACCGATTCGGTGTCGACCGAGCTCTTGGTGCTCTCGGCGGCACGGGCCTGGGTCTCAGATGCGGTGCGGTCCTCGGACGAGATGACGTGGGTGGGGTGTGCGGACGCGAAGGAAACGGTGGGAGCGAACAGTTGCAGGGCCAGTAGGACGGCGGCGAGAAGGACGCCCTGCGTCCGGGCCGTCGTGCCTCGTAACATGTGCCCCCTCTCGGTCGCATCCCATCAGTACTTCTCTCGTCAACACCTAGGTTAACCCGGGAAGTTGTTTGCAGGGTTAACTTAACGTTTCACCCTGAAGAGAACCTGAAGCAGGCTGAAGGAAGCTGAAGCGGGGCCCGGGGGCCCCGAAGCGGAGGGCGTGCGGTTGGTCCGGGCGATCCGGGAGATCAGCCCTTCACCAGACCCTTGGCGTCGCGTGCCAGCGCGGTGAGCCGCGAAATCGCCCGGAAGTACTTCTTCCGGTAACCGCCGTTCAGCATCTCCTCGCTGAACAACTGATCGAAGGGCCGCCCCGAGGCGAGCACCGGCACTTCGCGGTCGTACAGCCGGTCGGCGAGCACGACGAGCCGCAGCGCGGTCGACTGGTCCGGGACCGGCTGCACGTCCGTGAGGCAGACCGCCTTGAGCCCGTCGGTGAGCGCGCCGTACCGGCTGGGGTGGACGCGGGCGAGATGGTCCAGCAGATGCGGGAAGTCGTCGAGCGAGGCGCCCGCGGTGGCGTACGCCGCCTTCGTGACCTGCTCGTCGGAGTACGGCGCGGGGGCCTCGGGCAGCCCGCGGTGGCGGTAGTCCTCGCCGTCGATGCGCAGCGCACGGAAGTGTGCCGACAGGCCCTGGATCTCGCGCAGGAAGTCGGCCGCCGCGAACCGGCCCTCGCCGAGCTTGCCGGGCAGTGTGTTCGACGTGGCCGCGAGCGCCACGCCCGCCTCGACCAGCTTGCCCAGCAGAGTGGACACGAGGACGGTGTCGCCGGGGTCGTCGAGCTCGAACTCGTCGATGCACAGCAGGCGGTGGCCGCTCAGCGTCCGCACGGTCTGCTGGAAGCCGAGCGCGCCGACCAGGTTCGTCAGCTCCACGAACGTGCCGAAGGCCTTGAGCGCCGGCTCCGCCGGGGTCGCGTGCCACAGGGAGGCGAGGAGGTGCGTCTTGCCGACGCCGTAGCCTCCGTCGAGGTAGACACCGCGGGGGCCGGCCGGCCGGCTCTCCGGCTTGCGGGAGAACCAGCGGCGCTTGCCGGCACCGGTGGCGTGCGCGCCGCCCAGACCGGCCGCGAAGTGGTCGAGCACCGTGACGGCCTCGGTCTGGCTGGGCTGGTTCGGGTCCGGGATGTACGTGGCGAAGCGGACCGAGTCGAAGCGCGGCGGCGGCACCATCTCGGCGACCAGCCTGTCCGCGGGGACGTGCGGCTCACGGGCGCACAGGGACAGTGGGGACTCGTCGGCTATCGGGTCGGTCGCGGAGGCGGCGGTGGAGGTGGGCACGGTTCCCCACTCTACGGGCCGTGCAACACTGCACGATATGCGACGCCTGTTCCCTGTGACCGACGAGACAGTGGCCGGGGCCTCCGGCGGGGCCCGTGGCAGGGACGCGCTGGACGACGCCACGGACCGTGAGTGGGGGCTGGAGGAGCTGGCCGAGGCCTACGCCTACCCCGACGTCCACGAACCCTGGCTGCGCGCCAACATGGTCTCCACTCTCGACGGAGCCGCCCAGCACGAGGGTCACTCGCAGCCCATCTCCAGCGAAGCCGACATGCGGATCTTCGGCACGCTGCGAGGGCTCGCGGACGTGGTGCTGGTCGGCGCGGAAACGGTACGCCAGGAGGGATACCGCCCGGCACGCGCGCGTGAGGCATTCGCCGCGCTCCGGGAGGCGGCCGGGCAGGGGCCGGCGCCCGCCATCGCCGTGGTCAGCGCGAGCCTCGACCTGGACTTCGCGCTTCCGCTGTTCACCTCCCCCCTGGTGCCCACGCTGCTGCTCACGGGAGCCGCCGCCGCGCCCGACCGGATCGCGGCCGCCGAGAAGGCCGGCGCCCAGGTGGTGATCGCCGGGGACGGCATGGGTGTGGATCCCGCTCGGGCCGTACGCGCTCTGGGCGACCTCGGTCTGCGCCGGCTGCTGACCGAGGGCGGGCCGCGCCTGCTCGGCCAGCTGGCCGCGTCCGAAGTCCTGGACGAGCTCTGCCTGACGATCTCCCCGATGCTCACCGTGGGCGACGCGCAGCGCATCGCCGGAGGGCCCGCGCCGGCCGTACCCAAGAGGTTCGAGCTGGTCTCTCTGCTGGAGGAGGCCGGGTTTCTCTTCAGTCGATACCGTCGAACCTGACAAAACGGACCTGTCGCTACAGACCTGTCACTACGGACCTGTTATTACGGACCTGCCGAAGGGGCGCCTGTCGTGTTCACTAGCGTATTGATGATCGAGAAGGCCCTGACGTCCGCCGACGTGGAGTTCGTCACCACGTTGCACGGGGACGAGAAGGTCGCCTTCCACGTGCTGCTCCAGCCCCGCGGCGACCAGGCGGACCGGCTGCTGCGGGCCATCGACGACGTGGCGCTCGGCGAGCTGGACGAGGCGGCCCGCGAGCACGAGACGCCCGAGGGCGAGGAAGCGGCCAGCCAGGGGCAGCAGGCCCTCGAAGTCTCTCTGGTCGCCCTGCGTGCCTCGGGCAGCCAGGCCGAGGGGCGGCTCATCGAGGACCACCCGCTGGACGCGCTGAAGTCCCTGGTCGACGAGAGCGACGCCGACGAGGTGATCGTGCTGACCGACCCCCACTACGTGGAGGAGTTCTTCCACCGCGACTGGGCCTCGCGGGCGCGCCACAAGGTGGGCGTACCGGTGCTGAAACTCTTCTCGCACAGCAAGGTGTAGCGGTGGCGCTGCCGCTGGGCTGGGCCGTGGGCGACGTGGGCGCTGTCGTGGTTCGTCGGGTGCGGGATGTGTGTGGCTGGTCGCGCAGTTCCCCGCGCCCCTTGCGGGGCGACCCCCGCCCCCTTGCGTGGGCGGTCGCCCCTCGGCACGGAATAGGGTGGGGGCGCGCTCTTTCCACGAGCGCCAGCCTCGTCGTATCGGATCTTGGGGAGAAACACGCATGGCAGCCGGCCTTCCTACCGCCATGGACCGACCGCACTTCATCGGCATCGGCGGCGCCGGAATGTCGGGCATCGCGAAGATCCTCGCCCAGCGTGGGGCCAAGGTGGCGGGGAGCGACGCCAAGGAGTCCGCGACGGCCGAGGCACTGCGGGCACTGGGCGCGACGGTGCACATCGGGCACGCCGCGGACCATCTGGCCTCCGACGCCAGCTGCGTCGTCGTCTCGTCCGCGATCCGCGCCGACAACCCCGAGCTGGCCCGCGCAGCCGAGCTCGGCATCCCCGTCGTCCACCGTTCGGACGCCCTCGCCTCGCTGATGCACGGCCTGCGCGCGATCGCGGTGGCGGGCACGCACGGCAAGACGACGACGACGTCGATGCTCGCGGTGTCGCTGTCGGAGCTGGGACTGGCCCCCTCCTACGCGATCGGCGGCGACCTGGACGCCCCCGGCTCGAACGCGCTGCACGGTGAGGGCGAGATCTTCGTCGCCGAGGCCGATGAATCGGACCGCAGCTTCCACAAGTACGCGCCCGAGGTGGCGATCGTGCTCAACGTGGAACTGGACCACCACGCCAACTACGCGTCCATGGACGAGATCTACGAGTCCTTCGAGACGTTCGTGGACAAGATCGTGCCGGGTGGCACGCTGGTGATCGCGGCGGACCACGAGGGGGCGCGCGAGCTGACGCGGCGCGTCAGGGCCGGTGACGTCAGGGTGGTGACGTACGGCGAGTCCGCGGACGCCGACGTACGCATCCTCTCGGTCACCGCCCAGGGTCTGAAGAGCGAGGTGAAGGTCCTGCTGGACGGCGTCGAGCTGACCTTCGGGGTCTCGGTCCCCGGCCGGCACTACGCGCACAACGCGGTGGCCGCGCTGGCCGCGGGCGTGGCGCTCGGCGTGCCGGCGGCCGAGCTGGCGGTGTCGCTGGGGGCGTACACGGGCGTCAAGCGCCGTCTCCAGCTCAAGGGCGAGGCGGCCGGCGTGCAGGTCATCGACTCGTACGCGCACCACCCGACGGAGATGACCGCGGACCTGGAGGCGATGCGGGCGGGTGCCTCCGGCCGCATCCTGGTGGTCTTCCAGCCCCACCTCTTCTCCCGCACCCAGGAGCTGGGCAAGGAGATGGGCCAGGCGCTGTCCCTGGCGGACGCCTCGGTCGTCCTGGACATCTACCCGGCGCGCGAGGACCCGATCCCGGGCGTGACGAGCGAGCTGATCATCGAGGCGGCGAGGGCCGCGGGCGCCGATGTGACGCCCGTCCACGACAGGGCGGACATCCCTGCCGTGGTCGCGGGAATGGCCGAGCGGGGTGATCTCGTTCTCACCATGGGCGCGGGTGACGTGACGGACCTGGGCCCGCGGATCCTGGACCGCCTGTCGGCGTGAGCGACTGGCGAAGCAAGCGACTGCCGAAGTAACCGTCCGCCGAGGGAAGGGGCTGGGCTTCATGTCGTACGACGTCGAAAAGCCGGACGAGCAGTGGCGGGCGGAACTGACCCCGGCCGAGTACACCGTCCTCCGCCAGGCGGGCACGGAGCCCGCGTTCACCGGCGAGTACACCGACACCAAGACGAAGGGCGTCTACTCCTGCCGTGCCTGCGGCGCCGAGCTCTTCACCTCGGAGACGAAGTTCGCGTCCCACTGCGGGTGGCCCTCCTTCTACGACCCCAAGTCCGCCGACACCGTCGAACTGATCGAGGACCGCTCGCACGGGATGGTGCGGACGGAGGTGCGCTGTGCCAGGTGTGGCTCTCACCTGGGCCATGTCTTCGAGGGCGAGGGTTACCCGACGCCGACGGACCAGCGGTACTGCATCAACTCGGTCTCGTTGCGGCTGACCCCCGATGAGGGCTGACCGGACCGGTCAACGAAACCACCGTCATTTCACCCGTTGAGCTGGAGAGATCGACAAGCCGGCGGACGGCGGCCCCCAAGGGGCGCCATAGAGCGCCGCGCACGATGCCCTGCCCCCGGCGTGCACCGGGCACGAGTGGGGCAGGGCACCGTGGAGTGCTGTGAACCTGCTGGGAAGCGCGAGGAACGGAACGGTCAGTCCCGGTACATCCGCGGCTCGTAGGCGTACGCCGAGCGCTTGCCGGCGGCGGCGAAGTTGTCCTCGACGGCGGCCCGTTCGGAGGCGTCCGGGTCGGGGTTGGTGCAGCCGACCCCGGCCGAGGAGCCGGACATGAGGCTGCTGCACGGGCCGGGTTTCACGTCGGGCAGCCCGAGAATGTGGCCGAGTTCGTGCGCGGCGATGCGGGTGGTGTCGTAGCCGTCGTTCACCGCCTGCCGCCCCATCCACACGGTGCCGTTGCCCAGGCTGGTGGTTTGGGCGCGCGGCCAGCCGTCGTCCGCGAGGATCTCGATGTTGGCCTCGTCACCCGCGGCCACCGGCTCCAGTTGGACGTTGGCCACGCTCTCGTTCCAGACCTCCGCACCGCTGCGGACCGCGTCGACGAACTCCGCGGCCCCCTCCGTTTCGTACGTTAAGACGACCGCGGCGGTGGCCGCCGGAGACGCGGGCGCGGCCGAGGCCGTGGCCTGACCGATGGTCCACGACAGCGCCACCACCAGCATGGTGATCAGCGCCCGCGCGGCGTTTCTGAGTGTCACGGTGATCCTCCTGTGGGGGGAGAGTGTGCTCATCATGCCCATGACATGATGCCGGTCCTCTGCCCCTCCCTCGCCCCTTCCAATCCGTCCGCCGTTCACTCGGCGCGCTGTTGGGGGGCGGCGCCTGGCCGTGACGACGGTGCGTCCCGACGCCCTTTACCCCGGAGGTAATTGAAGGCGCATGCGCTTCGGCGGCAGCCTCCTCGTCATGTCTGCCCTTTGGATAGGTGTCGTCGCCCTCTTCTTCCTTGGCATGGGTTTCTTCGGCCTCATCGCGCCCGCTGCGCTCATCCGGCCCTTCGGTATCGAGCTGACTGCCCCGGAAGCACGTGCCGAGGTCCGCGCCGTCTACGGCGGGTTCGGTGTCGGTTTCGGAATCCTGCTCGGCTGGGTGGCTCTTGGTGCTTCCGGTGATCTGCGACGGGGGATCGTGCTGGCGGCCGCAGTGGCGCTTGCGGGAATGGCTCTTGGGCGGCTGGTGGCCCGTGCAGTGGAGGGTCCGTCGGCGTTCTATCCGGCGTGGTTCTATTTCTGGGTCGAGGTGCTGGGAGCTGGGCTGCTGGTCGCGTCTGTTCTCGGGTGACCTCAGAGCCACATCTTGAAGCGGAGCCCGGGCACCTCGGAGAACGCATACGGGCCCTGCCCGGTGAGGACGTCACACACGGTCCGGTCGCTGTGGTGGGTGGGGCGGCCAGGGCCCGAGAGCGGGCAGCCCCTCCGCCGACACCGGTGAGACCGCGGGCGTACGTCCGGCCAGCCAGGCCGCCAGGTCGCGCACGCGTCCGGTGACCACCGTGCCCGGCGGCCCGTCGCCGACGGACCATTGGCGGCGCACGTCCTCGGCACGGACGCGGGTGCCTGCCGGAACGCGGCCGAGCAGGAAGTCGATGGCGTGTACGGCCAGGTCCTCGGGCCAGTCGTCCGGCCGCACGCCGAGCTCCAGGTCGACCATGTGGATCCATGCCTCGCGCCAGCGTGCGAAGACGGTGGCGGCAAGGTCCGCGTTACGGAACGTGACCGGACGGCCCCAGTCCATTTCGACGGCCCGTGCCCAGGCTGCCTCCAGCCCGGCCGCGTGTGCGGCGAGTTCCGCGCGGTGCTCGGCGGCGCTGCGGCCCGCCGTGGCCTCGATGATCGCGTTGCGCTCGTCCACCCCGCCGTCGTAGCCCGCTACGAGTTCACCACGCAGGGCATGCTCCGCGAGACGGGCGAACATTCTCGCGTTGTCGGTGAGATGCGCGAGAACGTGACCGCGTGACCAGCCCGGAAGGGCGGAAGCCTCGGCGACCTGCTGGTCGTTCAGTCCGGCCACGAGCCTTCCCAGCGTCCCGTGGGCTTCGATCACTGCCGCGACAGGAGGTTGCATGACCCTCCGTCCTACAGGGCCGGGGTCTGGCCCAGGTCAGCCGGGACCTGGGCAGCGAGTTCCCTGAGGGGTTCACCGCTCAGCCGGCATACCGTCCACTCGTCCAGGAACTCCACGCCGAGCGACTTGTAGAAGTCGATCGCCGGCTCGTTCCAGGCCAGGACCCACCACTCGAAGCGCTCGTAGCCGTGTCGCTCGCAGACCGCGGCCAGGGAGGCGATCAGGGCCTTGCCGTATCCACCGCCTCGGGCGTACGGCCGTACGTAGAGGTCCTCCAGGTGCATGCCGCGCGTGCCGGTCCAGGTCGAGAAACGGGGGAACCACAGGGCATAGCCCACAGCCTCGCCCGTCTCGTCGTCTTCGGCGATCAGTGCGAACGCGGCGGGATGTTCTCCGAACAGCGCCTCACGGAGCTGCTCCTCGGTAGCTCGGGCCTGCTCGACAGCCCGTTCGTACTCGGCGAGTTCGCGGATCATCGCGCGAATCTCCGCGACATCTTCGACAGTTGCGGCCCGGATCATGCCGGAGATCATCTGCCACCGTACCGAGCCGTGTCCATCCGTTTCCGCGCCTTCTCAGCGGCGTGAACCCCGACCGCGGCAACCAGTTGTCGTGGCAGTCATTCCCCTCGTCCCTGTCGCCGCGTGAGACTACCGCTCCTCCAGCAGTTGGTGTTCCACGAGGTACAGATGAACGTCTTCCACAGCGGGTGCGCCGGGCCACAGGGAGTCCAGCGCCTCCATGAACCGGGCCCAGCCGTCGTAGGCCTCGCAGGTCCGCAGGAGTGACACCGCCTCCAGGTGCTGGTTCGGCTGCCGGCTCGTCATGACCCCGATCCCGGGCAGGTTGTCGAGCAGCTGCTGCCAGGAGGTGGGACTGGTGAGCCCCGGCACCTTGAGCAGCAACCCGGCGAGGGTGCCGAGCTGGCGGGGGGAGAGTCGACGGCGAGCCCGCTCTTCCGCTCCCGGTGACGACGCGGACCGCCGGCTGGTGTCCGACACGGAGATCAACTCGAAGGCGAACGCCGCCGCATGACGGGCCGCCACCGGCTGCCAGAGGGCGTCGTGCGCCGCGTCCTTGTCGCCGAGCAGATCGGAGATGCCCCGTACGACCAGGGCCTGCACGTGAGGGTTGATCCGGGCGGCGGTGAGCAGACCCAGCCCTTCCATCTCGACGGCCAGCGTGTCACTCGCCATGTCGCTCAGCAGGCGGCCGGAAGCCGACCGGGCATGGGCGACCACCTTGGCCCCGGCCGCGACCGCGCCTATGTGCGCGGTGGGAGTCACCTCGGGAGGAGGCACGATACGGCGCTGCCACCGCTTGTCCGCCGCGATCAGACGGGCCTTCTGCACCAGGGCGAAGGACGACGGCCATGACTTGATCCGTGGCAGGAAGCCGTTCTCCTCGTCACGGCCGGTCTCATAGCCGTAGACCGTGTCGGCCACCACCACGTCACCGAGTGCCGCGTCCTTGCGGCCTCCCGCCACCCCCACAAGGAGCACAACGGCCGGACGCAGCAGGGCGATCGCCCGCTCGCACAGAGCCGCCGCCATCTCGTTTCCGGGTCCGGCCAACTGCACGCCGACCGTCACGCGGCCGTGTTCCCCCGAGAAACTGCCGATCTCATAGGTCGCACCATCAAGGGTTCGTCTGACCCGGCCCGGATCGAGGTGATGAGCGGCGGCCGTGTACTCGGTCTCGATGGCAGTGAGAATGAAGACGTCGATCTTCTCCGCATCCACAGACCGTCCCCCCCTCCACGATCCGGACCTCCATGGTGAGGGATGCGCGCGGCCAGGGGAACCATGCGGACGGACGGTGCGCGCCCGCGAGCCGCCCCCCCTCACATGGTCAGCCCTGTTGGGGTACGTGGGTGGAAGAGGCGATCAACTGGTCGATCAGGGCGATCAGTACGTCCCGGCACGACTCGCGTTCTCGTGCGTCACAGAGCAGCACATGGGTCCCCTCCGGCAGCGCCAGCGCCTCGCGGATCTCCTCGGGCTCGTACGGATGCATCCCGTGGAAGCCGTTGACGCCGACGACGAACGGGATGTCACGCCGCTCGAAGAAGTCGATGGCGGCGAAGCTGGACTCCGGTCTGCGGACATCGAGGAGGACCACGGCTCCCAGGGCGCCGAGGGCCAGGTCGTTCCACATGAACCAGAAGCGCTGCTGGCCCGGGGTGCCGAAGAGATACAGGATGAGCTTCGGGCTGATGGTGATCCGGCCGAAGTCCAGCGCCACGGTGGTGGCGTGCTTCTTCTCGATGCCGTCGAGGTCATCGATCTTCAGCCCGGCCGAGGTCAGTGGTTCCTCGGTGCGCAGCGGGACGATCTCACTGACCGACCCGACCATGGTGGTCTTGCCCACGCCGAATCCTCCGGCGATCAGGATCTTGACCGTGTCGGGTGCTGGCGTCCCTCGGGTGTTGGGGTCAGAGCCGGCCAAGGCCGTCCCTCACTTTCTGCAGCAGGTCCAGGTCCGGGGTGTTCGAGACGGGGTGGGGCGGGTGGATGGTGATCCGTTCCGCCTGCAGCAGGTCGCAGAGCATGATGGCGACCACGCTCACCGGGAGGTCGAGATGAGCGGCGACCTCCGCGACGGCGATCGGTCGCGCGCACAGCCGCAGGATCCGGGTGTGCTCGGGCTGCGGCCGGGCGCCCCAGGTGGGCGGTGGGTCCACCGCGGTCACCGTCGTGATGAGGGTGAAGTCCGTGCGGTCCGGCCGGGTCCGGCCGCCGGTGAGGGCAAACGGCCGTACGAGACGGCCGGCCGCGTCGCCTCCGCTCACCTCATTCGCCGTTGCCGGCTGGGACTGTGCCACGTGGCGCCGCGCTGAGGTGCTCGCCGATCTTCTTCACCAGCATGTTCATCTGGTACGCCACCACGCCGACGTCCGCGCCCTGGTTGGTGAGCACCACGAGGTGGGCGCCGGGTCCGGCCGAGGTGAGGATCAGATAGCTGTTGGCCATCTCGATGAGCGCCTGGCGTACGGGGCCGCCGCGGAAGTCCATGCTGACGCCCTTGCTGAGACTCATCAGGCCGGACGCGGTCGCCGCCAGCCGCTCGGCGTCGTCACGCAGGAAGCCCAGCGACTTGCTGACGACCAGCCCGTCCTCGGAGAGCACGACGGCGTGGTTCACCTCGGCGACCCTGTCCACCAGGCCGGTGAGCAGCTGGTCGAGCTGGCTGTGTGTGGCGGGGATGGGGCGTGTCATTTCTCTGTCCTTCATCAGCTGTCTGCGGGCGGAGTCGAGGATGGGGGTCCCCCCTGGTCGAGCGAAGCCGAGAGCTTGGGGGATGACATGTCTGCGGCGGGAACCTGCGCGTCCAGGTCCTCCGGTGCGGTTCCCTCCCCTTCGTCGTCCTGCGTTCGGGCGTCGTCGTCGCGGGCCTGGAGCGTCCCGCGCTGGAAACCCGAGAGCGAGGAGGCGGCCCGTTCCGCGGTGAAGTCCTCGTAGGCGTCGTCGGCCTGGGCGGGCCCGGAGTCCTCCCGCAGCTCGGCGGCCAGGCTGGTCTGCGGTACGCGGCGCGGCAGCGGAGCGATTCCGTCGCGCCGGGCGGCGCCGGGCTCGGTGCCGGTGCCGGTGGCGGTTCCGTTGGCGGTGGCGGAATGTGACGCGGAGTCGGCCGCGGGGGCTTCGGCCGCCCGCGCCCGGACGGGCGAAGGCTGCGCCTCCGGTGTGCGTTCGTGGATCTGTCTGCCCGGGACGGAGGTGCCGGTGGAGCCGTTCACGGCCACGAGCGGCTCCGGCGCCGGGGAGTCCGCCGAAGAGCCCGCCGGGAAGGCCGGGCCGGTGACGGCGGTCTCCGTGTCCGGGCGTCCCTCCGTGGCAGGCTGGTCAAGGTCCTCGCGCACCACGATGTCGTGCGGGACCAGCACGATCGCGGTGGTCCCGCCGTACGGCGAGGAACGCAGGGTGACGGCGATGCCGTGCCGTGTGGCCAGCCGGGCCACCACGAACATGCCGAGCCGGAGGTCGTCGGCCAGCGCCACCACGTCGAACTGCGGCTCCACCGCCAGCTGGGCGTTGAACGACTCGTAGTCCTCCTCGGACATGCCGAGGCCGCGGTCCTCGATCTCGATGACCAGGCCCTTGGCCACCAGCCCGGCCCGCACACTGACCGGGCTGGGCGCGGGGGAGTAGGCGGTCGCGTTGTCGATGAGTTCGGCCAGCAGATGGATGACGTCCGCCACCGCGGGTGGCGCGAGGCACACCTCCTCGTCGGTGTGCACCTCCACCCGCTGGTACTGGGCGACTTCACCGATGGCGCTGCGCAGGATGTCGATCAGCGCGACCGGTTCGGTCCAGCTGCGCCGGGGCTGCTCGCCACTGATGATGACGAGGTTCTCCTCGTAGCGGCGGAGCTGGCTCGCGGTGGAGTCGAGCTCGTACAGGCTCTTGAGGATGTTCGGGTCCTGGTGCTCGCGTTCCAGCGCGTCGAGCTTGCTGAGCTGCAGATTGACCAGGTTCTGGCTCTGCCGGGCGATGCCCAGGATCACCTTCTGGAAGCCGCGTCTGGTGTCGGCGAGCTCCACCGCGGTGTGGACCGCGGTGCGCTGCGCGGTGTTGAACGCCTGGGCCACCTGGCCGAGTTCGTCCCGGCCGTAGTCCAGCTCGGGTGTGGCGGAGGCCATGTCGACCTTCTCGCCCCGGTCGAGCCGTGCCACCACGTCGGGCAGCCGCTCCTGAGCCAGGCCGAGTGTGGCCACCCTCAGCCCGCGCAGCCGCCGGGAGAGGGAGCGGGTGATGCGCCAGGACAGGACGACACACAGCAGCAGCGCGACGAGTCCGCTCGCGCTCAGGGAGGCTGCCTTGACCAGCAGGTCGTCGGCCTTTTCACCGCTGCGGTCGAGCAGGTCGCGGGTCTGCTGCCGGATCAGACTCGAGTACTGGGCCGAGAGGCTGTCCAGCGCGCCGTTCCACCGTTGCCGCGCGTCCGGCAGGTCGACCTTCCGGGCGGCACCGCTGCCCGTCGTACGGGCCGCCAGCACCTGGTCCTCGATGCTCTCCAGGGTCTTCCAGTCCGGACCCTGGAGGATGCGCTCGGTCCGGGCCTTCGCCGTGCCGCTCAGGGAGGGCACGACCTGGTCCTCGATGAGCCAGCGCCGGGCGTTCACCAGCTCGACGAAACGGGCCCGTGCAGGCTCCTTCAGCTGCCCCGACGGCCAGGCCAGGGTGAGCAGCGCGTCCTCCTGGGAGACCAGTTCCGCCGCGTGTTCCAGTCCGACGAGCGGACCGGCCTGCGAGGTGAGGTCCGCGTCGTCGATCTGGGAGAGTTCCTGGAAGGCGTGGATCTGGTCGTCGATGATCGACGTGTACTGGCCCAGTGCCTGCTCGCCGGTGATATTCGTGGGCTTGTCGACCTGGCTCCGGTAGTACTCAAGGCTCCCCACCCCGGCCATGACCGAGTACAGCCGGTCGCCGATCCGGTCGGGAGCCTCCTTGATCGCCTCCGACCGGCCGACGATTCTCGCGACCTCCGCGTCCGTCTCTTTCCGCTGCTTGTCCAGGGCGGTTCTGGAGCCTCGGGGCGAGGCCAGCCACATGGCCGACAGGCTGCGCTCCCTCTGCAGCGCGAGCGTCGCGTCGGTGCCCATGGCCCCGGTCGACTTGCTCAGTTCGGTCTGGGCCCGCAGCCGCAGTCCCTCCGAGAAGATCTGCGCGGTCGTCAAACCCCACATGGCGGCGAGGGTGACGCTCGGGACCAGCGCCAGAAGGATCAGGGAGAGACGTATGGAGCCGAGACGGCGTCGGGGACCTGTCCGTGGAGACATCGTCGTCCTAGAGCAATGAAATGAGCGGTGAGCGGATGGGACAGCGGGGAAAGGGGAAGGGGTTGACGGGGACGGGCGCGGTGGGGGGCCACGCGTCCAGTACGGCAGAAGGGGGTGCGCAGGATGCTATCCGTACAAGTGCCCGTACGCACCGTGAGAGACCGAAAACCTTGGTGATGGTCCAGTAAGACAGCGCCCCGATCAGCGGCTCCGTCGGCCGTGCGGCACACTGTCGCAGTCGTATCCTCGCGGTTTGGCCCGTTTTCGCCGTGCCGAGTGCGTACTTGGGCCCCACCACGAACACTTCGCGGTTTCTCCACCGTCTTCTCCACTGTCCGCACGGTCCGCACTGCCCGCGAGGTCGACCGCCCGGGCCGGCACCTGCCCGCGAACTCAACTGCCCGAGGTGCGTGCTTCGTCGAAGCTGGCGTAGTACGCGGCGGCCATGTCCTCGTCGCCGTGCCCCTGCGCGGCGGCGCGAGTGAGACGCTCGGCGCCGGCGGCGGCCACGTCGAGGCGGATGCCGTGCTGCTCGCCGGCCCGCACGATCAGGTGGGCGTCCTTGGCGGCGGTGGTCACCGCGAAGTCGGCCGGTGAGAGGCGGTCCTCCAGGACGAGGGCGGACTTGGCGCGCAAGTAGCCCATGTCGAGCGGGCCGCCGGCGATGGCGTCGAAGAAGCTCTGCGGGTCCACGCCGAGGGCCTGGGCCAGGGCCAGGGTCTCCCCGGCCGCGGTGGTGGCCGCGAGGACCCAGCTGTTGGCCACGAGCTTGAGACGGGTGGCGCTGCCCGCCGCACCGTCCTCGCCGGTCCACACGGTGCGGGCGCCGACAGCCTCGAAGACGGGCGTCACGGCCTGACGGCCCTGGCTCGGGCCCGCCGCCAGGACGAGCAACTGACCGGCCTCCGCGGGCTGGCGGGTGCCGAGAACCGGCGCGTCATAGAACACCAGACGATGCCCGGCGGCGAAGTCGGCCAGTTCGCCGACGGCCTCGATGCCGGCGGTGGTCGACTGCACCCAGGCGGTGCCGGGGCGCAGGGCGGGAGCGGCCTGCCGCATGACCTCCAGGGCGGCGGGACCGTCGTACAGCATGGTGAGGACGACTTCGGCGTCCTGGACGGCTTCGGCCGGGGTGTCGGCGATGTGCGCGCCGTCGGCGGCCAGCGGCTCGGCCTTGGCCCGGGTGCGGTTCCAGGCTCTGACGGTGTGTCCGGCCCGGACGAGGTTGCGGGCCATCGCGACCCCCATGATCCCGGTGCCCAGGACGCTCACGGTGAGCTTGTCGGTCATGCGGTGAACCTTCTGTCCCTTTGCTGAGTGGGCTGATTGCTGCGTGCCTGCCCACGATCCATCTCGTCACGCGACTGGTTCCCCGCTTTAGGGTCATCGCTCATGGGGGCAGACATGGACGGTGCGATCGAGGTCCGCTCGGCCGCGGGATGCTGGGAAGTCGAGGTCGACCTGCCGGCCTTCCGGCTGGGGCGGGACCGCGACGTGTGGGACTGTCTGTTCGGCTTCGGCGGGACGGGGGATGTGGAGCGTCCGCTCTTCGCCGACCGCGGACTTCCGGACGACGTCTCCGATCCGGTACGGGAGACCGGCGTCGGCGACCACCAGCACAGCCATACGTACGCCACCTGGGCAGACGTCGCCGCGGTCGACTGGGACGCGCCACTGGCCGACCGGCCCGCCTGGTCCTGGGCCGGCCGGTGGCGGCCGGGGGAGGACGGCGAACTCGTCCTGCATGACGTCGTGGTGGCAACGCCCGACCTGGGCGACGCGGCGGCCGACACCTTCGGCGGGGATCTTCTCCTCGCACCGTCGCAATGGCCGCCGGGCGGCGAGGTGCGCCTGGACGGCGAGGTGTACCGGCCCGTGGTCCTCACGGCGCGGATGCAGGCCCCTCCGGATGACGAGCGGTGGGCCCCGGTCTGGAAAACGATGGGGGACCTCGCCGCCGAGCACGGGGACGAGAACGTACGCCTGGTCGTCTGGTTCGGCTGAGACCGTGGCCGACGATAAGTGAGTGACGAGGGGGCCGCCCCGTGGGAGCGTGGGGCCATGACCTTCGAAACCACGGACGTCCTGCGCTACTCCGCCTTCACCCCGGGTGACCTCGCCGAGTCGGGCGCGGTCGGTGGCAACCCCGCCGGCATCGTCCTGGACGCCGCCGTCCTCGACGCCACCCGCATGCTGGCCATCGCCGCCGAAGTGGGCTACTCGGAGACGGCGTTCATCACGGACCGGGACGACGCGAACGGCCGCTTCCGGGTGCGCTACTTCAGCCCACTCGTCGAGGTTCCGTTCTGCGGGCACGCCACCGTCGCGACCGCCGTGGCGCTCGCCGAACGGATCGGTCCCGGGACGTTCGTCTTCGACACCCCGGTCGGGGAGATTCCGGTGTCGACGGCCACCGGCGCCGACGGGGCGGCGCGCGCCACGCTCACCAGCGTCCCCGCGAGCTCGCGCCCGGCCACACCGGAGGAGACCGACGCGGCGCTCGCCGCGCTGCGCTGGGCGCCGGGCGACCTGGACCCGCGGCTGCCGGCGCACGTGGCCTTCGGCGGGGCGGAACACCTCGTGCTGTCCGCAGCCTCCCGCGCCCGGCTCGCCGACCTCGCCTACGACTTCGACGGCCTCGCCGACGTGATGCGGAAACACGGCTGGACCACGCTCCACCTGGTGTGGCGCGAGGCGGACGACCTGTTCCACGTCCGTGATCCCTTCCCGGTCGGCGGTGTGGTGGAGGACCCGGCGACCGGAGCGGCCGCCGCAGCGTTCGGCGGCTATCTGCGGACCCTCGGACTGGTGCGGGAGCCGATGACCCTCACGCTCCGGCAGGGCGAGGACATGGGTAGCCCCAGCGAACTGCGGGTGGACGTCGACCCGACGGATCCGCGGGTACGGGTCACCGGACGGGCGCGGTCCATCGGGGACCCGCGCTGACCGACCAGGAGCTGCCGTAGCCGGCGGGGCGGCTGCCGGCTGAGCCCTGGGGCACGACGCGGGCCCCCGATGACGTACCGCGACCGTCCCTACGGCAGACCCCAGGGCTCGCCCTTTTCGCCCGGGGCAACCGGGGAGATGACGAGGTCGGGGCGTTCGCCGGCGTACAGCAACACCTCGCGGCCCTTGGGGAGTTCGACAGCGAGGGTGCCGTCGTCCGTGGGACGGGTGCGGGCCCGGCTTCCGTCGTCGAGGAGTGCGGTCACCGGGCCGCCGGTCAGACCGTGCCGAAGTTCGAGCGGCTCGCCCGCCAGACTCCGTACGCGGACGAAGCGCGTGACACCTCCGGTGCGGACCGCGCTGACGAGGAAGGCTCCCTGGGCGCGGAAGTCGTGCAGGGTGACATCGGCCCAGGAGTCCGGCACGGCGGGGAAGACCCGCAGCACGCCGCCCCAGCTCTGGCAGAGCATGTCGTGCAGGGACTGCGACGCCGACAGCGGTGTCTCGATGACCGGACCGGCTTCGGTGTAATGGGTGTTGGCCCGGCACGGGTAGCGCGTGGTGGTGTCGAAGAACTTCTTCAGATACGACAGGGCCGTGTCGCCGCGGCCCATCATCGCGTACAGCGACGCCGCGCCCGTGTAGCTGTAGCCGCGGTGGGAACCGGTCAGCGCGTGCCAGTGGACCACCGACTTCTCGATCAGTTCACGGCTCTCCGGCTGGTCCCAGTTCACGAGGTACAGCGGATACACCATCAGCAGATGGGAGTAGTGGCGATGGGACTGGGCGTAGGGGGTGTCCGCGCCGATCATGAACCCGTTGTCGTCCACCGGATACGGCGTGAGCCTGGCCAGTACCTCCTGCCACCGCGGCTTCAGCGGATCGTCGACGCCGAGCCGCCCCGCCGCCTCCAGGAGCGCCGTACAGCCCCAACGGATCAGCGCCAGGTCGTAGTTGGTGTCCTTCGGAGGCACGACGGGATACTCCGGGGACAGCGTGCTCGGCAGATGCAGCTTGCCGTCGCTGTCCGGCTGAAGGAAGTGCAGGTAGTAGTTGATCGCGCGGCGCAGCAGCGGGAACACCGTGTCGCGCAGCAGCGCCTTGTCCATGCTGTGGCGGTAGCTCAGCCACACGTTGTGCAGCGCCCAGGTCAGGTTGCCCGCCTCGCCGCCGCTGCCCGGGGTGCTGACGCCCCGGTTCGCGAACATGTCGGAGCTGCGGCCGACTCCGGCGCTGTCCGCCCGGTAGGCGGTGGGCACATTCGCGATGAGCTGTTCCTGGTTCTGGCGCAGAGTCGTGGCGAGCGAGTCGAGTTCCAGGTGGTTGGAGCCGTGGATGAGCCAGTACTCCAGCTGGACGTTGAGGTTCCACCAGACGGCCGGCCAGGGGGTGGGCTCCAGCCAGGGCCCCGAGGTGGCCATCACGGGGCCTCCCGCACGACTGGCCGACGCGATCTTGTACAGCTGGATCCAGTGGAAGCTCTGCAGCCGCTCGTCGGGGATCGAGACGAAGCTCTTGCGGTAGAACGCGTGCCACCAGCGGGTGTGTTGCCTGCGGAGCTCTCCGTATGAAGCGGCGCGCTGGATCTTCCTGAGCGAGGCCTCGCCGGCCCGGGTGCCCGAGGGATGGCTGTGGGCGACGTTGAGCAGGAGTGAGCCGCCGGAGCGGCGGTAGGCCGTGGCGGTCTGGCCGCCGCCGGCGAGCGGCTGCAGCACCTGTTCCACGTCGCCGTCGGTCCGGGTGGTCCAGGGCGGGTTGGACACGTATCCGGCGGGCGGCGCCTCGCTGATCTTCCGGGGGCTGATGGCCTCCTCGGGGTGGAATGTCCAGCGGACCTCCTCGTCGCCGTCGGCCGTCACCCGCGCGGCGAGGATCCCGTCGTGGATGAGGGCGGAGAGGGTCAGGGAGCCCTTGTCGGTGGTGATCGTGCCGGTGAGCTCGGCGTTCCACAGACTCAGGCGCCAGTCGACCGCGCCGATGGTGCCGACCGGGTCGAGGGTCAGATGCCCGACGGGCAGCCGGCAGGTGCCCCAGCCGCTGCCGAATTCAGGGCGGTGGTCCTGCACTTCGCCGTGCTGGACGGTGAAGCGGATGCTGTTCGCTCCCGGTTGCCGGTACACCATGCTGCCCAGCCGCCCGTCGCCGAGGAACGGCCCTTCGTGCCACAGCGTGGGCATTCTGCGCCACACCAGGTCCTGTCGGCGCAGGAACTCGGCCCACGCGCCGTCCGAGTCCATACGGTTGCGGAGCCGCCAGCGGCCGTTCCCCGGATCGGCCGCACGGGAGGGGGCGGCGGCCTGCGAGGGGGTGGCGGCGTGGGCGGCTTCGGGCAGTGCGGCCAGCGCCGTGCCGACGGCCGCCGAACCGAGAACTGCTCTCCGTGAGGTCATGCGGGTGCCTCCAAGACGGGTGCTTCCAAGAGGGGTGACGGTGGCTCAACGGACCGGATGTGAACCGGCGGTTCTCCTCGTCGCGCTCGATCGAGCCGCACGCTCACCGCGTCCAGTACGTGATGTTGCGGAAGCGGGCCTCGGCTCGGCCGCCGCCGTGGTGGTAGACGCCGTTCTTGAAGTGGCGGGTGGCCTGACCGCGGTCCTGGGTCGTCAGCACCAGCTCGTCGTCGAAGTAGACGTTGACGCTGCGGTCGGAGGCGTTGTGCGCGAGCTTGACGTTGAACCAGGTGTCGTACGCGTCGGTCTTCAGGACCGTGCGGTCGTACGCCCGCACGGTGCCGCCGCTCGCCTTGTACGCGTTGAGCATGAAGTCGGTGGCGGGGGTGCCCGAGGGGTGGATCACCCGGAGGATCTGTACGAAGGTCGCGCCGTCGGTGCCGGACGGGATGTACACGTCGGCGTCCCACATGTGCCGCCCGGACGTGTACTCCTGCTTCCAGCGCATCTCGGTGCGCGGATCGGTGGAACTGCCCTGCGACATGGGTTGGTCGGTGCTGTACACCCACATCCGGTGGACGCCGCCGCTGTTGCTGTAGCGGTCGCTCAGGCCGAGGTTCCACGGCTTCTGCATGCCGTAGGTGAACGTGGTCTTCTTCCAGCCGTCCGTGGGGGACGAGGGTGCGGCGGAGGACGTCGACGGGCTCATCGCCCAGGCGGCGCCTCCGGCGAGTAAGCCTCCGGCTGCGAGAACCGTCCGTCTTGTTGGGTTCATGTCACAAGCTCCTGTCGGTGGATGTGTGAGATTCATCGGAGCTATTGCTTGGGCGCAACGTAGAACTGGTCCAGCAGTGCGTCAATATGGCGGACGTGCGGTCAGAGATCCGATGTGTAGCCTGCTTGGCCTGGACCTGCATCTATGGGTGTGATGCGGGTTGACGGAACATTCCCTTTGAATCAGCAATCCATCGGATCATTGACTTTCGGCTGAACGAGCCAGAGGATTCCCGGGGTGACCCACTCCGAGCACGCGTCCGTCGGACCGGCCCTGCCCCGCGACCTGGACGAGGCCGTCCATCGCTGCCTCGTCGCGGGATTCGAGGGCACCACGAGCATCCCCGACACCCTGAAACGGCTCATCGACCGAGGTCTCGGCGGAGTCATCCTGTTCACCCGCAATGTGCGCGACGTGCGGCAGGTGCGGGAACTCACCCGGGCGCTGCGCGCGGTCCGCCCCGATCTGCTGGTGGCCATCGACAACGAGGGCGGCGGCATCGGCCACCTGGTGAACGCGGGCGCGCCCGAGGTTCCCGGCTCCTGGGCGCTCGGAGTCGTGGACGACACCGAGGTCACCGCCCGGTGCGCCGACGCGCTGGCCGGACATCTGGCCTCGCTCGGCATCACCGCCTCGTACGCCCCCGTCGCCGACCTTCAGCACCATCCGCGGAACCCGATCGTGCGCACCCGCTCCTTCGGCGCCGACCCCCATCTGGTCTCTCGTCATGTGCACGCCTGGATCACCGCGACCGAGGCGCGCGGCATCGCCTCCTGCGCCAAGCACTTCCCCGGGCACGGCGGCACGGTCACCGACAGCCACCACGACATGGCGGTCGACCCACGGCCGTACGACGAACTCGATCTCGACCTCGCCCCCTTCCGGGCCGCCGTCGCCGCGGGTGTGCCGATGCTGATGAGCGCCCATGTCGTCTTCCCGGCGCTGGACCCCGACCGCCCCGCCACCCTGAGCCCCCGCATCCTGAGCGGCCTGCTCCGTGACGAACTCGGCTTCGACGGCGTCCTGGTCAGCGACGCCCTGGAGATGAAGGCCATCGCCGACCGCTACGGCGAGGCCGCCGGCGCCCGGCTCGCCCTCGCCGCGGGCGCCGACCAGGTCATCGTCGCCGTCCCGGACCTGGAGACCACGGTCGCCTGCCGGGACGCGGTGCTCGACGCGCTGCGCACGGGGGCCCTGCCGGAGCAGCGGGTACGGGAGGCCGCCGCGCGGGTCCTCCGGCTGGCCGAGCGCTACTCGACCCCGGCGGACTCGGTGTACTCGGCGGATCTGGCGGATCTGGCGGATCTGGCGGATCTGGCGGGCCCGGCGGCCCAAGCGGCCCCGGGTGCGGTCGCCGGCTGGGACTCCGGGACCGGGCTGGAGGCCGCTCGCAGGGCGGTCCGCGGCCGGACCGCATCGGCGCCCGCGCCCTGGCCCGTGCGGGGCGCCCATGTCGTCGACCTGTTCCCGCCGCCGCACCCCGCGCTCAACTGGGGCGGCGAGGACCTGCTGACCGAGGTGCTCGTCATCGATCCCGCGGCCACGGGAACGGCGCTCACCGAGGCTCCGGCGGACCCGGCGGGCCTCGTCGCCGGGATCCTGCGCCGTGCCGAGGGCTCCGCGCTGGTGGTCGCCGTGCACGATGCGGAGCTGTACCCCTGGCAGGCCGAGTTGCGCGACGCGCTCCTGGCCGGGCGGCCGGATGCGGTACGGGTCTCCACGGGGTTGCCGGAGGCCGGTGACGCGGACGATGTGCTGTGCTCGTACGGGCGGGGGCGCGTGAACCTGCGGGCGGTGGCGGAAGTGCTGGTGGGTGGGTGACGAGCATGCTCATCGCCCTCCACCTCCTCTACCTTCCCTCGCTCACCCGAACCACCTCCCTGATCCCCCGCGCCGCCAGGTACCCCCCGTCGTCCGCCCGCGCGGCCAGGACCACCGCCGGCCGGACGCCCTCGGTGCGCAGCCTCATCCACGCCTCGAAGCAGGCGCCGCCAGGCCCGGACACCGACCGCGTGCCGGGCGTGCAGTCGAGGATCAGGGCCGTGTCGCGCGGCGGCACGGAACGGGGCTCGGCGCGCAGCTCGGCGACGGTGTCGGCGAAGGCCGTGGCGATGGGCTTCGCGTGGCCCGCGGAGTCGAACAGGCCCAGGGTGTACTCGAGTTCGGGGAAATCGGCCAGGGAACGGTCGACGTCGTGGGAGCACCACCAGGTCACCCCCCACAGTCCCGTGCACCCGGCCGCGTTCCGCACGGTCGCGCGGGCGAACTCCGGGGCGTCGCCTGCGGGGATGTGCGGTTCGGGCGCTCCGGTCTCCTGGACCCAGACCGGCCGCGCCGGGTCGTCGGCGTAGGCCTTGGCGATCTCCACCCCGTACTCGGCGAGATGCAGCACCTGCGGGGAACGGGGACCGTAGCGGCGCGCGCAGTCGCCGGAGAACACCCACGGGTGGACGGTGGTCAGGTCGCCCTTGCGGGCGGAGGCCTCGGGGGTGAACGGGTGGTCGTCGCCGTACCAGGCGGCGTCGTACGCCGAGTGCGTGACCAGGTGGCGGTGGCCGGGCGCGGCGCCGGAGAGGCCGTCCCTGGCGGCGGCGAGGAGGGTGTCGAGGTAGTGGTCGACCTGCTGAACCGTCACCGGGTTGTGTTCGACCATGTTGTTGAGCTCGTTGCCGAGCTGGAGCCCGATGAGGTGCGGCCGGCCGGCGAGGGCGCGGCCCAGCACGCGCAGCAGTTCGGCCTGCGCCTCGACGGCGTCGGGGTCGGTGAAGACGTTGCGGTGGTGCCAGCTCCGGGTCCACTCCGGGTAGAAGTCGAAGCTGGAGAGATGCCCCTGCACGCCGTCCACGAGGACATCGAGGCCGGCCTCGGCCGCCAGATCGACCAGCCGCACCAGCTGGTCGACGGCGGCCGGGCGGACGAGCGTGCGGTTGGGCTGCAGGAGCGGCCAGAGGTGGAAGACCCGGACGTGGTCGAGACCCAGCCCGGCTATCTGTGCCAGGTCCTCGCGGGCCTGCCCCGGGTCGAAGTCGTGCCAGGAGTGGAACCAGCCGCGGCGCGGGGTGTAGTTGACGCCGAACCGTAGAGCCGGTGCGGGCGCGGGGGGAGTTCTGATGGGGTCCTCCTCGATGGGGGAGTACGCGGCTGTACGTACGCGAAGGCTGTACACGAAGGCGCCCGGCGGGCGATCAGGGCTTGTCCTCGGGGAATGTATCAACCACCATGGTCGCCGATGAGCAATGAATTGAACCAGGACCTTGTGGTCGGCCTGGACGCCGGCGGCACCCGCACCCGTGCTGTCCTGGCGACCGCCGAGGACGGGCGCCCGCTCGGCGAGGGCCTGGCGGGCCCCGGCAACGCCCTGACCGTCCCCGTGCCGCAGCTCACCGAGCACCTCGCCGAGGCCGTCGGCCAAGCGGTGCCCGAGGGGGCGCGCGGCAGGGTCGTGGCCGTGGCCGGCGGTTTCGCGGGCGCCACGGGAGCCTCCCCGGACGAGCCCGGGCGCCTCAACGCGCTGGCCGCCCTCACCGCCGCGCTGCGCGGCCTGCACATCACGGCGGAGTCGGTGGGGATCAGCAGCGACATCGAGGCCGCGTTCGCCTCCGCTCCCGGCGCCCCCGCCGACGGCCTCGCCCTGGTGGCGGGCACGGGCGCGGTGGCCGCCCGTATCTCCGGCCGCCGCTGCGCCGCCACCGTGGACGGCGACGGCTGGCTCCTCGGTGACGACGGCAGCGGCTTCTGGATCGGCCGCAGCGCGGTGCGGGCCGCGCTGCGCATGGCTGACGGGCGCGGCGACCCCACGATGCTGGCCGCGTCGGTGGGGCGAGCGCTGGAGCTGCCGGAAGAAGTACTGCCGCACGAAGCCGAGGGGCTGCCGCACGAGGCCGGGGGGCTGCCGCACGAGGCCGGGGGGCTGCCGGACGAAGCCGATGTCCTGCCGGACGAAGCCGATGTCCTGCCGTACGCGGGGGAAGGCGCCGTCCCGCGGGAATGGACCCGGCACCGGCGCGAGGCCTACCGCATGCACCTGCTGCCCGCCGTGATGGCTCAGCCACCGATCCGGCTCGCCCGGCTCGCGCCGCTGGTGGTCGAGGCGGCCGGGCGCAAGGACGCCGTCGCCGGGGCGATCCTCGACGGGGCGGCGGACCAACTGATCGAGGCCGTCCGGGCGTTGGCGCCCCGCCCCGGCGAGCGGATCGTCGCCACCGGTGGCCTGCTCGGCCCGCACGGCCCCTTGACGGCACCTCTGACCGGCCGGCTCCAGGTCCTCGGCTTGACGCTCGACTGGGTGGCGGACGGCTGCCGGGGAGCCGTGGCCCTCGCCCGCCTCGGCGCCACCTGAACCGCACGCAGGTACGGGACGACACGCCCGTACGGCACGACCATCACGGACGAAGGGACCGGCCGCATGCCGACTCCGGACCACGCGGCCTCCCTGGCCGAGCAGCGACCCGGGACCAGCGCCCCGCTCTACCGGGACCCCGGCCTCCCCGTGGACGCCCGCGTCCGCGACCTCCTCTCCCGGATGACCCCGCGCGAGAAGGCCGGCCAGCTGAACCAGCGCATGTACGGCTGGGACGCCTATCGCCGCACCCCGGGCGGCGCCTTCGAGCTGACCGAGGCCCTGCACGCGGAGACCGAGCGTTTCGCGGGACTCGGCGCCCTGTACGGACTCTTCCGCGCCGACGCCTGGTCCGGAGTCGACCACGCCACCGGGGCCGGTACGGCCCACAGCGCCGCCCTCGCCGATCTGGTGCAGCGTCATGTCGTCGCGTCGAGCCGCCTCGGCATACCGGCCCTGTTCGTCGAGGAGGTCCCGCACGGCCACATGGCCCTCGACGCCACGGTCCTCCCCGTCAACCTGGCCGTCGGCGCCACCTGGGACCCCGATCTGTACGAGCTCGCCGCCGCCCACGCAGCCGCCGAACTGCGCGCCCGCGGCGGCCACGTGGCCCTGGTCTCCGCGCTGGACATCGCACGCGATCCGCGCTGGGGCCGCACCGAGGAGTGCTTCGGGGAGGACCCGTACCTGGCCGCCCGGCTCACCGAGGCGCTCGTCCGCGGCATGCAGGGAGAGGCGGGGGAGGCCCAGGACGGCCTCTTCGCCGACGACAAGGCCCCTGTCGTGCTCAAGCACTTCGCGGGGCAGGGCGCCACGGTCGGGGGACGCAACTCCGCCGAGTCGGAACTGGGGCTCCGGGAGCTGCACGAGATCCACCTCCCGGCCGCCCGCGCCGGAGTCCGCGCCGGAGCCGCCGCCGTCATGGCCGCGTACAACGAGGTCGACGGGATGCCCTGCTGCGGCAACCGGGCCCTGCTGCACGAACTGCTCCGCGAGCGCTGGGGTTTCCACGGACTGGTCATGGCGGACGGCCTGGCCGTGGACCGGCTGGCCAGGATCACCGGCGACAAGGTCTCCGCCGGCGCGCTCGCGCTGAACGCGGGCGTCGACCTGAGCCTGTGGGACGAGGGCTTCACCCACCTGGAGGAGGCGGTCGAGCGGGGGCTCGTCGGCGAGGACGCCCTCGACGCCGCCGTCGCCCGCGTCCTGAACCTGAAGTTCCGCCTCGGACTCTTCGAACGGCCGTACACCGCCGATCGTTCGGCGCCGACGCCCTCACCCGCCCGCGGGCGCGTCCTGAGCACCGCCCTCGCCCGCGGCGCCGTCACCCTCCTCCACGACGACGGCGACGTGCTGCCCGTACGGCCCGCGGTGTCCCGTATCGCCGTCCTGGGCCCGCACGCCGCCACCCCCGCCCACCAACTCGGCGACTACACCGCCCCCCAGCGCCCCGGCACCGGGGCCGGCGTCCTCGACGGACTGCGTCGCCTCGCCCCGCCCGGTCTCGCCGTCCGCCACGCCCGCGGCTGCGCCCTCACCGGGGACGACCTCGCCGACATCCCCGAGGCCGTCGCCGCGGCGAGCGCCGCCGATCTGGCCGTCCTCGTCCTGGGCGGCAGCAGCGCCCGTACCCCGGACACGGACTTCGACGCCAACGGGGCCGCGCGCACGGCCGTCTCCGAGATGACCTGCGGCGAGGGTGCGGACCTCGCCGGACTGCGGCTCGGCAGGGCCCAGCACGCGCTGCTGGACGCCGTCACCGCCACCGGCACGCCCACCGTGGTCGTCCTGGTCCAGGGCCGCCCGCACGCCGTCCCCGAGGCGGCCGACCACGCGGCCGCGCTACTCACCGCCTGGTACCCCGGCCCCTGGGGCGGCGACGCGATCGCCGAAGTACTGCTCGGACACGCGGAACCGGGCGGGCGGCTCCCTGTCTCCGTCCCGCGCTCGGCGGGCCAACTGCCCGTCCACTACAACCACAAGGACACCGAGTACGGGTCGTACGTCGACGACAGCGCCGAGCCGCTCTACTCCTTCGGGCACGGGCTGACGTACACGAGTTTCGGCTACGGCCCGCCGCGCCTCGCCCAGCACACCGTCGAGGTCGACATCACCAACACGGGGCAACGCCACGGCCGTACCCTCGCCCAGCTCTACATCCGCCGCCTGCAGACCCCCGTGTGGCCGCGCACCCTCGAACTGCGGGCCTTCCAGGGCGTCGACCTCGCGCCGGGCGAGCGGCGCACGGTCACCTTCCCCCTCGGCGCCGGCCAACTCGCCCAGGTCGGCGCCGACCTGGAGACGGCCGTGCTGCCCGGCACCCTGGAGATCCGGGTCGCTCAGTCGTCGCGGGCCGCACTCACCGCCGTACCCCTCACGTTGGTGACGGATCGTCAGAACTTCACGGCCCCCGCCGAGACACCCTTGTAGAACCACCGTTGCGTGATGAAGAACAGCACCAGCACCGGGACGATGGAGATCACCGACCCGGCCATGACCACCCGCTGGTCGTAGCCGAACGACGAGCTCTGCAGTCGTGAAAGACCCAGGGTCAGCGTCATGCTGCTCTCCGAGCGCAGCACGATCAGCGGCCAGAGGAAGTCGTCCCAGGCGGCGATGAAGGTGTTGATGACCACCACCATGATCGCGCCCCACGCGGACGGCAGATAGAGGTGCCGGAAGCGCTGCCACTCGCCCGCGCCGTCGATCATCGCCGAGTCCTCGAGCTCGCGCGGCACCGCCAGGAACGCGCCGCGCATCAGCAGGACGTTGATGGCAGCGACAAACCCGGGCAGCCACACGCCCACCAGGCTGTCGACCAGCCCGAGGTCGCGGATGCTCAGGAACAGCGACACCATGATCGACTCGAAGGGGAACATCATGGAGGCGGCCAGCAGAATCCAGACGGCCTTGCGGCCCTTCCAGGCGGGCTTGGAGAGCATGTAGCCGGCCGTGGTGGAGAACAGCAGCTGGCTGGTGACGGACAGGACGACCACGATCACGCTGTTCCAGATGTACGTGGCCACCGGCACCTGCTCGAAGACCGCCCGGTAGGCCCGCAGCGTCGGGTCGTGCGGCAGGAGTGTGGCGTTCGCCCCGAAGACGTCCTCGCTGGTGCTCTTCAACGACGCGAGGAACTGCCAGATCAGCGGCCCGACGGTGATGCCGAGCACGAAGAGCAGCAGCAGGTAGCGGACGATCAGTTCCCGGGGGCGGCCGTAGTCCCGCCAGCGAGGCAGGCGCGGCCGGCGCGGGCGACGAGTCCCGGTGGTCCGGGGCGCCTTCCGGGGTGCCTCGGCGGTGGTGAGGCTCGTCATGACTCGTCCTCCTTCGTCAGGCGCTGCGCCAGCAGGGTCAGCCCCAGCGTCAGCAGGAAGAGCGCCACACTGACCGCGGACCCGTAACCGGCGTTGCCGGTCAGGGGATCCAGGCCGACGTCGCGGATGTAGAAGGGCAGGGTGCGGTCGGCGCCGCCGGGGCCTCCGGTGGAGCTGCCGAGCATGTAGATCTCGGTGAACACCCGCAGCGATCCGATGCCGGTGAGCGTGCCGACCAGCATCATCGCCTGCCGCACGCCCGGCACGGTGATGTGCCAGAAGCGCCGGACCGCACCGGCGCCGTCCATGGCCGCCGCTTCGTGCAGTTCCTTGGGCACGTTCCCCAGAGCGGCCAGGTAGAAGATCATGTACCAGCCGAGTCCCTTCCACAGCGTCAGGCCCATCGCGGAGAACAGGATCAGCCACGAGTCGGACAGGAAGGGGATGGCGTCCTTGATCAGATGGGCCTTCTCCAGCGAGGTGTTGATCAGCCCTTCGTCGGCCAGCAGCCACTGCCAGCTCAGACCCACGACCACGCTGGAAGCGAGGACCGGTGTGTAGAAGGCCGACCGGAAGAAGCCGATGCCGGGCAGGTTCTTCTCCACCAGGATGGCGAGCAGCAGCGGCAGCAGCACCATCAGCGGCACCACGATCAGCGCGTACAGCAGGCTGTTGCGGGTCGCCAGCCAGAAGTCGGAGTCGTCCAGCATCCGCGTGTAGTTGGACCACCCGACGAAGCTCGCGGCGCCGCCGAGCGGCTTGGCGTCGGTGAACGACAGCAGGAGCGTGTTGAGGAACGGGAACACGCCGAAGACCGCCGCGCAGATGATGGCGGGCGCGGCCCACAGCCAGGGCTGCCACCAGCGGCGGTACAGCGCCGCTCCGTTGGCGCCCGGGGAGGGGCCGGGCCTGAGGGCCCGGCCCAGTCGGCGTATGCGGGACGGGGCCGTGCCCGGCACGGAGGCTGTGCGCTCCGTACCGGGCACGGACACCGGCTTCGCGGTGTCGGTCACCACGTTCAGCCGCCCTGCTTCAGCAGTTCGTTCGCCTTCTCCTGGGCGTCCTTCACCGCCTGCTCGGGGCTCTTCTTGCCCTGCATGGCCAGCTGCACCTGGGACACGATGGCCTTCTGCACCGCCGGGGAGATGACGGTCTGGTAGGCGGTGGCGGTCTTGAGCTGCTCGGCGACGAGCTTGCGGGCCTGCGCGAACGGGTCGTCACCGGTGGCGTTCTGGAAGAACGGGTCGTCCAGCGAGGCCGAGGTCGTCGGGAAGATCACCACGTTCGGGTCCTTGCACCAGGCCGTCTGGTTCTCGGCGTTGGTGAGGAACTTGGCGAACGCGAGCGCCGTGGGGGCGTTCTTGCTGGTCGAGGCGACCGAGATGTACTGCGGGGCACCGGTGGTGTGGCCGAGCGCGTCGAAGGGCTGCTGGCCGACGCCGGTCTTGTCGTAGACCGACGGGCTGTTCTGCTTCACGAAGCGCACGAAGCTCGGGTTCGTCGAGCCGTACGCGACCTGGCCCTGGCTGTACGGCGTGGAGGGGTCGTTGCTGGAGGACAGCGAGTCCTTCGGCATGGCGCCTTGCTTGTACAGCTTCGCCATCCAGGTGACCCACTGGGTGGTCCTCGGATCATCGGCGAAGGTGGCGGTCTTGCCGTCGGCGGACACCGTCTTGATGTCCATCTGGTCCCAGTCGGCCGGTATCCGCCAGATCGGGTTGGCCATCGTCGCGTAGTACTTGCCCTTGGCCGATTTGGCGATCTTCTCGTAGTCGGCGAACAGTCCGAAGATGGTCTTCGGCGGGTTCGCGGGGTCGATCCCGGCCTTCTTCAGCATGCTGGTGTTGTAGGTCAGCAGGACGCCGCCGGTGTACCAGGGGAACACGGTGTGCACGGACGCGCCCTTGGCGTCCTTCATGGTGCTGGACTTCCAGAACGCCGGGACGAAGGGCTTGGCGGAGGAGGGGTCCTTGGTGCCCAGGTTGAGCAGGTAGCCGTGCTTGGTGAGGGCCGTCGCGGTCTCGGCATTGAGGTTGATCACGTCCGGCAGGGTGCAGCCCTGGGCGTCGGCGACGTTCCGCTGGGTGAACGTCGCGTCGCCGGGGTCGTCGATCCACTTGACCTTGGTGCCGGGGTGGGCCTTCTCGAACGCCTTGATGACTCCGTTGAAGAACCCGCCGAAGTCTTTCTTCAGGTTGGTGGTCTGGAAGGTGATCTTGCCCTTGATGTCGCCGGAGAGCTTGCCGGAGCCGACGTTGCCCTTGTCGACCTTGCAGTTGCCCACGGCGGCCTCCCCGTCGCCGGAGCTGCTGCCGCCCGACAGGCCGCAGCCCGCGGCCGTCAACGACACGACGACGAGACACGTCAGGGATCTGGTGAGTCTTCTTGCGCGCATGCTGCCCTCCTGGGACCAGCGGCTGCTGGTTCAAATCACCAACTTGGAGTCCGATTGATGAAAAGGTGGACCAGAATTCATCGGAGGTCAATGGGTTGCCGTGTTGCGTTTCGGTTCCGTACGTGACTCGTGTATGCCGTCTGCGTACGTGAATCCGGTGTGTAAGTCCTGCGCGAGTCCGGTACGTGAGTCCCGTACGTGGGTCGGCGCACGTGAGATCCGCCGCTGATCAGTGCCGGTGCTCGTGGTCCGGGTGGGAGGGGTCGCCGGGGTGCTCGTGGCCGACGGCGTACACCACTCCGGCGCGGGCCCGGTCCAGCCAGTCGAAGAAGGCCCGCCGGCCCGCGGTCCGCCGCAGTTCGCGCGCGATGTCCTCGCGGGTCTGTTCGTACGGCAAGAAGTCCCCCGGCGCCGCCCCGTGGAAGGGGTCGACACCGCGCCGCAGCGCCTCCGGGGTGAGGAAAAGGTCCTGGTTGCGGTCGTAGTAGTCCCGCACCGTCTCCTCGGGGACGGCCTGCTCGGCCTCCAGCGCGACGAGCAGAACGCGCGCGGCCGGGGAGTGGGCGAGCGCGGCCGCGACGATGCTGCCGAGATCGGCGACGTCGGCCTCGGCCACGGCGAGCACCTGGGACGGTGACACCTCGTCAGGGACCTTCAGCCCCCGCTCCGCGCAGGCCCGGCGGGCGAGCTCGTCCGTGACCACCACCTGCGTCGCCCACCGCCGCCGCTGCCGCTCGGCCCGGGCGAAGGCATCGGGGCGCGTTGCGCCGTCGCGCGGCGGGACGACCTCCAGCAGCGCGTCCACCCGCTCTTCGGCGAGGGCCGCACCGTTCACCAGAGCGGCCGTCCCGCGGGGAGCGTGGGGAGCGCCGGGAGCGTGGGAAGCGTGGTCCTTCACAGCGTCACCTCCAGTGCGACGGCCTCCGTGTAGGCGACCCGGCCGTGCCAGGCGATCTTCGCCATCAGCCAGTACGAGCCCGGCGGCACCGCACCTCCGTCCACCTCGATCGCGCACTCCAGCCGCTGACCGGGCGGCACGGTGAACCCCTGGCAGCCAGGACCCACTCCCGGCCAGGTGCCCCAGGAGGACACGGCCCACAGGGCGCCGCTGACCGGGTCGCGCGTGGTGTTGTGCACGGTCACCGGAACCCGGCCCCGCTCACCCCTGCGGACGCTGACCCGCTCGACTCCCAGCTCGGACACCAGCGTTGGGCCGGTGCGCCCGTCCGGCTCACCCTCCACAGCGGTGCCCGGCACATCGAGGGCCACGACGTCCTCGTACGTCTGACCGCCGTACGACAGCCGTGCGGCGAGCCAGTGACGGCCCGGTACGGCGTCGGGGGCGGGCGCCACGGTGACCTGGGCGAGTGTGAAGCCGCCGGGGCCCAGCGCGTACGGCAGTTCGGCGGGCTCGGCGGACCAGCCGGGCGGCACCCGCAGGGTCACGGTGCCCGAGACCGGGGCGTCGGTGAGTTCCGAGGCGACCCGGACGGTCGCGGTGACGGGCCCGGAAACGGTGAGCGCGGTGGGCGACACGTACACCGCCACCGGCATGTTGCCGCGCGGCGCGGGGCCGGAGTTGTGCAGCCAGTAGCGCGTGTGGACGGGCTGGGCGGGCTCGTGGGCGGCGACGCCGGGGCCGGTGGACAACGTCGCCGGACGGTCCGGTGTGGCCAGGACGGTGGCGACCTCGAAGCCCGTCAGGTGGGCTCCGAGGCCGCCGTCCTCGACCGGGGCGAGTGGCTCCCCGGGCGTCTCCAGGAGGTCGGCGCGGGCACCCTCGGTCCACGCCCTCGGTCCGCGCACGCGCGGTCCGTGGACGCGCGCCCGCACCGGCCGCCCATTCACCTCGTGCATCCGTACGACGACTCCGCGCGCCGGGTCGGCCGGGGCCACGCTGCCCCGGGCGAGCGGGGAGCCCGCCGGCTTGAGGGCGTCGAGGAGCACCTCACCGGCGGGCTCCAGGCCCAGCAGGGTGGTGGTCCTCGGCAGCAGCGCGGCTTCGCAGGTGGTCCGCGGCCGTGTGGTGAGCGGATGGTTGAACTCGTGTCCACGCGCGGGCAGTCGCAGCTCCCGCCAGTCGCCCTCGCCCGCGACGACGGCGTACTCGAAGGTGTGCGACCAGCGCTGGAGCTGGAACGCCGAGCCGTCCGGTGCGGTGCGGCGCGGCGGGTCGATCCAGATGCCGGACGGCCAGCCGGTGCAGGAGCGCATCAGGGACATGTAGAGGTCGCCGGAGGCCGTGACCACGCAGCCGGGCGTGCCCCGGTTGAGGACGGCGAAGCTTCGCCCGTCCCAGGCGTCGCCCGGCGGCAGCGCCTCGCCGCCGCCCGCCGCCGTGGCCGTGACGGTCGCGTCGTCGAGGTCCGCGATCAGCGTGTCGACCGCCTTGGCGTCGTCCTCGGGCCCGCCGCCCGCGACGACGAGCAGGGGGAGGCGTTCGAGGTCGCGCAGGTCGGCGCCGGGCACCCACTCCTCCCGCAATCCGGCCCGTGGCGCGACCCACACCGCCGCCACGCCCCGCTCGGCGAGCTGCCGCCTGAGCTCGCGTCCGGCCGCGGGGTCCCAGCCGAGGGCCTCGGCGACCAGGGAGTTGCGCTCGGGCGATCCGACGGCGATGCGGATGTCGGGGAGATTGGAGTCGACTTCGAGGTCGCCGTAGCGCGGCCCCCCGGCGATGGTCGAGGTCGCCGTGACCCCGGCGCGCACGAGGGCCGCTGCGAGCGGGGTGCCCAGTTCGCCTGCGTCGTCCCAGTCCGCGTACACGAGTTCGGCGACCCCGATGGACCGGTGCCCCAGGAGCGCGCCGGAGTCGTCGTGGACGGCCACCCGCGCGGTGGACCCGAGCCCGAACCAGGTGTTGGCCGGGTTGTCCAGCGTCCACGGGAACCGCTCGCTGTCCACGTCCACGAACCCGAACCCGCGCCCGATGACCGCGTCGGCCACCTCGTGCACCGGCAGCCCGCCCTGGACGGAGGACGGCCACCGCACCCGGATGAGCCGGTCCGCACCGTCGTACCCGTCGATCGTGGTCGTCAGGTCCAGCCGGTCGACGCCCTCCCACAGACACAGCCGCTGGGTGTACCGGAACAGGCCGAGATCGGCGGTGACCGTGATGCGGGAACCGCCCCCCGAGCGCTCCACCGTCACCTCGGCCGGCACGTCCCGGCCGCGGGCGACGGTGGTGCCGGTCGGGGTCAGGTGCCAGGGCCCCTCGCCGAAGCGTGGATGCCTCGGGTACTCCTCCTGGATGACGAGTTCGTTGCCGACGTCGCCGGGACGCAGTAGTTCGCGTCCGCCGTCCGCGCGGGCGCGCAGGCTGCTGACGGCGCCGCCGCGCGCCGGGTCGACGGTCACCTCGTAGAACTCGTTGCGGATCGTCGTGCCGTCGCGCGGCGTCCACCCGGACACCGAACCCTCGGCCAGGGGAAGGGCCTTGAGACCGAGACCGGGCACGTCCGGTACGACGACGCGGAGCCGGCCGTCCTCGTCGTGCACGGCGGGGAGGGGCAGGCCGGTGCTGTCGTCGAGCGGGAGGAGGTTCTGGTCGTCGATGGTCACCACGTCCCGCCGCGGCCAGGTCGAGGAGTTGAGGACGACGAGGTCGGGTGTGCCGCCGGGCAGCGGGGTGACGTGGTCGGTGAGGGCCTGGGTGGCGTCGGCATGCACGGTCTCGGCGAGGTCGTACAACTCCCGCCAGCCGGTGAGCAGATCGATGTAGACCTGGTCGGACTCGGAGCCGGTGATGGCGTCGTGGTGGGCACCGTAGACGAGCTGCCGCCACGCCTTGTCGAGCGCGGCGTCCGGATACGGCCGCCCCGTGACGAGGGAGGCGAGCGTCGCCCAGGCCTCGGCGTCGGCGAGCAGCGCCTCGCCGTACCGCTGGGCCTGCTTGGTGTCGATGTACGAGACGTCCTTGCCGGTGTAGACCGGGTTCATGTCCCGCGTCTGCGGCGAGGCCTTGCGCCCCTCGGCGTCCAACTCCGCCCGCACGGCGGCGAAGAAGTCCCGCGGTACGGCACTGATGAACCGTGGCCAGACGTAGCGGGCGTTCCAGTCCCGGTGGATGTCCATCATCCAGCGGCACGGCGGCGCGTAGTCCCCGCCGACCGGGAGCAGCACATTGCGGGTGAGCGCGACCTGCTTGAGTCCCTTGAACAGCTTGTACGCGGCCCGCTCCGCCTCGGGGAGGGTGGGGGCGTTGTCGATGGCCCAGCCGGCGCCGTAGTGGTTGACCATGTAGGCGGTCAGCAGGCCGCGCCCGGACGGGGCGATCCAGCTGAACTCGGCGGGGAACTGCATCCGGTTCGGATCCCGTGGCTCCTCGCCGAACACGGAGAGGGTGGGCCCCCACTGGTGGAAGGGCCCGCGCGCCCACGAGCTGGAGGAGAGGCCCGCGTCGGCCATGAGCCCCGGGAACTGCGGGTCGTGCCCGAACGCGTCGAGCTGCCAGGCGGTTTCGGGCGAGGCCCCCAGGATCGCCCGCTGGAAGCCGTCTCCGTACAGGGCGTTGCGTACGGTCGCCTCGGCGCCGGTCAGGTTGGTGTTGGGCTCGTTGTAGGTGCCGCCCATGATCTCGACGCGGCCGGTGCGGATCAGCTCGCGCAGGAAGGCCCGCTCCTCGGGGAAGGCGTCCCAGTACGGCTTGAGGTAGTCGACCTCCGCGAGCACGAAGGTGTACGCCGGGTCGCGGCGCGCCAGATCGCAGTGGGCGCGCACCAGGCTCATGCCGGACTGGCCGCGCGAGTCGAAGGTGCGGGCCGGCAGGCCGCTCGTCGCCGGGTCGTCGGCGACGTCCCAGGTCTCCGTGTACGCGCCCTGCGTGTTCCACCAGACGGGGTCGTAGTGGAAGTGGCTGACCATGAACATGGTCCAGCCCGGTTCGGCGGCGACGAACTCACCGGTCCGCTCGGCGGATCGCGTCGGATCGTCGGCGTCCCGCGCGGTCACCGTCACCGGGCAGCGGGCCCCGGAGGCGAGGTCGGCGGCCATGGGTATCTCGGCGCGGACGGTGCCGTCGTCGCCGACCGTGGCGAGCGCTTCCCCGGCGCTGCGCACGCCCTGGCCGACGGCGCTGAGGCGGACCGTACGGCCGGGGTCATGGCCGATCTCGGCGATCAGTACCTGGTGCGGCTGCTCGGGGGTACCGACGAACAGCTCGGTCGACTCGACTGCGGTGACACGCATGGGTCTCCTACGAGGGCTCGGCTGAGCCTCATCCTGACACCGCCGGGATGGTTCAAACAACCATGCGTGTGCTATTCCGGTGGTTCATCTATGCAGATCGCCCGCGGTGATCACCGCGGGCGGAAGGGATGGAGGGGATGGCTCAGCGGGCGCGGCGGGACTTCACCGCGTGCTGACCCGCGATGTGGTCGGTCAGGGCCAGGGAAGCGCTCGCGCGCTGGTACGACAGCTGCGCGACCCGTACGTACAGGCAGTCGATGAGTACCAGCACCGAGTGCCGTGCGCCGATGCTGCCGGTGCGGAAGCTGGTCTCCGACGACGAGGAGATGAGCCGGACGTCCGCGGTCCGGGCGAGCGGCGAGCGCGGGTCCGCGGTGAGGGCCACGGTGGTGGCCCCGCGCTCCTTGGCGAGTTCGAGCGGTTCGAGGGTCTCGCGGGTCGATCCCGAGTGGGAGATGCCGATGGCCACGTCCGCCGGGGTGAGCAGGGCCGCGGAGGTGACCGCGGCGTGCACCTCGTTCCACCCGCGCACCGAGCAGCCGATGCGGAAGAGCCGTACCTCGGTCTCCTGTGCCACCGCGCCGCTGCCGCCGACGCCGTAGACGTCGATGCGCCGGGCGCGGGCGACGGCCTGCGCGGCGCGCTCCACGGCGTCGAGGTCGATGCGGTCGATCGTCTGCTGGACCGCGCGCAGGTCGGCGCTGCCCACGACCGCGACGACCCTCTCGAGGTCGTCGTCGGGGGAGATGTCGGGACCGATCTCGGCGGTGCCCCAGTCGGATACCTCGCCCCGGCCGCGCTCCTGGGCCAGTTCGATCAGCAGGTGCTGGTAGGAGTCGAGCCCGATGGCGCGGCAGAAGCGGGTCACCGTCGCCTGGGAGGTGCCGGTGCGGCGGCCCAGCTCGGCGGCCGAGCAGTGGGTGACACCGGCCGGATCTTCGAGGATCAGCTCCCCCACCTTCCGCAGCGAGCCGGCCAGGCGGGGCAGCTCGGTGCGGATGAGTGCGGTGACGTCCGTCGGGGGCATTCCGTTGCCGGCGCCGGTCCGTTCCATGGGGTTCCCGATCTCTTGGATGCTCAGTGCTGAGAATGTAACAGCCACCGTACGACCCCCAGATTGAAATTCAGGACCGGCGGTCAGGGAGACAGCGCCTAGGTGGTCGGGAGGCGGTCGTGAGGGTGTTCGGCCGAGGAGCGCGACCGTGATCGGATGTTGCCCGCCGCTCCCAGCGTGTGTTTTATTCATTCACAGAGAGCTGTATGCGATGGTGGTTCAATCCACCAGTGGGGAGTGCCGCGTGTCCGTCGAGTCCGTGAACGCCAGCGGTTTCGCGCGTGAGAGCCTGGCCGTCCTTGACCGCATCACCGAATCGGCCCGTGACGAGGTGCGGCGAGCCGCCGAGCTGATCGCCGACTGTGTGGGCGCGGACGGCGTCATCCAGGCGTTCGGCACCGGACACTCCCAGGCCATCGTCCTGGAGGTCGCGGGCCGCGCCGGTGGACTGGTGCCCACCAACAGACTGAGCATCGCCGACCTCGTCCTGTACGGCGGTGACGACCCCAGTGTGCTCGACGACCCGCTGCTGGAGCGCAAGCCCGGTGTCGCCGAACGGATCTACGACCTCGTCTCGCCACGGCCCGAGGACCTCTTCGTCATCGTCTCCAACTCCGGCGTCAACAGCGTGATCGTGGAGATGGCCCTGCACGCCAAGGAACACGGTCACCGCGTCCTGGCCGTCACCTCGCTGACCCACACGAGCGCGGTCCCCGCCTCCCACTCCAGCGGCAAGAAGCTCATGGACATCGCCGACGTGGTACTCGACAACGCCGCTCCGCGCGGCGACGCCCTGCTCGAACTCCCCGACGGAGGCGCCGTGTGCGCCCTGTCCACGCTCACCGGGGTGATGCTGGTTCAGATGGCCGTCGCCGAGGCGACCTCACTCCTCCTGGCCGCCGGGCACCGCCCACCGGTCTACGTCTCGGCCAACGTCCCCGGCGGCTTCGAGGGCAATCTGGAGCTGGAGAAGCGGTACGCCGGCCGTATCCGCCGCACCGCGAGCTGACCCGATCCGCACGCACCGCCGCACCGCCCCACCGCCCCACCGGCCGTGACCGTCAATGAGCCTCCGGCCCGGCCCGGTCAGTCCACGGGGACCGGGCTGAGGGCGACGGCGAGCGGATAGGCGCCGGTGGGCAGGGGCGTCCCCGGAGTGCCCGTCGAGGTGTCGACCGGTACCAGGACGTTTCCGTCGGCGGTGGTGACGTACGCCTCGGTGCCGTTCCAGTTCAGGGCGATGTCGAACGCGGACTTGCCGACCTCGACCGGGGTGCCGGGGGCGCCGGTGACCGTGTCGACCGGGGTGACGGTGTCGCCGGTGCTGGGGCTCACCCACAGGGTCCGCCCGTCCGGGGACAGGCCGAGACCGTAGGCCTGGCCGGAGACCAGGAGCGTCGGCTCGGTGTCGTGGGTGGCCGTGTCGATCGGAGTGACGGTAGAGCCCCCGGAGTTGGACACGTACACGGTCCTGCCGTCCGGCGCGGCCACGACGTTGAAGGGGCGGGGCCCCACCGGGATGGCAGCCCCGGCCTGCCGGGTGGCGAGGTCGACCGGGGTGACGGTGTTGTCGTGGATGTCGGCCACGTACAGCGTCCCGCCGTCGGGGGTGATGGCCATGTTCTCCGGACCGGAGCCGACCGCGACGGGGGTGCCCGCCTTGAGATCGGCGGTATCCACTGGCTGGACCGTGTTGTCGGAGTAGTTGGCCACCCAGAGCGTGTCGCCGTCCGGGGCGAGCGCGAGGCCGGCCGGGACGCGGCCCACGGCGACCGTGGCCGTGACCGTGCCGCGCGCCACGTCGATGACGCTGACCGAGTTCGACCCCTGGTTGGCGGCGTAGGCGGTACGTCCGTCCGCGCTGAGGATCACCTCACCGGGGTTGCTGCCCACGGAGATGTTCGTGCTCTTCCCGGAGTCCAGATCGATCGAACTGACCGAGGCGCCGCTGAAGTTGGCCGTCAGCGCCCTGTGTGTGCCCGTGCCGTCGCTGACCTGGACCGGGATCGCGCGGTCCAGGACGGCCGTGCCGTCCACCGAGCCCGTCGCCACGACGGAACGGACCCCTGCGGGGGCATCCTCCCGCGCCGTGAAGGTGACGGTGGCCAAGGCGCCGCCTCCCGAGGGGACGGTCAGGGTGCCCTCGTCGGGTGAGGCGGTGACACCGTCGGGCACGTCGAGCTTCCAGGAGACCGTCCGGGCGGAAGTGGACTGCTTGTCGGACAGGGTCAGGGTCACCGTTTTTGTGCTGCCGGGCTTCAGGGCGAGGGAACCGGGATCGAAGGAGACGTCGATGCCGGGATCGGGCGCGTTCTCGATCACCGTCGTGTAGAGGAACTGGTCCATCACACCCGGCGACACCTGCTGGGGTATCGCGTCCAACTCCTTGCGCTGCGCCCGGAGTCTCTTCCAGTACGTGGTGACCGCGTCGGCGTCGCCCCGCTTGTTCGCCAGCAGCAGGTCCACGGCCGTCAGGCCCGCCGTGCCGTAGCGGCCCAGCTTGTCCAGCCATGCGGAAGTCTCCGTGAGGAAGCCGGGGTTGTCGAGGCGGGCGCGCAGTTCACGGGGCGTGGCGGCCATGTCGGTGAAGTACGCCCTGAGCGCGTCGGCGGCGTGGTCGAGGCCGCTGTCCTGCTCGTACGCCTTGCGGAAGGCGGCGATGAGCGGGGTGAGCGTGGGCGATTCGGTCGCGTCGAGCTGGGAGGAGTAGTTGTTCTCCGCGAAGATCCGCAGCCATTTGGCCGCGGCGGGTCCACCGAGGTCGCGGACGGAGGCGAGGAAGGCCGTCCGCGGGTCGTAGGCGTCCGGGTTCCAGAGGTAGTCGGCGGAGGTGAACAGGGCGATCCGGCTCGCCTGACCCTGGATCATCGGGTTGGCGGTCACTCCGGTCGCCACGTTCGCCACACCGGGTTCGCGGCCGTTGTAGGGGCCGAGCAGCAGGCGGCTGGTGACGTAGTCGTTGACGGGGTAGTTGTCCCAGATCAGGATCGGGTGGCCGTACACCTCGCGGGCCCGCTCGACCTGGTCGGCGGTGATGGTCGGTGCGATCACGCCGACCCCGGTCCACTCCACCACCACGGCAGGGTCCAGCTTCTCCCGCAGGGCCTTCTTGTAGGGGGTGTCGGTCAGGTCGGAGTACTCGGTGGGGACCATCTCCAGCGGTTGCAGACGGGAATGACCGGCGGAGAAGTCCTGCCACACCCGGTTGAGCAGATGTGCCTGGGCCGTTCCCGCCGCGCCGCCGCCGGTGCCGAACTCCTTCTCGTCGGCGTCGCAGTTCCACTTCGTGTAGCTGATGTCGTCGAGCGGGATCGCGAAGGAGCGGACGCCTATGGCGTAGAGCGAGTCGAACTTGGCGGTGAGGGCCTTGATATCGGCATCCGAGGAGTAGCAGACCGACAGCCCGGGCGACAGGGCGTAGGTGAAGCGGACGTGGTTGGCGTCGGCCCGGTCGACGAGTTCCCTGAGCCGGTCCAGCTCGGCGGGCGGATACGCGTCGCGCCACCGCGCCCGCAGGTACGGGTCGTCCTTGGGCGAGTACACGTAGACGTTCTGCTTCGTACGACCGTAGAAGTCCAGCTGGTCCAGCCGCTCGGCCTGCGTCCAGGGGGTTCCGTAGAAGCCCTCGATGACTCCGCGCAGCGCCGCCGCCGGCCAGTCCCGCACCGTCACTTCGGGGACCACATAACGGGATCCACGGGTCTTGGTGACGAGTTGGCGCAGGGTCTGGGCCGCGTAGTACGTGCCGGTGGTGTCGACGCCGGACAGGGCGACGACGGCCCGGCCGTCCGTGCGCCCGGACGCCAGGACATACCCTTGCGGAGCCAGGCCTGCCGGGGACTCGGCGCCCAGGCGTTTCAGTGCCTTCCCCGTGGCGCTGTTCTCGCCGGGGCCGCCCACGAAGACCGTGAGTCCGGCCGCCGGAGGCTTGTCGCCTTCGCCCACAGTGATGATCTTGCCGACTCCGGCGCCCCGCAGGACGGTTTCGACGAGACGCCGGGCCGACGGATCGGTCCGGGGCCCGACCACCTGCACGACCCGGTCGGGGACAGTGAGACGGCCCGAACCCGCCTTGACACTCCGGGGAGTCGGCCACACCTTCGGAACGGTGGTTGCCGGCCCCTCCACCGCCGCCGACGGCGGGGCCGTCACGCAGACGGCCGTCAGCAAAGCGGCGACCAGCAGCGCCGGTCGCCGCGTCCATCTCCTGACTCCTACACGAGTGACACGAGGGGCACGAGTGGCTGAGAGCACGGGATCTCCTCGATGGGTGAATGGACCCACCGGGGGATGCTAGAGATGCTGAATCAAACATTCAATGGGGCCCGCGAGGTCGACCGCGCCCCGTGGGGGCGGCGCGGTCCGCCACATCAAGGTTTGCGGGCCACCGCCCCGTACATCGCGATGTCCTCGTCCCGGATGGGCTCCGTGCTCGATCCGTCCGGGTGCCACTTGTGGACCTGGGTGATGCCGGGCTCCACGAGTTCGAGGCCCTCGAAGAACTCCTCGGCCTCCGCGAACGTACGCAGCCGCATGGGCATGTTGCGGGCCGCGTACTCGCGCGCGACACGCCCCACCTCCTGAGGCGCGAACTCGGCGGTGCCGATGGACATCGCCAGGTAGCTGCCCGAGGGGAGGGGTTCCAGGAGACGGCGGACGATGCCGACCGCGTCGTCCTCGTCCAGAACGAAGTGGACGATCGCGATCACGGTGAGGGCGACCGGCTGGGTGAGGTCGAGCGTCTCGCGGAACTCCGGGGCGGCGAGGATGCTCGCGGGGTCGAGCATGTCCGCCTCGACGTACGAGGTCCGGCCCTCGGGGGTGCTGGCCAGCAGGCCCTGGGAGAGAGTGAGGACGATGGGGTCGTTGTCCACGTAGACCACCCGGGACTCGGGGGCCACCGACTGGGCTATCTCATGGAGGTTGGGGGAAGTGGGAATGCCGGTGCCGATGTCGAGGAACTGGCGCATCCCCGCCTCCTCGGCCAGCCAGCGCACGGCGCGATTCATCCAGTCGCGGTTGGCTCGCATGTGGATCGGCAGGGCGGGCCACTCCCGCGACATGGCGTCGCCCGCTTCCTTGTCGGCGGGGTAGTAGTCCTTTCCGCCGAGGATGTAGTCGTAGATGCGCGCGGAGTGTGCGCTCTCGGTGTCGATACGGTCGGCCGGCCATCCGTTGTCGGGCACGCAGCCCCTCCCATCAAATCGTCGGTAACTGGCGCGCTCACATGCGAACGATGCGAATGATGCGAACGCTCAAGAAAAACAAGGGTGTTCAGAGAAGACAGGGGTGTTCACAGGAGGAAGTCGGCGTCACCCGCCTTCACGCCCGCCAGAAAGCTCGTCATCTCACGCGGGGTGAACACCAGGGCCGGGCCGTCGGGGTCGGTGGACTGACGCAGCGCGACCCGTCCGTCGCGCAGCTTCTTCACCTCGACGCAGGCGCCTCCCGCGTCGTCGCTCCACGGCTTGTACCAGTCCTGCGTGCCGAGATCCCGGGACGGCATCCCGCTGTGTATGTGGTGGTGCACTGTCAGAGCTCCTTGCGTATCGCACCGAGGAGAGCCTCGGTCTTGCCGGCGGGCGCCGACTGGGCGCCCAGCCGGTCCAGGGCCTCGCGATAGACCAGGACGTCGTCTTCCTTGTCGAGATAGACAGCGCCCACCAGGCCGCTGAGATAGACGATGTCGGGCAACTCGCGGGCCCTGAACCGGAAGAGATGGAACGCGCCGGCCCGCATGGCCGGATGCGGACCGTTCCCGAACGGCATGATCTGTACCGTCACATGGGGAAGCGCGTTGACCGCGATCAGATGGTCGATCTGGGCGCGCATCACCTCGGGCCCGCCGACCGGCCACCTCAGCACCGTCTCGTCCATCACGATCCACACGCGCGGCGGCTTCGGACGGGACAGCAGTTCCTGACGCTCCATGCGCAGCGCGACCCGGCGCTCGGTCGCGTCGGCCGGAGCATGCGGATTGCCCGCACTCAGCAGCGCACGCGCATAGGCCTCGGTCTGCAGCAGGCCGTGGACGAACTCCGCCTCGTACGCACGGATCTGCAGCGCCGCCTGCTCCAGACTCAGATACGCGGCGAACCAGTCCGGCAGCACATCACGGTACGTGTGCCACCAACCGCGCTTGTTGGCCTCGCGGACCGACTTCAGGAAGGTGTCGATCTCCTGCTGGTCCCGCACGCCGTAGACCTGAAGCAGTTTCTCGGCGTCCGTGAGCCTGAGCCGGGCCACCTTCGCGGCTTCCATGCGACGGATCGTGGAGTGACTGACCCCGATCGCCGCGCCCGCCTGCTCGTACGTCAGACCGGCCCGGGTCCGCAGCTCCTCGAGCTGCCTGCCGAGGATCATGCGCAGCACGGAAGGGGCGCCGCCCCACTCGGTTTCCGCGGTCACGACCTACCCCCTCACGCTCACGCTCGGGCTTCTAGATCGCAGTCTGTCACGATCATCCGTCTCCGGGGCGGCTCTGTGCGCTACAAAATGCAATTTTCAAGTTGTTGGTTGCGAGGTGTAGTTGGCAGGTGTCACAGTGGTCGTATCGTCCCGGCCCGGTGAACGAAGCGGTCGCGCGGCCCAGTTGGGGGAGCAGGGGCCGCAGCTGGTCGCTCACGGCGAGTAGTTGGTCGCATCGTGCGACGAGGCCGGACGGTGCGACACCGGCACGCCGCCTGTGGTGCGAAGGCAGACGAAAGGCGAACGGCGATGGCTACGCCCTCCCTCCCCCAGCCGTTGGGCCGACTGCCCGAGGACGAACACCTCCACAAGACAGCCGTGTTCGGCCTGCCCGCGAACCCCGCGTCGGTGGCAGTGGCCCGCCGCAATGTGCGCGAGCTGCTGAGCGAGTGGGGCACGAGCCGCGAGGCCGGTGACAACGTGGTCCTCGTGACCTCCGAACTCGTCACCAACGCCATCATCCACACGGCGAGCGACCTGATCGTGTGCCGACTGCGCACCTCCGGAGAGCTGCTGCACATCGAGGTCGAGGACCAGAACTGCTCCCGCACCCTCCCGGAAGCGCGCCGGCCGAAGCCCGACGACCAGAATGGACGCGGGCTCATGCTGATCAGCGAACTGAGCAGCGACTGGGGAGTCACGGACACCGCCGACGGAAGCGGCCGCGTCGTCTGGGCCGAGCTCCCGTCGTAGACAAGGGCCAGGTGAGGGAAGTCGCGGGAATGAGCGGGCGGTCGCGCGGGGAAGCCGCCACGGGGACCGGAACCACCCACCGGGTCTGATGTCAGCGGTGGCACACGGGCTGGAGCCGGTGCGAGCCGCCGAAGTACTGGTGAGCCGGCCCGGTGCGGAGCCCGGGCGGCGCGGGTCGGGCTACCGGGTGGGAGCGCGGTGCGTGCTGACGGCGGCGCACGTGGTGGCGGGGCCGGTCACGTCGGTACGGGTGCGCGTCGATGCCGATCGACCGGGGGAGTGGAGCGCCGACGCCCACGTCGTGCTCCTCGCCGAAGCCGCCGATGTCGCCCTGCTGGAGATCACGGGCGCGCCGTCCGTGCCCGGAGGCAGCGAGCACCCCCGCTACGCCGCGGTGCCCGACGCCGACGTGGTGCTGCCTTTCAGCGCGATAGGCTTTCCACGGTTCAAACTGCGGACGGACAGCATGCGCCTCCTCGACGACGACGGCGCCGTCGGCCAGTACCGGGACTCCTGCCACGTCACGGGAACGGTCTCCGTACTGTCCAACCGCCGGGAGGGCACCCTCGAACTGGCCGTCGTCGCGCCGACGGACGACAGCGAACCGCAGCGCTCGCCCTGGGAAGGCATGGCGGGTGCCGTGGTGTGGAGCGACGGCGCCGTGATCGGAGTGGTGGGCGCCCATCACCGCTCCGACGGGCGGGGGAGGCTGGCCGCCAGCCGTGTCGAGCACTGGTACGACGTGCTGTCCGCCACCGAGCTGGAGCGGTTCCACCAGTACGCCGGCCTTCCGGCGCGTGAGCGGCTCGGGTCCGCCGCGGACCCCGTACACGCCCCCTGTGTCACCGGTCTGGCCGCGCTGCCCGCCGATGTGCCGCTGCGCCAACTCGCCGACCTCGTCGATGCCTTGGTGGAGCTTCCCTCGCTGCGCAACGCCAACAGCCTGGCCCTGGTGCTGGACAGCATCGACGCTCAGGTCGCGGCCAACAGCCCGCGGGATCCCCGGCTGAGGATGGACGTGTACGGGATCGTGCGCACCTGTCTGCGCTATCCGGGCACCCTCGATCAGTTGCTGGAGACCGTACGTCTGCTGGAGGGGCCGTCCTCGGAAGTGGCCCGTGTCGACCATGAGGCGGCCCAACTGGCCCGGCATTACGGCTGACTTGATCTCGCGGCGCGGCCTGGTTGCGGGGTTTCGGCTTGCGCCGCGCTGGGTCATCATGATGAGGGCACGGACCGCGCGGACAAGGAAATTACGGGAGGGGACTTGGCAGCCGTGGAGCAATCGATTCCTGCCGTCGAGTCCGGTCTCGTAGATCTCTCGGGGGTTTCTCTTGAAGCGCTGCGCTCCATGGACAGCACGGCCATCGCCGAGTCACTGGAGCGGCTGCTGCACCACATCGACGACCCTCAGTCCATCACGGAGTCGGGGCACAACCCGTCACGTCCCGACTGAGGGGATCGGCTCGGTGGTGGGGAGTCCCTATGCCGGGTGAGCCCACGGCCTCGGCGGACCTGCCGTTCCACCAACTGTCGGCGGTGAGCTTACGGACCCTTGTCCGGGGCGAAGGCGGCGGCGCCGCGGCCGCGGAGATACTGGCCGCCGAGCGCAGCCGTCGACTGCTGCTTCTGCGGGCTCTCGACGAGGGCGTTTCCAAGGGCGAGCCACCGCAGGCGTATGGGACGGCGCTGTCGCACCGGGATGCCTGGTCCCTCCTCGAACGCGTCCAGCGGCAGGCGCCCGAGGTGTTCGAGGACGTCCTGATGTCCCCGCCCACCGGTATGTGGGTGTCCCTCGCGCTGCGTCAGATGCGAGGCAAGTCCTCAGAGGACGCCCCCTTGTGGGTGGTACTCGGACACCTGTCGGCGCTGGCCGCCGCGGCCGGTGCCCGGGCCGGTCTGGACTTCTCGTTGGCCGTACCCGTGCGCCGTGGCCTGGTGCCGCTGCCGACACTGGGGTGCGCGGTGCTGCCCGTGCGTGAGCCATGGAGCGTGGCCCAAGTCGAGGCCAGGCGACGTGAGTTGACGATCAGTGGCGAGCACGGTCAGGTGCTGGTTCCGCGGGATGCGGAGACGAGCGGTCCTGGCTGGCATGCGGTGCGCCACGTCGTACTGGAGTCCGGAGAGCGTCCCAAGCGCCTGCCCCTCGAAGAACTGGACCCCTACCGGACGTTCCCCCGCCCGAGCGAGCCCCGGCTCCTGTCCGCTGCCGAGGCTGAGGCATGGGAGGGCATGCTCGCCGACGCGTGGGAGATCCTGCTGCGGGACGAGCCGGAGAGCGCCGAGGGAATGCGGCACGGGCTGCTGTCGATGGCTCCCACGCCGACGAGGGAAAGGTTCCGGCCGTACAGCGGGACGGCCGGGGACGCGTTCGGAGGTGTCACGGCGTCCTGTCCGGACGACGTGCCGCAACTCGCCGCCACGCTGGTGCACGAGTTCCAGCACACCAAGCTGGGCGGCCTGATCCACCTGCAACCGCTGAGCATCGCCCAGGCCGCGCAGGATCCACAGGAGCTGTTCTACGCCCCTTGGCGGGATGATCCTCGTCCGCTGAGCGGCTTGTTACAGGGGATCTACGCCTTCACGGGGGTCACCCGTTTCTGGCGCGTCCATCGGTACGCCGCTGGTGCCGCGCAGGCCTCGTCGGCGCACTTCGAGTTCGCCCTGTGGCGTGCGCAGGTATGGGCCACGTTGAATCTGGTGCGCGGTCACGAACGGCTGACACCCCTGGGGCGGCACTTGATCGAGGAGCTGCGCGGTCAGTGCGCACAGTGGCTGGCCGACCCGGTTCCGGACGCCGAGTCGGAGCTGGCCCGGGAGGCGGCAGCCGACCACCGGGCCCGCTGGCGTGCGCACCATCTACGGCCTCCCGCCGCGGCCGTGGAGGAGACTGTGCGGGCCTGGCAGCGGGGCGATGACCGCGCGCCGGCCGGCCTGACCGCCGAGCCCGAACTGGTGCCGGACAGTGAGTTCCGTTTCCTGGACACTGCGGCCGTCCTGATTCGGCATCGCCTCAGCGAGCCCGACGGGGCCTGGCGGCAGGCTGCCGCCCAGGCCTCCCAAGATGCCGCTGGGGTCGAGGGCGCCACCGCGGCGGACGTCCTGCTGGCCTGCGACGACCGGGCCGGAGCCCGAGCCGCCTTCGTCGCGCAGCTCTCCGGCAAGGGCGCACCCGTGGCAGCCTGGGTCGGTCTGGGGCGGGCACTTGCCGGTGAGGGGCAGGTCCGGAAGGCCGCCTCCCGCGTACTGCTCCGCTTTCCGGAGCGGGCCCGTGCCGTGCACGAAGCGGTCGAGGCCGCCACGGACCGGGCCCCGGACCCTGTGCGCCTCGCGGAGTGGCTGGGGCAGGGCCAGGGCTAGGACTAGGCCAGGGCTGGCGGACGGAACGTCAGTGTCCTGAATCGAACTGACGATCAAGGACACTGGGTTCTGCGCATGCCGTCGAGTCGCCCCCGGCCCTGACCGGTCACAGCCTCAGCGGGTCGATGTCGCAGTTGGCCCGCTGCCCTTCCTTGGCCTGCAGCGTCGCCGGGTGTGCGGTGCTCGGGTCGGCTCGCAGCCGTGGGGCGTCGAGAACTCGCTCCATCCGCTCGAGAGTGTCCTGGCGGAGCGCGGTGCCCTCCTCCTCGGCGCCGACGGCGATGAGGTCCATCGCCAGGTTCCCGGCGCACGCCAACGTGGTCGGGTGGTCCGCGCCGAAGGTGGACAGGCACAGGGGCAGCGTCGCCTCGCCCCGGGTGCGGGCCTCGGCGTGGTTGCCGAGAGCGGCGAGGTCACTGGCGAGGTTGATCGCACAGTTGAGGGTGGTGGGGTGAGCCGTGCCGAGCCGCTCGGTGAGGGATGCGAGAGCGGCCTCGTCCAGGCGGTGCGCCTCCTCCGGCTGGCCGAGCAGCCGCAGGGTGACCGCGAGGTTGATGTCCGAGGCCAGGACATGCGGATGGTTCGGGTCGAAGACCTCGCGGTAGTCCTTGCAGGCGTTGACGCCGCGCGCGCGGGCCGCCTGCAGATCGCCGTTCTGGCGCAGGGCCACCGACAGGGCCAGCGCGGCTGACAGCGACTGGGGGTGGGCGTCGCCGTAGCGCCGGGTGAACTTTCCGTAGGCCTCCGTGGCCAGTTCGAGAGAGCGGGCGTGGTCGCCCGCCTTGCGGCAGGCCTCGCTGAGCTGGCGCATCACAGCGATGGTGGCGGGGTTTCCGCGGCCGAACACATCGCGGTACGCATCCAGAGCGGCTTCCTGGAGGGAACGCGCACCGACGTAGTCTCCCGTCTCGCGCACATCGATGGCGACGGAGTTCTCGGTGATCAGGGTCCGTTGGTCGTCGCGGCCGAACAGCCGCAGCTTGAGTGCCAACGTGTGCTGGTCCAGTTCCAGGGCCCGGCGGAACTCTCCGGCCGAGCGCAGGCTCACCCCGAGGTTGTGGGCGGTGTTGAGGGTGGTGGGATCGTCCTCGCCGAAGGCCCTGCGGGCCCGCTCGTACGCGATCTCGTCCAGCTCGGCGCCGGTGGCGAACCTGCCTTCGACGCGGCGTACGGCGGCTTCGAGGTTGATCGCGTCCAGGGCGTCCTCTCGGGTGTCCTCGCCGTCGGCGGGGGCGGTCCGCACATAGATCTCCCGGAGCTGGGCCACCAGCGTGGCCGCGTCGTCGAAGCGGCCCACGACCAGATACATGAAGCAGAGCCACTGCCCCATGAGGAGCGTCTGCTGGTCCTCCTCGCCGAAAATGGTGCGCCAGGAGTCCCAGGCCTGCTCGGAGAAGTCGAGCGAGACCTCGTGGTCGCCCCAGTAGTAGAGGTAGTTGGCGATATTCATGACCAGCTGCCGCACCCACGGCTGGTCGGACTTGACCGCGTCGGAGGCGATGACATGACCGTAGAGCTCGGCATACCGGGACCAACTCCCCGGGTTGGCCGGGGATTTCGGGTCGGCGGCGGCCAGCAGGGTGTGGGCGCCGTGGCGCATACGGGCCTGCTCTTCGGCGGTCATGCGGTTGTTCAGCACGAGCTGGACCAGGCGATGCATCTCGATCGAGTTCGTGCGGTGGTCGATCCGCGCGAGGGAGTAGCGGTTCACCTCCCTTATGGCGCGCGCGAGCTTCATCGGATCGTTCAGCGTCGCGTCCAGTTCGGGGAAGATACTGCTGTTCCCGAGACCGGAGAAGATGGAGCGGGAGATCGGGTCCGGGGCGAAATAGGAACACAGCTGCAATAGCCGGAGGGCGGCCGGGCTCCGGGTTTCCAGATGGTCGAGGGAGACGTTCCAGGCCGCGGCGACTGGCAGCTGGTAGTCCGGCGGCGGAGCCACTTCGAGGAGTTCGGTGCGCTTGTTCTCGAACAGCCGAAGGTATTCAGCGGCGGGCATACCCGTCTCCGCCCGCCAGGCGGCGGCCTGCTCCAGCGCCAGCGGCAGGTCTCCCAGCGCCTCGGCCAGCTGATCGGCCTCGTCCTCCTGGAGAGGCGGCCCGGAGCGGCGCAGCAGTTCCTTGCTCTCCTCGCGGGTGAACACATCGACTTCGAGGGAGCCGCCGACCAGCCCCCACCGCCGGTTGCGGGAGGTGACCAGGATCGTTCCGTTGCCGCCCGTCGGAAAATAGTGACGTACCTGCTCCGGATTATCGGCATTGTCGAAAATGAGCAGCCAACGGGAGAAGGGCCGCCCCTCGCGCAGCGCCTCGCGGACCGCGGGACCCGCGATATTGGCCTCGGTGCTGGTCTCCAGCCCCAGGCGTCCGGCAAGCTCGACCAGCGCCTGCCCGATCTGGCCGGGCCGTTCCGCGGGAATCCACCACACGATGTCGTACTCCGACTGGTGGCGATACGCGTACTCGATGGCGAGCTGTGTTTTGCCGACACCGCCCATACCGTGAATCGCTTCCGGCAGAACCGTGGTCGTGCCTTCTCGCAGACGCTCGTCAAGCCGTTCCAGCAGCGCCATGCGGCCGGTGAAATTGGGATTTCGGGGCGGCAGATTTCCCCAGACGCGCGGTTGTGATGTGCGGTCCCCCTCCACCGTTCGCTGGGGCGTAGTCGACATCTCCGATGCTCCTTCAGAAACGGTTCGAGAATGGGGGGGAGCACCGTGTTCAGCTGCCCCCGGCCCGGACGGTGCGGGACCTGACGAAAGGTGAGGTGTTTTCTCCAGGCTGACCGCGTATCGCCGATCGTGCCAGTGCAACACCCTGGCCAACATGGCGGCACGCTGCGCGTACCGCCCCGATAGCGCTCGCAGCGCAGCGAGCTCCACGCGCAGGAATGCGATATTGCGACTGTTCACACGCGGCATGGCCAGGGTGTCCAGCGGTTCGCCGGGCGGTGGCAGGGGCGAGGCGGCTTCGTCGTCCGCGTTCGCGGTCAGTGACGCGCGTACGTCACGCAGAATTCGCGCGGTGTCGCTCCGGCGGCCCAGGGCCAGGAGTTCCTCGCGGATGTCGGGAGCGAAGGTGAACGCCACATCCGCCGGGCCCTCGCCGCGCACCCGGCCGGCCCTGACCAGACCGCTCATCAGCAGTTCCGACACATGGGCCGGGCCCGCGCCCGGAGTCGTCCCCACGATCCGCTGGATGACGGGAAGACTCAGCGGCGCGGCGGACAGCCGGGTCGCGAGCGTGAACGCCGTGGGGGAGGCGCCGGCCCGGAACTCCGAGACACGTTCCGCCGCGGGCACCGTGCTCTGCGGGTCCGGGACGTGCCCCACCCAGGGGAGGCCACGCGCGGCGTCGGGCCTGCGCTTCCACTCCCTGGCCTGAATGGCGGACAGATCCAGCCAGTCCGGCTCCCGCCCCGAGACCAGGCGCGTCAGGGCCGCCGCCCAGCTGTTGGTCAGAGCGAGGACCGGTATGACGACGGAGCCGGCGTCGGCGTCCCCGTCGGAGTCCCCTTCATCTCTTTCGTTTCTTTCATCTCTTTCGGTCTCGTGTTCGTCTGTGCCGGGTAATTCCACCGGGGCGACGCGCGGTTCCCAGTCGAACTCGCTGTTGGCCGCCCAGGCGCGGGGGGCACGGATCCGCACCCGGGAGACGTCGAGCCCCGTACGGAACCACAGCTGCTGGGGCAGCAGGTGGACGACGGCGACGGGGGACGTACGTCCCCAAGTACGCAGCAGGGGCTGTACCGCGCCCGATCTCCATCCGGCGGCCAGCCCGTCGGTCAGCATCAGCACCACACGGCGCACCCGCGCGCCGTCGCCGAGCGGTTCCTCCAGCCGCATCCGCGCCGGATCGGTCTCGTCCGTCCCCAGCAGGCGCACCACCCGGACCCGGGTGAAGTCCCCCGCACGGTCCAGTTCACCGGCCAGCTCGCCGACGGCCCGGTCCCACAGCTTCATCGTCAGGTGGGTGTCGATGACGAGGAGCGCCTCCGAGGGCTCCTGGCCCCCCGGTCGGCCGAGCCTGCTCAGGACGTGTGCGGCCTCCTGTCGGGCCCGCGTAGCCGGTGCTGGTCCCTGACCATCGTCATCGTGCATAGGTGCTCTCAAAGCGTCGAGGTGACGGTGAGAGGTGCGCGGAGTCCCGCAGACCGCGGGCATGCGTGACGTCCACAGGCAAAGCCTCGCAGTGCGTGAGCTCTCCGGGCAAGTGCGTAGGGGGGCTCATGCGAGGTGTGCGCAAAAGCATGCGAGGGAGCACGGCACCAGGAGGGAACGCATGTACGGCAGTGGAGGCATGCTGGTTCACGGCGCGGCCTCCTTCTCTCGCCGAGCGCACGCGGTCCATGGCCGTGCTTCGGTGCGGCCGGTTCAAGGCTGCACCGGCGCACGGTCCGGGCCTGGTGGACCGGGTCTGCGCTCCGCGTCGTCGACCAGAATCGCGAGATGGCGTCCCACGTGGTTGTCCCAGCGTTCGGGCCCCACCGCCAGAGCCTCCCTGCGCCATTTTCCGGCGCGCTCCACCAGACCGGCCAGACCCCTGTCCTGCACGATGTCGGCCACCGCCTCCTTGAAAGTGGGGTCGTCGCAGTCGCCACGGTGCCAGATCATCGCGGGCACACCCGCGCGCAGGCCTGCCATGAACTCCTGTTGGCTGGACGGGGAGTCGGTGCCCGGCGGCTGACTGAGCACCAGACAGACCGCATGCTCGTCCTCCTTCAGTTCGAGCTCCAGGTGGAAGTGCGACCGGCCGGGACGGTTCCAGTACGAGTGGCTGTCCGCCGGCTTCTCCTTGAGCTGCCGCCACTTCTTGTGCCAGGGCCGGTGCCAGGCGGCCTTGCGCAGCCGCTCGAAGCTGCGGACGAGGACGGCGTAGTCCATCACCAGCGGAGTCGGGGACGACGAGGACGACTCCTTGTGCCACCACTCCACCGGCTCTCCCAGCAATTCCCACGGAAGGATGAACTCGAGAACCACGGGTTGTCTCAGGTCCGCCCATCGCTCCTCGGTCTGCTCGATGAGCTGTTCGACCTCGCCAGGAAGGTCGTCGCGGTGAAGATGCAGCGTTTCGCCCGGAACGGGATGCCAGCCCTCCGCGTCCGACTGCCGCCAGTGGGAGAGGTAGTACCGGTCGCGGTCCACACCGTCCGGCTCGAACTGGATCATCAAGTAGGCCGGTACCAGGGAGGGCGGTACCTGGGCGACGCCACCGCGCTGCCAGTCGGCCATCTTGTCTTCCAGGCCCCACGCGCCGGCCTGCCGACGGTTCCAGCGGCGCAGCAGCTCCGCCGCCTCCGCCTGTCCGTCCTCCACGAGTTGATCGGCGGCCAGCGCCAAAAACGCCATGCTCACCGGCAGTTCACTGGCGGCCGAATTGTCTCCGGCCAGCCGCAGGAAGACCGCCCAGCCCGTATCGCACCACTCGGGCAGCTCCTGGATACGCGACCGGCTGGCCCGCCGCGCCATCGCCGCGAGACCCGCCGAAGACCGCATCTCGTGCAGCACCGGCCGCAGCGGATGCAGGTCCGCGCCATCGAAGAAATCCACTGCCTCCCACTCGTCCACCAGACGCCGTAACGACGCGATGGCGACGGACTGCTGTTCCACATATCTGAGACAGCGCACCAGACAGGACAGTCCGTCAGGAAGCTGCGCGCAACTCTCCACCAGCTGGAGCAGCCACGGACGCAACGCCTCATTGCGCAACGGCTCCACCGGCGTGGCCAGTTCCTGGCTCAGCATGCTCACCCACAGATCGGCACTGTTCGCGTGCCGCACCGTGGCCGACTCCTGTAATACGTCGACGACTTCGGCCACCAACTCATTGCGAACCCGCGCAGGGCTGCGCCCTTCCACCCCCGTGACCTCCCGATCGCCACCAGCTGTCATCGAGTTCGTCTTGTTCGTCTTGTTCGTCTGTTCCGTATCGTCCGTCTGGTCCATCTGGTCCGTCTTGATAGTGCGGACCAGCGTACGGCTACAGTTCCACCCCCGTCAGGGAGTCAATCAAGGCAAGGACGGGGGAGTGCCGTCGCCGCGGGACGCGGCGAGTTCATGGCGGGCGAGGGTTCTCAGCCATCGGATCGAGGGTTTTCCCCGTATCCGTGGGATCAGGGCTCCACTTATTGTTCGAGCCACAGCTGAACCACAGGTAACCCCTGGATGGTCGCTCGCGCCTGGCCGGCCGCCGCGCCTTCTCGAATGCACCCCCCGCCGCTTCGACGACGAAGCGATTCGACCGCTGCTCCGTACGCTGCTCCGCGCCGCTGCTCCGTACAGCCGCTGCGTGCTGCCCGGAGCCGGCCACGAAAGGCACACTCTTGCGTACTCCACGCCCTGCGAGACGGACGCTGATATCCGTCACCGCGATCTCCGCGACCCTGCTGGCCGGGACCACCTCCCTCGCGCTGGCCGGAACCGCGGGCGCCGCGGTCCCCGCCGAGAAGACCGCCACCACCGCCGCATCCGCCGTGGCCGCCCCGGCCGAGCGGCTGATCGTCGGCTACAAGTCGGGCGCCGCCGAGGCCAAGTCCAACTCGGCCGCCTCCGCCGACGCCAAGGCCAAGGGCCGCGAGGCCGACGAGAGCCTGAAGTTCCAGCGCCGCCTCGGCACCGGCGCCGCGCTGGTCGACCTGGGTGACCGGCTCGGCAAGGCCGACGTCGCCGACGTCGTCGCCGAGTACCAGGCCGACCCGCAGGTCGCTTACGTCGTACCGGACCGCCTCAACAAGCCGCTGGCGGACCCGAACGACACCGAGTACAGCAAGCAGTGGGACCTGTTCGAGACCACCGCGGGCATGCGCGTCCCGGGTGCCTGGGGCACGGCCACGGGCAGCGGTGTGACCGTCGCCGTCATCGACACCGGCTACGTCACGCACTCCGACCTCGCCGCCAACATCGTCGGCGGCTACGACTTCATCTCCGACACCGCGGTCGCGGTCGACGGCAACGGGCGCGACAGCAACCCGGCCGACCCGGGCGACTGGAACGCCGAGGGAGAGTGCGACGGCGCCCCCGCCAGCGACTCCTCGTGGCACGGCACCCATGTCGCGGGCACCATCGCCGCCGCCACCAACAACAGCAAGGGCGTCGCGGGCATCGCGTACAACGCGAAGATCTCCCCGGTGCGCGTCCTCGGCAAGTGCGGTGGCTACGACTCCGACATCATCGACGCCATCACCTGGGCGTCGGGCGGCACCGTCTCCGGCATCCCGGCCAACTCCAATGTCGCCAAGGTCATCAACATGAGCCTCGGCGGCGGTGGCGCGTGCAGCTCCGCCACGCAGAGCGCGATCAACGCCGCAGTGGGCCGCGGCACCACGGTCGTCGTCGCGGCCGGCAACAGCAACGCCAACGCGGCCAACTACTCCCCGGCGAGCTGCAACAACGTCATCTCGGTCGCCGCACTGAACCGCTCGGGTTCCAAGGCGAGTTACTCCAACTACGGCTCGGTCGTCGACATCGCGGCTCCCGGTGGCCAGACCAGCACCGGCACCGCCAACGGCATCCTGTCCACGCTGAACTCGGGCGCGAAGACGCCGAGCACGGAGTCGTACGCGTACTACCAGGGCACCAGCATGGCCGCCCCGCACATCGCGGGTCTCGCCGCGCTGATGAAGTCGGCGAGCACCGCGCTGACCCCGGCCCAGATCGAGTCGGGCATCAAGACCAACGCCCGTGCCCTGCCCGGCACATGCTCCGGTGGCTGCGGTGCCGGTCTCGCGGACGCGACCAAGACGGTGCAGGCGGTGAGCGGGTCCGGCGGCTCCACGGGGGGCACCACCTTCACCAGCACCTCGTCCGTCTCCATCCCGGACGCGGGGTCGGCCGTCGAGTCGCCGATCACGGTCAGCGGCCGCAGCGGCAACGCGCCCTCCGCCCTGCAGGTCGGCGTCGACATCACCCACACCTACCGCGGTGACCTGGTGATCGACCTGATCGCCCCGGACGGCACGGCCTACCGCCTCAAGGCCTCCAGTGGCTCGGACTCGGCCGACAACGTCAAGACCACCTACAGCGTCAACGCCTCCAGCGAGACCGCCAACGGCACTTGGAAGCTGCGCGTGCAGGACGTCGCCGCCCAGGACACCGGCACCATCAACAGCTGGAAGCTGACCTTCTGACGGCTGTCCACACCCCACAGGGCGGTCGACGCGAACGGGCGTCGGCCGCCCCGCCGTGCGTTCCGCCAAGGCGCGCCAGGTGACGCGCCTTGGCGGAACGCGCACGTCCGGGACACGATGCCCGGATGAAAGGNACGTCCGGGACACGATGCCCGGATGAAAGGTGACTTGTTTTCCAGCGAGTACATGGTGCAGCCCGCCACCACCGTGGGCATGAGCGTGCAGAACGCCAAGTCGATCAAGTACGCGGTCCAGGGCGAGATGTTCGCGCGGCAGGGAGCGATGATCGCCTACCGCGGCAACCTGAAGTTCGAGCGCAAGGGTCAGGGAGTCGGCGGCATGCTCAAGCGAGTCGTCACCGGCGAGGGACTGCCCCTCATGGCGGTGCGAGGACAGGGGGAGGCCTGGTTCGCGCAGGAGGCGCAGAACTGCTTCATCGTCGACATCGACCCCGGAGACGTCTTCACCGTGGGCGGCCGCAATGTGCTGTGCTTCGACGCCTCCCTGTCGTACGAGATCAAGACGGTGAAGGGCGCGGGCATCACCGGCGGCGGCCTGTTCAACAGCGTCTTCACCGGACAGGGCAGCCTCGGGCTCGTCTGCGAGGGCAACCCACTGGTCATCCCGGTCTCGCCGCAGCAGCCCGTGTACGTAGACACGGACGCGATCGTCGGCTGGACCGCCGGCCTCGAGACCTCGCTGCACCGGTCACAGTCCATCGGCTCGATGATGCGCGGGGGCTCCGGGGAGGCGGTGCAACTGGTGCTGCAGGGCGAGGGATACGTCGTCGTACGCCCGAGCGAGGCGACGCCGCAGAAACCGCAACAGCACTGAAACGAACGTTGTGAGGGCGTCGGGAGTGCGGCAGGGGGGTAGGCATGCCACATGACGATGCGTCAAGTCTGGTTAGAGAAAGGGAAGTTGACCGCCGCTGCGATCGCCCTGGTGATGACCGCCGTGGCCTGCGGCGGTGAGTCCCACTCCGACGGGCCCGCCCCCGGCGACAACGGGCTGGAGAAGTCGACCGTCACCGTCGCCGCGCTCCCGCTGGCCGACGACGCGACCCTCTACCTTGCGCAGGACCGGGGCCTGTTCGAGAAGGAGGGCCTCGATGTGCGCATCCAGCCCGTCCAGCAGAGCATCCAGGCGCTGCCCGCGCTGTCCAGGGGCCAGGTCGACGTCATCGCGAGCGCGAACTACGTCACCTTCCTGCAGGCGCACGAGAAGGGGACCCTGGACGTCCGCGTCCTTGCCGAGGGGGCCCGGGTGGCGCCGCACATGATGGACGTCCTCGTGCCCAAGGACTCGGACATCAAGAGCGTCGCCGACCTCAAGGGCAAGAAGATCGCCGTCAACATCCTCAACAACATCCAGTCGCTGACCCTGAACGCCATCCTCGACAAGGAGGGCGCGGGCCGCCCTGTCTACCGGCAGATCCCCTTCCCGCAGATGGGGCCGGCCCTGGAGAAGGGGCAGGTCGACGCCGTGCACGCGGCCGAGCCCTTCAACAGCGCCATCCAGAACGAGCTGAACGCCCGAGTGCTCGTCGACGGCGGCTCCGCACCCGTGGAGTCCATCCCGATCAGCGGATACGTCACCACGGGGCAGTACGCCGAGAAGAACCCGAAGACGGCGGCGGCCTTCCAACGGGCCATCGCCGCCGCGGCGAAGATCGCGACGCGGGATCCGTCGGCCGTACGGGAACAACTGCCCAAGTACGCGAAGGTGACCCCGAAGCAGGCCAAGTCGATCCGCCTGCCCGCGTATCCCGAGACGACGGATCCCGACCAGTTGAGCCGGCTCACCGAACTCATGCTGAAACAGGGCCTGTTGGACAAGCCGGTCGATCCGGCGACGCTCCTCGTCAAGTAGGACTGCTCGGTGCTCTGTCGGGTGCGGCGAAGGCAGGACCTGCTGCTCGGCGGGCTCGGTGTGCTGCTCGCGTTCGGGCTGTGCGAGGCGGTGAGCCGGGCCGGGCTGGTGCGCCGCAGCTATCTGCCGCCCGCCTCCGAAGTTCTCGCGCGGGCTGTCGAGTTGGCGGGCGACCCGGTCTTCTTGGACGGCGTCGGCGCCACCCTGCACGCCTGGGCGCTGGGGCTCGGCCTCGCCTGCGCCCTCGCCGTTCCGCTGGGTCTGCTCCTCGGCAGCGTGCCCGTGGTCGACGACGCCGTACGCGCGATCGTCGAGTTCCTGCGACCGCTGCCGTCCGTGGCGCTGATCCCGCTGGTGTCGCTTCTGCTGGGCTCCGGTACGGGGACGAAGGTCGCGCTGATCACGTACGCCTGCGTCTGGCCGATCCTCTTCAACACGGTCTACGGACTCGGCGAGACGGACCCCTTGGCCAAGGACACCCTGCGGGCCTTCGGCTTCGGCCGCCTTTCGGTGCTCCTGCGCGTCGAACTCCCGGGCACCGCCCCCTTCATCGCCGCCGGCATCCGCATCTCCGCGGCCATCGCCCTCATCCTGGCCGTCGCCACCGAGATCCTCGCCGGCTTCGGCGAAGGCCTCGGTATCTTCATCGCTCAGGCCGGCCTCGCGACGGACGGCACGCGCGATGTCCTGGCGGGCGTGGTGTGGTCCGGAGTGCTCGGGCTGGTGATCAACAGTGTGCTGGTGTGGGGTGAGCGGCGGTTGTTTCCGTGGGCTCCTGAACATCAGGGGCGGGGGTGAGCCGCTTGGAGGGTTTTCGCCCCCGCCGCCCCTACCCGTCCCATCCTGTCCCTGGGACTCCGCCCCAGACCCCGCCAGGGGGCTCTGC
>NZ_VCHX02000048.1 GCF_005768555.2 Streptomyces sporangiiformans
GCGGTGACGGTGGATACGGCGTGTTCGTCGTCGTTGGTGGCGCTGCATCTGGCGATGCAGGCGTTGCGTAATGGTGAGTGCTCGATGGCGTTGGCCGGTGGTGTGACGGTGATGTCGACGCCGGGGACGTTTGTGGAGTTCAGTCGGCAGCGGGGGTTGTCGGCGGATGGCCGGTGCAAGGCGTTCGCGGAGGCGGCGGACGGTACCGGCTGGGGTGAGGGTGTGGGTCTGCTGCTGGTGGAGCGGCTGTCCGATGCTCGTCGTCATGGGCACCGGGTGCTGGCGGTGGTGCGGGGTTCGGCGATCAATCAGGACGGGGCGTCGAATGGTCTGACGGCGCCGAACGGTCCTTCGCAGCAGCGGGTGATTCGCCAGGCGCTGGCCAATGCGCGGGTTGAGGCGTCCGGGGTGGATGTGGTGGAGGCGCACGGTACGGGTACGACGCTGGGTGATCCGATCGAGGCGCAGGCGTTGCTGGCGACGTATGGGCAGGGCCGGGAGGCCGGGCGGCCGTTGTTGTTGGGGTCGGTGAAGTCGAACATCGGTCATACGCAGGCCGCGGCGGGTGTGGCGGGTGTGATCAAGATGGTGATGGCGATGCGGCATGGGGTGTTGCCGAAGTCGTTGCATATTGATGCGCCGTCGTCGCATGTGGACTGGTCGGTGGGGGCTGTTGAGCTGTTGACCGGCAATCGGGAGTGGCCGGAGGCGGGGCGTCCGTGGCGGGCGGGTGTGTCGTCGTTCGGGATGAGCGGTACCAACGCGCACGTCATCCTGGAACAGGCACCCGAAGCCGAACTTGAGCTGCCGCCGGGTGACGGGTCCGTCGATCCGGCTGCCTCCCTCATACCGTGGATCCTGTCGGGCAAGTCCGGAGATGCCCTCCGTGACCAAGCGGCTCGACTGCTGTCGTACACCGAGAACAACGCCCACCTGCGCCCGGTCGACGTGGCGTACTCCCTCGCGGCGAGCCGTTCGCACCTGGCCCACCGCGCGGTGGCCCTTGGCGCCGACCCGCTGGTCGACGTGGCCGCTCTCACGGTCGGCGACGGTACGGCAGCTGTCGTACGGGGTGTCGCGGACCTGCGGGGCAAGAGTGTGTTCGTGTTCCCGGGGCAGGGCTCGCAGTGGGTCGGCATGGCGGCCGAACTCATCGAGTCCTCGCCGGTGTTCGCGGAGCGGATGCGTGAGTGCGCGGCGGCGTTGTCCTCGTATGTGGACTGGTCGTTGTTCGACGTCCTCGACGATGCCGAGGCGCTGGAGCGCGTCGATGTCGTGCAGCCGGTGCTGTGGGCGGTGATGGTGTCCCTGGCCGAACTGTGGCGTGCGTACGGCATCAAGCCGGCTGCCGTGGTGGGGCATTCGCAGGGCGAGATCGCGGCGGCCTGTGTGGCAGGAGCCCTGTCCATCGAGGACGCCGCCAAGGTCGTGGCTCTCCGCTCCAAGGCGATCCTGGCGCTGTCGGGTCTGGGCGGCATGGTGTCGGTGGCGTTGCCTGTGGAGGAGGTTCGTGAGCGGCTGTCCGAGGGTCTGTCGGTCGCGGCGGTGAACGGGCCTTCGTCCGTGGTCGTCTCGGGAGATGTCGCGGAGCTGGATGCCCTGCTGGCCGCCTGCGAGGCCGACGAGGTGCGGGCCCGGCGGATCCCGGTGGACTACGCCTCGCATTCGGCGCATGTGGAGGCCATCCACGCCGAACTCCTTGATGTACTGGCGGGACTTGAGCCGCGTTCGGCGGAGGTGCCGTTCTTCTCGACGGTGACCGCCGACTGGCTGGACACGTCGGTGATGGACGCCGAGTACTGGTACACCAACCTCCGCCAGACGGTTCGTTTCGAGGAGGCCACCAAGGCGCTGGCCGAACAGGGCCACCGCTTCTTCATCGAGGCCTCCGCCCATCCGGTGCNGGTTCGTTTCGAGGAGGCCACCAAGGCGCTGGCCGAACAGGGCCACCGCTTCTTCATCGAGGCCTCCGCCCATCCGGTGCTCACCGTCGGCGTGCAGGAGACCCTGGATGCCACGGGCACCGACGCGCTGGTCCTGGGCTCGCTGCGGCGTGACGAGGGCGGCCTCGACCGGTTCGTCACCTCCCTCGCCGAGGGATGGGTGCGGGGACTGCCCGTCGACTGGTCGCCGCTGCTGGCCGGCGGGCGCCGCGTCGACCTGCCCACCTACGCCTTCCAGCGTCAGCGGTACTGGCCGGAGGCCGCCGTCGGGTTCCTCGGTGATGTCACATCGGTGGGGCAGTCGCCCGCCGACCACCCACTGCTCGGTGCCGCGGTCGAACTCGTCGACTCCGACGGTTTCCTGCTCACCGGCAGGCTGTCGGTGCAGACCCACCCCTGGCTGGCCGACCACGTGGTGTCGGGTGCGGTGTTCCTGCCGGGTACGGCGTTTGTGGAGCTGGGCGTGCAGGCCGGTGACCGGGTGGGCTGTGACACGGTCGAGGAGCTGACGCTGGAGGCGCCTCTGGTGCTGCCCGAGCACGGGGGCGTGCATGTCCAGCTCGCGGTCGGTGCGCCGGATGCCGCCGGTCGGCGTCCGCTGTCGGTGCATTCGCGGGCGGATGGCGGGGCGTCGGACGAGCCGTGGACCCGGCATGCCACCGGCTGGCTCGCGGGCACCGGCCGGGTGGCCGACGTCGGCCTGGTCGCCTGGCCGCCGGAGGGCGCGGAGGCGGTCGACCTGGACGGGCTCTATCCGGGCCTGGCGGAGGTCGGTCTGGCGTACGGTCCGGTGTTCCAGGGGCTGCGGGCAGTCTGGCGGCGCGGCGATGAAGTGTTCGCCGAGGTGGCGCTGCCCGAGCAGGAGATGGACAAGGCGGCGGCGTTCGGGCTGCACCCGGCGCTGCTGGACGCCGCGCTTCACGCCATCGGGCTCGGCGACTTCGTGGCGGAGACAGGCCAGGCCGGACTGCCCTTCGAGTGGAGCGGTGTGTCGCTGTACGCGACCGGAGCGGCCGCGGCGCGAGTGCGTCTCACCTCGGCGGGCGCGAACGCGGTGGCCGTGGAGGTGGCCGACGAGACCGGCGCACCTGTCGCCTCCATCGACTCCCTTGTCCTGCGCCAGGTGAGCGGCGATGAGTCGGCCGTGGGCAGGCCCGCCCATCACGACACCCTCTTCCGCCTCGACTGGGCCGAGGTGCCCGTCTCGGGCGGCCGGTCCGCCGGGCCGGAAGACCGTTGGGCGGTGCTCGGCACCACCGCTGCCGAATGGGCCGGGCCGGGCGTGGCCGCCCATGCCGACCTCGACGCGGTCGCCGCCGCGGGCGCGGACGTCGTACTGCTGCCGTGCGCCGGTGAACCCGGCGACGCGGCGGATACCGCCCGGTCGGCGGCCTATGGTGTGCTCGACGTGCTGCACTCCTGGCTGGACGACGAGCGCTTCGCCACCGCCCGCCTGGTCGTACTGACCCGGGGTGCCGTGGCCGCGCGGTCCGGCGAGGACGTCACCGACCTGTCAGGCGCCGCTGTGTGGGGCCTGGTGCGGTCGGCACAGACGGAGAACCCCGACCGCATCGTCCTCGTCGACCTCGACGCCGATGACTCCTCGGCTCGGGTACTGCCCGCCGCCCTCACCCTGGACGAGCCGCAACTCGCGGTCCGCTCGGGCACCGTGCGTGCTCCCCGCCTCGCCCGGGCGGGGTCCGGCGGCGCTCTGATGCCGCCCGCGGGGGAGCCGGCTTGGGTCGTCGACTCGGCGAGCGGCCGCGGCACGCTGGACAGCCTTGCCCTGATGCCCCGTCCCGAGGCCCTGGCACCGCTGGCCGACGGCACGGTTCGCCTGGCCGTGCGAGCGGCGGGCGTCAACTTTCGTGACGTCCTCATCGCCCTCGACATGTACCCCGGCTCCGGCGTCATGGGCAGCGAGGGCGCGGGCGTGGTGACCGAGGTCGGGCCCGGGGTGACGGAACTGGCCGTTGGCGACCGCGTGTTCGGCATGATCGGCCACAGCTTCGGTCCGACCGGCGTCGCCGACGCTCGCCTCCTCGTCCGTATTCCGGATGACTGGTCCTACGAGCAGGCGGCGACGACGCCGATCGTGTTCCTGACGGCGTTGTTCGGGCTGCGGGACCTGGCCGGTCTGCGGGCGGGACAGCGCGTACTGGTCCACGCGGGTGCCGGCGGCGTCGGCATGGCGGCGGTTCAGCTGGCCGGGCATATGGGCGCGGAGGTCTTCGCCACCGCGAGTGAGGGCAAGTGGGAGGCGCTGCGCTCGCTGGGCCTGGACGACGACCACATCGCCTCCTCGCGGACCCTGGAGTTCGAGGAGAAGTTCCTCGCCGTCACCGACGGCCAGGGCATGGACGTGGTCCTCAACTCCCTGGCGGGGGAGTTCGTGGACGCCTCGCTGCGGCTGCTGCCGCGCGGCGGACAGTTCGTGGAGATCGGCAAGACCGACATCCGCGACACGGACCGTGTCACAGGCGAGTACCCCGGTGTCGCCTACCAGCCCTTCGACCTCGGTGTGATCTCCGCCGAGCAGACGCGGCGGTTGCTGGCGGAGTTGGTGGAGCTGTTCGGGCAGGGTGTGGTGGTGCCGTTGCCGGTCAGGGTGTGGGATGTGCGCCGGGCGCGGGAGGCGTTCCGGTATGTGAGCCAGGCCAGGCATGTGGGCAAGGTGGCGTTGACCATGC
>NZ_VCHX02000052.1 GCF_005768555.2 Streptomyces sporangiiformans
TGTGATGTGGCGGACCGTGCCGCTGTGGAGGCACTGCTCACCGAGGCGTGTGCGGAGGTGCCGCTGACGGCGGTGGTGCATGCCGCGGGCGTGGTGGATGACGGCGTGGTCGAGTCGTTGACGCCGGAGCGTGTGGCCGCGGTGCTGCGGCCGAAGGCGGATGCCGCGTGGGTGCTGCACGAGGTCACCCGGGACATGGATCTGTCGGCGTTCGTGCTGTTCTCCTCCTTCGCCGGCGTTGTCGGCGGGATGGGGCAGGCGAGCTACGCCGCCGCGAACACCTTCCTCGACGCGCTCGCTGGGTATCGGCGTGCCCATGGGCTTCCCGCTACCTCCGTGGCCTGGGGTCCGTGGGCCGGTGGCGGTATGGCAGCAGGGGAGATCCAGGAGCGGGCGCGGCGGGGCGGTCTGTCGCCGTTGCCGCCCGAGCGCGCGCTGGCGGCTCTGCGGCAGGCGGTCGACCACGGTGACGCGGTCGTGGCCGTGGCCGATGTGGACTGGGAGCGGTTCGGGGCCGGCGGGCGTGCCGCGTTGTTCGACGGGATACCGGAGGTACGACGCCTGCGCGAACAGCCCATCCCCGACGAGAGCGTCCCGCGAGAACACTCCGCCGAGCTTCGTCAGCGCCTCGCGCAATTGCCGGAGAGCGAACGGGCAGGCGCACTGGTGGAATTGGTGTGCGTGCATACCGCAGTCGTACTCGGATATGCGAATTCCGCGGCCGTCGACCCTGCCCGTACCTTCAGTGAACTCGGCTGTGATTCGCTGACCGCGGTGGAAATCCGCAACCAGCTGACCGCGGCCACCGGCCTGCCGCTGGCCGCCGGCGTGGTCTTCGACCACCCCACACCGGCCGCGCTCGCCGAGGAGCTGGGAGCCGGTCTCGCCGACGGCGCGGACGGCACAGGCGACTCCGCCGCCGTGGGCATGGCCGCCCTGGAGCAACTCGAAGGCGCCCTGGTCGGAGGGGTCTCCGACGACCTCGCCCGGACCCGGATCGCCGAACGCCTGCAGGTCCTCGCCGCCCGGCTCACCGGCGCGGACGCGGAACAGGACGGCGGGAGCGGCACGGCGAAGTTCGACGACGCCAGCGACGACGAACTCTTCGACTTCATCCACCGCGAGCTCGGACGCTAGCCAGGTCTGGCCGGCTCCCCCCAGGGGTCGGCCAGGCGTGGAAGAAGCAGAGGTCAGAGGGGTTATCGGGCTGTTTCGGTAGGGGCGGATAGGGGTTGTTCCCGCCGCCCCCGCGCTCATAGCGTGACAGCAATGAAAAATAGCATCGCGTGGTCATGCCCTGAATTGGAACGGGAATTCATCCCCCTTCCCGTTACTGGTGCAACCACCGGTGCGTGCGTATGCGCATTCGGCCGCTGGCGTATCGGTACCCAGCGGCATCAGGGCTGCGCGTGGCCTGCGCCGGCCACGCCGACCAAGACCCCAGCAGGGCAAGTCTCGTCGACGGCTGCGCGGATGCTGTCGGTTCCGGAGAGGTGGCTTTAGGTGGCGAACGAGGAGACACTTCGTGACTACCTCAAGTGGGTGACCGCCGATCTGCATGAAGCGCGCCGGCAGTTGCGCGACATGGAGGCCGCGAGCCAGGAACCCATCGCGATCGTGGCCATGGGCTGCCGCTTCCCCGGCGGCGTCGGGTCGCCCGAGGACCTGTGGCGGCTCGTCGCCGAAGGCACCGACGCGATCGGTGACTTTCCCGAGGACCGGGGCTGGGACCTCGAGCATCTCTACGACCCCGACCCGGGCGCCTCCGGCACCAGTTATGTGCGAGGCGGCGGCTTCATCGACGGCGCGAGCGCCTTCGACCCGGCACTCTTCGGTATCTCGCCGCGCGAGGCCCTCGCCATGGACCCGCAGCAACGACAGCTGCTCGAAGTGGCGTGGGAGACCTTCGAGCGCGCGGGCATCGACCCGCTGTCGCTCAAGGGCAGCTCCGTCGGCGTCTTCGCCGGCATCAACAGCCAGGACTACATCAACACCCTGCTCGGCGCCGACGCCGAGGGAGTCGAGGGCTACCTCAGCACCGGCAACGCCGCGGCAGTCCTCTCCGGTCGCGTCTCCTACACCCTGGGCCTCGAAGGCCCCGCGGTCACCATGGACACGGCCTGCTCGTCGTCGCTGGTGGCCCTGCATCTGGCGGTCCAGGCGTTGCGCAACGGCGAGTGCGGCATGGCCCTCGCCGGCGGTGTCACCGTCATGTCGGCGCCCGGTCTCTTCGTCGAGTTCAGTCGTCAGCGCGGGCTGGCAACCGACGGCCGCTGCAAGCCGTTCGCCGCCGCCGCGGACGGCACCGGCTGGGGCGAGGGCGTCGGCCTGCTCCTGGTGGAGCGGCTGTCCGACGCGCGTCGCAACGGCCACGCAGTCCTGGCGGTCGTCCGTGGTTCCGCCGTCAACCAGGACGGCGCCTCGAACGGCCTGACCGCGCCCAACGGCCCCTCCCAGCGGCGCGTCATCCGCCAGGCCCTGACCAGCGGCGGCCTCGCGCCGGCGGACATCGACGTGGTCGAGGCGCACGGTACGGGGACAACGCTCGGCGACCCGATCGAGGCGCAGGCCCTGCTCGCCACCTACGGCAAGGGCCGCCCCGAGAACCGTCCGGTGTGGCTCGGCTCCATCAAGTCCAACATCGGGCACACGCAGGCCGCGGCCGGTGTCGCCGGTGTCATCAAGATGGTCATGGCGATGCGGCACGGCGTACTGCCGAAGACCCTGCACGTCGACGAGCCGACCCCGCACGTCGACTGGTCCGCCGGAGCCGTCGAACTGCTGACCGAGGCCCGCCCGTGGCCCGAGACGGGACAGCCGCGCCGCGCCGCCGTGTCGTCGTTCGGCGTCAGCGGCACCAACGCGCACACCATCCTGGAGCAGGCGCCCGCTCCCGAGCCACTGGACGAGGCCGGGAGCAAGGGTGGAAACAAGGACGTGAACGAAGGCGGGAGGGAGGAGGCACACGCGAACGCCGCGGCCGAGCCCACCTCGCCGCACGCTGCCGCCGTGGTGCCGTGGGTCCTCTCGGGCCGGACCGACACCGCCGTACGCGCCCAGGCCGCGCGGCTTCGCGACCATCTGAGTGACCACCAGGACCTCTCCCCGCTCGACATCGGCTACTCGACCGTCACCACCCGCGCCGCCCTCGACCACCGTGCCGTCGTCGTCGCCACCGACCCGACGTCCACGGTGACCGCCTTCGCCGAGGGCGAGCCCGTCGCCGGTGTCGTACAGGGCGTCGCGGACCTGCGCGGCAAGGTGGTACTCGTTTTCCCGGGCCAGGGCTCGCAGTGGGTCGGCATGGCGGCCGAACTGATCGAGTCCTCGCCGGTGTTCGCGGAGCGGATGCGTGAATGTGCCGACGCCCTGTCGGCACACGTGGACTGGTCGCTGTTCGATGTGCTCGGTGACGCCGAGGCGTTGGAGCGGGTGGACGTGGTCCAGCCGGTGCTGTGGGCCGTGATGGTCTCGCTCGCCGGGTTGTGGCAGTCGCATGGCATCAAGCCCGCGGCTGTGATGGGGCATTCGCAGGGTGAGATCGCAGCCGCCTGTGTGGCTGGGGCGCTGTCCATCGAGGACGCCGCCAAGGTGGTGGCGCTGCGCTCGAAAGCGATCCTGGCGCTGTCGGGTCTGGGCGGCATGGTGTCCGTCGCCCTGCCCGTGGAGGAGGTCCGCGAGCGGCTGACCGAGAAACTGTCCGTCGCGGCGGTCAACGGGCCCTCCTCCGTGGTCGTCTCGGGAGATGTCGCGGAGCTGGATGCCCTGCTGGCCGCCTGCGAGGCCGACGAGGTGCGGGCCCGGCGGATCCCGGTGGACTACGCCTCGCACTCGGCGCATGTGGAGGCCATCCACGCCGAACTCCTTGATGTACTGGCGGGACTTGAGCCGCGTACGGCGGAGGTGCCGTTCTTCTCGACGGTGACCGCCGACTGGCTGGACACGTCGGTGATGGACGCCGAGTACTGGTACACCAACCTCCGCCAGACCGTCCGCTTCGAGGAGGCCACCAAGGCGCTGGCCGAACAGGGCCACCGCTACTTCATCGAGGCCTCCGCCCACCCGGTGCTCACCGTCGGCGTGCAGGAGACCCTGGATGCCACGGGCACCGACGCGCTGGTCCTGGGCTCGCTGCGGCGTGACGAGGGCGGCCTCGACCGGTTCGTCACCTCCCTCGCCGAGGGATGGGTGCGGGGACTGCCCGTCGACTGGTCGCCGCTGCTGGCCGGCGGGCGCCGCGTCGACCTGCCCACCTACGCCTTCCAGCACGAGCGGTTCTGGCCGACGGCCGCCGTCGGGTTCCTCGGTGATGTGGCGTCGGTGGGGCTGCGGGCAGCGGACCATCCGTTGCTGGGTGCCGTGGTCTCGCTGGCGGACGCCGACGGTGTGGTGCTCACCGGAAGGCTGTCGCTGCAGACCCACCCGTGGCTGGCCGACCACGTGGTGTCCGGTGCGGTGTACCTGCCGGGCACCGCGTTCGTGGAGCTGGCGGTACGGGCGGGGGACCTGGTCGGCTGTGACCGGGTGGAGGAGCTGACGCTGGAGGCGCCGTTGGTGGTGCCGGAGCGTGGCGGTGTGCAGGTTCAGGTCATGGTTTCGGCGGAGGAGAACGCTGGGCGGCGGCCTTTCGCGGTGTATTCACGCCCTGATGAAGAGGGTGAGGACCGGCCGTGGACCCGGCACGGCAGTGGTGCCCTCGTCGAAGGCGGGGGTGCGGCCGGGGCGGGCTTCGACCTCGCCGCATGGCCGCCGCCCGAGTCGGCGCCCATCGACGTGGAGTCCCTGTATCCGCAGCTCGCCGAGATCGGTCTCGGCTACGGGCCGGCCTTCCAGGGCGTACGAGCGGCCTGGCGGCGCGGCGACGAGGTGTTCGCCGAGGTTACCCTGCCCGAGGAACAGCGCGCGCCGGCCGCCCGGTTCGGTGTGCACCCGGCGCTGCTCGACGCGGCCCTGCACCCGGTCGGACTCGGCCTCCTCGACGTCGGAGCGGACGGTGCGCAGGCGCTGCTGCCCTTCAGCTGGAGCGGGGTGTCGCTGTACGCGACGGGCGCCACAGCGCTGCGGGTGCGGCTTTCCCCCGCCGGCGCGCGGGGCGTAGCCGTGCACGTGGCGGACGAGCAGGGTGCCCCCGTCGCATCGGTCGACGTCCTCGTGCTCAGACCGGTCGCCGACGGCGGTGCCGGACAGCCCGCGCGCGCCCACGAATCCCTCTTCGACCTGCGCTGGCGACCCGTCACCACGCCGCGGTCGGGCGGAGCCGAAGGCGACGGCGGACTCGCCGTCCTCGGCGCCGACGACCTGGGGCTGCGGTCCGCCCTCGGCTCCGACCGGTACGAGGACCTCGCCGCACTCGGCGACCGAGCCCCGGCGACCGTTCTGTGGAGCCCCGCGCGTCCGGACCTCGCCGACGGCACGGCGCTGCCCGCCGGGGTGCGGGCCGCCGCGTACGACACCCTGGAGGTCGTCAAGGCGTGGCTGGCCGACGAACGGTTCGCCGACGCGCGGCTCGTGGTGGTCACGCGGGGTGCGGTGGCCGCCGAGCCCGGCGCCGGGGTGCCGAACCTCGCCCACGCCCCCGTATGGGGCCTCGTACGGTCCGCGCAGTCCGAGAACCCGGGCCGGTTCGTGCTGCTCGACCTCGACTCCGACGGTGACAGCGGTGAGGACGGCGACAGTGTGCCCGCCGAACTGGTGCGCGCGGCCGTCGCCTCCGGCGAGCCGCAGCTCGCCCTCCGCGGTGACGCCCTCCTGGCCCCCCGCCTTGCCCGAACCGAGGCGGACGGCTCCGGCGCCGCTGCGACCGTCCCCGGCACCATCCCCGGCACCGTGCTCGTCACCGGCGCCACCGGCACCCTCGGCCGCCTGTTCGCCCGGCACCTCGTCACCGCGTACGGAGTGCGGCACCTGCTGCTCGCCAGCCGCAGCGGCGACACCGCCCCCGGCGCCGTCGAACTCGCTGCGGAACTACGCACGTTGGGCGCCGATGTGATCCTCGCGGCCTGCGACGTCGCCGACCGCGACGACCTCGCCGCGCTCCTCGCCGCCGTGCCCGCCGAGCACCCCCTGACCGGCGTCGTGCACACCGCCGGCGTCCTCGACGACGGCGTCGTCTCCTCGCTCACCCCCGAGCGCGTCGACCACGTACTGCGGCCCAAGGTGGACGCCGCCGTCAACCTGCACGAGCTGACGCGTGATGCCGATCTGTCGCTGTTCGTCGTCTTCTCGTCCGCCGCGTCCACCGTCGGCGCCGCCGGCCAGGGCAACTACGCCGCCGCCAACGCCTTCCTCGACGCGCTGGCCGCGCGGCGGCGTGCCCTCGGGCTGCCCGCGACCTCCCTCGCCTGGGGTCTGTGGGCCGAACGCTCCGCCATGACGGACCACTTGAAAGACGCCGACCTCGCCCGCCGGGAGAGCTCCGGCGCCGCAGCCCTGACCTCCGAGGACGGTCTCGCGCTGTTCGACGCGGCAATCGCCGCCGACCGGCCCGTACTCGTCCCGGTCCGCCTCGACCTGGCCGTGCTGCGCGCACAGGCCCGGGCCGGCCTGGCCGACGTACCCACCGTGCTGCGCGACCTCGTACGGGTGCCGGGGCGGCGCACCGCGGGCACCGCCGTCGACGGCGCCTCGTCGCTGGCACGGCGCCTGGCCGCACTGCCCACCGCCGACCGGGAGCGCGAGGTACGTTCCCTGGTTCGGGCGAGCGTCGCAGGGGTGCTCGGCTACGCCGGGCCCGACGCGGTCGACGACAGCCGCGCCTTCCGCGACCTCGGCTTCGACTCCCTGACCGCGCTGGAGCTGCGCAACCGGCTGAACGCTGCCACGGGCCTGCGCCTGCCCGCCACCCTGGTCTTCGACTATCCGACGCCCGCCGTCCTGTCGGGCTTCCTGCTGACCGAGCTGCTCGGCACGGGACCGCAGCCCGGCACCGTCGCGCAGCCGGCCGCGGCCGCCGACGAACCCATCGCCATCGTCGCGATGAGCTGCCGCTACCCGGGCGGCGTCAGCTCGCCGGAGGACCTGTGGCGGCTCGTCGCATCCGGCACCGACACAGTCGCCGAACTGCCCGGCGACCGCGGCTGGGACCTCGACGGTCTCTACGACCCGGAGCCGGGCCGCAACGGCACCTCGTACACCCGGTCGGGTTCGTTCGTGTACGACGCCCACAACTTCGACCCGGCGTTCTTCGGGATCAGCCCGCGCGAGGCCCAGGCCATGGACCCGCAGCAGCGGCTCCTCCTCGAAGCGGCCTGGGAGGCGTTCGAGCGCGCCGGTATCGACCCCGCGTCACTGCGCGGCAGCCGTACCGGTGTGTTCGCCGGTGTGATGTACCACGACTACTCCTCCCTCGCGTTCGGCGCGTCCGGGGAGGGCATCGACGAGGTGCTGGGCTACCTCGGCAACGGCAGCGCGGGCAGCGTCGCGTCCGGCCGGGTCTCCTACACCTTCGGCCTCGAAGGCCCCGCCGTCACCGTCGACACGGCCTGCTCGTCGTCTCTGGTCGCTCTGCATCTGGCGGTCCAGGCGCTGCGCAACGGCGAGTGCACCATGGCCCTCGCCGGTGGCGTCACCGTCATGTCGACGCCCGGCACGTTCGTCGAGTTCAGCCGCCAGCGCGGGCTGGCCGCCGACGGCCGCTGCAAGTCCTTCGCGGGCGCCGCGGACGGCACCGGGTGGGGCGAGGGCGTCGGCCTGCTGCTGGTGGAGCGGCTGTCCGACGCGCGCCGCAACGGACACCAGGTTCTCGCGGTCGTCCGTGGCTCCGCCGTCAACCAGGACGGCGCCTCGAACGGCCTGACCGCGCCCAACGGCCCCTCGCAGCAGCGCGTCATCCGCCAGGCGTTGTCGTCCGCCGGGCTCGGCCCCGCGGACGTGGACGCGGTCGAGGCCCACGGCACGGGCACGACGCTCGGCGACCCGATCGAGGCGCAGGCCCTGCTCGCCACCTACGGCCAGGACCGCGACGCCGACCATCCGCTGTGGCTCGGCTCCATCAAGTCGAACATGGGACACACCCAGGCCGCTGCGGGCGTGGCGGGCATCATCAAGATGGTCATGGCCATGCGCCACGGCACGCTGCCCAAGACACTGCACGTGGACGAGCCGACCCCGCACGTCGACTGGGCCGAAGGCGCCGTCGAACTGCTCACCGAGGCCCGCCCGTGGCCGGAGGCGGACCGGCCGCGCCGCGCCGGCATCTCCTCCTTCGGGGTGAGCGGCACCAACGCCCACGTCATCGTCGAGCAGGAGCCCGGGACCGAACCCGAACCGACGGAGCAGGCGCAGCCCNAGCCCGGGACCGAACCCGAACCGACGGAGCAGGCGCAGCCCGCGGCCGCACCGGCCGTCGTACCGTGGCTGCTCTCCGCCAAGACGGCCGAGGCACTGCGCGACCAGGCGCGCCGCCTGCGCGCCCACGCCGCCGCCTCCGGCGCCACGCCCGGCGACATCGGCCTCTCGCTCGCCACCACCCGCGCCCGCCTGGAGCACCGCGCCGTCGTGGTCGGCGCGGACCCCGAGGAACTGCTCGATGTCCTCGACGCCCTCGCCACGGGCACCCCCGACCCCCGCGTGGTGGAGCACACCGCCCAGGGCAGCGCCGACCGATCCGTCTTCGTGTTCCCGGGCCAGGGGGCGCAGTGGGTCGGCATGGCCGCCGAACTCATCGAGTCCTCACCGGTGTTCGCGGAGCGGATGCGCGAGTGCGCCACCGCTCTGTCCTCGTACGTCGACTGGTCCCTGTTCGACGTCCTGGAGGACGCGGAGGCGCTGGAGCGCGTCGATGTGGTGCAGCCGGTTCTCTGGGCGGTGATGGTGTCCCTCTCGGAACTGTGGCGTTCGCACGGGGTGCATCCGGCCGCGGTCGTGGGCCACTCCCAGGGCGAGATCGCCGCGGCCTGCGTGGCCGGGGCCCTGTCCATCGAGGACGCCGCGAAGGTGGTGGCTCTCCGCTCCAAGGCGATCCTGGCGCTGTCGGGCCTGGGCGGCATGGTGTCCGTACCGCTGCCGCTCGACGAGGTCGAACAGCGGCTGACCGACGGCCTGTCCGTCGCCGCCGTCAACGGCCCGACCTCCGTCGTCGTCTCCGGCGACGGCGACGCCCTCGACACCCTCCTGGCAGTCTGCGAGGCCGACGGGGTGCAGGCCCGCCGCATCCCCGTCGACTACGCCTCGCACTCCGCGCACGTCGAAGCCATCGAGGACGAACTCGCCGAGACCCTCGCCGGCATCCGTCCGCGCACCGCCGAGGTGCCGCTGTACTCGGCGGTGACCGGCGACCTCCTCGACACCGAGGTGATGGACGCCGGCTACTGGTACACCAACCTGCGCAGGACCGTCCGCTTCGACTCCGCCGTCCGGGCCCTCGTACGCGCCGGACACCAGGCATTCATCGAGGTCAGCGCACATCCCGTACTCACCGTGCCGGTCGCCGAAACCGTCGAGGACCTCGACGCGCAGGCCGTCGTCACCGGCACGCTCCGCCGCGACCAGGGCGGCATTCGGCGGTTCGTCACCGCGCTCGCTGAGGCCGAGACCCGCGGTGTGCCCGTCGACTGGCGCCCGCTGTTCCCCGGCGCTGCCCGCGTCGACCTGCCCACCTACGCCTTCCAGCGCGAGCGCTACTGGCTCGACGTACCCGCGGCCGCATGGCAGGCCCCCGGCGACGCCGACGAAGGCGAGCAGGAGTTCTGGGACGCCGTCGAGCGAGGCGACCTGACGGCTGTCGCCGGTGCGTTGCGCGTCGGCGAGGAGTCCCTCGGCGAGATGCTGCCCGCCCTGTCCGCCTGGCGTCAGGGCCGCCGCCGCCAGTCCACCGTCGACTCCTGGCGCTACCGCGTCACCTGGCAGCCCGTCACCGAGCCCGCGGTCGCCTCCCTCACCGGCACTTGGCTCGTCGTCACCCACGCCGACCTGGCCGGACACACCTGGCAGCAGGCCGCGCCCGCCGCCCTCACGGCCGCCGGAGCGGACGTCGTCACGCTCGAACTCGCCGGGAACGAAGGGGGCCTTGACCTGCTCACCGAGCGGATCTCCGCGGCCCTCGACGGCCGCGAGGCAGCCGGTGTGCTCACCCTGCTGCCGCTGGACGAGAGCCCCCACGCCGACCACCCCGTCGTGCCGCGCGGCGCCGCCGCCACCCTTGACCTCGTCCGCGCACTCGGCGCGCTCGGGCTCACCGCCCCGCTGTGGGCGGCCACCCGCGGCGCCGTCGCGCTGCCGTTCGACGAAGAGCCCATCGCCACCGCCCAGGCCCACGTGTGGGGCTTCGGCCGGGTCGCCGCCCTCGAGCACCCCGACCGCTGGGGCGGCCTCGTGGACCTCCCGGCCACCGCCGACGAGCGCGCCAGGAACCGCCTCGCCGCCGTACTCTCGGGGGTCGACGACGAGGACCAGGTCGCCCTGCGCACCTCCGGCATGTTCGGCAGGCGCCTGCAGCGTGCCCCCCTCGGTGACACCGCGCCCACCCGGACCTGGCAGCCCCGCGGCACCGTGCTCGTCACCGGCGGCACCGGCGCCCTCGGCGGCCACGTCGCCACCTGGCTCGCTCAGAACGGCGCCGAGCACCTGGTGCTCACCAGCCGCCGCGGCCCCGCCGCCGACGGCGCAGCCGAACTGGAGGCCCGCCTCACCGAACTGGGCGCGCGCGTCACCGTCGCGGCCTGCGACGTGGCCGACCGCGACGCGCTCACCGCCCTCCTCGACTCGCTCCCCGACGACCAGCCGCTGAGTGCCGTCGTGCACACGGCGGGCGTCGGCCAGTCGACGGTCCTCACCGACATCGACACCGCCGAGTACGCCCGTGTCGTCGGCGCGAAGACCGCGGGCGCCCAGCACCTCGACGAACTCCTCGCCGACACCGACCTCGACGCGTTCGTCCTGTTCTCGTCGAACTCCGCCACCTGGGGCGGCGGCGGCCAGGCCGCGTACGCCGCCGGCAACGCCCACCTGGACGCCCTCGCCCACCGCCGACGCGCGACGGGCCGCACCGCCACCGCGGTCGCCTGGGGCGCGTGGGGCGGCGATGGAATGGCCGCGGGCGAAGGCACCCAGGAACACCTGAGCCGCCGCGGCGTCCTGACGATGGACCCCGACCTGGCCGTGACCGCACTCGTGCAGGCCGTCGAACTCGACGAGACCACCGTGTCCGTCGCCGACGTCGACTGGGCGCGCTTCGTGCCCGGCTTCGTCTCCGCCCGCCCCAGCCCGCTGCTGCGCTCCCTGCCCGAGGCGCAGGCCGCCGCCCAGGGCGGCACCGGCACCGTCAGCGGCACGGCCGAGGAGTCAGAGCTCGTTCGCGAACTGTCAGCCGCCGCACCGGACGACCGGACACGGATGCTCGTCGAACTGGTCCGTACGAACGCCGCGGCCGTGCTCGGCTACGCCGACCCCACGGCGGTGGAGGCGGGACGGGCCTTCCGCGAGCTGGGCTTCGACTCGCTCACCGCCGTGGAACTGCGCAACCGCCTCAAGGCACGCACCGGCCTCGCGCTCTCCGCCACCCTCGTCTTCGACTACCCGACGCCCCAGGTGCTCGCCGAGCACCTGGGCGGCGAACTCCTCGGCGTGCAGGCCGGCGTGGCCGAGCCCACCGCCGCAGGCACGGCCGCCGACGACGACCCGATCGCGGTCGTGGCGATGAGCTGCCGCTACCCGGGCGGCATCGCCTCGCCCGAGGACCTCTGGCGGCTGATCGCGGCCGGCGGCGACGCCGTGGCCGCGTTCCCCGACGACCGCGGCTGGGACCTGGACAGCCTGTACGACCCCGACCCGGACGCCTCCGGCAAGAGCTATGTGCGCGGCGGCGGCTTCCTCGACAACGCCGGGCACTTCGACGCCGAGTTCTTCGGCATCAGTCCCCGCGAGGCCATGGCCACCGACCCGCAGCAGCGGCTCCTCCTGGAGACCGCCTGGGAGGCCGTGGAACGCGCCGGCGTCGACCCGGCCACCCTGCGCGGCAGCCGCACCGGCGTGTTCATCGGCTCCAACAGCCAGGACTACGGCTCCCGGATCTACGGCTCCGACGAGGCCGTCGACGGCTACCTGGTCACCGGCAGCGCCGCCGCCGTGATCTCCGGCCGCATCTCGTACGTACTGGGCCTGGAGGGACCGGCGGTCACCGTGGACACCGCGTGCTCCTCGTCGGCGACCGCGCTGCACCTCGCCTGGCAGTCGTTGCGCAACGGCGAGTGCACCATGGCCCTCGCGGGCGGCGTCACCATCATGTCGACGCCCGTGGCGTTCATCGAGTTCAGCCGACAGCGCGGCCTTTCCGCCGACGGCCGCTGCAAGGCGTTCTCCGACGACGCCGACGGGTTCGGCCCGGCCGAGGGCGTCGGCATGGTCCTGCTGGAGCGTCTGTCCGACGCGCAGCGCAACGGCCACGAGGTCCTCGCCGTCCTCCGCGGCTCGGCGATCAACCAGGACGGCGCCTCCAACGGCCTGACCGCGCCCAGCGGTCCCTCGCAGCAGCGCGTCATCCGACAGGCCCTCGCCACCGCCGGCCTGTCCACCGCCGACGTCGACGCCGTCGACGCCCACGGCACGGGCACGACGCTGGGCGACCCGATCGAGGCGCAGGCCCTGCTCGCCACCTACGGCCAGGGCCGCGACCCCGAGCAGCCGCTGCGGCTGGGCACGGTGAAGTCCAACATCGGCCACACGCAGGCCGCCGCGGGTGTCGCGGGCGTCATCAAGATGGTGCTCGCCCTGCGGCACGCCACGCTCCCCAAGACCCTGCACGTGAGCGAGCCCTCCACCCACGTCGACTGGTCGGCGGGCGCCGTCAGCCTGCTCACCGAGTCGATCCCGTGGCCGGAACTCGGCCGACCGCGCCGCGGCGCCGTGTCCGCCTTCGGCGTCAGCGGCACCAACGTGCACCTGATCCTGGAAGAGGCGCCCGAGCGCACCCGGCCCGAACTGCCCGACCTCAACGGTCAGGACGCCGAGGAGGGGCAGTCGGCGCTTCCCGTCCACATACCGGTACCGCTGTCCGGCCGCACCGAGGAAGCCCTGCGGGACCAGGCACGGCGACTGCTCGGCCACCTCGCCGGGCACCCCGGCCTCGCCCTCGCCGACCTCGGCCACACCTACGCCACCGGCCGTACGCAGTTCGAACACCGTGCGGTCGTCCTCGCCGACGGCCACGCCACCCTCACGGACGCCCTCATCGCGCTCGCCGCGGGGAACAGTACCGGCGCGCTGATCCAGGGCGTCGCCCGCGGTGAACGCCGCACCGCGTTCGTGTTCCCCGGACAGGGGTCGCAGTGGGTCGGCATGGCGGCCGAACTGATCGAGTCCTCGCCGGTGTTCGCGGGGCGGATGCGGGAGTGTGCGGCGGCTCTTTCGCCGTATGTGGACTGGTCGCTGTTCGACGTCCTGGGGGACGCGGAGGCGCTGGAGCGCGTCGATGTCGTCCAGCCCGTGCTGTGGGCGGTGATGGTGTCGCTCGCGGAGCTTTGGAGCTCGTACGGCGTCAAGCCGGCTGCCGTGGTGGGGCATTCGCAGGGTGAGATCGCGGCCGCGTGCGTGGCCGGGGCCCTGTCCATCGACGACGCGGCCCGCGTCGTGGCTCTCCGTTCGAAGGCGATCCTGGCGCTGTCGGGTCTGGGCGGCATGGTGTCGGTGGCGCTACCGGTCGAGGAGGTGCGGCAGCGGCTGTCCGAGGGGCTGTCCGTGGCGGCGGTCAACGGGCCCTCGTCCGTGGTCGTCTCGGGCGACGTCGCCGAGCTCGACGCCCTCCTCGCCTCCTGCGAGGCCGAGGAGATCCGGGCCCGTCGCATCCCCGTGGACTACGCCTCGCACTCGGCGCACGTGGAGGCCATCCACGCCGAACTCCTCAGTGTTCTTGCGGGACTACAGCCGCGTACCGCGGATGTCGCGTTCTTCTCCACGGTGACCGCCGACTGGCTGGACACCACGGTCATGGACGCCGAGTACTGGTACACCAACCTGCGCCGGACCGTCCGCTTCGAAGAAGCCACACGCGCTCTCGTCGAACAGGGCTACGGCGTCTTCGTCGAGGTATCCGCGCACCCCGTGCTGACCATGGGCGTCCAGGAGACCATCGACGACGCACGTGCCCAGGGGGCCGCCGTCGGTACCCTGCGGCGCGACGAAGGAGGGGAGCGGCGCTTCCTGGCCTCGCTCGCCGAGGCGCACGCGCAAGGCGCCGCCGTCGACTGGACCACCGTGTTCGCCGGAGCCGGCACGCTGCGCGCCGACCTGCCGACGTACCCGTTCCAGCGGCAGCGCTACTGGGTGGACGTGCCGTACTCCGCGCTCGACCCGGTCACCGCCATCGGACTGAGCGGCGCCGAGCATCCGCTGCTCGGTGCCGGAGTGGACATCGCGGGCGGCGACGGGCTGCTCTTCACCGCACTGCTGTCCACCCGTACCCACCCATGGCTCGCCGACCACGCCGTGGCCGGCGTGACATTGCTGCCCGGCACGGCGTTCGTCGAACTCGCCCTGCACGCGGCCGACCAGGTCGGCTGCGACCTCATCGAGGAGCTCACCCTCGAAGCACCGCTGGTCCTGCCGGAGCGCGGCGCCGTGCAGCTCCAGGTCGTGGTGGAGGCCCCGGACGAGACCGGCCGCCGCACGCTGGCCGTGCACGCCCGCCCGACCGACCTCACCGACGGCGGCAGCTCGTCCGAGCGGCCATGGGTGCGTCACGCCGGCGGCGTCCTCGCCCAGGCCGCTCCCACGGCACCGGCCGACCTGGCCGCGTGGCCGCCCGCCGGCGCGCAGCCCGTCGACGTCACCGACCTGTACGAGCGGATGGCCGACGGGGGTTATGGCTACGGCCCGGCCTTCCAGGGCCTGCGCGCCGCCTGGGTCCGCGACGACGAGGTGTACGCCGAGGTCGCCCTTCCCGAGGACGTGCGCTCCGACGCCGCCCGCTACGGGCTGCACCCGGCCCTGCTCGACGCCGCGCTGCACGCCTCCGCCCTGGGCGGCGTCCTGGACGACAGCGCCACCGCACGGCTGCCGTTCGCCTGGACCGGCCTGACCTTGCGGGCCACCGGCGCCTCGGTGCTGCGCGTACGCCTCGCCCGTACGGGACACGAGTCGATCTCCCTCACCGTCGCCGACGGCACCGGCACCCCCGTGGCCAGTGCCGACACACTCGCCTTCCGCCCGCTCAGCGCCGAGCAGCTGCAGGACACGGTCTCGGCCGGCGGCGCCGCGCTGTTCCGCGTGGAATGGACACCGCTGCCCGCCACGGCGCCCGCCCTGCCGGGTGGCGAGCGGTGGACGGTACTTGACGCCGACGGCACCGAACTCACCCGCACCCTCAAAGCGGCCGGCGCCACGCCCGAGGTCTTTCCCGACCTCGCCGCACTGCGTGACCACGTCCTCGGCGGGGCGCCCGCGCCCGACACGGTCCTGGTCTCCCTCACCCACGCGCGGGCGACGACGGCCGAACTGCCGAACCTGGTACGCGCCGCCGTCGCCGACGGACTCGCCCTGGTGCAGGAGTGGCTCGCCGACGAGTCCCTCGCCGCGTCGCGGCTCGTACTCGTCACCCGGCAGGCCGTCGCCACCGGCCCCGACGCGCCCGCCGACGACCTGCTCGGCTCCGCCGTCAGCGGTCTGGTCCGCTCGGCCCAGTCCGAGAACCCCGGCCGATTCGTCCTCGTCGACCTCGACGCCGACGAGCGCTCCCAGCGGTTGCTGCCCGCGGCCCTGGCCACGGGAGAGCCCCAACTGGCCCTGCACGAAGGCGAGATACGCGTACCCCGCCTCACCCAAGCCGCCCTCACGCAAGCCTCCCTCACCGAAACCACAGCCACAGCCGCGGAAGGCACCGACGAACCCGGCTTCGACCCCGAAGGCACCGTGCTCGTCACCGGCGGCACGGGCACCCTCGGCAGTCTCGTCACCCGCCACCTCGTCACCCGGCACGGCGTACGTCACCTGCTGATCGCGAGCCGCAGCGGTGCCGACGCGCCCGGCGCCGCCGCACTGGAGGCGGAACTGCGCGACGCGGGCGCCGAAGTGACGATCACCGCGTGTGACGTCGCCGACCGTGACGCGCTGGCGCGGCTGCTGGCCGCCGTGCCGGCCGCCCACCCGCTCACCGCGATCGTGCACACCTCGGGCACCGTCGACGACGGCGTCATCCCGTCCCTCACACTGGAGCGCGTCGAGCACGTACTGCGCCCCAAGCTGGACGCGGTCGTCCACCTTCACGAACTGACCGCCGCACTCGACCTCTCGGCGTTCGTGGTGTTCTCCTCCAGCTCCGGCGTGTTCGGCTCGCCGGGCCAGGGCAACTACGCCGCCGCCAACGCCGCGGTCGACGCCCTGGCGGGCCGGCTGCGGGCCGAGGGCAGGACCGTGGTCTCGCTCGCATGGGGCTTCTGGGCCGAACGCTCCACGCTCACCAGCGACCTGGACAGCGTCGACGTCGGCAGGATGGCCCGCTCGGGCGTGGTCGGCCTCTCCTCCGACGAGGGCCTCGCCCTCTTCGACGCCTCCCTCACGGCATCCGCCGCCGCAGTCGTCCCCATCGGCGTGGACTTCCCGGCCCTGCGCACCCTCGCGGCGTCGGGCACCCTGCCGCACCTGTTCCGCGGCCTGGTACGGGTACCCGCGCGGCGCCGCGCCGAGACGGGCGCCACTGCCGTCGTCGAGGACTCGTCGTCGCTCGAGCGACGGCTGGCCGGACTCTCCGCCGAGGAACGCGACGGGGCCCTGCTCGACCTGGTGCTCTCGCACGTGGCGTCCGTACTCGGCCACCTCTCCGCGAGCACCGTCGAACCCGACCGTGCCTTCAAGGAACTGGGCTTCGACTCACTGACCGCGGTGGAGCTGCGCAACCGGCTCAACACGGCGACAGGCCTGCGCCTGCCCGCCACGCTGATCTTCGACTACCCCACCCCGGAAGCCCTCGTGGCCCACCTGCGGGCCGAACTGCCCGGTGGCGGGGCGGCGGGCACGGCCCCGCTGCTCGCCGAGATTGACAAGCTGGAGTTCCTCCTTGCTTCGGTGGCGTCGGCACCCGCCGACACCGACGCCGGCGAACAGACCCGCGTCGGGGAGCGCCTGCAGGCCCTGGTGGCCCGCTGGAACGCCACCCTCGGACCCGGCGGGGACGCACCGGCCGAGGTCGACGACGACCTCGACACGGCCAGCGACGAAGAACTGTTCGACCTGCTGGAGAGCGAGCTGGGCTCCGACTGAGCCCTGCCGCCTCTCCACCACCGTTACGCCCGCCCCGTCCCACCGCTATGAGGAGCCGATGTCACATGGGGAACGGAGATAAGCTCCGCGACTATCTGAAGCGGGCCACCACGGATCTCCGTCACGCTCGCCGCAGGGTGCGCGAGCTGGAGGACAGGGACCAGGAGCCCATCGCGATCGTCGCGATGAGCTGCCGGTTCCCCGGCGACGTCGACACCCCCGAGGAACTCTGGCGGCTGGTGGCCGACGGCACTGACGCCGTGACACCGCCCCACGTCAACCGCGGCTGGGATCTGGACTCCGTCGACCCCGAGGACGCGGGTCTCCTCCAGGGCGGATTCCTGCACGACGCCGACAAGTTCGACCCGGGCTTCTTCGGCATCAACCCGCGCGAGGCCCTCGCCATGGACCCGCAGCAGCGGCTCCTCCTCGAAACGGCCTGGGAGGCCTTTGAGCGCGCCGGCATCGACCCCACGTCCGTACGCGGCGAGCGCATCGGCGTCTTCGCGGGCGTCATGTATCACGACTACGGCGCCCGTCAGATCAAGGTCCCGGAGGGCTTCGAGGACGTCGCCGGCTACCTCGGCAACGGCAGCGCGGGCAGCGTCGCCTCCGGCCGCGTCTCCTACACCCTGGGTCTGGAGGGGCCGGCGGTCACCGTCGACACGGCCTGCTCGTCCTCCCTGGTCGCCCTGCACCTCGCGGTCCAGGCGCTGCGCCGCGAGGAGTGCACCATGGCCCTCGCCGGCGGCGTCACCGTGATGGCGAGCCCCGGCATCTTCGGTGAGTTCGGCCGTCAGGGCGGCCTCGCGTCCGACGGCCGCTGCAAGGCGTTCGCCGAGTCCGCCGATGGCATGGGCGCGGGTGAGGGCGTCGGCCTGCTCCTCGTCGAGCGGCTGTCCGACGCCCGCCGCAACGGCCACGAGGTCCTTGCGGTGGTCCGTGGTTCGGCGATCAACCAGGACGGCGCCTCCAACGGCCTGACCGCCCCGAACGGCCCCTCGCAGCAGCGCGTCATCCGCCAGGCCCTCGCCAACGCCGGGCTCTCGGCCGCCGAGGTTGACGCCGTCGAGGCGCACGGTACGGGCACACCGCTCGGCGACCCCATCGAGGCGCAGGCACTGCTCGCCACGTACGGCCGCAGCCGCCCGGAGGAACAGCCGGTCTGGCTCGGTTCGGTCAAGTCCAACCTCGGGCACACCCAGGCGGCCGCGGGCGTCGCGGGCATCATCAAGATGGTCATGGCGATGCGCCACGGCATCCTGCCCCGGACCCTCCACGCCGACGTCCCCTCCACGCACATCGACTGGACCTCCGGCGCCGTCCGGCTGCTCAACGAGGCCCGGCCGTGGCCCGAGACAGGACAGCCGCGCCGCGCCGCCGTGTCCTCGTTCGGAATCAGCGGCACCAACGCCCACACCCTTCTCGAACAGGCCCCGGCGGCCGAGCCCGTCGAGGACATCGAGCGGGCTGAGGACATCGAGCGGGCTGAGGACACCGCGCTCGCCGCCGCACCGGCCGTCGTGCCCTGGCTCGTGTCCGGCCGCTCGGCTGCCGCACTGCGCGACCAGGCCGCCCGCCTGCGCGACCACCTCGCGGCCCACCCCGGTCTCGCCCCGCGCGACGTCGGCCACACCCTCGTCACCGGTCGCGCGGCCCTGGAACACCGCGCCGTGGTCATCGGCGACGACCTCATGGCCGGCCTCACCGCCCTCGCCGACGGCCTCCCGGCCGGTACGAACGTCGAGGGAACCGCCTATACCACCCGCGGCAAGGTGGCGTTCGTGTTCCCGGGACAGGGGTCCCAGTGGGTGGGCATGGCGGCCGAACTCATCGAGTCCTCACCGGTGTTCGCGGAGCGGATGCGCGAGTGCGCGGCGGCCTTGTCGCCGTACGTGGACTGGTCGTTGTTCGACGTCCTGGGGGACGCGGAGGCGCTGGAGCGGGTGGATGTGGTCCAGCCGGTGCTCTGGGCCGTGATGGTCTCCTTGGCTGAACTGTGGCGTTCGTACGGGGTGCAGCCCGCTGCTGTGGTGGGCCACTCGCAGGGTGAGATCGCCGCGGCCTGCGTTGCGGGAGCGCTGTCCATCGAGGACGCGGCCAAGGTCGTTGCGCTGCGGTCGAAGGCGATCCTGGCCCTGTCGGGTCTGGGCGGCATGGTGTCGGTCGCGCTGCCGGTGGAGGACGTGCGGGAGCAGCTTACCGACGGCTTGTCGGTGGCGGCGGTCAACGGGCCTTCGTCCGTGGTGGTTTCGGGTGATGTGACGGAGCTGGACGCGCTGCTCGCGGCCTGTGAGGCGGAAGAGATCCGGGCCAGGCGTATCCCGGTGGACTACGCCTCCCACTCCGTGCACGTGGAGGCCCTTCACACCGAACTCCTGGGTGTCCTGGCGGGGCTTGAGCCGCGTACGGCCGAGGTGCCGTTCTTCTCGACGGTGACGGCCGACTGGCTGGACACGACCGGGCTGGACGCGGAGTACTGGTACACGAACCTCCGCCAGACCGTCCGTTTCGAGGAGGCCGCGAAGGCGCTGGCTGAGCAGGGCTACCGGTACTTCATCGAGGCGTCGGCGCACCCGGTACTGACCGTCGGCGTCCAGGAGACCGTCGACGCGGTGGTCGTCGGCTCGCTCAAGCGCGATGAGGGCGGGCTCGACCGGTTCGTGGCGTCGCTGGCCGAGGGCTGGACGAGCGGGCTGCCGGTCGACTGGAGCGCGTTCTTCCCCGGCGCCCGGCGGGTCGACCTGCCCACGTACGCCTTCCAGCGCGAGCGGTTCTGGCTCGACGCGGTCTCCGCCGAGGAGACGGCGGCCTCCGCCGCCGACTCCGTGGACGCGGCGTTCTGGGAATCCGTCGAACACGAGGACGTGACGGCGCTCGCCGAGACGTTGGGCCTCGACGACGAGGCGCTGAACGCGGTACTGCCTGCGCTTTCGTCGTGGCGTCGCAACCGGAGGGACCGGGTACGCGTCGACGACTGGCGCTACGCCGTGACCTGGAAGCCCCTGGCCACCGCGCGCGGCGCTGCGACCGTGCCGTCCGGTCGTTGGCTGGTCGTCACCGGCGCGGAGGCTGCTCCGTCCGGCTACGGCGGCTGCGGAGATCTCGGTCTGGCGCGGCTTCTGGAGGAGCACGGCGCGGATGTCGTCCGCCTCGAACTCGCGGACACCGACACCGATACCGGCATGGACACCGACCGTGCCGTGCTGGCCGCGCGCCTGACGACATTGCTTGCTGAAGCTCCGGACGCCCGGTTCGACGGCGTCCTGTGCCTCTTGGGTACCGACGACACCCCGGACGAGCAGTATCCGGTCCTGTCCCGCGGCCTCGCCGGCACCGCGACCCTGACGCAGGCGCTCGGTGACGCCGACATCGACGCCCCGTTGTGGCTCGTGACGCGGGGCGCGGTGTCGGTGGGGCGTTCGGACCGGCCCGCGAGTGCCGCTCAGGCGCAGGTGTGGGGCTTCGGCCGGGTCGTCGGTCTGGAGCACCCGGACCGTTGGGGTGGGTTGGTCGATCTGCCTGAGGCGCTGGACGAGCGTGCCGGTGCCCGGCTCCTGGGCGTGCTGGCAGGGGCCGCCGGGGATGAGGATCAGCTGGCCGTACGCGGCTCGGGTGTGTTCGTACGGCGGCTGGTGCGGGCGCCGCTGGGCGATGCGCCGGCTGTCCGCTCGTGGTCGCCCCGTGGGACGGTGTTGATCACGGGTGGTACGGGTGCGTTGGGTGCGCATGTGGCCCGGTGGGCGGCGCGGAACGGTGCCGGGCATCTGGTACTGACGAGCCGTCGTGGACAAGAGGCGCCAGGCGCCGCCGAGTTGGCGGCGGAGCTCACCGAGCTCGGGGCCCGGGTCACCGTCGCCGCCTGTGATGTGGCAGATCGTGACGCGGTGGCGGCACTGCTCGCCGAGCATCCGCCGACCGCGGTCGTCCACGCCGCCGGCGTCGGTCAGTTGCACCCTCTGATGGACACCAGCCTGGAGGCCTTCGCGCGTATTGCCGACGCGAAGGTGTCGGGTGCCCGGCACTTGGACGAGCTGCTGGGCCAGGCCGAGTTGGACGCGTTCGTGCTGTTCTCGTCCAACGCCGGTGTGTGGGGCGGCGGCGGGCAGGGCGCGTACGGCGCCGCCAACGCGTTCCTCGACGCGCTGGCCGAGGACCGCGCGGCGCGCGGTCTGACCGCGACCTCCGTCGCCTGGGGCGCCTGGGGTGGCGGCGGCATGGCCGCCCAGGAGGGTACCGAGGAGCACCTGAGCAGGCGCGGTGTCGGCATCATGCCCGCCGACCTCGCCGTGTCGGCCCTGGTGCAGGCGGTGGAACACGACGAGACGTTCGTGGCGGTGGCCGACGTGGACTGGGCGCGTTTCGTGCCCGGCTTCACGGCGGCCCGCCCGCGTCCGCTCATTTCCGACATCCCCGAGGCGGCGAAGACCCTGGCGGCGGAGCAGTCCGGGCCCGCGGCTGCCGGAGCCGGTGGGTCAGAGCTGGCCGGGCGTCTGGCAGGGCTGACGGAGGCCGAACAGACCCGTATGGTCCTGGAGTTGGTACGGACGCAGGCGGCGGGTGTACTGGGATACGCGTCGGCCGACGCCGTGGAGGCGAGCCGTGCCTTCCGGGAGATGGGCTTCGACTCGCTCACCGCCGTGGAGGTCCGCAACCGCCTCGCCACGGCCACCGGCCTGAAGCTCCCCGCGACGCTGGTCTTCGACTACCCGAGCCCCACCGTGCTCGCGGAGTTCCTGCGCCGCGAGGTCACCGGCCACGCCACGGCTGCCGCCGCGGCCCCGCCCACGGCGAACGCCGCCGACGAACCCATCGCCATCGTCGGCATGGCCTGCCGCTACCCGGGCGACGTACGTTCCCCGGAACAGCTCTGGGACCTGGTGGTGTCCGGCACCGACGCGATGACCGCGTTCCCCACCGGCCGCGGCTGGGACGCCGACACGCTGTTCGGCGCGGGCACCACCGTCACGCCCGAGGGCGGATTCGTGCACGACGCCGCCGAGTTCGACGCCGAGTTCTTCGGCATCTCGCCGCGCGAGGCCATGGCCATGGACCCGCAGCAGCGCATGCTCCTGGAGACCACCTGGGAGCTCTTCGAGCGCGCGGGCATCGACCCGACGACACTACGCGGCACCCAGACCGGTGTGTTCGTCGGTACCGCCGCACAGGGGTGGGGCGCCACGGTGGCGGGTGTCGAGGAAGGGGTCGAGGGCTACCTCGTCACCGGCGATGCCACCGCCGTCATGTCCGGTCGCCTCTCCTACACGCTGGGCCTCGAAGGCCCCGCGGTGACGGTCGACACGGCCTGCTCCTCCTCGCTCGTCGCCCTGCACCTCGCCACCCAGGCACTACGGGGCGGCGAGTGCTCGATGGCGCTCGCAGGCGGTGTCACCGTGATGATCAGCCCCATGGCCTTCCTGGAGTTCAGCCGCCAGCGCGGGCTCGCCTCCGACGGCCGCTGCAAGCCGTTCGCGGAGGCCGCCGACGGCACCGGCTGGGGCGAGGGCGTGGGTCTGCTGCTGGTGGAGCGGCTGTCGGACGCGCGCCGCAACGGGCACCAGGTCCTTGCGGTGGTCCGTGGTTCGGCGGTCAACCAGGACGGCGCGTCCAACGGCCTGACCGCCCCGAACGGACCCTCGCAGCAGCGCGTCATCCGCCAGGCCCTCGCCAACGCCGGTCTGTCCCCGGCGGAGGTGGACGCGGTGGAGGCGCACGGCACGGGTACGACGCTGGGCGACCCGATCGAGGCACAGGCGCTGCTCGCCACCTACGGTCAGGAGCGGGACGGCGCGGAGCCGCTGCGGCTGGGGTCGGTGAAATCCAACATCGGCCACACACAGTCGGCTTCGGGCGTCGCCGGAGTCATCAAGATGGTCATGGCGATGCGGCACGGGGTGTTGCCGCAGAGCCTGCACATCGACCGGCCTTCGACGCAGGTCGACTGGTCGGCGGGGGCCGTGGAACTGCTGACCGAGAACATGCCGTGGCCCGCCACGGACCGTCCGCGTCGGGCGGCTGTGTCGTCGTTCGGGGTGAGCGGTACGAATGCGCACACCGTCGTCGAGCAGGCCCCGGACGTCGACGCCGACGCCAACACGGGCGCCGACGCCGACTCAGACGTGCCCCCCGCCGGCACGGCTCCCGGGGGAGTGCTGCCGTGGGTCCTGTCCGCCAAGTCCGAGACCGCGCTCAGGGCCCAGGCGGAACGGCTGCGCGTCCACCTCGACGCGGGCCTCTCACCGCTCGACGTGGCGTACTCCCTCGCCACCACCCGCACCGCCCTGGAACACCGGGCCGTCGTCATCGGCACCGACGAGGAGGCACTGCGGAACGGGCTCGACCGCGTCACCGAGGGCGAGACGGCGGACGTGCTCATGGGGACGGCGCGCCGGGAAGGGCTGACGGCGGTGCTGTTTTCGGGGCAGGGGTCTCAACGGGCGGGTATGGGCCGGGAGTTGTACGAGGCCTTCCCCGTGTTCGCGGAGGCGTTGGATGCGGTGTG
>NZ_VCHX02000054.1 GCF_005768555.2 Streptomyces sporangiiformans
TGGTCGGCGGGGGCGGTGGAGTTGCTGTCCGAGGCCCATGCGTGGCCGGAGACGGACCGTCCTCGTCGTGCGGGTGTGTCGTCCTTCGGCGTCAGCGGCACCAACGCACACCTCATCCTCGAACAGGCACCGCCGCTTCCCGCCCCTGAGCCGGAGGAGACGGTCACCCCGGCACCGGTTGACGGGGTGGTGGTGCCGTGGGTGTTGTCGGCGAAGTCGGAGGCCGCGCTGAGGGTACAGGCGCAGCGGCTGCGGTCGGGGCTGGCCGAGGACTGCTCGGCGGTTGATGTGGCGTTCTCGCTGGCGACGACGCGTGCGGCTTTGGAGCATCGCGCGGTGGTGGTTGGTTCCGAGCGCGCGGAGTTGTTGCGAGGGCTGGGCGCTGTCGCGGAAGGTGCCTCGGCCACGGGTGTGGTGCGGGGTGTGGCCCGGGACGATTCGGGGCAGTTGGCGGTGTTGTTCTCGGGGCAGGGGTCTCAACGGGCGGGTATGGGCCGGGAGTTGTATGAGGCATACCCGGTGTTCGCCGATGCGTTGGATGCGGTGTGTGCCGTCTTCGACGGGGTGCTGGAGCGGCCGCTGCGTGAGGTGATGTTCGAGGGCGGGGAGTTGCTGGATCAGACCGGGTTCACGCAGCCGGGTCTGTTCGCTCTTGAGGTGGCGCTGTACCGGCTGGCGGAGAGCTGGGGTGTGCGCCCGGACTATGTGACCGGGCATTCGATCGGTGAGCTGGCGGCCGCCCATGTGGCCGGGGTGCTGTCCCTGGATGACGCGGTCACGTTGGTGGCGGCCCGTGGACGCCTGATGCAGGCGCTGCCCGCTGGTGGTGCGATGCTGGCGATCGGTGCGGACGAGGTGACGGTGGCTCCGTATCTGGAGGGCCGCGAGTCCGAAGTGTCGCTGGCGGCGGTGAATGGTCCGTCGTCGGTGGTGATCGCCGGTGACGCGGACGTGGTGGCCGAGCTGGGCGCGCGGTTCGCTGAACTGGGTTGCAAGCCCAAGCAGTTGCGGGTCAGTCATGCGTTCCATTCGCCGCACATGGACGCGATGCTGGACGACTTCCGCCGTATCGCCGAGTCGCTGACGTATGAGCGGCCGTCGATTCCGGTGGTGTCGAATGTGACCGGCCAGGCTGAGGCGGATGTGGCGTCGGCGGAGTACTGGGTGCGTCATGTCCGTGCGGCGGTGCGTTTCGGTGACGGTGTGCGCTGGCTGGAGGACCAGGGCGTGTCCGTGTTCCTGGAGCTGGGCCCGGACGGTGTCCTGTCCGGGATGGCGCAGGAATCCCTGACCGGGGACGCGCAGTTGATCGCGGCCCTGCGCAAGGACCGACCCGAACCGGAAGCCCTCGTCACCGCCCTCGGCCGCCTGCACGCCGCAGGCGTCGCACCGAACTGGTCGGCGTTCTTCACCGGCACCGGCGCTCGCCGCATCCCCCTGCCGACCTACCCCTTCCAGCACCGCCACTACTGGTTGGAGCCGGCCGCCCCGCCCGCCGAAGCAGGCGGCGGCAAGGCAGTGGACGCGGAGTTCTGGTCGGCGGTGGAGCGGCTGGACGCTGACGCGCTGGCCGGGACGCTGGCGGTCGAGGAGGACGCGGTGCGGGCGGTGCTGCCCGCGCTGGCGGGCTGGCACGGGCGGCAGCGGGAGCAGTCCGTGGTGGACGACTGGCGTTACCGGGTGGAGTGGAAGCCGCTGACGCGGCAGGCCGAGGGTCCGCTCACCGGGACCTNGCGGCAGGCCGAGGGTCCGCTCACCGGGACCTGGCTCATCGTGACCTCCCCCGGTGACACGGCAGAGCAGCCGTACTGGGCCGAGGTGGCCACCGCGCTGGAGGACCGTGCGGGTACTGTTCTGCGGCTCGACCTCACCGGCGCCGAGCTGGACCGGGAGCGGATCGCCGTACGCCTCGCTGAGGTTGTCGGCGAGCTGGGCGAGGCGGACGTGACGGGTGTGATCTCCCTGCTGGCCGCGGAAGACCGTCCGCACGCCGAGCACACGATCGTTCCCACCGGGGTGTCGCACACTCTTCTGCTCACCCAGGCCCTGGGCGACGCGGGCGTCGCGGCCCCGCTGTGGCTGCTCACCCGGGGGGCGGTCTCGGTCGGCCGTGCCGATCGTCTGACCAGCTCCGCCCAGGCGCAGGTCTGGGGTCTCGGCCGGGTCGTCGCCTTGGAGCACCCGGAGCGCTGGGGAGGGCTCGTCGACCTGCCCGAGACGCTGGACGAGCGGGCGCGTGTCCGGCTCGTCGGTGTGCTGGCCGGGACGGAGACGGAGCACGAGGACCAGCTCGCGATCCGCTCGTCCGGAGTCTTCGGCCGTCGTCTCGTCCGCGCGCCGCTGCGGGACACCGCGCCCGGCAGGTGGGAGCCGCGGGGCACCGTGCTCATCACCGGTGGTACGGGTGCGTTGGGTGCGCATGTCGCCCGGTGGGCGGCGGCCAACGGCGCCGAGCACCTCGTACTGACGAGCCGTCGCGGCCCGCAGGCTCCCGGCGCCGCCGACCTCGAGGCCGAGCTGACCGGGCTTGGCGTCCGGGTCACCGTCGCCGCCTGTGACATCGCCGACCGCGACGCGGTGACGACCCTGGTCAAGCGGCTCGACGCCGACAGCGACCCGGTCCGGGCGGTCGTGCACGCGGCCGGTGTCGGCCAGGGCACCCCGCTGGCGGGCATGGACCTGGCGGAGTTCGCCGACGTCGTCGCGGCGAAGGCGGCGGGCGCCGTCCACCTCGACGAGGCGCTGTCCGGAAGCGACCTGGACGCGTTCGTGCTGTTCTCGTCGATCGCCGGCACGTGGGGCAGTGGTCTGCAGGGCGCGTACGCGGCGGGCAACGCCTTCCTCGACGCCCTCGCCGAGCAGCGCCGGGGCCGCGGCCTCACGGCCACCTCGGTGGCGTGGGGACCCTGGGCCGAGGGCGGCATGGCCGACGGCGAGGCCGCCGAGCACCTGCTCCGTCGCGGTCTGCGGGTGATGGCGCCGGACCTCGCCGTCACCGCGCTCGCGCAGGCCGCCGGGCACGGCGAAGCCACGGTCGTACTGGCGGACGTCGACTGGGCGCGGTTCGTGCCCGGGTTCACCGTCGCCCGCCCGCGCCCCCTCATCACCGGCGTGCCCGAGGTGCCCGCCCTCCTCGAAGCAGCGCGGAGGGACGAGGACGGGGGCGACGGCGACGCGACGGCGTCGGAGTTCAGCCGGCGGCTCGCGGGCCTCGGCGAGACCGAGCGGGAGCGCGCCGTGCTCGACCTGATCCGCACCGAGTCCTCTGCCGTACTCGGCCTGGCGGGACCGCACGAGGTGGAGGCGTCACGACCGTTCAGCGAGATCGGCTTCGACTCGCTGACCGCCGTCGAGGTCCGCAACCGCCTGAACGCGGCCACCGGGCTCCGGCTGCCGACGACGATGGTGTTCGACCACCCGAGCCCCGCGGTGCTCGCCGGACACCTCCTCGCGGAACTCGTGCCGCACACGGGTGCGGACCGGGCCTCGATTCTCGCCGAGCTCGACCGACTTGAGGCCGCCGTGGCGACGGTGCAAGCGGAGACGGACGAGCACACCCGAGTCCGCGTGACCCAGAGGCTGCAACTGCTCCTGGCGAAGTGGACGGGGGCGGGTACGGAGCCGGACGCGCAGGAGCCGTCGGCAGCCGAACGCCTCGACTCCGCGACGCCCGAGGACGTATTCGACTTCATCGACAACGAACTCGGACTCTCCTGAACACCGCGCGCCGACACGAGCTCGGCCTCTCCTGAGCGCTGCCGAGCACCACAACCGTTAAGCACTAGACCGGTGGGGACTTCCATGGCCGACAACGACAAGCTCTTCGACTACCTCAAGCGGGTCACCGCCGATCTTCAGAAGACCCGTCAACGCCTCGCAGAAGTGCAGAACGCGGAGCAGGAGCCGATCGCAATCGTCGGCATGAGCTGCCGGTTCCCCGGCGGGGTCGCGTCACCGGAACAGTTGTGGCAGCTGGTCTCCGACGGCCGGGACGCGATGACGCCGTACCCCGAGGACCGCGGCTGGGGCCTCGGGCCCGCCGCCGGAAAGGACGAAGGCGCGGGTCCCGTCGGCGGATTCGTCCACGACGCGGGGGAGTTCGACGCCGAATTCTTCGAGATCAGTCCGCGCGAGGCGCTCGCCATGGACCCGCAGCAGCGGCTGCTGCTCGAAGCCGCCTGGGAGGGACTGGAACGGACCGGCATCGACCCCTCGTCCCTGCGCGGCACCGCCACCGGCGTGTTCGCCGGCGCCTCCTCGTCCGCGTACGGACTCGGCCTCGGCGAACTGCCGGAGGGCGTCGAGGGCTACCTCATGACCGGCAGCTCCACCAGCGTGATCTCCGGCCGGGTCGCCTACGCACTCGGCCTCGAAGGCCCGGCCGTGACGGTGGACACCGCCTGCTCCTCCTCACTCGTCGCCCTGCACCTCGCCGTGCAGGCGCTGCGTCAGGGCGAGTGCTCGATGGCGCTGGCGGGCGGCGTCACGGTGATGGTGCTGCCGGGCGTGTTCTCCGAGTTCAGCCGCCAGGGCGGGCTGGCGGGTGACGGCCGCTGCAAGGCGTTCGCCGAGTCCGCCGACGGCACGGGCTGGGCGGAGGGCGTCGGCCTGCTCGTGCTGGAGAAGCTGTCCGACGCGCGCCGCAACGGGCACGAGGTCCTCGCGGTCGTACGCGGGTCCGCCGTCAACCAGGACGGCGCGTCCAACGGCCTGACCGCGCCCAACGGCCCCGCGCAGCAGCGCGTCATCCGCGATGCCCTCGCAAGCGCCCGCCTTTCCCCGGCCGATGTGGACGCGGTAGAGGCGCACGGCACCGGCACCAGGTTGGGTGACCCGATCGAGGCGCAGGCGTTGCTCGCCACGTACGGGCAGGCCCGGGAGGCCGACCGTCCGCTGTGGCTCGGCTCGGTGAAGTCCAACATCGGGCACAGCCAGGCGGCGGCCGGTGTGTCCGGTGTCATCAAGATGGTCATGGCCCTCCGCCACGGCCTGCTGCCCAAGACCCTGCACGTCGACGAACCGACCTCCCAGGTCGACTGGTCGGCAGGGGCGGTCGAGCTGCTGACCGAACCCCAGCCGTGGCCGGAAACGGGCCGTGCGCGCCGCGCGGGTGTGTCGTCGTTCGGGGTGAGCGGCACCAACGCCCACCTCATCCTCGAACAGGCACCGCCGGTTCCTGCCCCTGAGCCGGAGACGGTCACCCCGGCACCGGTTGACGGTCGTGTGCTGCCGTGGGTGTTGTCGGCGAAGTCGGAGGCCGCGCTCACGGCACAGGCGGTGCGGCTGCGGTCGGCGCTCGCTGACGACTGCTCGCCGCTTGACGTGGGGTTCTCTCTGGCGACGACGCGTGCGGCTTTGGAGCATCGCGCGGTTGTCGTGGGGGAGGACCGGGC
>NZ_VCHX02000050.1 GCF_005768555.2 Streptomyces sporangiiformans
CCCTTGCGCAGCACTCCGCCGCTCAGCGGCGGGAACGGGGGCGGCGGGGGTACTTTGCCGGCGAAGAAGGCCGCGTCCCGGGCCGCCGCGGCCTCGACGTCGTGGGTATTGGCGACCTTGCCGAGGCCGATCGCCGCGTGGGTGAGGGCGGTAACGTGCGGGCGGCGCTCGCTCTCGTAGGTGTCCAGGAGCGCGTCGGGCGCCAGGCCGCCGAGGACGAGGTGGAGTTTCCAGGCGAGGTTGGTGGCGTCACGGATGCCGCTGCACGCGCCCTGGCCGAGGTACGGGGGCATGGTGTGGGCGGCGTCGCCGGTCAGGAAGACCCTGCCGGTGCGCCAGCGGGTGGCGATGCGGGCCTCGAAGCCGTAGACAAGCTGCCGGGTGATCCGCACGTCGTCCGGGCCCAGGTCGTGGTACTCCCGCAGGAGGCGCCAGGCGGTTTCCGGGGCGGTCATCTCCTCCCGGGACTCGCCCGGCAACAGGGCGAACTCGAAGCGCTGGCGGGTTGTGCCGATGTTGATGGTCATGTGCCCGCGCGCGGGATCGCAGTACTGGGTGCCGTAGGCGAACTCCGGTGGCTGTGGGCGCAGCCACTCGGTGTCGATGTTGACCCAACTCTCGTTGAACCCGAGATCCTCGCGCTGCACGCCGAGCAGTTCCCGCACCCCACTGCGGCTGCCGTCGGCGGCGATCACATAGCGGGCCCGGACCTCGTCGTGCGGTCCGTCCGCACAGCTTGTCTCGGCGTTCCAGCCGCACAGGCGCAGGGTGACGCCGTCGTCGTCCTGGTCGAGTCCGGTGACCGCCCAGCCCTGACGGACGTCGACCGTACCGTAGCCGCGCAGCCTCCTGTCGATCGCGCTCTCCACATCCGCCACCCGGTGGCCTAGCCGGCCGAGCAGGGACGCAGCGGTGAGGCCGGTCGGTCCGTAGCCGACGACGGCGATGTCGTAGAGCGGAGCCATGAAACACCTCCAGGAACAGCCCCGCGCCGTTGCGAGGGGTGAGGTGGGAAGAGAGGAGCGCGGCTCGACCGTGCATGCCGAGATCCGCATGTGAAGTTGGATTCACATTTGATGTGAATCGAGATTCACACGTCAGCGACGTGGACGTCAAGAGCCCGGTCGATAAACTGCGCGAGTGACCGAGCCCACCGCCGGCAGGCCCGCCGCCCTCCAGGAACGCAGCCGCCGTTCGCAGCAGGACATCCTGCACGCCGGGTACGCACTGCTCGAAGAGGGCGGAGTGGACGCGCTCACCGTGGCCGCCGTGGCCGAGCGGGCCGGCATGGCGGTCGGCAGCATCTACCGCCGGTTCGGCGACAAGGAAGGACTCCTGCTGGCCATCCAGCACGCCTTCACCGAAAATCTCCAGGCCGAGATCGCCGAACGCATGCCCATGGAGCGGTTGAGCATCCTGCGCGATCCGGCCGTGGCGATCGCCGAAGCGGTCGGCGCGATCACCGACAGCTTCCAGGCCCACGAGGCCCTGCTGCGCGTCTTCCTGCTGCTCGGCACCCGGCACGAAGCGGTACGGGCCGAGGGCTCCCGCGTCAGCGTCGAGGACAACCGCTATTTCACCGAGGCACTGCGTCACACACCCGTGGCACATCCGGACCCCGAGGCCGCGCTGGACTTCGCCTTCCGCCTGATCTACGCCACGGTCGCGCACCGCATCACCCAGGGCGAGTCCCTGGAGTCCGACCGCCCACTGCCCTGGAGCGAGCTGCGCAGCCACCTCCAGACGGCGATCGTCTCCTACCTCCTCGGCACCCCGGAAGGCCGCTGAGCTCCCAGGCTCGACGTCGCACAGACGTGCGCACACGGCTCTTGACGAGCAATGGGGCCATATGTGAGCTTTCCCTCAAGCTTGTTGTGAGTATTGATTCACATCTAGATATCCCCTGCCTGCGGCCCGCGACCAGAGCCTGGCGCGCTTTAGCCTTCCGCGTCGTCACCCGCCGACGGAAGAGCGAAGGAGAAGATCGCTCCGCGCGGAGTGTTCTCAGCGGCCTCGATGCGACCGCGGTGACGAGTGACGATGCGGTGGCTCAACGCCAGACCGATGCCGTTTCCGTTCTCCTTCGAGGTGAAGACACCGTCGAAGACCTTGCCGCCGGGAAACGCGGAGAGCCCCTGCCCGTAGTCGCGTACGACCAACTCCGCGTGCGCGTCCAAGCGCCTGGTGGCCAGCTCGACTCGCCGCTGTTCCACCGGCCATCGCGCCATCTCGTCGACGGCGTTGAAGGCGAGATTCATCACGACCTGTCCGATGAGGACCTTCTCGCAGCACACCGGGAGCTGCTCGGCCGTCAGATCGAGTACGAGGCCGACGGAATGCTCCTGGGCCCTCAGGTCGATGAAGTAGAGGCAGTCCCTGACGATCGTGTTGAGGTCGATCAGCTGCTCCGACTGTTCGAGCCGTACGACGTACTGTCTCAGGCTCTTGAGGATCTGGCTCGACCGCTCGATCTGGCGTTTGGCGTTCTCCAGCCCCCAGGCCACTTGCTCGTGCTCGGCATGGCCGGGTTCCCCGAGCCGGCTCCGGGCGCCCTCGATGAAGTTGTACGCGGCGGCGAGGGGCTGGCTGACCTCGTGGGCGATGGCCATCGCCATGTCACCCATGGCGTTGTACCTGGCCAGGTGGTTGAGGTACTGGGTATCCCTGCGGTGCTCCTCCTCCGCGCGCACACGGTCGGAGATGTCGTGGAACAGCAGTAGATGCCCGCGCAGGTCGCTCTCGATCTCGATGTACTGGCAGGTGCCCGCGTACCAGCGGGGATCGGCGCCCGGCGCGGCCAGCCGGTACCTCGAATCCTGCGGAGGTGTGCCTTTGGCCGTCTTCTCGATGGTCTCGCTCAGGACCGCCCGGGACTGCGCATCGCAGAACCGGGCGAAGTCCGAACCGGTCAGCGTGGCGACGTCCACGTCCAGCAGTTTGGCGGCGGACTCGCTGGCGAAGACCACCACGCCGTCGTCGTCGAGGACGACGATGCCCTCCGCGAGATTGCGCAGGAACGCCCGCAGCCGGCCCTCGGTCCGGAACAGATCGCGCTGGGTGGCCTTCTCCTCGGCGATGTCGCGGAACTGCACCATCACGATCGGCCGGGACGGCAGCTCCACCCGGATCGCGATGGCCTCGGTCAGAATCTCCTCGCCGGTCTTCGACCGGTAGCACCACTCGGTGGCGCTCACTCCGTGGTCGACCGCCCGCCGCAGCCAGCGGAGCCCCAGTTCACGGCTGTACTGCTGTGCGTTCTTGGACATGTCCGGCGCCTTGAGCGGCTTCAGCTCGTCGACCGTCCACTCCAGCAGATCGCAGGCGGCCTTGTTCGCCCAGAGGATCTCGTACGTCCTGGCGTCGTGCAGCAGCACGCAGTACTTCAGGGCCTGGACGAGTTCCCGGTAGTCGGCGAGTTCGAGGTCGCCCACCTCGCGTCTCCGTATCACTGGGCGTGTCATGGGGACGGCAGCCTGAGGCCCGCCTGGAGAACGTCCCGGACGAGAGTCGCCATGCTCTCGGCACCGGCCTTCTCCCGTATGCGGGTGCGGTGCACATCGACGGTCTTCGTACTGATCCCCAGCCGGGTAGCGATGTTCTTGCTGGGTACGCCGTCGATCACCATACGAAGGATCTCCAGCTCACGCGGGCTGAGGTTACCCAGGCGCCTCTGGAGCGCCTGCTGCCTGGCCGCCCGGGCGAACCGTTCCTGCGCGGTCCGCAGCGCCTGCTGGACGACCTCGAGCATGTGCTGCGGATCGTAGGGCTTCTCCAGGAAATCCACGGCCCCGTTCTGCAGTGCCCGCACCGACATCCTGATGTCGCCGTGGGCGGACACGAAGATGACCGGGATGGCTGATCCGGCCTGGTTCAGGATCTCCTGGAGCTGGAAGCCGCTCACTTCCGGCATGCGCACATCCAGCACCAGGCACGCGGGCTGGTCCCGGTCGTAGGAGTACAGGAAGGTCCTCACATCGGTGAAGCACAGGGACCTGATTTTCACGGACTCCAGCAGCCAGGCCAGTGACCTGCACAATTCCTGATCGTCGTCGACGATGTAGACGACGCTGCCCGGCGGCTGCCCGTCCGCCGGTCCCGGGGGCGCGTGTTGGGCCTGCATCGCCGTCACCTCCGGATCACTCGTCCCACGCCGCTTGCGCGATCCAGTAGCTGCTGCCGTCGGCGCGGATCCCGTGCTCCCAGTCGCTGGTCCGGCGCAGTGCCGGTTCGACGCGGGCGGTCGCGCGGTCCGCGGCGTCCGGCCCGTCCTCGTCCACGTGCCAGTGAACCCAGTTGATCTCCCTGCCCGCGCTGTCGTGGACGAAGAGGTCGACATGGTTCCATCCATAGCCGTGGAGGTCGGCGTAGCAGGTCAGAAAGGTGGTGCGCCCGCCCGAATCAGTCATCGTTGTCCGTTCTCCCTCCGTGCACACAACCCCGCTCACCCCGCCAGCGGAGAGCTGAAGAGCTGCTCGGTCCTGAACCGGCTGATCAGCGCCCGCCGCGCGTCGAACCGGAAGGTCACGTCCAGCCTGGCCACCATGACCTCGGCGGCGCCCGATTCGTAACGTGAGAGCTGCTGCATGAGCCAGCTTCCCCGGGCGGTCGAGTCGCCGAGATCAATGTTTCCGGGGAAGAGCAGATGAACGTTCTCCCGGAAGTGGCTGTTGGGCGGCAGATACGCCGAAACCATTTCGGCAATGGCCTGTCGGCCTTCTGTACGGCCGAACTTGTCGCCGTACTTCGGGCCCACACCTTCCCAGACCGCGTCGTCGGTGAACAGGTCGCCGAGTTCGCCCTCCGTACCGGAGGGGACGGGGACATCGCACAACTGCAGGTACCGGGTCAGCGTGTTCATCGCGCGGTCACGTCGGAGTGTCATGAGCGATTCCTCGAATGCCGGAGGGATCTCTCGCCAGACGCTAAGTGTCCGAGGAGTCCGGGACAACCCAGGTATCTCCGCGTTCACCTGGGAAAATCCCTTCACGCCGTAAAGGATTCCCCTACTCCCCCGCCGCGTCCCGCTCCGGCCCACACCCCGCCGGGAGGTGCCGGGCTCAAGGCCGCGCCGCACGGCGGATCTCCTGGGCGGTCCTGCCGAACTCCGCCTTGAGAGCGCGGCTGAGGTGCGTGGGATCGAGGATTCCCCAGCGGGCGACGATCTCGACCGTCGTACGGTTCGCCAGCGAAGGGTTGGAGAGGTCCCGGTGGATGCGGTGCAGGCGCTCCCGCCTGATCCAGGCCGCGAGGGACATGTCCCGCTGGCTGAGCAGTTTCTGCAGGTAGCGCACCGAGATGCCGTGCCGTCGGGCGACGAAGCCCACCGACAGCGCGGGGTCGGCCAGATTGGCCAGGCAGTAGGCGAGGATCCGGTCGGCCAGATCAGAGGTGGTCCCGGTGTCCGAGGGCACGGCATCGGTGAAGGCCGAGATGATCAGGGAGACCAGCGCGTCCGCGAGGTGCATGGCGGCGGCCGGGGAGACCTCTTCGAGGTTTCCGCCGAGCCCGGTGATGCAGGACGACACGACCTGTCCGACTCCCGGGCCGGGCGACAGCGGAGACGCGCACCGCCGGCCGATCAGGTCGGCGTTGAGCCCGAGCCGCGAGCGCGGTATCCCGATGACGAAGGTCTCGAAGTCGTCCCAGTACCGCAGCTCGTAGGGTCGTGAGGTGTCGTAGGCCACGAGATCGCCGGGCCGCAGCGAGCCCCGTTGGCCGTTCTGTTCGACTCCTGCCCGCCCGCGTCTGTGCAGTGCGATCTTCACCAACTCGCGGTCGCCGGAGCCGATTTCAGGTACATCCCTGCGGACCTTGCACGGTGTGCTGACTATCCGGGATATCACGACCCCATCGACCACCACGCCCCCGAGGCTGGCATGCAGTCCGCCCTCTGCCGGAACGCGGATACGCAGAGGCACGAAGGATTGCGACGCGGCGGCCTCGAACTGCTCGACGCCCTCGTAGTCGTTGCGTCTCATGGCTGCCCTCACTCATGGGGCCGTGTACCGAGAGCAGGAAGATAGCCCAGGATCGGCTTCTCGCCTATTACTTTCTTGTCACCGGGTCGTCAAACCTCAGTCGGCCGTCGATGCACGGACCGGTATTCCCGATGCGTAATCCGGCCGGTTCCCGAGACCCAACCGACCGGATCCCAATACGCGAACTGGCGAATACCGGTGCGCGTGATGGTGCCCCGGCCGCCGCTCCGCTGCCTAACGTCACCGCGAGGCACAAGGCCTGGGGAGGCGAAACGACATGGCGAGAACAGAAACCACGGAACACGACTATGTGGTCGTCGGCGCGGGGTCGGCGGGCAGCGTCATCGCCCGGCGGCTGCTCGACCAGGGACACAGCGTGCATGTCCTCGAAGCCGGGCCCGCCGACGACGACCCCATGATCAGCACCCCTCAGGCGTGGCCGGGGCTGCTGGGCAGCGACATGGACTGGGCAGTGCCCACCAGCCCGCAGCAGCACGCCAACGGCCGCTCGATCGTCTGGCCGCGGGGCAAGGTGCTGGGCGGCAGCAGCTCCATCAACGCGATGATCTACATCAGAGGGCACCGCAGCGACTACGACTCCTGGGCCTACAACGGCTGCCCCGGCTGGGACTGGGACAGCGTGCTGCCACTGTTCAAGCGCTCGGAGGACCACGTCGACGGTGCGAGCGAGTGGCACGGCGCGGGCGGCCCGATGCCGGTCTCCCGTATCGCCGACCCGCATCCCACCGCCTTCTCCTTCGTCGATGCGGCCACCACCCTCGGCATTCCACAGACCGACGACTTCAACGGCGAGCGGATGTCCGGCGTCGGCTTCAACCACGTCACCGCCCGGGACGGCAGGCGGATGAGCACGTGGCAGAGCTTCATGGCTCCGGTGGCCGGCCACCCCGGGCTGACCGTCACCACCGGCGCCCACGCGCACCGGGTCCTGTTCGACGGCGAGCGGGCGGTCGGCGTCGAGTACGCGGTGGACGGAGTCGTGCACCAGACCCGGGCGACGGCCGAGGTCGTGCTGAGCGCCGGCGTCATCGGATCCGCCCATCTGCTCCTGCTCAGCGGCATCGGACCGGCCGCGCAGCTCAAGGAGTTCGGCATCGAGGTCAGAATCGACCTCCCGGGCGTCGGCGAGAACCTCCACGACCACGCCATCGTCTTCAACGTCTACGAGGCGACCAGGCCGCTGCCTCCTGGCAAGGCCAACCTGCTGGAGGCCCAGTTCTTCGCCGGCACCGACTCCTCGCGTCCCGGTCCGGATCTCCAGCCGCTGTTCTTCCACGTGGTGTACCCGGCTGAGAGCTACCCGGTCCCGGAGCACGGCTACACCATCGCGCCCGGCATCGTACGGCCGTTGTCCCGGGGCACCCTGCGCCTGTCCTCGGCCGACCCCGAGGCGACGCCGCTGGTCGACCCGAACATGCTGGCCGAGCGCTACGACCTCGAAGCGCTCGTGGACGCCGTGGAGATGTGCCGCGAGATCGGCGCGGCCTCCGCCTTCGACGAGTGGCGCAAGGCCGAGATGGCCCCAGGGCCCGAGGCCCGTACCCGCGACGACCTGCGCGCATACGTGCGTCGCGCGGTCAGCACGTACCAACACCAGGTCGGCACCTGCCGTATGGGGCTCGACTCCCTGTCCGTGGTGGACCCGAGCCTGCGCGTGCACGGCGTCCCGGGGCTCCGGGTCGCGGACGCGTCGATCATGCCGGCCGTCCCCTCGGGCAACACCAACGCGCCGTCGATCATGATCGGCGAGAAGGCGTCCGACCTCATCCTTGCCGACCGGTGACGACGGCTCCACCGGGGCGGCCACCCCACCGCTGACGACCACTTCACCGATGACGACCACCTCAGTTCCCGCACGCGAGGGACCGGAAGGACCAGCCATGGACATACCATCGAGTCTGCTGATCGGCGGGAAGTGGCTGCCGGCCGCGGACGGTGCCGAGTTCAAGACCTACGACCCTGCGACGGGAACCCCGCTCGGTACGGTCGCCGAAGCCGGGCCGTCCGACGTGGACGCCGCTGTCGACGCTGCACGTACCGCCTTCGACGACCCCGCCTGGCGCACCATGCCCCCGGCGGCACGAGCCAGACTGCTGTGGGCGGTCGCCGACCTCATCGAGAAGTACGCCGACGAGCTCGCCGAACTGGAGACCTGCGACCAGGGGCAGCCGATCGGCATCGCCAAGGGGCTCAACGTGCCGCTGGCCGCCGAGATGTTCCGGTACTACGCGGGTTGGTGCACCAAGATCGAGGGCTCGGTCTCCGCGGTGTCGATCCCGGGCACCATGCACTACACGCGGCGCGAGCCGGTGGGCGTGTGCGCGCTGATCACACCGTGGAACCTGCCGCTGGCGATCGCGGCCTGGAAGCTCGCGCCCGCGCTGGCCTGCGGCAACACGGTCATCCTCAAACCGGCCGAACAGACGCCGCTGACCACGGTGTTCCTGGCGCGGCTGTGCCTGGAGGCCGGGATCCCGGCCGGGGTGGTCAACTGCCTTACCGGCGGCCCGGAAGCCGGCCGGGCACTGACCGAGCACGACGGCGTGGACAAGGTGTCCTTCACCGGATCGACCGAGGTCGGCAAGCTGATCGTGGCCGCCGCCGCGCGCAACCTCAAGCGGGTCAGCCTCGAACTGGGCGGCAAGGCGCCCAGCATCGTCGCCCGGGACGCCGACATCGACGCGGCCGTGGCCGGCAACCTGCAGGGTGCGCTGCTCAACAGCGGCCAGGTCTGCGCCGCCTACACCCGCTTCTACGTAGACCATCGCCGGGTCGACGAGTTCACCGAGAAGATCGCCGCCGCCGCGTCCGGACTCCCCCTCGGTCCCGGCCTCTCCCCGGACACGGTGATGGGGCCCCTGGTCTCGCAGGAGCAGGTCGAACGGGTCGCCCACTACGTGCGGCTCGGTGTCGAGCAGGGCGCCGAGCTGGTGACCGGCGGCGCGCGCCCCGACGGCGACCTCGCCGGGGGCTACTTCTTCCAGCCGACCGTCTTCAGCGGGGTCACCGACGACATGGCCATCGCACGGGAGGAGATCTTCGGCCCGGTGCTTTCGATCCTCTCCTACGAGGACCCCGAGGAGCTGGCGCCCCGGGCCAACGACACCGAGTACGGTCTGGCGGCCTGCGTGTGGACCAAGGACCTGACCACCGCGCACAACCTGGCCGCCACGATCCGGGCGGGCAGCGTCTACGTCAACATGCTGCCGTTCCTGGACCCGGCCGCGCCCTGGGGCGGCTTCGGCGCCAGCGGCTGGGGCCGCGAGATGAGCGGGACCGCGATCGACGAGTTCACCGAGACGAAGGGCGTGTGGATCAACCTGGCCTGAGCCGTGCAGGTCATGGGCCGTACCGGAGTTGTCCCGCACGGCCGGCCCAGCGCCCCATGAAGCCTTACCGCAACGCGGACTTCAGAGCAGCAGCAGTGGACCCTGAACTCGTGGAAGGGATCTTCCAGCGGAACGCGACGCCGTCACCGTCGACGTACACGAGGGTGCCACCCTTCTCGGCGGCGGTGATATCGAACGCGACAGTGTCGACCTGGTAGGTCCCGGGTGAGATATCTGGACCACCCTCACTGAATCCAACGGCAGCGATGCTTCCCGCCCCCTTGCTGTTCCCCGCCTTGACGGTGTTCCCGTCGGGTGTCTTCCACCGGAAGCCACCCTTGCCGGCTGTGGTCGTCACCGGGGACTTGGACCGATTCCCGGATTCGAACCTGACGACAGCGAAGAGACCGTGGTCCGGGGTTTCCGCGCCGGCCTCGTCGACGTAGACGACGGTGTCCGGGGTGATCTGCACGGTGCTCTTACCGCCCACACCGGCGGTATCGGCGGTCTGCCCGAACTTGAGCGCGGTGCGCGGACTCGGCTGCGGATCGCTCTTGTCATCACTGCCGGAACAGGCAGTGAGACTCAGGCAGCCGACTGCTGCGAGCGCGGATGCTCTGATGATGTGGCGCATGATCCCCCCGATAGAAGCAGACGAAGTATGCAAAGTCTGCGCCACGCCAGCACGTCAGACGGATCGTCGTTGCCCTGCTGTGACCGGCTTGCCGGCTGTGCGGGAGTAGCCGGGGGGACTTACACGGCGCGTGTCGGTCGGACGAGGCCGGTCTGGTAGGCGATGACGACGAGTTGGGCGCGGTCGCGGGCACCGAGCTTGGTCAGGGCGCGCTGGATGTGGGTGCGGACCGTCAGCACGCTGAGGACAAGTTGCTCGGCGATCTCGTCGTTGGAGTTTCCCTCGGCGGCCAGGGCGGTGACCTGTCGTTCGCGGGGGGTGAGGTCGTTCAGGCGTTCCGGGGGTGCCAGGAGGGCGCCGGGTGCGGTCGCGGGCGCGGTCAGGAAGCGGGTGATGAGGGCGCGGGTGGCGCCGGGTGAGAGGAGGGCTTCTCCGGCGGCGACGGTCCGGATGCCGGCCAGCAGGACGTCGGTGGTGACGTATTTGCCCAGGAAGCCGCTCGCGCCGATGCGCAGCGCCTTGGCCACGTACTCCTCGCTCTCGAACATGGTGAGGACGAGGACACGGGTACCGGACAGTCCGGGGTCGTCGCAGATGGTGGCGGTGGCGGCCAGGCCGTCCGTCCCGGGCATGCGGATGTCCATGAGGACGACGTCGGGGTGGTGGGTGCGGGCGAGGTCCACCGCTTCCTGACCGTTGGTGGCCTCGCCCACCACCTGCATGTCGGCGCAGGAGTCGATCAGCAACCGGAACGTGCCCCGTAGCAGGGCCTGGTCGTCGGCGAGCAGGACACGGATGGTCACAGGGTTGCCTCGTGCTCTTCTGGGGCCTGGGGATGAAGCGGCAGTGACGTGGTGACTTCGAAGCCGCCCTCAGGACGAGGACCGGCATGCAGGTCGCCGCCGACGGAGTGGGCGCGTTCGCGCATGCCCATGAGGCCGAAGCCGCCGCCTGGAACTGTGGGAGCGGTAGCGATGCCGTCGTTGGTGACCGTGATGAGCAAGCAGGACCCGGAGTAAGTGAGCTTTACGTGGGCCGCTCGGTCGGAGGCGTGTTTGGTGGCGTTGGTGAGGGCTTCCTGGATGATCCGGTACGCCGTCAGGTCCACACCTGGTGACAAGGGCCGGGAGTCTCCTTCGGTGGTGACGATGACCTCGAGGCCGGCCGACTCGCACGCCGAGATCAGCTCGGGGAGGCGGTCCAGGCCAGGGGCGGGTTGCAGGGGATCGGAGTCGGGGTCGTCGGCGTGGCGCAACACACCGACCGTGGCCCGCAGTTCGAGCAGTGCGGAGGACGTCGTGCCGGACAGAGCGGCCAGGATCTGCTGTGACTGCTCGGGGTGGGTGGGCGCCAGGTGGGCGGCGGTGCCGGCCTGCGCGTTGGCGACGGCCATGTGGTGAGCGACGACATCGTGGAGCTCGCGGGCGATGCGCATCCGCTCCTCGGCGACGCGCAGGCGTGCCTCCTCCTCGCGGGTGCGCTCGGCGTGCGCGGCCCGGGCCTGCACGGACTCCAGATAGGCGTGACTCAGGCGGGCCCTGCTGCCTCCGACCAGGGGCAGCAGCAGCCACAGGACCGGGCCGATGGTCCTGAGCATCAGCATCTCGGTCGTGGGCTTGTCGAGTACGGCGGTGATCACCACCATGGCCGTGATCACCAGGCCGTACACGCGTGTGGTCCTGGGGTCGACGCCGGCGGCCACCCAGTAGAGAGCGAGCATGAGGGGGGCCAGCAGGAGCGGGGTGAGCAGATACCCCAGGGCGCCGGTGGTCACGGTGCAGACCGTGACCAAGGCGACGGCGCGCGGGTGACTGCGCCCCTTCAACAGAGCGACGCAGGAGATCGCGGCGAGGAGGTCGGCGGGCCATGTCTGCCGTGGCTGGTCGACGCCGGGGATGTTGATCGAGGCACCGACGGCCGCGCAGCCGAACAGCGCCAGGCCCATCACCGCGTCCACGACTCGCGGACGGCGCCCTGGGTGACGCTCCGGGCTGGTGGTCATCGTTTCTCCAGGTGAAGTTGCTGGGTCCATGGTGGACGACGGGCGGTGCGGAGTGCCCTATGGGCCGCCCGTGGCTTCAACCTCGGGCGGCCCAGGGACGGGTGGAGGGTGGCTGGTCAGACACGCGTCCCGGCAGGGTTGTCCGCGCCCGTGCTTGTGTCGTCGGGGGCGGCGTCCACGGCCGTTTCTGCAGCTTCGGGCTTGACCTTGGCCCGGGCCTTCTTTCGCTTGGCCTTGATCCTCCCCTTGAGAGTGGCCTTGGCGGTTGCCTCGTTGTTCCCGTCCACGGTCGTGGCCCTGACGTGCGCCTCCCCTTCGGCGTCCGCGGACGGGGCTGCTCGGGTGCCGTCGGCCGGCAGGCGGTTGAGGGACTCCCCCTCCACGTCGACGTTGGGCAGGATCCGGTCCAGCCAGGCAGGCAGCCACCAGGCCCGGTCGCCCAGCAGGGAGAGAATCGCGGGCACGATCGCCATCCGGACGACGAAGGCGTCGAAAAGCACGGCGGTGGCCAGGCCGAAGCCGACCATCTTGATCATGGAGTCGCTCTCGCCCACGAACCCGGCGAAGACCGCGATCATGATCAGCGCGGCAGCCACAACCACCCGGGCGCTGTGCCGGAATCCTGAGACGACCGCCTGCTCGGCCGACTCGCCGTGGACGTACGCCTCCCTCATCCGCGAGACCAGGAAGACCTCGTAGTCCATGGCCAGGCCGAAGACGATGCCCACCAGGAAGATCGGCATCAGGCTCATGATCGGCCCGGTCTGCTCCACGCCCAGCAACTCGGCCGCGTGGCCCTGCTGGAAGACCAGGACGACCGCGCCCAGTGCCGCCAGGACGGAGAGGAGGAAGCCGAGGGCCGCCTTGAGGGGGACGAGGACGGACCGGAAGACCACCAGCAGGAGCATGATGGCCAGGCCGACGATGGTGATGAGGTAGGGGACCAGCGCGGCCTGGACGTTCTCAGCGATGTCGATGTTGAGCGCGGTGGTGCCGGTGACCTCGAAGGACGCGTCAGCGGCGGACTCGGTCGCGGGGCGCTCGTCCCGGATGGTCTTGACGAGGGTCTTCGTCTTCTCGTCGGTGGGGCTGGTGGACGGGGTGGCGGTGAACACCGCCGTATCCCCGGCCTCGTTGAAGTGGGGCGGGGCGACCGAGACGATCCCCTTCGTGTCAGCGATCTTCTCGCTGATCGTGCTGACCGCGGCCTTGGAGTCGTCGACTCCCTTGGCGTCCACGACGATGGTCAGCGGGCCGTTGAAGCCGGGGCCGAAGCCCTCGGCGAGGGCGTCGTAGGCGCGGCGCTCGGTGGTGGAGGTGGGCTTGGCCTCGTCGCCGGGCATGCCCAGCTGCAACTGGGTCATCGGGATCGCGAGGGCCCCGAGGCCGAGAACACCCAACAGCAGTACGGAGATCGGGCGGCGCAGCACGATGCGCGCCCAGCGGGTTCCTCCGTTGTTCTCCTCGCTCTTCTCGACCTGAGGCGTCTCGTTCGTCCGCGTCTTCCTGGCCTTCTTGAAGAGCAGGATGTCGGCCTTCCCGGCCTTCTCGGCCTTCCTGGTCTTCTCGGCCTTCCTGGTCTTCTCGGCCTTCTCGGTCTTCTTGTACCGCAGCAGGCGGCCGCGTCCCTTCCCGCGCGCGGCCCTCGACAGCACGGCGCCCGGCCAGAAGCCGAGGAAGGCCGGAACCACGGTCAGCGCGATGACAACGGCGACGCCGACGGCGCCGGCCGCGGCCAAGCCCATCTTGGTCAGCATCGGGATGCCGACCACCGTCAGACCGGCCAGCGCGATGACTACCGTGAGCCCGGCGAAGACGACCGCCGACCCCGCCGTACCGACCGCCAGACCGGCCGCCTCCTGCGGAGCGTGGCCCTTGACGCGCTCCTCGCGGTAGCGGGAGACGACGAACAGCGCATAGTCGATGCCGACCGCCAGGCCCAGCATCATCGCCAGCGTGAGGGTCGTCGAGGACAGACCGAGCGGATCGGCCAACAGCATGATCGTGAATATGCTCACGCCGACGCCGAGGGCGGCGGTCAGCAGCGGCAGTCCCGCGGCGGCCAGCGAACCGAAGGTGATCAGCAGGACGAGGGCCGCCACCGAGATGCCGATGATCTCGGCCACCCCGCCGGGCCCCCCGCCGCTGTCCATCGCGTCGCCACCGGCCTCGACCGTCAGACCCGCTTCGCGTGCCTGGTCGGCGGCTTTCTCCAACGCGGTCCGGCTGGCGTCCGTGACCTCCGCGGACTTCACCTTGTACGTGACGGTCGCGTACGCCGTCGAGCCGTCCTCGCTGACCGCCTGCGAGTCGAAGGGATCCGCCACGCCGGCAACCTGCGAGCCATCTTCCAAGGCGTCCGCCGTCTCCTCGATGGCCGCCCGGTTGTCGGACGCGGTCACCTTCTGCCCGTCCGGGGCGACGAAGACGACCCGGGCGGTGGCGCCGTCGGCGGCCGCACCGGGGAAGCGCTGTTGCATCAGGTCGAACGCCTTCTGGGACTCGATGCCCGGCATCGAGAACTCGTCGTCGGAGGCTCCCGGGGCCTGCAGGGCGCTCAATCCGACGGCGGCCAGGACGGCCAACCACATGAGGGCGACGTACCCACGCCGCCGGAAGGCCGTACGGCCCAGTCGATACAGAAAAGTAGCCACGTCAGGGAACTCCACATCTGATCTCGTTTGCCCAACCAGGCTGTCCTGGCAGGGGCCACCTCGTCGTCGTGCGGCTACTGGCACTGCCGCCTACCGAATCCGGAGGATCGACTACTGAATCCGCAGTACGCGTCTGAGCCGTCGTCTCCTGCACCGGTACGACGGCGCCCGCGTCAGCCCGAGACTCGGACCGTGCGGAGCACGGCCTGCGCCATGCCGCGCTCGTTGGGGTGCACGGGCGCCGCCGGAACCGCCGGCATCAAGGGCTCGACCCAGCGCACATCGCGGTCCGCGCAGGCGTCGCGGCCGGCGGAGGGCGTGTAGGTGTCGACGTACCCGGCCCCGGCGGATTCCGCCTTGTCCCGCAGCATGGCGTTGAGTTGCTGCTCCTTCTGCCGCAGGAAGGTCACGTCGCCGGGCGCCAGGCCCATCCGGCCTGCGCAGTCGGTGCCCTTGGCCGGCAGGATCGCCGGGTAACCGATGACATACACCCGCGCCTTGGGAGCACGGCGCTCGATGTCGCTCAGCACGCCGGACAACCGGCCGCCCGCCGCCTTGATCTTCGCCTCGACCTCGTCGGTACCCGCGGAGACGTGCCGTGCCCGGCAGAGTGCGTCGTCCGCCTGCCGGTCACCGATCCGGTTCTCCAGCTGGTACCGGACGCCGGCCTTGACGCACGAGGTGATCAGCGAGCTGAAATCGATGTCGTTGCCGCCGATGCCGACCGTGACCAGCCGCGTGGCGGACGAAACTGCCGACAACTGGGCCGGGTTGACGCCGCGGTCCGTGGACTGCGGGGCGAGCAGGTCACCGATGGTGGCCCCACTACAGCTCACGTCACGGAAGTCGGCCGCAGCGAGACCGAGCCCGTCGGACACCAACGCGGGGTAGTTGCGGTCGGATCGGTCGCAGCCGGCCGGTTTCCCCGTCTGATCGGGAATCTTCGGGCCGGCCGTGTAGGAGTCGCCCAAGGCGACATAGGGCCCGTTCGGGGGCTTGAAGAGGGACGACGCGACATTGCCGTCACCGTCCCGGCCGACGGTTACCGCGGCCAGGAGCGCGGCGCACGAAGCCAGCGCCGCCAGCCCGAGGCCTGTACGAGTTCTCATCTGAGGTGCTGCCTCCCGGTGCGGGAGTCCGAGAGGAGACGCGTCGAGCAGCTCACACGGACACGTGAACCGCGGTCGGCCCTGTCGGACGCCGGACGAGGACCGGCACACGGCGCCCTTGCCGTCGACGCGCAGGCCGGTCTCGGATACCGGCTCAGGCTCCCCGCGCGGGGCCCCTCCCGTCGTCGTGCCGCTGCTGGCAGTCACCCTGCTGAAGTCGCGGTACACGCAAGTCGGTCTGTCCTTCTCCGGCACGACAGGCCCCCGCCGCCAGTACGCGAATCCTCGGGACATACCGCGGTTTCAGTAGGGCTACTGCGGTTTCGGTAACGCGGACTGCCAGCACTGGTTGGACGACAGCGCACGCGGCGCTGGGACAGCCTTCAACCAGGCATCCCCCCACAAGCGATGAGGATCGTTCATGACCAATACGGCCGACCGCTCCCCCCGGATCCCCTTCGAGCGGACGAGTGTTCTCGATCCCGAGCCGATGTACGGTCTGCTGCGCCAGAACGGGCCGATCGCGCGTGTGACGACTCCCGCCGGTGATCCCGCGTGGCTCGTGACCGGTTTCGAGGAGGCCCGTCAGATCTACGGTGACGGCCGCCGCTTCCGGCGCTCGCACCACGCGCCCGAGCAGGCGTCCCGGATCTCCAACGCCGCGCTGCTGAAGGGTCCCTCAAGCACCCCGGAGAGTGAAGGGCACGAGCACGACCGGATGCGCCGGATGCTGGTGCCGGCGTTCTCGGCGCCGCGCATGCGTCGACTGTCCGACCGGATCCAGGAACTGACCGAGGGTCTTCTGGACGACATGGAGGCGGCCCACAAGGACCGGCCGGACGAGCCCGTCGACCTGCACGACCTGCTGGCGTTCCCGCTGCCGGTCCTGGTGATCTGCGAACTGCTGGGCGTACCCGCCGAGGACCGCGACCACTTCCGGGAGTGGTCGCAGCGGATGGGGTCCATCCACGGCGGTGACGACGCGCGGGCCGCGATGGGCGAGTTCATGAACTACATGGGCCGCCTGATCGAGGCCAAGCGCGAGACTCCGGGAACGGACGTCATCTCCGACATCCTCGCCATGCAGGCCGAGGACCCCACCTTCACCGACCAGGACGTGCGGAAGATGGCCTCGGTCCTGACCTTCGCCGGGCACGAGACCACCGCCGCCCGGATCGGCTTCGGCACCCTGTGGCTGCTCTCCGACACCAGCCGCCGGGACCGCCTGGCCGCCGACCCGGAGACCCGCATTCAGTCCGCCGTCGAGGAGATCCTGCGCATCGCCGCCCCCGGCGGCATCGGCATGCTGCGCTATGCCCAGGAGGACGTCGAGATCGGCGGCGTCACCATCGCCCGCGGTGACGCGGTGCTCCTCGCCAACGACGCCGCCAACCGCGACCCCGCCGCCTTCGCCGACCCCGACACATTCGACCCCGACCGCAAGCCCAACACCCACCTCGCCTTCGGCCACGGCCCGCGCGTCTGCATCGGCTCGAACCTCGCCCGCACCGAACTGCGGATCGTCTTCCCGGCACTGCTGCGCCCTTCCCGACCCTGCGCCTGGCCGTGGACATCGAAGAGATCGAAGTCCTCTCCGACCAGCGGCTCACCGGCGGAGTCGGACGCATCCCCGTCGCATGGTGAACCCGAGCGACCGTTCCCCCACACACCAAAAACAAGGACACCAACCGTGAATGTGGAACTGGACGTGCCGAAGTGCGTCGCCTCCGGGCAATGCGTCATGGCCGCCCCGGACGTCTTCGACCAGCGTGACGAAGACGGCATCGCGATCCTGCTGACCGACCACCCCGCCGAGGACCTGCTCGACGGGGTGCGGGAAGCCGCAGCGATCTGCCCGGCCGCCGCGATCCGCCTGGTGGACCAGTGACGCGGATTGTTGTCGTCGGCGCCTCGGCCGCCGGACTGGCGGCGGCCGAGACAACTGCGCCGCGAGGGCTTCGACGGCACACTCACCCTGGTCGGCGACGAACCGTACCTGCCCTACGACCGCCCACCCCTGTCCAAACAACTCCTGACCGGAGGCTGGGACGCGGACCACCTCAGCCTCCGCACCCCCGCCGACATCGACGCCCTCGATCTCGACCTGCGTCTCGACACCGCGGCCACCGGCCTGGACCTGGAAGACCGCGCAGTGGCACTGGCGGACTGCTCGACGCTGCCGTACGACGGACTGATCATCGCCACCGGCGTACGTCCTCGCCGGCTACCCGGCGAGGGCGCGCACGTGCTGCGCACCCTCGACGACGCCCTCGACCTGCGCGACGGACTGAGCCCGGCCTAAGGCTGATCGTCGTCGGCGCCGGGTTCCTCGGCGCCGAGGTGGCCGCCGTCGCCCGGCAGCGCGGCTGCGCGGTAACCCTCCTGGAACCGGCCCCCGTGCCCATGGCCCACGCCGTCGGCGACGAGGTCGGCAGGGTATTGGCGCAGGCTCACCTGGACCGGGGCGTGCGACTGCGCACCGGGGTCACAGTCACCGAGGTGACCGAGCACGGCGTGCGGCTCACCGCCGGCGAGATCGTCGCGGGCGACAAGATCCTGGTCGCCATCGGCTCGCGCCCCAACACCGAGTGGCTCGCCGGAAGCGGGCTGACGCTCCGGGACGGCGTGGTGTGCGACGCATACTGCCGGGCCGCACCGAACGTGTACGCGGCCGGAGACGTCGCCCGCTGGCACAACCCCCTGTTCGATGCGTCGATGCGGATCGAGCACCGCACCAACGCCGCCGAGCAAGGCATGGCCGCCGCCCGCAACCTGCTCAACCCCCACGCCCACAAGCCCTTCACGCCGGTGCCGTACTTCTGGTCCGACCAGTACGACATGAAGATCCAGGCATACGGCCATCTGCGCGGCCACGACGAAGTCGCCGTCGTCGAAGGCGACTTGGACGAACGCCGGTTCGTGGCCGCCTACNCGCCGTCGTCGAAGGCGACTTGGACGAACGCCGGTTCGTGGCCGCCTACCGCACCGGCGACCGGCTCACCGGCGCCCTCGCCGTCGGCATACCGCCCAAGGTCATCCGGCAGTGGCGCCAGGCCATCGCCGTCCGCGCCGCCTGGCGGGCTGGGGTCCGGGTTGGCCTGCGCCCTTGACAGCATTCTCGGCGCGCGGCTCGGCCGGGACCGCACGCGAGCCCTCGTCGTCAGGCGCCACCGAAGCCGGAAGGAGGCCACGACCGTGGTCTGCGGCAGTGAGCGCACCGAGGCGTAGGACGGGAGCGCAATCCGCGATGGACGGAATCGGCGCGGTGATCGGTAAACCAGGGCGGCCCTCGCGTTCGGCCGCGGTCGCGGCGCCGACGAGGCCGTCGAGGCTGTCCCGGGTCCGTGCGAGCTCAGCCATTGCTCAGCACACGCTTACATCGAACTTCCTGGAGGAGACGCATGACGCCCTACCTCGCCCAAGCCACCGCCGAACCGACTGGGGGCCTGGCCGGCTGGGCCGTCGACATGATCGACTCCCTCGGCGGGCTCGGGATCGCGCTCATCTCCGCCCTGGACAACATGCTCTCGATCGTCCCCGCCGACCTGGTGATGCCGCTCGTCGGGTACTCCGCCACCCAGGGCGTCATCCACATCGGCGCGTGGCCATTGCCTGGGCCACCGCGGGATCGGTCGTGGGCTCGCTCGTCCTGTACGCCCTCGGGGCGCGGCTCGGACGCGCGCGTGCGGACGCTGTTGGTGAAGATCCCGGGCTTCAAGGCGGAGACCGTCGACCGCACCGAAGCATGGTTCGCCCGGCACGGCGGCAAGGCGGTGATGTTCGGCCGGATGCTGCCGGGCATCCGTACCCTCATCTCGGTGCCGGCCGGAGTCGAGCGGATGCCGCTGCCGAAGTTCGTGCTGTTCACCACGATCGGCAGCCTGATGTGGAACTCCACGTTGATCGGCGCCGGATACCTGCTCGGCGACAACTGGCACCGGATGACCGACGTGGTCGGTCATCTCCCGTACGTCATGGCAGTTCTGCTCGTCCTGGCAGGTGTCCGATTCGTCGTCAGGCGCCGCAGCCAGCGCCGCGTGCAGCAGACCCAGACCGCGGCCATGGACACCGATAGCGAACGCAGCGGGGTGAAGTGATCACCATGAGTCTGCGCAGACTGGGTTCGACCGACTGCGAGATCAGCCCCATCGGCCTGGGCTGTCTGCAATTCGCCCAGGGCCAGGGCATGGCGGGACGGATCTACTCGCCGCTCGACGCGGCCGCCACCACCGAGATCGTCCGGACGGCGCTCTCCTGCGGCGTGAACTGGTTCGATTGAGGACGTTGATCGAAGGCGGCGGATGGCTCTTATGGTGCCGTTGGGGTGCACCCAACGCGACAGATGTGTCGCAGGCGTGGAGCCCACTTGGATATACCGAGGTAACGATCACTCCGCTGATCTGGGGTTTTTGCGCTGGCTGGCATTGAAGCGCGCTTTCTTCTGACGATTCCCACACGTGTTCATGTCACACCATTTGCGAGTGCGACTTTGGCTGGTGTCGAAGAAGGCGGCTTGGCAGGTTGGTGATGCGCACAAGGCCAATTTTCCGTCTCGCTCGCCGGCGATGATGCTGATCGCGTCGGCGGCGATCACGCTGAGGGCATCTTCCACGCAGGATGCCGAGCTGAGCCGCCACCGCCGCTTCCCCTCGGGCGTCAGGATCGCCGCGGCCCGACCCTGAGCGCTGCAGTCATTGATGACTTGGACAGCAGACGCGGGGAGAGCGTCCTGGATCGCGGCCGCTGTCGCGGCGGCGTGAATCGACTCCCTCAGTTCCCGAGCGAGATCGAGCTGGGCAGTGGTGCAGGAGTCCACGGCGAGGCCGTTCACCGCCAGCCAGTCGATGAGTCGGTGCGGCGTGGGAATGCGCTCCACAGGGTCACCATGACGCTCCGACAGAGTCCCCGTGAAGCTGGTCGCCAGCACCTTGCCGAGGCGGAAGTCAGGGAACGCAGCACGCATGGAACCACCTTAGCCGGTTGCGACGTGGCTCGGAGAACTGTTAGAACCGCCTTAGCCGGTTCGCGATAGGCCGTGGCCGGTTCCACGATGGCCAGGAGGTCTCATGCCCCGTCTGACCAGCGACGTGCAAGCATTTGAAGCCCACGCGACTGACGCTGACCTCGACGATCTGCGCGCGCGACTAGCCGCGGCGCGACTACCGGAGGCTGAGACGGTCCATCGCCCCGCGCCCGACCCTCGCCGATGGGAACAGGGCGTTCCTCTCGCCGACCTCGTCGATGTCGTGAACTACTGGCGCACCGGGTACAACTGGCGGTCGTTCGAAGAACGCCTCAACCAGATCGGCCAGTTCCGCACGACCATTGATGATCTGGGAATCCACTTCCTGCACCGCCGATCCACGCGTGCAGGTGCCACTCCTCTGATCTTGACGCACGGCTGGCCAGACAGCATTGCGCGGTTCATCGATGTAGTGGACGAGCTGGCAGATCCGAAAGATGCAGACGCGCCGCCGTTCCACGTCGTGGTCCCGTCGCTACCAGGCTTCGGTTACAGCGACAGGCCGGCCACCACCGGGTGGGGAACCGAAAAGATCGCGGCCGCATGGGTGGAACTGATGGGAAGCCTCGGCTACAGCAAGTTCGCAGCCCACGGCGGCGACTGGGGAGGCAATATCACCACGGTCCTCGGCGGCAGGTTCCCGGCGCATGTTCTCGGCATCCACACCACGTTCGCGGAGGGACCGCCCGGGTTGACAACGGACGGGCTGACGGCGGTCGAGCGCAAGTGGACCGAGGAAACCCGCGATTTCTGGCGCCACCGCGCGGCGTACGCGAAGCAGCAGGCGACCCGACCGCAGACCATCGGCTACTCGCTCGTCGACTCACCGGTCGGGCTTCTTGCCTGGATCCTCGACAAGTTCGCCGAGTGGTCAGACACCGAAGACAGCCCGTTCGAGACGATTTCCATCGACCGCGTTCTCGACGACGTCACCCTGTATTGGCTGACGCGGACCGGCGCATCGTCGGCCCGCATTTACTACGAAAGCCACAATTCGCTGGACCCCGAACTTCGGGTCGACGTCCCGTCAGCAATCACTATGTATCCCCGCGACGTCGAGAAGTGTCCGCGCCCCTGGGCACAGGAGCGGTACCGGCAGATCGTCCGATGGGGGTCGCCCGAAACCGGGGGACATTTCCCGTCGCTGGAGGTTCCCGAGTATTTCGTCAAAGATCTACAAGAGGGCCTCGCGGCAGTGCTGGCCGCTAATCGGTGAACGCGGCTCGGCGACCCGGCACTCGATCACCGCCTGATCCGGCTCAAGGCGCGCGGCCTGCATCATCGCCGAATGTGACCAGGATCGTTAGTTGGCACTAGCCAACGTTCGTGACCTGCACTGATGCCAACTATGTTCAGCGACCTTCGGTACGAAATCAGAGAGATAGTTGGCACTTTGGCCGCCCCGCGTGAGCCCTGTCTCACCTGGGCAGCACTCCTTGGCTATGCAACGAGTTGCATAGCAGGATCGACGTATGGCGCTCGAGCACGCGATCCTCGTCTCCCTGCTGGAGAAGCCGGGCTCCGGCTATGAGCTGGCCCGGCGGTTCGAGCGGTCCATCGGATACTTCTGGACCGCCACGCACCAGCAGATCTACCGCGTTCTCAAGCGCATGGAGAGCGAGGGCCTGCTCGCCGTCCGTGCGCTGTCGCAGCAGAGCCGGCCGGACAAGAAGGAGTACTCCGTCGTAGGCCCCGGCCGCGCCGCCCTCGCTCAGTGGCTGCACGAACCGATCGAACCCGAGAGCATGCGGCACGACCTCGCCGTGAAGATCCGCGGCGCGGCCTTCGACGACCCGTCCGTGCTGATCCGTGAGGTCGAACGGCACCGCCAGGTGCACAGCGACCGGCTCGCGCACTATGTGGCCGGGGAACTGCGCGACTTCACCGGCCCGGCGGCCCCCACCCCGCTCGACGCCGGTCAGGAGCTGCAGCATGTGGTGCTGCGTGGCGGCATCACGTACGAGCGGATGACGATCGCCTGGCTCGACGACGTACTCGCCACCCTCCGCCGGCTCGGCACGTCACACCCGCACGCCTGACCTGCCGGCCACCGCCGCCCGCGCCCCGCGACCTTCAGACCCGCACCCTCCACCCTCAACCCTCGGAAGGCGGACCTCCATGGCCGACCCCCTCCTCTTCAACCCCCGTACCTACGACCCGGCGCAGTTCGACCCGGAGACCCGCAGGTTGCTGCGTGCCACCGTCGACTGGTTCGAGGACCGCGGCAAGCGCAGGCTCATCGAGGACTACCGTTCCCGCGCCTGGCTGGCCGACTTCCTCGCGTTCGCAGCCAAGGAAGGGCTGTTCGCCACCTTCCTCACCCCGGCGTCCGCCGCCGGACACAAGGACCAGCGCTGGGACACGGCCCGGATCGCCGCCCTCAACGAGATCTTCGGGTTCTACGGTCTCGACTACTGGTACGCGTGGCAGGTGACCATCCTCGGCCTCGGACCGGTCTGGCAGAGCGACAACACCGCAGCGCGTACCCGCGCGGCGGAACTCCTCGCCCAGGGTGAGGTGTTCGCCTTCGGTCTCTCCGAGAAGACCCATGGCGCCGACATCTACTCCACCGACATGCTGCTGACGCCGGACGGCAACGGCGGCTTCAGGGCGACGGGCTCCAAGTACTACATCGGCAACGGCAACGCCGCCGGACTCGTCTCGGTCTTCGGCCGACGCACCGACGTGGAGGGCCCCGACGGATACGTCTTCTTCGCCGCCGACAGCCGCCACCCGGCCTATCACCTCGTGAAGAACGTCGTCGACTCCTCGAAGTACGTCAGCGAATTCCGCCTCGAGGACTACCCGGTGGGCCCGGACGACGTCCTGCACACGGGCCGCGCCGCCTTCGACGCCGCCCTCAACACCGTCAACGTCGGCAAGTTCAACCTCTGCACCGCCTCGATCGGCATCTGCGAGCACGCGATGTACGAAGCGGTGACCCACGCCCACAACCGCATCCTGTACGGCCGCCCCGTCACCGCCTTCCCGCACGTGCGCCGCGAGCTGGCCGACGCGTACGTCCGCCTCGTCGGCATGAAGTTGTTCAGCGACCGGGCCGTCGACTACTTCCGCTCCGCCTCCCCGGACGACCGCCGCTACCTGCTCTTCAACCCGATGACGAAGATGAAGGTGACCACGGAGGGCGAGAAGGTCATCGACCTGATGTGGGACGTGATCGCCGCCAAGGGCTTCGAGAAGGACACCTACTTCGCACAGGCCGCCGTCGAGATCCGGGGGCTGCCCAAGCTCGAGGGCACGGTGCACGTCAACCTCGCGCTGATCCTCAAGTTCATGCGCAACCACCTCCTGCACCCGGCCGAGTTCACGGCCGTGCCGACCCGCCTCGACGCGGCCGACGACACGTTCCTCTTCGAGCAGGGACCGGCCCGTGGCCTCGGCTCCGTGCGCTTCCACGACTGGCGCCCCGCCTACGACGCATACGCCGGGGTGCCGAACGTCGCCCGCTTCCGGGAGCAGGCCGACGCCCTGTGCGAGTTCGTCGCCACCGCGGCCCCCGACGAGGAGCAGAGCCGCGACCTCGATCTTCTTCTCGCCGTCGGCCAGCTGTTCGCGCTGGTGGTGCACGGCCAGCTGATCCTGGAACAGGCCCGCCTGACGGACCTTGACGAGGATGTGCTCGACGAACTGTTCTCCGTCCTCGTCCGCGACTTCTCCGCCTTCGCCGTCGAACTGCATGGCAAGGACTCCGCCACTGTTGATCAGCAGCGCTGGGCGCTCAGTGCCGTCCGGCGTCCCGTCGTCGACGAAGCGCGTTCGGGGCGCGTCTGGGAGCGTGTGGCGGCACTGTCCGGGGCGTACGAGATGGCGCCGTGACAGCCCGCCGGGTGGGCCGCACGCGAGCCTGAAGGCGAGCGGGCGGCCGGCACCGTCGCAGGCCAGGTGAGCGCACCACCGACATCCCGGTCGGCAGCGTCAAAGCGAACAACTACCGGCTCATCGGCGATTGGAGCCGGTCATGCCGTCGGCAGCCGCCACAACTGCGGGAACGCGAGCATGTCGTCGAAGAGGTTGAACGCCGGGTACTCCATGGTCACGGTGGCGGCGTCGCCGGTGAAGAGTGCGGAGCACTTCGCGGCCAGGCGCTCCATGGGCGGCACGTCGGATGCCAACGGCTTGACCAGGCGGTAACCGATGGTCGAGTGGAACTGATAGGTCTCGAAGTTCGACGCCCGGATCTCCAGCAGGGCGCTCAGCTCCCGTCGGATCGTCCAGAGTGTGTTGAAGGTGGCGTCGTCGGCGGGGGTGAGGTCCAACGTGAAGTTGGCGTCGAAGGGGAGGAACCCCTTGACCTTCATCCTGATCGGACCCACTGGGGTCAGCGTCGACTCCTGGAGGCGCGCGAGGATCCGCTGGGACACCTCGGAGACATCCGTGCAGTCAGCGAGCCAGGCCGGGAGTTGCTTGTTGATGACGGTGTCCTTTGTCGTGGCGTCGAACACCGTCATGTGCATGCTCTGGTGGGGCAGGCAGACGTACTGATCGGCGATGGAGGACCGTTTCATGATCTCCATCGCCTCGGTCTCGGCGTGGAAGAAGGCCGAGTCCTGGGGCACGGGGCAAACGAACGTGTTGCCACGGAAGCGCTGCGCGTTCCCGTCGAAGTCCCACTTCTTGCCGGGCCCGGCGGCCAGCGGCTCGCGCCGCTCGGGGCCCTGCGCGGCAGCGACCGCCGTGACCGGGGCAATCGTGAGACCGGCAGCAGCGCCGACAGCGCCGAAGAGGACGCCTCGGCGGTTGGAGGCAAACATGTCACTCCTGATGACTTGGGGCCCAGACAGGCGAAAAGTGCTGGAGCGACCTGAACGTTGGATGGACCCAGGGCCATACCCAGGCGGAGCAACTGTGAGCACTGGTCACACTGGCGCCGCAAACGACAATTCCAAGCCCGCAGCAGCACCGTTGCTGCCTTGCAGCACCTCATCCCCGGCCTGTGCGCCATCGCCTGCACCGTCACCATTCACTGGAGTGACCGGTGAGAGTTCAGCGCGTCGGTACGTTTGCCTAGACCCTTCGACGCCGATGCCGCGAGCCCTTGCTGGCAACGCTGGGCGCGCTGGCGCGACGGGGATCCAATGACCTCTACGATGATCTTCGCCCTCCCATCGCACGCTCGGCATGTAAGGCGGAGACGTGGCTCCCCAGCCCGCGCTGCTCGATCACGCGCCAGTAGGCCCATCGAGCGCTGATGTCCCCTGGTCGGACACATCAACACTGCACGATCTCGCCGGTAGCATGCCATTTCGGCTGATGCGGTCGGTCAACTGGTCATGCCGCCCGACTGGAGTGCCCGATGGACTACGGCCTGGCGCTTCGGGCGGACGTTGGTCGGCTGTGCCGTAAGGGACCTGGGCGAGGTCGACTTGCTCTCGAGTGTTCCTGTCCGCCGCTTCAGTTGGCGTACCGATCAGTGGCATCGCCCCGGCCTTCGGTGCCGGGGTGGAGCGAGGGGGCGTCCCACCCCGGCCGGGTCTCATCGGATGTGCTTCGCCGGCTTGGTGGCGGCGTTGAGGAGATATTCCAGGGGGCCTCGGCGGAAGAAGCGGGACCAGATCGCGGCGAACACGGTCGCCCCGAGGACGAACATGAGCAGCGGCACCCATGATTGCTGGGCGCCGGTCCCGGCGGGCACGGACAGCGCCGACTGGGCGAGGAAGTGGCCGACGTAGGCGGTCAGGGACATGGTGCCCACGGCGATGACCGGCTTCGCCAGGCGGCGCAGTCGCGGCAGGCGGTCCATCGCCACCGTCGCGCCCACGATCACGAGGATCGCGACGCCTACGCTGCCGATGATGTCGAACGTGGTCCCGCTGTGCGGCCCGGCCTTCAGCAGGAACGACGCGGACATCTCGGGGAACGACCCCCCGTCCGGGGGCATCGAACCGCTGGCGGGGGGCATCGCCCCGGAGCTGCCGGACGACGACCCGTCTTCCGCGAGGCTCCTCAACGCGCCCGATCCGGCGAGCAGCAGGGACATGCCGTAGGCGGCCGCGGTGAGGGAGGCGCCGAGCGCGGCCAGGCGCTTCTGAACGGTGCCGGAGGACAGGTCGAGGCGGCCCAGGGCCATGCCCGCGATCACGAACGACATCCACGTGAGCGCCGGGTAGAAGCCGGTGAGCAGCAGGTCGAGCACTCCCACCTCGCTGAGGCGGCGGAGCGGGTCGTAGGCGTTGATGCTCTCCTGGACCGACGAAGTCAGCAGCGAGTTCAGGGCGAACGCCAACTGCGGTGTGACGAGGGCGAAGGCGGCCGCGATGATCGCGAGTGTCCTGGCACGCAGTCGCACCAGCGGCAGGGCGAGGAGGAAGTAGACCCCGTAGAAGCCGAGGATGATCACTCCCCCGTACTCCATCGCCAGCACCGTGCCCAGCACCAGCAGGACCACAGCCCGGATCGCGATCCGGGCCCTCGCCTGCCGGCCCGCCAGGCCCGTCTTCGGCTCGCGGCGGCCGGCGATCAGCATCAGCGAGAACCCGGCGAGAGTGGCGAACAGGACCGACGAGTGGCCATCCGCTATGTAGCGGATCCAGCTCGCCACGCCGGTCGTGGCGGACAGCGGGGGGCCGATGTGCACGATGTACATGCCGAACACCGCCAGCGCGCGGGCCAGGTCCACCCCGACGAGGCGTCCCATCGAGGGACCGGCCGAGGCCGGCACGGCGGACTCGGGGGAGGTTCGGGGCGGCGGAGGTGAGTTCTCCGGGAGAGCTGACGTCTCCTGCGGCGGCTGCGTCTGTGTCATACGGCAAACCTCGCGCGGAGCTCAGGGGGCGGGCCATCCGGCAGGCTTCGGTAACGCCCCCGCCGACCGGCGGGTACCGCCCTGCCGACCGGCGGAACCTCGTCCCCGACCCGGTCCGGTGCGACCGGGCGGTGGTCTTGTCCAGCCACTCGGCGGGGGTGGACCCGACGGTTGCCGGATGGGTGCGGGGCGGCCGGGCTTCCAGGGTGGAGGCATGACACACCGTGCGCGGCACAAGGAGCCCGACACCTCCCGCGCCTCACCAGCTGACGAACCGGGGCATGACGTGGTCCCTCGCAGGGGCGACTTCCTGGAGTTCCTCGGCCTGGTGCTGGCTGCGGGCGCCCTCGTCCTGGTCGTCGTACGCCCTGAGCTCCCCGAAGCCTTGGTGCGCGCCCTTTCCTCGAGCACAGCCGGACTCGTCCGCTGAGCTGGCACACCATCACGCCCGGTCCGCCCGGCACCGTCTATGCGGTGCCGG
>NZ_VCHX02000053.1 GCF_005768555.2 Streptomyces sporangiiformans
CGACGAACACGCCGTATCCACCGTCACCGCCGGACCCTCAAGCCCCAGCACATACGACAACCGGCCCGACACCACACTGCCCGCATCACCAGTCGTCAGGTAGCCTTCGCCCGCCGCCTGCGACAGACCCGTGCCATAGCCCTGGGAGGACGCACCGGCGAAGACGCCGGTCTGGCTGCCGCGCAGGGACGTCGGATCGATCCCCGCCCGCTCGAACAACTCCCAGGCCGCCTCCAGCATCAACCGCTGCTGCGGATCCATCGCCAGCGCCTCACGCGGCGAGATCCCGAAGAACCCGGCGTCGAACTCCCCCGCGTCATAGACGAATCCACCCACGGAGCTGAAGTCACCGTCGACATCCCACCCGCGGTCCGTCGGGAACTCCGCCATCGCATCCGTGCCCGAGGCCACCAGGTCCCACAACTGCTCCGGGGAGCGTGCGTCGCCCGGGTAACGGCAGGCCATACCGACGATCGCGATCGGCTCGTCGGAGGCCACGGCGACGGCGGCCACAGCCCTCGGTGCGGTGGGCGCGGCGTCGGCGCCGAGGATCTCGCCACGCAGGTGCTCGGTGAGCGCGGCCGCCGTGGGGTGGTCGAAGACCACCGTGGCCGGCAGCCGTACGCCGATGCGCCTGCCAAGCGCGTCGCGCATCTGCACCGCGGTCAAGGAGTCGAAGCCAAGTTCCCGGAAGGCCTTGGTCCGGTCGATCGCGTCGGCGTTCGCGAGGCCCAGCACCGTGGCGGCCTCCTCGCGTACGAGCTGAAGCAGGGCCCGGGTGCGCTCGGTCTCCGAGGCCGCGGCGAGGGTCCGCACAAGATCCGGTGCCTCGTCGCCGGGCACATCCCCACTGTTCGATGCCGCCAGCACCCGGCGCACCTCGGGGATGTCGGAGATGAGCGGGCGCGGGCGGGCCGCCGTGAAGCCGGGCACGAAACGCGCCCAGTCCACATCGGCGACGGCCACGAAGGTCTCGTCGTGCTCCACCGCCTGCACCAACGCCGACAGCGCAAGGTCCGGCTCCATCGGCAGCACACCACGCCGCCGCAGTTGCTCCTCGGCGGCAGCTTCCGCGGCGAGTCCACCGCCGCCCCAGGCGCCCCAGGCGATGGAGGTCGCGCTCAGGCCGCGCGCCCTGCGATCCTCCGCCAGTGCGTCCAGGTAAGCGTTGCCCGCCGCATACGTGCTCTGCCCGCCGCTGCCCCAGACGCCCGCGTTGGACGAGAACAGCACGAACGCGTCCAGCTCCGTCTCGCCGAGCAACTCGTCCAGGTTCCGGGCACCCGACACCTTCGGGGCGAGCACCGCGGCCGCCGCGTCGTCCGTGAGCGTGTCGAGGGTGCTGTTGTGGACCGTGCCGGCGGCGTGGACGACGGCGGTCGGCGGGTGTTCGGCCAACAGGCCCGCCAGCGCCTCCCGGTCCGCCACATCACAGGCCGCCACAGTCACCCGGGCGCCGAACTCTCCCAGCTCCGCAGCCAACCCGAGCGCACCCGGAGCGTCCTGGCCACGACGGCTCGTCAGTACGAGATGCTCGGCACCGTTCGCCGCCGCCCACCGGGCCACATGCGCACCCAACGCACCCGTACCACCCGTGATCAGCACCGTCCCACGAGGCGACCACGAGCGGACAGCCGGCACATCACCCAGCGGCGCCCGCACCAGCCGCCGTACGAACACACCCGAACCGCGTACAGCGAGCTGATCCTCATCCCCACCGACGCCTGCCAGCACAGCCGCCAGCCGGGCACCAGCACGTTCGTCGAGCGCCTCGGGAAGATCCACCAATCCGCCCCAACGGTCCGGGTGCTCCAGACCGACGACCCGGCCGAAGCCCCACAGCTGCGCCTGCACCGGAGCCGTCAGCCGATCCGACCGGCCCACCGACACCGCACCCCGCGTCACCAGCCACAACGGCGCCTCAACCCCGGCATCACCCAACGCCTGCGTCAGGGTCATGGTGTCGGCGAAGCCGGCCTCCCGCAGCCCCAGTAACGACACCACACCATCGACCGCACCTACACCGGACAGCCGCTCAACCAGCCCAGCCCGCGACAGAACGGCGCCCTCGAGCACCAGGCGCTGCACCTCAGTGCCCTGGCCCTCCAAGACATCTGACAGCACGTCTTGCTCTGCGTCGGCCGATACCACCAGCCAACACCCCGCCAGCGCCCGCGACTCCAGCGTCACCGGCTTCCACGACACCGAGTAACGCCACTCGTCCACCCGCGACCGGGCTTTGTGACGACGACGCCAAGACGACAACGCAGGCAACACCACACCCAACTCATCGCCCTCAAGACCCAGCGTCTCGGCCAACGACACCGAGTCCTCACGCTCCACCGTCGCCCAGAACTCCACATCCAGCGGATCGGCCACCACCCCACCGACCTCACCCGGAGAAACACCCTCCTCGACGAGCCAGAATCGCTGGTGATCGAAGGCATAGGTGGGCAGGGCGACTTGGCGTGCCCCGGCGAACACAGGGGTCCAGTCGACCCGTACGCCGTGGGTGTGCACCTCACCGAGGGACAGCAGGAACCTGCACGGGCCGCCCTCTCCACGACGCAGAGTTCCGATGGCGACTCCTGCGGAGTCCAGTTCGTCCAGCGTCTCGCGCAGGCCGACGGTCAGCACCGGGTGAGGGCTCGCCTCGATGAAGACCTGATGCCCTTGCTCGACGAGGCACTTGGTCGCTTCCTCGAAGCGAACCGTCTGGCGGAGGTTGGAGTACCAGTACTCCGCGTCCATCACCGACGTGTCCAGCCAGTCGGCCGTCACCGTCGAGAAGAACGGCACCTCCGCCGTACGCGGCTCAAGCCCCGTCAGGACATCAAGAAGTTCGGCGTGGATGGCCTCCACATGCGCCGAGTGCGAGGCGTAATCCACCGGGATACGCCTCGCCCGGACCTCCTCCGCCTCGCAGGCGGCCAGCAGGGCATCCAGCTCCGCGACATCTCCCGAAACGACCACGGACGAAGGCCCGTTGACCGCCGCGACCGACAACCCCTCGGACAGCCGCTCACGAACCTCCTCCACAGGCAACGCCACCGACACCATGCCACCCAGACCCGACAGCGCCAGGATCGCCTTCGACCGCAGAGCCACCACACGAGCCGCATCGTCGATCGACAGCGCCCCGGCCACACAAGCCGCGGCGATCTCACCCTGCGAATGCCCCACCACAGCAGCCGGCCGCACCCCGTACGAGCGCCACAGCTCCGCAAGCGACACCATCACCGCCCACAGCACCGGCTGGACCACGTCCACCCGCTCCAAGGCCTCGGCATCCTCCAGAACATCGAACAGCGACCACTCGACGTACGACGACAGAGCTGCCGCGCACTCACGCATCCGCTCCGCGAACACCGGCGAGGACTCGATGAGTTCAGTGGCCATGCCGACCCACTGCGATCCCTGGCCCGGGAAGACGAACGCGACCTTTCCGCGCCCTGCGCCGAGAACTCCCTCGGTGAGCGCCGCGTCCGAGCGGCCCTCGGACAGGGCGTCGAGTGCACCGAGGAGGGTGGGCCGGTCGGGGCCGACGACCACGGCACGGTGGTCGAGCGCCGCCCGGGTCCCGATGAGGGACCAGCCGATGTCACGGGGGGCGAGTTCGGGGTGGTCCTCCAGATGCCGGCGCACTCGCGCGGCCTGGGCGCGCAGGGCGTTGCCGGTCTGGGCCGAGAGCACCAGCGGAACGACGCCGTGATCGGACTGCTGCTCGGTGGGCGCGGTCATCCCTGGTGTGTCGTCCGCGCTGGGCGCCGGCGGCTCGGGGGCCTGCTCCAGGACGACGTGTGCGTTCGTACCGCTGAAGCCGAAGGAGGACACTCCCGCGCGGCGCGGGTGGCCGTTCTCGGGCCACGGTGTCGCGGAGGTGAGGAGTTCCACCGCTCCGTCGGACCATTCGACGCGGGACGACGGGGCGTCGATGTGCAGGCTGCGGGGCAGCAGTCCATGCCGCATCGCCAGCACCATCTTGATGACGCCCGCGACACCGGCCGCGGCCTGGGCGTGCCCGATGTTCGACTTGATGGAGCCCAGCCACAGCGGACGGTCCGCGTCACGCTCTTGGCCGTACGTGGCGATGAGGGCCTGTGCCTCGATCGGGTCGCCGAGCGTGGTGCCTGTGCCGTGCGCCTCCACCGCGTCCACGTCGGCCGGTGCGAGGCGGGCGTCGGCGAGGGCCTGCCGGATGACGCGCTGCTGCGAGGGGCCGTTGGGCGCCGTCAGGCCGTTGGACGCGCCGTCCTGGTTGACCGCGGAGCCTCGCACGAGGGCCAGCACCTGGTGGCCGTTGCGTCGTGCATCGGACAGCCGCTCGACGAGCAGCATGCCGACGCCTTCGCCCTGGCCGAAGCCGTCGGCGGCCTCGGCGAAGGGCTTGCAGCGGCCGTCGGCGGCCAGGCCGCGCTGGCGGCTGAACTCGCTGAAGGTGGCCGTGGTCGCCATGACGGTCACACCGCCGGCGAGTGCGAGCGTGCACTCGCCGTTGCGCAGTGCCTGGACCGCCAGGTGCAGGGCCACCAGGGAGGACGAGCACGCCGTGTCCACGGTCATGGCCGGGCCTTCGAGGCCGAAGGTGTAGGCGATGCGGCCGGACATGACACTGGCCGCGTCGCCGGTGACGAGATAGCCCTCGATTTCCTCCGGAGCCTGTGCCACGGAGGCGCTGTAGCCCTGCGGGTAGGAGCCGACGAAGACTCCCGCGGGGGTGCCGCGCAGCGACGTCGGGTCGATGCCCGCGCGCTCGAACACCTCCCAGGCGGCCTCCAGTACGAGTCGCTGCTGCGGGTCCATCGCGAGCGCCTCGCGAGGGCTGATGCCGAACAGCGCCGGGTCGAATCGGGCGGCGTCGTGCAGGAAGGAGCCCGCAGTCGTGTAAGAGGTGCCGGGGTGGTCGGGGTCGGGGTCGTAGAGACCGTCGAGGTCCCAGCCACGGTCGGTGGGCAGGCCTGTGACCGCGTCGCGCTCGGCGACGAGCATCTGCCACAGGTCGTCCGGCGAGGGCACGCCGCCCGGGAAGCGGCAGCTCATGGCGACGATCGCGATCGGGTCCTCCGCGCCGTCGGCCCCGCCGGTGAACCGCGGTCCGGTGAGGGCCAGGGGCGCCTGCTCCGCCGGGGCGCCGGCACCCACCAGCTCCGCCCGCAGGAGGTCGACGAGCGCGGTCGGGGTGGGATGGTCGAACACGAGGGTGGCGGGCAGCTTCAGGCCGGTCACGGCCCTGAGGCGGTTGCGCAGTTGCACCGCGGTCACCGAGTCGAAGCCGAGGTCCCGGAACGGCCTGCGCTCGTCGGCGGTCTCGTCGGCCGAGTATCCGAGGACCGCGGCCACATGGGTGCGTACGAGGTCGAGCAGGAGCGCCTCCTGTTCGGCGCGGGCGAGCCCGGCCAGGCGCTGGGCGAGACCGGTCGGGGTGTCGTCGGCGTCCTGTTCCCGGGTGCTCGTCCCGGTGGCGGCGACGATGCGGCGTGCGTCGTCGAGCGCGTCGAAGAACCGGGTGGGCCGGCTCGCCGTGTACGCGGCGTGGAACCGCTGCCAGTCGATGTCGGCGACGGTTACGTACGTCTCGTCGCGGTCGAGGGCCTGCCGCAGTGCCGCGACGGCGAGGCCGGGGGCCATCTCCGGCACTCCGTGCCGACGGGCGACCTCTCCGATGCCGCTCTCGGCCATGCCTCCGTCGGCCCACGGCCCCCAGGCCACGGAGGTGGCGGTGAGGCCCTGGGCGCGGCGGTGCTGGGCGAGTGCGTCGAGGAAGGCGTTGCCCGGCGCGTAGTTGCCCTGTCCGGAGGCGCCGAGGGTGCCCGCGAGCGAGGAGAACAGGATGAACGCGGACAGCTCGCGGTCCCGTGTGAGTTCGTGCAGGTGCTGGGCGGCCTGCACCTTGACCCGCTGGACCTGTTCGACCTGCTCCAAATCGAGCAGGTCGAGGGCGGTGTCGTCCAGGACGGCCGCGGTGTGCACGACCGCGTCGACGGGGTGCTGGTCGAGCAGTTCGGCGAGGGCGGCACGGTCGCTGACGTCGCAGGCGGCGAGGGTGACCCGGGCGCCGAGCGCCATGAGTTCGGCGCGGAGGTCGTCGGCGCCGGGCGCGTCGGCGCCGCGCCTGCTGGTGAGCAGCAGATGCTCGGCGCCCTCCGCCGCGAGCCAGCGGGCGATGTGACCCCCGAGGGCGCCGGTGCCGCCGGTCACGAGGACTGTGCCCCGGGGACGCCAACGGCCGCTGTCCGGCATGCCGTTGGCGGTCTCGTCGCCCACGGGGTCGCGTTCGATGCGGCGACCGAAGGCCCCGGTTGCGCGCAGCGCGAGCTGGTCCTCGCCGGTGCCTGCGGCGAGGACCCGGCCGAGCCTGCCGAGGGCCCGTTCGTCGGCGGTTGCGGGCAGGTCGACCAGACCGCCCCAGCGGCCGGTGCACTCCAGGCCGGCGACCCGGCCCATGCCCCACACCAGCGCCTGCGCCGGATGTGTGACGGTGTCGCCGGGGCCGGCGGCCACCGCTCCCCGGGTCGCGCACCACATCGGGACATCGGCACCGAGGTCGCCGAGGGCCTGCAGCACGAGAAGCGTGCCCGCCACGCCCGCGGGGACGGCGGGGTAGGCGGTGTGCTGCCCGCCGTCGAGCGCCAGGAGCGACCATACGCCGACGGCGCGGGAAGCCTCCCGCAGCAGTTCGGCGGCAGATGCGCGGTCGAGGGTGCGAGGGTCGACGGTGTGCCGTACGACCTGGGCGCCGCCGCGCTCCAGAGCGCGCAGCGATCCCGTCACGACCTCGTCGTCGGCCAGGGATTCCGGCACCAGCACCAGCCAGGTGCCGGACAGCGCCAGGGCCGTGGGTTCGGTGATCCGTTCCCATGTGACACGGTACCGCCAGGAGTCCACGGTGGACCGCTCGCGGTTGGCCCGCCGCCACGAGGACAGCCTCGGCATCAGCGAGCTGAGCGGCTGGTCCCCGTCGACCTGGAGGATCTCGGCCACCTCGGCCAGATCCTCCTGCTCGATCGCGGTCCAGAACTTCTCCTCGGCCGGGTCGGCCGCCACGGCGACCGGTTCACCGTCGTGGCGGACCGGTGCGGGCCAATAGTGCTTGCGCCGGAAGGCGTAGGTGGGCAGGTCGACGCGGCGCCCGCCGGCCAGCAGCGGCTGCCAGTCGACGGGCAGTCCCCGCACCCATCCCTCGGCGAGGGAGGTGACGAACCGGTCGAGGCCGCCCTCGTCACGCCGCAGCGAGCCCAGGACCAGCGCGTCGGCTCCAGCGGCGTCGAGGGTCTCCTGGACACCCACGGTCAGGACGGGGTGGNCTCCAGCGGCGTCGAGGGTCTCCTGGACACCCACGGTCAGGACGGGGTGGGCGGAGGCCTCGATGAAGAAGCGGTGGCCCTGCTCGGCCAGCGCCTTGGTGGCCTCCTCGAATCGAACCGTCTGGCGGAGGTTGGTGTACCAGTACTCGGCGTCCATCACCGTGGTGTCCAGCCAGTCGGCCGTCACCGTCGAGAAGAACGGCACCTCCGCCGTACGCGGCTCAAGTCCCACCAGGACATCAAGGAGTTCGGCGTGGATGGCCTCCACATGCGCCGAATGCGAGGCGTAATCCACCGGGATCCGCCGGGCCCTGATCTCCTCCGCCTCGCAGGCGGCCAGCAGGGCATCCAGCTCCGCGACATCTCCCGAAACCACCACGGACGAAGGCCCGTTGACCGCCGCGACCGACAGGCCCTCGGACAGCCGCTCACGAACCTCCTCCACGGGCAGGGCGACCGACACCATGCCGCCCAGACCCGACAGCGCCAGGATCGCCTTCGACCGCAGCGCCACGACCTTGGCGGCGTCCTCGATGGACAGGGCTCCTGCCACACAGGCCGCCGCGATCTCACCCTGCGAATGCCCCACGACCGCGGCGGGCTTGATGCCGTACGCACTCCACAGTTCGGCCAGGGACACCATCACCGCCCACAACACCGGCTGCACGACATCGACGCGCTCCAACGCCTCGGCATCATTGAGGACGTCGAACAACGACCAGTCCACATACGAGGACAACGCCGTGGCGCACTCACGCATCCGCCCCGCGAACACCGGCGAGGACTCGATGAGTTCGGCCGCCATGCCGACCCACTGCGAGCCCTGCCCCGGGAACACGAACACGCTCTTGCCGCCCGCACC
>NZ_VCHX02000051.1 GCF_005768555.2 Streptomyces sporangiiformans
CGCAGCGAACACCGGCGAGGAATCCAACAACTCCACCGCCATCCCCACCCACTGCGCCCCCTGCCCCGGAAACACAAACACCGTTTCGATGTCGCCCTCGGAGCCCTCGGCGACCCCGCGCGCCCCGCCACGCGGGATCTCCCCGGCAGCCAGCGACCGCAGTCCGTCGAGCAGTTGGTCACGGTCGTCGCCGACCACCACGGCGCGCTCCTGCAGGGCCGCTCGCGTGGTGGTCAGGGCGTGTGCGACGTCCAGCGGGTCGAGATCGTTCTCTTCCACGCGCTCCACGAGCCGCCCGGCCTGCTCGCGCAGCGCCGCCGCCGAACGCGCCGACACCACCCACGGCACCACCACACCACCGTCCGGTTCCGCCGACGAGGACGGCTCCTCCACCGGCTCCGGCTGTTCCAGGACGACATGCACGTTCGTACCGCTGCCGCCGAACGACGACACACCGGCCCGCCGCGGGCGGCCGGTCTCCGGCCACTCGACGGTGTCGGTCAGCAGCCGGACGGTGCCTGCCGACCAGTCGACGTGCGGCGAGGGCTCGTCGAGGTGCAGGGTCTTCGGGAGGACGCCCTGCCGGAGTGACCCGACTGTCTTGATCACACCGGCGATGCCCGAAGCAGCCTGCGTATGACCGATGTTGGACTTCACCGACCCCAGCCACAACGGACGGCCCTCCGCCCGCTCCTGCCCATACGTCGCGATCAACGCCTGCGCCTCGATCGGATCGCCCAGCCGCGTCCCCGTACCATGCGCCTCCACCACATCCACATCCGCCGCCGACAACCCCGCGTTAGCCAACGCCGCCCGGATCACCCGCTGCTGAGACGGACCATTCGGAGCCGTCAGACCATTCGACGCACCGTCCTGGTTCACCGCCGAACCCCGCACCACCGCCAACACCCGATGCCCACGACGCCGCGCATCCGACAACCGCTCCAGCAGCAGCACGCCCACACTCTCGCCCCAGCCCGTGCCGTCGGCACCGGCGGCGAACGGCTTGCACCGGCCGTCCGGAGCCAGCCCGCGCTGACGACTGAACTCCACGAAGTTGCGCGGGGTGGCCATGACGGTGGCACCGCCGGCCACGGCCATCGAGCAGTCGTCCATGCGTAGCGACTGGACCGCCAGGTGCAGGGCCACCAACGACGACGAGCACATCGTGTCGATGCTGACCGCAGGTCCTTCCAGGCCGAAGCTGTACGCGATGCGGCCCGACAGCACGGCGGCGGACCCGCCGGTCAGCAGGTGACCCTCGACGCCGTCGGGCGCGTTGCTGCCCTCGGCCGCGTAGCCCTGGTTACTCGCCCCGATGAAGACGCCCGTCTTGCTGCCGCGCAGGGAATCCGGGTTGATGCCCGCCCGCTCGAAGGCCTCCCATGTCGTCTCCAGGAGGAGGCGCTGCTGCGGGTCGGTCGCGATCGCCTCACGGGGGGAGATCTCGAAGAAGCCCGCGTCGAATTCGGCCGCGCCGTGGAGAAAGGCGCCGTCACGCACGTAGCTGGTTCCGGACCGGTCGGGGTCCGGGTCGTACAGCGACTCCACGTCCCAGCCACGGTCGGTGGGCATGGCCGAGACGGTGTCGGTGCCCTCGGCGACGAGTTGCCACAGCTTCTCGGGGGTGTCCACTGCCCCGGGCATGCGGCAGGCCATCGCCACGATGGCGATCGGCTCCTGTTCGCGTGCCTCGACCTCCGCGAGCTTGTTGCGGGTCTGCCGCAGCTCCGTGGTGACGCGCTTGAGGTAGTCGCGGAGCTTGTCCTCGTTGTGCATGGGGGAGCCAACCCTTCGAGAATCGGGATGTCGTGACGAGGTGTGTCGTGACGCGATGTCATGACGAGATGTCGTGACGGGGTGTCGGTTCAGGAAATCCCGAGTTCCCTGTCGATCAGGTCGAACATGTCCTGGTCGGAAGCAGTGATCAGTTCTTCGTCCACAGTCGGTTCCTGCGGGCTGTCGCCGATGTCCGCCCACGTGTCCAGCAGGGCGCGCAGCCCATCGGCGAAGGCCTGGCGGGCGGCGGGATCCGTCGCCTGCCGCAGCGCGGCCTCCACCTGTTCCAGCCCTGCGGGTACGGCGCCGACGGGTCCGGCGGCGGGCCGCAGGAGCTCTGCGTTCAGGTGCTCGGCCAGCGCGTTCGGTGTCGGATAGTCGAACACGACGGTCGCCGAGAGTTTGGTGCCGAAGTCGGCGCCGAGCCGGTTGCGCAGCTCGACGGCGGTCAGGGAATCGAAGCCCATGTCGCGGAAGGCCTGGCCGGCCTTGACCGTGTCCGCCGTGGCGTGCCCCAGCACCGCTCGGGCGTGGGTGCGGACCAGGCCGACGAGCCGACGCACCCGCTTGGCCTCCGGCAGCTCCGCGAGCTCCCGCAGCAGGGCGGACGGCGCGTCGCTCCGTTCCTCGGCCCCCGCGGTCTGCTCTGCTCGCTGCCGGTCGAGCAGCTGCCGCACCTCGGGCACCTCGTCCAAGAGGGGGCGGTGCCCGTGGGCGCAGTAGGCGGGCACGAAGCGGTCCCACCGGATGTCAGCGACGACGAGCGTGGTCTCCCGCCCCGCCACCGCCTCCCGCAGGGCGCGCACCGCCGGTTCCGGTTCCATCGGCGAGACGCCCCGACGGCTCAGCTGCTCGGCGACCGTCACATCCACCATGCCGCCGCCGGCCCAGGCCCCCCAGGCGATCGAGGTCGCCGGCAGTCCCTGCGCCTGTCGGCGCTCGGCCAGTGCGTCGAGGTGGGCGTTGGCCGCCGCGTACGGGGCCTGCCCGCCGTTGCCCCAGACGCCGGCTCCCGAGGAGAAGAGGACAAAGGCCTCCAGTGAGTGGTCGGCGAGCAGTTCGTCGAGGTTCAGGGCACCGGTGACCTTGGCGCGCAGGAGGGCCACGACGTCGTCCTCGGAGAGGTCGGCCAGCGGCCGTGCCGCGTCGACCGCTCCCGCCGTGTGTACGACGGCCGTCAGCGGAAGGTCACCGGGAACGGCGCCGATCACCGCGGCGAGTGCGGCACGGTCGGCCACGTCGCAGGGCGCGATGGTCACGCGGCAGCCCAATTCGGTGAGTTCGCGCCGCAGTTCCGCTGCGCCTGGGGCGTCACTCCCCTGTCGGCTGGTCAGTAGCAGGTGTTCGGCACCGTCGCGAGCCAGTGCGCGGGCGACATGTGATCCCAGCGCACCGGTCCCACCGGTGATGAGCACGGTGCCTCGCGGCTGCCACAAGTCGCCCGCGGCAGAGGAGGGCTCGGCCGCAGCGGCTGCGGTGGATGACATGCCGGAGGGCTTGTCGGCGAGATTGTCGGAGCGCTTGTCGGAGAGCTTGACCGGGAAGCGCACCATACGTCGCCCGAGGATCCCGGCCGGTCGCACCGCGAACTCCGTTTCCCTGCCGCCGCCGTTCACGTCCGCCGTCCCGACGCCCGCGAGCAGGCCGGGAAGTTGCTTCAGGCCGGACGCTCCGTCGGTGGCCGGAAGGTCGACCAGGCCGCCCCAGCGGTCCGGGGTGTCGAGGCCGATCACGCGCGCCAGCCCCCAGACCGCCGCCCGCGCGGGATGCGTGACGATGTCGTCGGGACCCGTGGAAACGGCTCCTCGGGTGACACACCACAGCCGCCCGTGCAGCCCCGTGTCGTCCAGAGCCTGTGCCAGCGCCACCGTGCCGAGCAGGCCGCAGGAGACACCGGGGCTGCGGTCACTGTCCCGGTCGTTCAGCGCGAGCAGGGAGAGGATCCCGCCCAGAGGTTCGTCCGTGTCCAGCTCGGCGACGAGTCGTCCGGCCAGCTCGGCACGGTCGGCACCGGCAGGCACGGTGAACTCGCTGATCCGGGCGCCCGACGCCTGCAGCACACCGATGGCGTTCTGTACGAAGCCGTCGTCTTCGTGGCCTTCGGGGATCACGACGAGCCAGGTGCCGTCCAGGCCGGCGTCAGCGGCGGGCAGGGCCTGGGGCCGCCATACGACGCGGTAGCGCCAGTTGTCGAGCATGGACCGCTGCTGACGACCCTTGCGCCAGGACGACAGCGCGGGCAGCACCTCACCCAGCGCCTCTTGATCCGCCAGGCCCAGCGTCTCGGCAAGGCCTTCGAGGTCCTCGCCCTCGACCGTGTCCCAGAACTCCATGTCAACGGCATCGGACTCCATCGACGCCGGGTCGACCTCACGGCTCGGCTCCAGCCAGTAGTGCTGCCGTTGGAAGGCATACGTCGGCAACTCGACACTCTTGGGCGCATGCCCCGCGAACGCCGGCGTCCAGTCGACCTCCACACCCCGGACCCACAGCTCACCCAGGGAGGCGTAGAACCGGCCCAGACC
>NZ_VCHX02000001.1 GCF_005768555.2 Streptomyces sporangiiformans
TGTGATGTGGCGGACCGTGCCGCTGTGGAGGCACTGCTCACCGAGGCGTGTGCGGAGGTGCCGCTGACGGCGGTGGTGCATGCGGCTGGTGTGGTGGATGACGGTGTGGTCGAGTCGTTGACGCCGGAGCGTGTGGCCGGGGTGCTGCGGCCGAAGGCGGATGCGGCGTGGGTGCTGCACGAGGTCACCCGGGACATGGATCTGTCGGCGTTCGTGCTGTTCTCCTCCTTCGCCGGCGTTGTCGGCGGGATGGGGCAGGCGAGCTACGCCGCCGCGAACACCTTCCTCGACGCGCTCGCCGGGTATCGGCGTGCCCATGGGCTTCCCGCTACCTCCGTGGCCTGGGGTCCGTGGGCCGGTGGCGGTATGGCGGCGGGGGAGATCGAGGAGCGGGCGCGGCAGGGCGGGATGCCGCCGCTGTCGCCCGAGCGCGCACTGGCGGCTCTGCAACAGGCGGTGGCGGACGGGGACGCCACGGTCGCCGTGGTGGACGTGGACTGGAAGCGGTTCGTCTCGGGCTTCCCGTCGGGGCGTCCCGGTGCCCTCGTCTCCGGCGTGCCCGAGGTGCGGCAGTTGACCGAAGCGGGTGCGTGGGTCGCCGAGCCCGAGCATGCCTCCGCGTTGGGTGCGCGGTTGGTGGGGTTGTCGCGGGTTGAGCGGGTTGAGGTGTTGCTGGATGTGGTGCGGGGGCATGTGGCGGCGGT
>NZ_VCHX02000061.1 GCF_005768555.2 Streptomyces sporangiiformans
GCCGGTCCGCCGCTGCGGCGCGTGCCCGCCGCAGCGGCGGCCGGTTTCCCCCGGGGGAGACGGTGCCACCGGCAGGAGGTGCGGTGACACCGCTAGCCATGGGCCGCGTCCCGGACCTTGGGCGCCGCGTCGGACAGGGCCTTGTCCGGTGCGGTCAGGTTGGACACGACGGAGGAGAGCATGGTCTGCAACTCGACCGAGACCTTCGGGTAGTTGGGCGAGACCGGCCGCTGGACGGCCACCTTGGCCACCTTCTCGACCTCGCGGTAGTACGGCGCTTCCTTGAACAGCTCCGGGCTGTACGCGGCCGACACCGACGGCGGGTTGCCCGCCTTCAGCGCCCGGTCGATCTGGACGTCCTTGCTGGTGAGGTACTGGATCAGCTTCCAGGCGGCCGCCGAGTGGGTGCTCTTGGAGTTGATCGCCAGCATCTCCGTGCCGAGTGTGCCGCCCTTGCCGGCGAACGGCACGAAGCCGACCTTGCCCTCGGTGGGCGTGCCCTTGGTGGTGGAGAAGACGAACGGCCAGTTGATCGCGAACGCCGCCTGACCGGAACTGAACGCCTGCTGGACCTCGCCCTCCTTCCAGCCGGTGACCGCGCTGGGTGCGATCTTGTACTTGCGGATGAGGTCGTCCATGAACTGCAACGCCTGCTGGTTCTGCGGTGTGTCGAGGTTCTCGGGGTCGAGCTTGCCGCCGAAGCCGCCGGCGAGGGCCATGAACGCGGTGATCACGCCCTCGTACTTGGCGCCCTCGAAGGCCAGCCCGTACTTCAGCTTCGAGTCCTTCTTCATCGCCTCCTGAGCGGCGGTGACGAGTTCGTCGGGCGTCGTCGGGGGCGTCTTGACCAGGTCGGTGCGGTAGAAGAGGCCTTCGGTGTTGGCGAACCAGGGCACCGCGTAGGTCTTGCCCTCGTACTGGCCCGCGGTGAGTGAGGTCGGCAGGAACTTGGAGGTGTCCGCCTTCACCTTCGAAAGGTCGAGCAGCCAGCCGGACTTGGCGAAGGCGGCGCCGTAGATGCCGTCCAGCTTGAAGACGTCGGGGGCTCCTGAGCCCGCGACGAGCCGCTGCTGGATCTGTTGCTGGTACTGGGTGGCGTCGGTGGAGAGCACCTGCACCTTGACCTTGATCTTCGGGTTCGCCTTCTCGAACGCCTTGATCGCGGCGTTCGTGGCCTTGCCCTCCTCGCCCAGGCCGGTGAGAGCGACGTTGATCGTCTGCGTGCCGTCGGAGCTGGTCGAACCGCTTCCGCCGGTGCCGCAGGCGGCGATCAGGGAAACCGACGCCGCGAGCGCGAGTGCAGCGATGCGTCGGCGCGGTGTCCGTCCTGGCGAAGTGGAGGCTCTCATGTCCCGACCTTTCTCGGAGCGCGGCGCATGGTCGTCTGCATGCGGTGACAGCGCAGTCTGGTCTAACTGGTCAGACCAGACTGCCCGCGGGGCACACCTTCCCATCGCGGTCCGGGAGCGTCAAGGCAGTGGGCGCAAGTTGTGGAGGGCCGCGAGGACGCCCGGATACCCGCCAGGGAGTGACGGGTTGGGCGAGTTCTGCGACCGTATGGAGGCCGGTCCCTTGCCTCACTTGCGGTCTTACCGGTCTATCCTGGCCACGGACACCGTCGCCCTCGAGAGGACTGGACACCCATGGCATCGGACTTCTCGGCGAAGGCCGGCGCCCGGCCGCTCTATCCGAACCAGGACGCCGTGCTGACCCAGCTGGAGCGCCGGATCCTGAGCGGGGCGCTGAAGGTCGGCGACCGGCTGCCGTCCGAGCGCACTCTGTGCGCCGAGTACAACGTCAGCCGGCCGGTGATCCGGGAGGTACTGCGGGGTCTGCAGGAACGCGGCTACATCGAGATCCACCCCGGTCGCGGCTCGTTCGTACGGGCCGTGGGGGCGAGCGACCTGGCGCGGCCTCTGGCGCGGATGGCACAGCGCACCGGAGTCACGCCGAGGGATCTGGTCACCGCACGCACCATGCTGGAGTGCGAGGCGGCGGCGATGGCCGCGTCACGCGGCACCGACGAGCAGATCGATCTCGTGCGGCAGGCCTTGGAGGCTCATCAGGCGGCCCAGGATCTGTCCACCCTCGCCCGCTCCGACCTCGCCTTCCACGAGGCGGTGGCACACGCCGGCGGAAACCCGGTGATCGCGGTGATGTTCGGTTCCATCCGCACCCTGGTCTACGGGCTCATGCTGCGCAGCCTGAGCGACCGGGAGGTCCTGGCGGCCGGCGACCCGTGGCACCAGACGATCTACGAGGGCATCGCGCGCCGGGATCCCGAGGCGGCGCGAGCCGCGATGGCGGAGCATCTGCGACTGGCGCTGGACTTCTACGGCGCGGACCTGGACACGCCTCTGGACGACGTGCTGGCGCGGCGGGGTATCCAAGTCGCCCGGCTGGACGACGAGTTGGCGGGCTTCGGCTGAGCAACTGAGCCCGTGCGGCGGCCGATCCCGTCCAGTGGCTGAACCCGCCCAGTGGCTGAACCCGTGGCAGCGGCTCAAACCGTCCAATGACTGAGGAAGAGTTCGAAGAGTCCCAAGGGTGACCTGGGCTTGCGGTCACCCGCCCGCGTCCAGCCGGGACATCCGGCGCCACGTGTGCGCGGACTCGAGGTACTCCGCACGCAGCGCGATCCCCAGCCCGGGTGTGGTCGTCGGCGCCACCCGCCCGTCGGTCGGCACGGGCAGCCCCTCGGCCATGAGCCCGTACCAGCTGTGATGGAAGGCGCGTACGGTCTCGGCGATCAGCCCGTTCGGCTGACTCGCGACGAATTCGACGCAGGTGGCGAACGACACCGGCCCGGTGCAGTCGTGCGGCGCGACGGCGACGCCGTAGGTGTCGGCCAGCGCGGCAACCTTCCGTGCCTCGGTCAGCCCGCCCGCCCAGCTGATGTCGATGATGGCCACGTCGATCGCGCCGCTCTCCAACAGCGGCTTGAACGCCCGGCGGCCGGCGAGCGTCTCCCCCGTCGCGATCGGCACCGAGGTGCGCGCGCGCAGACTGCGGTAGCCGTCGACGCCGTCGGGCCGCAACGGATCCTCCACCCAGAAAGGTTCGATGTCCTCCAGCGCGGTCAGGATCTCGACGGCGGCCCTGACCGACCACAGTCCGTGCAGTTCGACGAGGATGTCCATGCGATCGCCCGCGGCGCCGCGAATCTCCTCCAGCACCTTCATGCCCTGCCGGATGTCCGCCGGTGAGACGTGCAGCCCGCCGGTCCGCTCCGCGGCGGAGTCGAACGGCCAGACCTTCATCGCCGTGATCCCCTCCTCCAGCAGGGACCGCGCCAGCTCGCCGGGACGGTGGAGGAAGGCCTCCAGGTCCTCGTAGCGGTCGGACTCCTCAGCCAGCCCCCAGTTGGCCGAGGACTGGCGCCCCTCGTCGCGGATGTAGCCGGTGCCCGCGCAGGTGTTGTAGACGCGCAGCGACTCCTGCGCCGGACCGCCCAGCAGCACCGCCACCGGCAACCCCGCGCGCTTGCCGAGCAGATCCCAGAGCGCGATGTCCACCGCCCCGTTGCCGCGCGTCTCCGCCCCCGAACCGCCGAAACCGACGTACGGCGCGAGCAGTCGGGCCACCCTCTCGGGAGCCGGATCCACCAGACCGAGCAGCACGGGAGCAACCGACTCATGGAGGTACGCCTCTACGGCCTCGGCCCCCCAGAAGGTCTCGCCCAGCCCCTGCATCCCGTCGGACGTATGGAGGAGGACCTGGCAGACGTTGGGCTGGACTGCCGACCGCACGGTTTCCAGGGCGGTGATGCGCATGAACGGCCTCCATCTGGTCATGCCGGTCTTACCAGTCAGCCTGGAGCCTGACCGAGAGTTCGCCCGGCGTCAAGCGCGCCTCTCGGGCACAGGGACCCTGACGCACCTCTTGACACGCTGCGGGAGAAAGCGGCAGAAAGAGAGGGCTGGCGGTCAGACCAGTTAGACCGAAGAGAGGACAGCGGGTGCTCCAGGATCTCGTCGGACGACAAGTCGCCATCACCGGCGGTGTCGGCGACATCGGCCTCGCCATCGGGTACGAACTCGCCTCCCGAGGCGCCGACGTCGTACTGATCGACATCGTCGACGAGCCCGAGGCCGCCGCCCGCATCGCCGGCCTCGGACAGGTCGCGGGTACTCTGCGCTACGACATCGCGGACACCACCGACCCGGACGCCCTCACGGCCGCGCTGGCCCGCGTGGCCGGCCTGGACACGGCGATCGGCAACGCGGGCATCGTCCGCTCGTCCCCGTTCCTCAAGATCACGCCCGACGACTGGCAGGCCCAGCTGGACGTCAACCTCACCGGCGTCTTCCACCTGACCCAGGCGGCGGCGCGCCAGATGGTCGCCGCCGGCACCGAGGGCCGCATCGTCCTCACCGGCTCATGGATCGGCTCCGTGCCATGGCCAGAGACCACGGCGTACTCCGTTTCCAAGGCCGGCCTGGAAATGCTCGCGCGCTCCGCCGCCCTCGAACTGGCCCCCCACCGCATCCGCGTCAACGTCCTCGCCCCCGGCATCGTCGACGCCGGCATGGCCGCCCGCCAGTACCGCGAGGAACCGCAGTACCGCGCGCGCGTGGACCGGGCCATTCCACTGGGCGAACTGCAGTCCCTCAGGCAGGTCGCCCAGGCCGCGGGGATGCTGTGCTCCCCGGCGGCCGACTACCTGACCGGCACAGTGTTGCTGGCGGACGGCGGGTGCTCGCTGCTCGCGGGGACCTGACGGCCGGCCGAGGACGACGGCGGACAGCGCCCGTACGGGTGCGCGCTCCGACCGGATGTATGACCGGGAACTGATCGATACTCGGCACGGGGGCAGCGTCACCAAGCGGTTCCTGCATGAGCGGATCCTGGTGAGGCGTGTGTAACGGGGGCTACTGGCCGACCCGTCCGTCGATCCGCTCGCGGAGGAAGTCCGCGTGGCCCATGTGCCGGGCGTACTCCTCGATCATGTGGACGAGCACCTCGCGGAGGGCGATCGGTTCGCCTCCGTTGTCGCCGGCGACCTCGAGGTCGGCGGCCTCTTCCACGAACTGCTCCGCGAAAGCGACCTCGGTCCGCCAGTTCTCCCACGCCTGCGCCACGACCTCGGGGTCGGGCACCGCACCGTTGAAGTCCGCGTTCGGGTCGGCCTCGGTGCGGTAGAGCCGGGGCACGTCCTGGCGCGCCATGACCCGCCGGAACCAGCTGCGTTCCGTCTCGGCGAGGTGGCGGACGAGGCCCAGCAGCGACAGGTTGGACGGCTCCACGGAGCGCCTGGCCATGGCCTCGGCGTCGAGCCCGGCGCACTTCATCTCCAGCGTCAGCCGGTAGTCGCTCAGATACGCGACGAGCGTGGCGCGCTCCCCCACGTATCCGCCGTCACTGCGCGGATCGTCATCGGGATGGAGGAACATGTCCCACCACCCGAAGGTGCGCTCCACCTTCCCGGGCGACCCGTCCGGCTGTGCTTCCTTCTCGGGCTCTGGCTGAAGGGTGTTGGCCATGGTGTGAGCTTCGGGGAACGGCGTGGGATCCGCCACCGGTTTTGTCGCGGTGTCACGTCCGGCCGGCTCAGGGCCGCGGGGCTGTCACGGCTGACTCCGGGGGCTGTTGGCGAGCGCCGACTCGGTCGTCGGGTCGGAGGGCTCCACCGGCGCGGGCTCGGACGGCGGAGACTCCGTCTTCGGCGACTGAGTCTTCGGGGACTCGGTTTCCGGTGACGGCGTGGACGGAGACGACGGCGGCAGCGAACTCACCGACGGGGACGGCCGCTTCACGGGTGGATCGGTCTTCCTGTCCTTGCCGCCCGTGTCGCCCCTGCGCCGCGCGATCCATGCGCCGCTGTCCGGATCGTAGATGACGAAGATGTTGATGACCTGCGCCGCGGGCGAGACGACCACGACGTCCGACGGCCGGTACGACGGCCACGAGTCGCCCGTCCTCTTGGGCGTGCCCTTCTGCGCGACCGGCGGCCGCAGCGGGTTTCCGCAGGCGCAGCGCACGCGGGGCACGCCGCGGTCGTCGACGAGGACGGCGGTGCCGGCCTGGAGGACCGCCTGGTAGCTGGTGGCGGCGCCGTCGCGATAACCGTGGTTGGTGACACGGGTGTCCATCCGCAGCTGTACGGGGGTGAGCGAGCGCAGGTAGCGGGGCACGGTGGAAGGCTCGATGCCCGGCACGGAGGCGAAGGCCCTGTTCTTGGCCGGTGCCGCCTGGAGTGCGCTGATCTGCCTCTCCACGTCGCAGCTGGCCACCTCACGTGTACCGCCGTAGAGGCCGGGGGCCGAACCGTCCACGCCGTGCGTCACGTTGGCGGACTGAGAGGTGCCTGTCGGCGAGGGCGTCTGCGGCACGGTCGAGTTGTCTCGTGCCGTCGACTGCGTGTACGGGTCGGGCCCCGCCTTGCCCGCGGCCTGCAGGAAGACCTCGCTGCCGGAGTTCGAGGCGCCGTCGGGGCGGGTGAAGAGCAGGCCCAGGGTCACCGCGGCGATGGCCAGGACGGCGATGACCGCGACGCGGGGTCCCGATTTCCACCACGGGCGGCCACCTCCGCCTCCGGGGCCGTGTCCGTCACCCGAGCTGTGTCCGTCACCGGGGCCGTGCTCGCCCGGGCCGGTCGGACCGCCAGGCCCGGAAGGACCGCCGGGGCCCGGAGGACCGCCTCCCGTGCCGTCGGCCCCCTCCCCGCCGCCCGACGGGCCCGACGGGCCGCGATCGCCCGACGACGGCCCGGAACTCGGCCGGGAAGGACCCGACAGCGGGCCGGAGGGTGGTCCGGTGGGGCGGTCGGAGGGCGGCGGTTCGGTGCTCACTAGCTCTTCTTCCCGACGTAGGGGATCCTGCGGCGGCATTTCACGTGATAACTAACGCTTTGCACATGCCCGAGGACATTGTGTGCTTCAGTCCTGTGCCGCTCGCAAGCTGACGCGGTCGGCCCTCCCTGGCAGGCGCGCCGCCGGAGCCCTGCCTAGCGTTGCAGCGTGAGCCACCAGACACCCGCTGACCAGGCAGTGGCCCGCCGAGGCCCGGCCGGCCCCCGCCATGGCTGGATCGACGCCCTCGCGACGGTCCTGGCCGCGCTGATCGTCATGGCCGTGATCGCCTCGCTCGGACTGTGGGCGGCGGGGGCGGCGGATCTGCCGGACGGCGCGTTTCCCCGCGTCGTCGCCGCCACCGTGGTGGTGGCGGTCGGCGGCTCGGTCGAGTTCGCGGGCAACGCCGGTTTCCTCGCCGAGACACACGCCGACATGACCGTGATCCCCCTGTCCGTGACGCTCGCCGGAGTCATGGTCATCACCGCCGGATTCCTCCGGCCGCTGCGCCACCGGGCCGTCGCCGGCGCCTCCGAACTCGCGGGCTGGGCCGCCCGGGTCGCGGTCCTGTGGCTCCTTGCCCTGACCGCCGTCGGGCTGTCGGCCCGCCAGACCTTCGAGATCCCGCTCGGCGACGAGACCCTCGGCGACATCGGCGAGCTGCTCGACGCGACGCCCCGGGTGGGCTTCAGGGCCGACGTGCCGGTGACGCTGGCCCTCGGGCTGCTCTGGCTCGCGGGGGTACTGGTCCTCGCGCTGCTGGTCTCCCGGAAGGCTCCGCTGCCGGCCCGGATGCTGCGTTTCCAGGAGTCGGTGCGGCCGGCCGCGTTCGCCATGGTCATGCTGCTGCTCGCGTGCGTCGCCGTGGGGCTCGTCATCGCTCTGGTCGTCGCGGCCACGCGCGGTCATGCCGTCGAGACGTTCGCGGTGATCCTCCTCGGGCTCCCCAACCTCGTCTGGCTCGTCTTCACCATCGGCCTGGGCGCCACGTGGGAGGGCCACGTGGAGGGGCCGTTCGGGCTGCCCATGCCGCAGCTGCTGGACACCGTGCTGCGGACGCCGGACATCTCCACGCTCAACCTGCGGACACTGGCCGAGCAGGACGGCAGAGTGTGGTGGCTGATCGTCGTCGACGCCGTGCTGCTCCTGGCCGCGGCCTTCCTCATGGCCGCCCGCTCCCCGGCCCGGATGCACGCCTGGCAGCACGCTCTGCACATGATGGTCGCCCTCGTGCTCACCGTGCTCACGGTCTGCCTCGTCTGCCGCATCTCCGCGCACTACGGCATGTCCCTCCTCGGCATCGGTGACCTCGGCGGCGAGCTGTCCGGCGACCTGCTGCTGCGGCCACGGCTGTGGACCGCGCTGGGATTCGCCGCGCTCTGGGGGCTGGTGACCGGTTTCCTGGGCGGCCTGCTCGCCTCACGCGTGCACCGGCGGGGCGAGGTCGGCGGTACGCCCGTCTGAGTCCCCGGAGAGGTACTACGGTACGTCTCCATGATCGAGCCGGACTTCCTTCACACGACCCGAACGGCGTACGACTCCGTCGCCGTCCAGTACGCCGAACTCTTCGCGAACGCACTCGACGACTATCCGTTGGACCGGGCGATGCTCTCCGCATTCGCCGACCTCGTGCGGGCGGACGGCGCGGGGACGGTCGCCGACGTCGGCTGTGGTCCGGGCCATGTGACCGCGCTGCTACACAGGCTCGGGCTGACCGCGTTCGGCGTGGACCTCTCCGCGGAGATGATCGCCATCGCCCGTGCGGCGCATCCGGAGCTGCGGTTCGACGTGGGTTCGATGACCGCGCTGGCCCTCGAGGACGGTGAGCTCGGCGGGGTCCTCGCCCGGTACTCGATCATCCACACCCCGCCGGAGCGGCTGCCGGAGGTGTTCGCCGAGTTCCACCGGGTGCTGGTGCCCGGCGGCCATCTGCTGCTCGCGTTCCCGGCGCACGACAAGCCTTCGGAGCTTGCGGAGGCCTTCGACCACAAGGTGGCGCTCGCCTACCGCTGGTCCCCCGACCCCGTGGCCGAACTGCTGCGCGAAACCGGGCTCCTCCAAGTGGCCCGTATGGTCCGAGAGCCGGAGGAGAACGAACGGGCCTTTCAACAGGCCCACCTGCTTGTCCGTAAGGCCTAGGACGACTGCGGGCTCCGGGCCTCTCCGGTAGCCGGGGAACGGGGGAAGACCGGCAGGGCCCAGCGGGGCGGTGCGGGCGGTGGGTCCGGGTGGTGGGGATTCCCGGCGACCCCGAAATCCATCTCGGTCGGGGGGTGATCCGTCGCCGGGGCTCTCGTCGCTGCCGTACGCAGCGCGGCCACGAAGGCGAGACAGGAGTCGTAGCGGTCGTCGGGGCTCTTGGCCAGGGCCCTCGCCAGTACGGCGTCGGCGGGCGCGGCGATGTCGGGGCGCGCCTCGGTCAGGCGGGGCGGCAGGTCGTACTGGTGGGCCCAGAGCAACGCCATGTCGTCGTCGCGCTGGAAGGGCGGCCGGCCGACCAGTGCCTCGTGGACGACGCAGGCGAGGCTGTAGACGTCGCAACGGCCGTCGACGGGGCGGCCGGAGATCTGCTCCGGCGCCACGTAGTCGAGCGTGCCGACGAACTGGCCGACCGTCGTGAATCCCGTGAGCGACAGCGACTTCTTCGTGAGGCCGAAGTCGGTGAGGTAGACGTGCTCGGGGTGGTCACTGTCCGTGCCCTGGGCGACCAGGATGTTGCCCGGTTTGACGTCCCGGTGGACCAGACCGTGATCGTGGGCGGCGTCCAGCGCGGACGCCACCTGGCCGACGATCCGGGTGACCGCCGCGATGGGCAGCGGGCCCTCGCGGTCGAGCAGATGACGCAGGTCGCGGCCGGACACGTACCGCATGGCGATGTACAGGACGCCGTCCGTCTCGCCCGCCTCGAAGACCGGCACGATGTGCGGATGGTCGATCGCGGCGGCCACCCGCGACTCGTGAGTGAAGCGTTTGCGGAAGGTGTCGTTGCGGGCCAGTTCCGGGGCGAGCAGTTTGAGCGCGACCGTCCGGTCGAGGCGCAGGTCTTTGGCCCGGTACACCACGGCCATCCCTCCACGGCCGATCTCGGACTCGATCCGGTAGCCCGCGATCTGCCGACCGATGAGGTCGGAGGGCCGCCCCGAGTGCGGACTCGTGTCGTGCGGCATCAGGCCTCACCGTCACCCGTCACGGGCCGTGTGACGGCGCGCCCCACGCCGTCCCCGCCCTGCGCAGCCTCCGGTCCGCCCTTCCGACCGGGGTCCTCCCCGCCCTGCGCCGACTCCGGCCCGTCCGCCGGATCCGGCCCCTCCACGACCCGCGTCGGCTCCACTCCGTCCCGACCACCGGGATCCTCCAGGGCCTGCCTCGACTCCGGGCCGACCCCACCACCAGCACCGTCGACCACCTGCGTCCGCCCCGGCCCAGAACCACCGGCATCCTCCACGGTCGGCTTCGGCTCCGGACCAGCCGTGGGATCCGGCCCCTCCACGACCCGCGTCGGCTCCACTCCGTCCCGACCACCGGGATCCTCCAGGGCCTGCCTCGACTCCGGGCCGACCCCACCACCAGCACTCTCGAGCACCTGTGTCGACTCCCGCCCAGCACCACCGGCATCCCCGACCACCGGCGTCGGCTCCCGNTCTCGAGCACCTGTGTCGACTCCCGCCCAGCACCACCGGCATCCCCGACCACCGGCGTCGGCTCCCGCCCGGCCCCACCACCGGCACCCTCCACAACCTGCGTCGGCTTCGGTCCGGTCACGCCACCGGCGTCACCCACGACCTGCGTCGGCTCCCGCCCGCGCCCAGCGGAGGCAGGCGGCTCCGGTTCGGAGGCGGCGGACGGTGCTGGTGCCGGCGTGGGTTGAGCGGGCGCTGCGGGCGGTTCCTGGCCCGGCGCGGCGGGCGGCTCTCGATCGGGCGTGGCAGACGGGGGCTGCGGTGTGGCGTACGTGCTCAAGCGTGTGCCGTCGCAGTACACCCACCGCTCATGCTCGGCCTCGTACAGCCACACGGCCTCCCCGTCGACCACGATCCCGACCCGCAGGCCCTGTGTGCGGCCGCGGAACGTCTCCCCGTCGAAGCGCCCGTCCGTCAGCTCCTCGACCGCCTGCCGGTAGCGCCCCAGCCCCTCCTCGACGCGGGCGAGCAGCGGGCGCGGATCCGCCGTGCGGGCCGGCGGTCGGCCCGGGACGGGTGGCTCGTGGGGTACGGCGAGCAGCAGGCGGCCGTCGACCCACGCCGACCAGCCGTTGGCGCAGACGATGTGCCCCCAATCGCCGCGCCGGTCGACCAGCTCGACCGGCAGCAGCGCGTCGAGCGGAAAGGTGGGCCGGCTCGGGTCCGGGGCCTCCCAGGCGGGCATGCCGTCCTGGGGTACGACATGCGTGGGGCGGAAGCCGGGAGTCGTCATCGCACCTACTTCCGCATGACCTCGGGTTCGCGCCGCCGAAGCAGCCGTGCGACCAGGTATCCGAAGAGGACCGCCAGGACGACGAGCATGCCCAGGTTCAGCAGCCACACCCACGCCTCGTGCCGGAACAGCGGGTCGGCGGTCAGGTCGCCGGGCACGATCCGGGCCAGACCGACGGTGCCCGCCATCGCGCCGAGCGCCCACCGCGACGGCACCAGCCACGACAGCTGCTCGAGGCCGGGCACGCCGTCCAGCTTCAGCAGCGCCCCGCAGAAGACGACCTGGACGATGGCGAGGAGCACGAGCAGGGGCATCGTCACCTCCTCCTTGCGCACCAACGCCGAGACGAGGAGGCCGAGCGTCATCGCCGCGAAGGCGAGCAGCGCGACCGCGACCGTGATCTCCACAAGGGGCGGCATGAGCACTCCCTCGCCGCCGGGCGCGTTCAGATCGACGCCCAGCAGCGCCACGAGGGTGAGTACGACGGCCTGCAGCACGGTGACTGTGCCGAGAACGGCGACCTTGGACATCAGATAGGCCGATCTGGACAGGCCGACGGCACGCTCACGCTGGTAGATCACGCGTTCCTTCACCAGCTCCCGTACGGCGTTGGCCGCGCCCGTGAGGACTCCGCCCACGCACAGGATGAGCAGTGCGTTCATGGCGGTCTCCTGGGTGAGCCGGCTTCCGGCGAGGGCCCGGGCCATCACGCCCATCACGAACGGCAGGGCGATCATGATGACGAGGAAGGTCCGGTCGGCGGACAGCGCGGCCGCGTACCGGCGCACCAGCGTGCGCACCTGAGCTCCCCAGCTCTGCGACTTGGGCGGTGGCCCGACGGCTTCGGCGCGGGCGGGCCGCGGAAGGTGCGGCTGCACGCTTGAGTTGGTGATGTAGTGCCGGTGGAACGGCGAGTCTCGGTACTCCCCGGCCCAGTCGCGGTCGCGGTCCCGTTCGAAGGCCTCGAACGCCTCGGGCCACTGCTCGAAGCCGAAGAAGGCGAGGGCGTCGTCCGGCATCCCGTAGTAGGCGATCCTGCCGCCGGGCGCGAGCACGAGCAGCCGGTCGCAGACGTCGAGGCTGAGCACGCTGTGGGTGACCACGATGACGGTCCGCCCGTCGTCGGCCAGGCCGCGCAGCATGTGCATCACGGAGCGGTCCATGCCGGGGTCGAGGCCGGACGTCGGTTCGTCGAGGAAGAGCAGCGACGGCTTGGTCAGCAGTTCCAGGGCCACGCTGACGCGCTTGCGCTGGCCGCCCGACAGACTGTGGATGGGCTGCCCGGCGCGCTGTTCCAGGCCCAGCTCACGGATCACCTCCTCGACCCGCGCCCGGCGCTCGGCCTTCGCGGTGTCCTGCGGGAAGCGCAGCTCGGCGGCGTACGTGAGGGCCCGTCGCACGGTGAGCTGGGGGTGCAGGATGTCGTCCTGCGGTACGAGGCCGATGCGCTGGCGCAGCTCGGCGTAGTCGCGGTAGAGGTCCCGGCCGTCGTAGAGGACCGTGCCCCGGTCGGCGGGACGCTGCCCGGTCAGCGCGTTCAGCAGTGTGGACTTTCCCGCGCCGCTGGGGCCGACCACGGCGAGCAGACATTTCTCGCCGACGGGAAAGGAGACCTCGCCCAGGAGCGTCTTGCGGCCCCGGTCGACGGCGACCGTCAGATCCTGCACGTCGAGCGAGATCTCGCCGGTGTCGACGTACTCCTGCAACTGGTCACCGACCAGGCAGAACGCCGAGTGGCCGATTCCCACGATGTCGCCCTGCTCGATGAGGGCGCGCGTCACCGGCTGCCCGTTGAGGAATGTGCCGTTGTGGCTGTCCAGGTCGACGATCTCGTACGTACCGTCCGGGTGGGCGCGCAGCTCCGCGTGCCGTCGGGAGACGATCAGATCGTCGACCACCAGGTCGTTGTCGCCGCCGCGGCCGATACGGATCGTGCGGGCGGTGTGCGCGGGCAGCGGGCGTACCGTCGTGGGCTGCCGGAAGGTGCCCGTGGCGGCGGGCGCGGAGACGGCGGACGGGCGCTCGGGGGCGGGCGGCCGGGGGCGGCTCGTGAGCACGGCGCTCGGGCCGTCGGCGGGACTGCCGAAGCGGAGGACGCTGCCGGGACCGACGTCCCAGGCGCGAACGCGGCGCCCATCGGCGTACGTACCGTTCGTACTGTTCTCGTCCTCGAGTGTCCAGTGGTCGTTCTCGGGCCGCAGTACCGCGTGGTGCCAGGAGACCCGGGCGTCATCGATGACGATGTCGCTCAGCGGATCGCGTCCCACGCGATAGTGACGGCTCGGGCTCATCAGCGTGGAACTCGTGTCGGTTTCGAGAACGAGTTCGGGCGCAGTCGACCGCTCTCCCATGCCCGAATTCTATCTATTCGCCCATATGTGTGCCTGGTCGGCGGCATCCTAGGCCCGAGCACCGGGCACGGAGGGCGAGCGGTCTGGCGTCAGGCGGCCGGGACCGACAGCACGGGGATCGTCCGCTGCATGCGCAGCGCGTCGACAGATTCCGCCAGCAGCTCGTACTCGGTGGTGTCGTCGCTGGTGGCGATGCGGACGAGTCGCCCGGCGGCCAACTCGTCGGCCACCAGCTCCTGTTGCGCAGTGTCGCCGCACCACGCGCGCAGCTCGCCCGACACGTCCGGTACGGTGTCCGCGACGGGCGCCATCGAGTTCGACGGGAAGTACGGCGCCTCGGGATCCGGGTCGAGCCGCTCGGCGATCCACGAGGCCCGGTCCCGTAACCACCACAGCGCCAGCGCCAGGGTGGGCGCCCGATAGGTTCCCAGAGGTACGCCGATCCGCCGGCCACCACATATGCCGTACGCCGTGACATGACATAAGAACTCGTCGTGCACGATCTCTCCCCCGTTGCCCGGCCTGCCGCCGGTCCGGCCTCTCTTTCCCTGCGTTGTGCTGGTCGTGCACGATGGGGCGGCTCGGCCGCGGCCGAGTGAGTTCAGCATTGCGAGCGCTCAGGACTCGAGTCCTCAGGATTCGAGAGCTCAGAATCCGAGTATCGCCACTCTTGACACTCTGTCACCATGCCATTCCAGCCAGTCTCCTGGCATATTCATGGCCTGGGTTGGCTGAAACGATTCGGTACCCGTGCTCCGACGCCTCCGACCTGCCCTTTCATACGGCACACACCGGCAGAGGGGGACACCGCCGGGTGGGCGCCGGAAGGCAGCGACATCGACTTTCGACGACGTCAGCGGGCACGATGGAATCACCGATGAGTTTTTCCGCTCCCGGCAGTCTGCCCAGGTAGGAGATCACCGGAAGGTACCCGCCAAAGAGGCGGGCACCCCCGGAACGATCACAGAGAGCGGAGGCCGCCATGAACAGCGCCGACACAGTGGGCAGGGAACTCAATCAGGAATTCTCCGCCGTGCTGCGGAAAAGCCCCAGCAAAGGTGGCTGGACCTATCTGGTCTGGCCCGAATCCGTCGCCTTCTTCGGCACGCGGGGGCTCGTCAGGGTCCGTGGAACGATCGACGGCCACCACTTCCGCAGCTCCTTCATGGCCATGGGCGACGGCACCCACAAACTGCCCGTGAAGGCCGACGTGCGTCAGGCGATCGGGAAGGAGGAGGGCGACACCGTGATCGTGCGCCTGGAGGAGCAGCTCATGGCTTGATGATCGCGTCGATCTTGGCCAGCTCGTCCGCGTCGAAGTCCAGGTTGCGGGCGGCCGTCACGCTGTCCTCCAGCTGCCGTGCGCTGCTCGCGCCGACGAGGGCGGAGGTGACACGACCGCCGCGCAGTACCCAGGCCAGGGCCATCTGGGCCAGGGTCTGACCGCGCGACTTGGCGATGTCGTCGAGGGCGCGCAGTTGCCGTACCAGGTCCTCGGTCACCGTGTCCGCGTTCAGGAAGGGGCTGTCGCTCGCGGCACGCGAGTCCTCCGGGATGCCGTCGAGATAGCGGCCGGTGAGCAGTCCCTGCTCCAGCGGCGAGTAGGCGATGGACCCGATCTCCAGCTCGTCGAGCGTGTCCAGGAGCCCGTCCTCGGGGCGGCGGTCGAGCATCGAGTAGCGCGGCTGGTGGATCAGCAGCGGCGTCCCCAACTCGTTCAGGATGCGGGCGGCTTCACGCGTCTGCTCGGGCGAATAGTTCGACACGCCGACATACAGCGCCTTGCCCTGCACGACCGCCGAGTGCAGGGCGCCCATCGTCTCCTCGAGCGGCGTCTCCGGGTCGGGACGGTGCGAGTAGAAGATGTCGACGTAGTCGAGGCCCATACGGGTCAGGCTCTGGTCGAGCGAGGACAGCAGGTACTTGCGCGAGCCCCATTCGCCGTACGGGCCCGGCCACATCAGGTAGCCGGCCTTGGTGGAGATGACCAACTCATCCCGGTGCGACCCGAAATCCGCCTTCAGCGCCTCTCCGAGAGCCGACTCGGCGGCGCCGGGCGGCGGCCCGTAGTTGTTGGCCAGGTCGAAGTGGTTGACACCCAGGTCGAAGCCGCGGCGCAGGATCTGCCGCTGGGTCTCGACCGGCCGGTCGGGACCGAAGTTGTGCCACAGGCCGAGCGACAGCGCGGGGAGCTTCAGGCCGCTGCGTCCGGTGCGCCGGTAGGGCATGTCCGCGTAACGGTCGGGATGTGCGGTGTACACGCGTACTCCTGAAGTGCCGGGAACCAGGTCTCCACTCTCGCCTGCACAGGGGCAGCGGTCCAACAGAAGAATCGGATGGGATTCAGCGGCTACGCTTCTCAATCATGGAACTGCGCCACCTTCAGCACTTCGTCGCCGTCGCCGAGGACCGGCACTTCACCCGGGCCGCGGAACGGCTGATGGTGTCGCAATCGGGGCTTTCGGCCTCGATCCGCGCACTGGAGCGGGAGTTGCGGGCTCCGCTGTTCGTGCGCACGACGCGCCGGGTCACCCTCACCGAGGCGGGGCGCGCCCTGCTGGTCGAGGCCGAGCGGATCCTCGCACAGGTCCGGGCGGCCCACGACGCCGTGGCCGCGGTGCAGGGCGTACTGCGCGGCACGCTCGCCCTGGGCACCGAACAGTGCATCGCCGGAGTGTGCGTCGCCCCGCTCCTCGCCACGTTCCGGCGACAGCACCCGGACGTCGAGATCCGACTGCGGCAGGCGGGCTCCGGCGCGCTGGCCGAGGAGGTCGCGGCCGGACGCCTCGACCTCGCCTTCGCGGTGACGACGCGCCCCGACAGCGACCAGCTGCGCTGCCTGCCGCTGACCAGTGAGCCGATGACCGTGCTGTGCCATCCGACGCACCGCCTCGCGGGCGGCGGAGCGGTCACCCCGGAGGACCTGGGCGGCGAGGACTTCGTCGACTTCCACCCCGACTGGGGTCCCCGCCGCACCACGGACGCGGTCTTCGCGGCCGCGGGCGTGCACCGCACGGTGGCCCTCGAGGTCAACGACGTGCACGGTCTGCTGGATCTGGTCCAGGAGGGCCTCGGAATCGCCGTCGTGCCACGCCACTTCGGCCACAAGCGCGAGGCCAGTGGCCTCGCCGCGCTTCCCCTGAAGGACACCGCCGAGACGTCGTACGAGACGGTGGCCATGCTCCCGCCCGCGGACGCGACCAGTCCGGCGGCCATCGCGTTCATGGCGCTGCTCGACAGCTGAACGGGGCAACCGGTGGGGTGGTTGCCAAGGTGTCGATCAGAGCGCGTACTCTTCCTTGCGACTTCAAGTGCTGTCCGCCGGGCAGAACGCAGAACTACGTGTGCTCGCTTGCGGGTTGCCCGGGACGTACCACCAAGAACGTTGCAACGAACGTTTAAAGGACTCCCCCCATGGCCACTCCCCCCACCTCTCCTTCCTCTTCGCCTTCCTCCTCTCCCGACCCCTCCTCCGCGCCCTCGCACCGGGCCAAGTCCCGCGTCACGCGCCGCGGTCTGATCGGCGCCGCCGGCGCCGTCGCCGCCGGTGCGGTGGTCACCCCCGCCGTCATGGCGGCCACCTCGTCCGACGACTCGTCCGGGTCCGACGGCGCGAGCGGCTCCGACAAGCCGGGGACCACCAAGAAGGCCTTCCCCACCACCCGCTCCAAGGCGGCCACCGGCGAACAGCCCGTCGAGGCCGCCTTTCCCATCGCGTATGTCGGCATTCGCTGGAACGGGTCGAACTCCGCCGACGGCGGCGCGCTGAGACTGCGCGACGCCGATGGCAGCGAGGGCGCCTGGAAGCCGCTGAGCAAGAGCGGTTGCACGGTCGCCAACGGCGGCGCGCTGCTCGTGCCCACCGGCCAGGCCTCCGGGTACGAGGTGAGGTCGCCCGACGGCGCCACCGACGTACGCTCGCTCGCTCTCGACACCAAACAGGGCGCCAAGCGCGAGAAGGCCGTCCCCGCCGACACCACCCGCGTACGCGGTGTCGCCTATCTGTCACGCGCCGCCTGGGGCGCGGACGAGTCGCTGCGCTTCAAGGAGGACGGCACCGAGAACACGCCGACCGCCTACTACCCGTTCCAGACGATCACGGTGCACCACACCGTCACCGCCAACGACGACCCGGACCCGGCCGCCACGGTACGGGCCATCTACGAGCTCCACGCCATCACCAACGACTGGGGCGACATCGGCTACCACTTCCTCATCGACGCCGAAGGCCGTATCTACGAGGGCCGTTACTCCGGCGACGACGGCGTCCCCGCGCATGACGCGGACGGCAAGCTCGTGACCGCCTTCCACGTGGGCGGGTTCAACTCGGGCAACCTCGGCATCGCCCTGCTGGGCGACCTGACCTCGCAGGGCCCCTCGGACGCGGCCCGCGAGTCGCTGACCGGTCTGGTCCGCGCCCTCACTCGCCTGCACGGAGTCGATCCCACCGCCCAGGTCACGTACACCAACCCCGTCAACGGCACGACGAAGGAAGTGTCGGAGATCAGCGGTCACCGGGACTGGATGGACACGGAGTGCCCGGGCGAGACGATGTACGCGGAACTCGACCGCCTCCGCGAGGCGGTGAGCAGCTCTCGCTGAGAGGGACGCCTTCGGCGAAGGGCCTGGACACTTGGCGGTCGGCCGAAGCTGTACGCAGCCTCGGCCGACCGCGGCGCTTCGTCGGCGGGGGTGCCTGCGGGCGCTTTGGCCGCCTCCGGCATGCTGGAGCCAAGATCGAGTGACAGGAGTGACGCGCCATGTCCGAGACGCCCAGGTCGACCGGGGCCCCCGCCCGTCAGAACGTGACCTTCCCCAGTGGCGAGACCACCGCGCACGGCTATCTGGCGCTGCCGAGTTCCGGGCAGGGACCCGGCGTGCTCGTCATCCAGGAGTGGTGGGGTCTGACCGACCACATCGCGGATGTCGCCGACCGTCTGGCGGGGGAAGGCTTCGTGGCGCTCGCTCCCGATCTGTACGGCGGGAATGTCGCGCACGACAGCACCGAGGCGTTCCGCCTGATGAAGGACCTGCCGGTCCCTCGGGGTGTCGAGCTGCTCTCCGGCGCCGTCGACCACCTGCTGGCGCTTCCCGAGGTGACCTCGCAGACCATCGGCTCGGTCGGCTTCTGCATGGGTGGCGGCTTCGTCCTCTACCAGGCGGCCGTCGACTCGCGCGTCCGCGCGGCGGTCCCCTTCTACGGTGTCATCCAGGGCGAGGCACCCGACTTCTCCAAGCTCAAGGCCCAGGTCCTCGGCCACTTCGGCGAGCGCGACGCCGCCATTCCGGCCGACAGCATCGCCACCCTCCGCGCCACGATCGAGCAGCAGTCCGGTATCACCCCGGACTTCCGCCTCTACCCCGCCGACCACGCCTTCTTCAACGACGGCCGTCCCGAGGTCCACGACCCCGAGTCCTCGGCCCTGGCCTGGCGCAGCACCGTCGACTTCCTGCGCGCCCAACTGAGCTGAGCTTCCTCAGACTGAGCTGAGCTTCCTCAGTAGGTGTACGTGTTCAAGGTGGTCACCGCCGATGACGCGGAACCGAGGTCATAGCGGTCCACCGCAAGGAAGTTGGGCTTCTTGCGGGCGGCCGGCTGGCAGAAGCGCTGGGCCCGGTCGGTGAGTTTGGTGTTGTCGGTGGCGGCGGTGGACGTGATCGCGGCGTCGCGGAAGTGGTTCATGACGAAGAGCGGGCGGAAGGACGGCTCGGTGCGGGTCAGCGGGATGTTCGTGGCGGCGTCGTACCAGCGGCTGTAGCAGGACCAGTCGGAGCTGCCGACGCCCGATCCCATGGACCAGTAGTTCTCGACCGTCCACTCTCGCTGGTACATCACCCCGAAGCTGTCGCGCGTGAGGCCTGCGGCCTGGTCGGCGGATCGACTGTGGTCGGTGAAGAGGAGCAGGCGGTCGTTGTCGGCGATCAGGTCCGCCATGCGGGGCCAGCCGTTGGCGCGAACGCCCGTCCGGTCGGGGCGGTAGAGCACGTCGGACAGGCCGTTGACCCGGGCCAGTTCACTGCGCAGGACGCCCGGATCGACGTAGTCCTCCAGGAATACGGTGATGAACTCACCCGGGTTCTGTTTCAGGAAGTCCACCATGCGCTGCACATCCACCCACAGCGCGACCGGTCTGCTGACGAGCGTGCAGCTGTTGTGGCACAGAATCGCGCCGTCCGAGGTCTTGTGGATGTCCATCATGAAACCGCGTACGCCGTCGGTGAGTTGCTGATTGATGCCTCGGCTCTGGTTCGGCACCAGGTTCACGAAGGGCGGGGCGAAGCCGCCGTCGACGCCGTTCGCGTAGGCGTTGTGGGCCGTGAGGAACGTGACCTGGTCCAGGGTGCGTTGGTCCGGGGACGGTATCGGGCCGGCCGGGGAGGCCACCGGGGTGAGATACCAGGCGGCCAGGCCTCCGGCGGGGCCCACGACGAGCTGAGCGGGGTAGTTGGCGCCGGAAGGCTTCGCAGCCACGGTCAAGTACCGGTCGGCTCCGGGGACTTTGAGCGTGTACTGGTCGGCGCCGGCCGGCCGCACCTCCCACGCGGCATCGGCGCCGGCGCAGGCCACGGTTCTGGCCTGGTTTCCGATGCGGCCCAGGCAGCTGCCCGCCGTGTCGGTGCTCTCCAGCACGTACGACGTGCCGCTCGGGCGCAGCGTCCACTGCTGATGGTCCTCGTTGCCCTTGGGGTTGCGCTGGACGACCGCTCCCCCACTGTCGACGGCGTTCAGCCCTGTGGTCACGCTCTGTACGTAGTACGCGCCGGCGCCGGGGACCTCCGCGGAGAGCGCGGGCGAGGGGGCGATGAAGACGGTGGCCAGCGCCGCGCCGGCGGCGATGATGGCGAGCAGGGGGTGGTGCGTCCGGAGCATGGTTTCCCTTCCGCTGCACGGGGATGCGGCCACGAACCGGGTCAATTCCGCTGCGTGGCCGCGCAGTTGGCGTTCGGCATCTCGCGGATGTTATCGAGCCGCGGTGAGCCCCAGGTCGGCCGCGAGTCGGCCCCGGTGCCAGCTCGGCGAGCCGAAGAGATGGGCCGAGCCATGGGCGCGTTTGAAGTAGCGGTGGGCATCGTGCTCCCAGGTGATGCCGATACCGCCGTGCAGTTGGATCATCTCGCCCGCGACCGACGAAAAGGCCTCCGAGCAGGCGGACTTGGCGGCAGCGGCGCGGCGGCGCAGCTCCGCTGAACCCTCGTCGACGGCGAACGCGGCGCCCAGTGCGGCCGAGCGTGCCGACTCCACCCGTACGTAGGCGTCCGCGAGCCGGTGCTTCACCGCCTGGAAGGAGCCGATGGGGCGACCGAACTGGACGCGCTCTTTGGCGTAGGCGACCGTGACCTCCAGGCACCGCTCGGCGGCGCCGACCTGCTCGGCGGCGAGTGCCGTGCAGGCGATGTCCAGCACATGGCCGAGGATGCGCCCGCCGTCGCCCTCCCGGCCCACGATCCGGCCCTCGGCTTCCTGAAAGACAAGGCGCGTCTGAGGGCGGGTCTGATCCATGGTGACCGTCGGCCGATGGCGTAACCCCGGGTCATCGGTGGCGACTTGGAACAACGACACCCCCCGCGCCGTCCGTGCGGCCACGAGCAGCACACCGGACTCGGCCTCAGCCTGGCCCCCGGACTTCTCCCCGTGCAGCACGTGTTCCTTCGTGCCCGTGATCCGCCACACCGCACGCGGCCGCGGGGTCGCTTCGGCGCGGATGGCCGCCGGGTCCCAGGAACCGCTCTCGGCCCACGCCAGAGTCCCGACCGCCCCGCCCTCGGCGAGTGGCGGGAGCAGCCGCGCGCAGGCCGGTTCGTCGCCGGAGGAGAGGAGGGCCTGGATCGTCAGTACCGCGGATCCGAGGTACGGGACGGGGCTCAGTCGGCGCCCCAACTCCTCCATCACGACGTGGACTTCGCGGGCTCCGCACCCCGCGCCGCCGTACTCCTCGGGGACGGCGAGGCCCGCGATGCCGATCTGCCGAGTCAGGTGACGCCAGGCCGTCGCGCCCTCGTGCCGGTCGAGGACCGATCGCACGGCGGACCGCAGCTCTTCCTGTTCCTCCGTCAGCCTCACCCACCCCTCCTCTCCTTCCCTAACAATTGTTTGGTAGGTTATCGTGCGGGACATCGGCCGTCGAGGACGCCAACAGCCGTACGGAGAGCCGCCCATGAGCAGCGTCGAGGAGTTCCGTGCCGAGTTCCGGGCCTGGTTGCGCTCCCATCTGACCGGTGAGTTCGCGGGTCTGCGCGGGCGCGGAGGACCCGGGCGGGAACACGAGGCGTTCGCCGAACGCCTCGCCTGGGAGCGGCACATGGCGGCCGCCGGGTGGACGTGCGTCGGCTGGCCGAAGGAGTACGGCGGCCGAGGCGCGACTCTGGAGCAGCAGGTCGCCTTCCACGAGGAGTACGCCCTCGCCGACGCCCCCGCCCGGGTGGGTCACCTCGGCGAGCAGCTCCTCGGCCCCACTCTGATGGCCTTCGGTACGCCGGAGCAGCGCGAGCGCTTCCTCCCGCCGATCGTCACCGTCGAGGAGTTGTGGTGCCAGGGTTACAGCGAACCGGAGGCAGGCTCGGACCTGGCGAACGTACGAACCCGGGCCGAACTCGACGGTGACCGGTGGGTGGTCACCGGCCAGAAGATCTGGACCTCGCTCGCCCAGGAGTCCGACTGGTGCTTCGTCCTCGCCCGCACCGGGCCGCGGCCGCCCGGTTCCGCACGCCATGCCGGTCTGTCGTACCTCCTGGTTCCCCTCAACCAGCCCGGTGTCGACATCCGGCCGATCACCCAGCTGACGGGCACCTCCGAGTTCAACGAGGTGTTCTTCGACGGCGCCCGCACCCACACCTCCCATGTGGTCGGCGCGCCGGGCGAGGGCTGGAAGGTGGCGATGGCCACCCTGGGCTTCGAGCGAGGGGTGTCCACGCTCGGCCAACAGGTCGGCTTCCGGCGGGAGTTGGAGGCCGTCATCGAACTGGCCAAGGACAACGGCGCCGCCGCGGACCCCTTGATCCGAGACCGCATCGCCCGGGCCTGGACCGGCCTGGAGATCATCCGTTGCAACGCGCTGCGCATGCTCGACGGGGTGGCCGCCGGAGCACCGGGGCCCGAGGCATCGATCGGAAAGATCTTCTGGGCGACCTGGCACCGTCAACTCGGCGAACTCGCCATGGACGTCTGCGGCGCCGCCGGCATGGCGGCCGCCGGCGAGCCGTACGACCTGACCGGCTGGCAGCGGCTGTTCCTCTTCTCCCGTGCCGACACCATCTACGCCGGATCGAACGAGATCCAGCGCACCATCATCGCCGAGCGCGTCCTCGGCCTGCCGAAGGAGCCCCGCCCGTAACTCGGCGCTCGAACCGTACTCGTGGCGCGGACCGCACTCGCCGCTGAGGCCGCACTCGCTACTCAGAGCGTCCTGACCGTGAGGCGCAAGGTGGAACCGCCCGCGCCGGTTCTCACGCCGACCCGGCCCGCGGGCACGTCGGAGTCGATCTGCGGGTAGTCGTCGCTGGAGATGCGCAGCACCAGCCGGTGGCCCGCGGAGAGTCGGTAGTGGACCGGCCAGATGTGCACGCCGAGTGCGTAGGCGGTGCCTGGTTCCACCGGAGAGAGCCGAGTGTGGGTGGCGCGGTGGCTCGCCTTGAGCCAGCCTTCCGTGATCCGTGTGCTGGTGCCGTCGGGAGCCTGGTCGTACAGCACTGCCGCGATGTTGCCGTCGGCGGCGGTGAACGAGGCCCGGATGTCGGCCAGGCCGTCTCCGGCGAGCACCAGATCGTGGCGCAACGGCGGTGTGGTGAAGCGCAGTTGCTGGTGCTCCGCCGGGGGCGTCGTGCCGGTGTTGACATCGAACGCCGCCACGCCGGGGGCTGTTGCTCCGGGGCGCAGGGTTCCGTTCGCCCCGAGCCGGAGGGTGAGTGCCCGTGCGTCGCGCGGGGGCCATTGCTCGAACCGGTGCCAGCCCCTGCCCGCTCCGGGGCCGGGCACTTCGTAGGAGGTGACGTGGGTGGCCGGCAGCGGCGCGTCACGGTTGCGGGCCAGCCAGTGGTCCCACCAGGCGAGGTAGGCGCCGCTGCCGATACCCGCGTACTGGCCTTCGGGTGAGCCGTGTTCCCAGGGGCCCGATACGAGCCATACGTTGTGGGGGCGGGCTCGGTAGTTCTTGACCATGCCGTCGCGGTAGCGGTCGTACCAGCCGTTGATCTCCAGCGTGGGGACGGTGAGGTCCTCCCAGCGGGACATGACGCTGCGGGCCCGCCAGAAGTCGTCGTAGAGCGGGTGCTCGGCGTAGGTGCGGAGTGTGTCCGGTGCCACCGTCTGCTGCCATTCACGGATGCGCGGTGAGTAGATGCCGCCCCGATAGATGGTGTTCTCGTACCAGTCGTGCAGCGCGTTGACCGGGATGACGGCCTTCAGGTGGGGCGGCCGGTTCACCGCGGCCAGGAGGGTGGTGTGACCGCCGTAGCTCACGCCCATCTGCCCGATGCGGCCGGTGGAGGCGGGGTGGCGGGCGAGCCACTCGATGACGTCGTAGTTGTCGCGCTGCTCTTGCGGGCCGAACGGGTCGACGGTGCCCGGCGAGTCACCGGACCCTCGGACCTGGCACACGAGGGCGTTGTAGCCACGGCGCACGAAGTAGGCGGCACCGGCACCGAAGGACTCGGCAGCGTCGGCGTACGCGGTGTACTCGTACACGATGCCGGGGAAGGTGCCGGTGGCGGGCCGGGTCGCGGACGTTCCCGGTCGGTACAACTGGCCTGCCAGGTGGCCGCCGTCGCGGAGGGGCACCTTCACGTCCTCGCGTACGACCTCGTACCGCGCCGGACGGCTGTAGGAGAAGAACGGGCCGGGCGGGAGTTCTGGCCCGACGGCGGCGTCGGCAGAGGGCGCGGCGAACGCGGGGAACGGCAGTGCGGCGGTCAGGGGCGCCGCCAGAGCCAGGGAACACATGGCCCGCCGGGACAGCAGTGCCGGCTGCCGGCTCTCTCGTGGTGCACGCATGGTCGCTCCTGGGTGCTGTGTCAGAGGGAGAAGGCGCCGGTGACGAGTGCTCCGACGGTCATGACGAGGGTGGTGGCGAAGGCCCAGCGGAAGATGAAGCGCTGGTGTTCGCCGAGCTGTACACCGCTCATGCCGACCAGGATGAACGTGGAGGCGGTGAGCGGGCTGAGCGGGAATCCGGTGGTCATCTGGCCGAGGATGGCGGCCCTGGCGACCTCGGCCGGGGGGACTCCGAAGCCGTCGGCGGTGTGGCCGAGGACGGGGAGTACGCCGAAGTAGTAGGCGTCCGGGGTGAAGACCAGGCTGAGCGGCATGGACGTGAGGGCCACCAGAACGGGCAGATGTCCGCCGAGCGAGTCGGGGATGACGGAGACGAGCGCCTCGGCCATGGAGTCGATCATCTTGGTGCCGGTGAGGACGCCCGTGAGGACACCGGCGGCGAAGATCATCGTGGTGACCAGGACCACGCTCTTGGCGTGCTTGTCCAGCAGCGCCTGCTGCTGTTCCCAGGTGGGGTGGTTGACCAGCATGGCGACGGCGAACCCGAGCACGAACAGCACGGGCAGCGGCATCACTTCGAGGATCAGACCGACGACGAGGGCGATGGTGAGCACCAGGTTGAACACGGTCAACCAGGCAGGGGCGGCGGGAGCGGCGGTGGCCGGTATCCGGAGGGTTCCCGGCCCCTCCCCCGCGGCGGCCGGCCGCGCCTGCGGTGCCTTCTCATCATCAGCGTCGTCGACGACGTCGTCGCCGCCGCGCTCTTCCGTACGGCCTTCCGTAAGACCGTGGCCCTGCGGGTCGAGCGTGCCCAGGCGGCGGCGCTCCCGACGGCCGATCAGGTACGAGGCCACCAGCACCCAGACGATGCCGAAAGCCATCGCCGGCAGGACCGGCGTGAAGACCTCGGAACTCTCCAGTTTCAGCGCCGCCATGGCCCGCACGGTCGGGCCGCCCCAGGGAACCATGTTCATGACTCCCGCACCCAGGCAGACGACCCCGGTCAGCACCAGCGGGCTCATGCCGAGTCGCTTGTAGACCGGCAGCAGGGCGGAGACGGTGATGAGGAACGTCGAGGCACCGTCACCGTCCAGTGCCACGCACATCGTGAGGACGGCCGTGCCGACCGTGATGCGCAACGGGTCGTTGCGGACCACGCGCAGGATGCCGCGGATCAACGGATCGAAGAGACCCGCGTCCACCATGAGGCTGAAGTACAGGACGGCGAAGGCGATCATGATGCCCGTGGGGGCCACCGTGGTCAGCCCCTCGAGGACGAGCTCGCCCAGCTCGTCGCCGAAGCCGCCGACCAGCGCCGCCAGCACCGGGAGCAGGACCAGGGCGACCAGAACCGAGACACGCTTCGTCATGGTCAGCAACAAGAAGAGGCCGATCGTGGAATAGCCCAGGGCTGCCAGCATGGCGTCGGCTCGCTTTCTCGGGGAACGGCTCCTGGCGGCGGGGAACAGAAGTCCGGCCTGGAGCACCGGTGTCGCGGGAGAGTTTCCGAGCCGTGACAGATCGGTGTCCAGCATCGAACCGGGATCAACTCATGCGATCTCAGCATCAATGCCGGAGCGTGTGCCTATCCTCCGGCCATGGATGCCACCTTGCGCCAACTGGCGGCCTACGCGGCCGTCGCCCGAGCGGCGAGCTTCACCGCCGCCGCCGCTCAGATGCACGTGTCGCAGTCGTCGCTCAGCCGTGCCGTCGCGGATCTGGAGCGGCTGCTCGGCGCGCAGTTGCTCGAACGCGACACGCGCAATGTTCAGTTGACCGCGGCGGGCGCCGAGGCGCTGCGGATAGCCGAGCAGATCGTGAACGCCCATCGAGCGGGCATGAAGGAACTCCGGCGGTTCCTGCTCGGCGAGTCGGGCACGGTCGCGGTGGCCACGCTGCCGTCCGTCGCCGCCGTGCTGCTACCGCAGGTGATCTCCCGGTTCCGTACGCTGCGGCCGCAGGTGACCGTGCGCATCCTCGACGGCCTGGAACGGTCGGTGCTGGACCAGGTCCTGTCCGGCGACGCCGACTTCGCGATCACCACGGTCGGCAAGTCGTCGGTCCAGCTCGAGCAACGCCCGCTGGTGCGGGACCGGTTCGTCGCGGTGCTGCCGACTGGCCATCCGCTCACCGAGCGCACCGAGGTGTCCTGGGAGGACCTGGCCCGCGAGCCCTTCCTCGCCGTCGGGCGAAATTCGAGCGTCCGCAGACTCACCGATGCCGCCTTCGCCCAGGTCGACGCACACGAGGAACCGGCGGCCGAGGCCGGCAGTATCGCCACCGTGGGCGGACTGGTGGCGGCGGGACTGGGAGTGTCCGCCCTGCCCGCTCTGGTGCTGCCCCTCACGGGTGCGGGTCAGGTCGTCTGCCGCGATCTCGTCGGGCCCGTGGTCGACCGGCGTCTGGACATCGTCCTGCGCGCCCGGCGAACCCTGCCGCTCGCCGCCCACCGTCTCCTGGAGACGCTCGACGAGTTGCGGGTGCGGGGACACGACCTGCCCGACGGGGTCGCGTGGTCCGAGTAGCCGCCGCGGGTGGGTGTTCTGACGGCGCGCCCTCACTCTGATTCATGCGCAAGCCGCATGGATTGATCGGCTTCCTTTGCTGGACAGGCATTTCTCCGCTTCGGCACGCTGAGATCCCGGGCCCGGTACGTCACCGAACGAGGGAGAGCGTGGATGGCGAGGGAGTGCAGCGGTGTCGGATGAGGAGCGGGACACCGGCGGACAGGGGCAGTTGCGGGGGCTGAAGGTCGTCGAGTTCGCGCATGTGGTGGCCGGACCGCTGGCCGGTTCGATGCTCGCCGACCAGGGCGCCGACGTCGTCCACGTCGAGCCGCCCGGCAGCGGGGACGCGGCGCGCGCGATGGGACCGCAACGGGACGGCGTCCCCTTGTGGTTCAAGGTCGCCGGACGCAACAAACGGTCCGTCACCCTGGATCTGCATCACGAGGCCGGCCGGGCCGTCGCCCACCGGCTCGTCGCCTGGGCGGACGTCGTGATCGTCACCCTGCGCGCCGGACGCCTGCGCAGCTGGGAACTCGACTGGGAAGCGGTGCACCGGATCAACCCGAAGGCCGTCCTCCTGCAGATCTCCGGCTTCGGCGCGACCTCCTCGCAGGCCGACGCCCCCGGCTTCGGCAAGATGGGCGAGGCCCGCAGCGGGGTCGTCCACCTGACCGGGTTCCCGGACGGCCCGCCCGTCCACACCGGCTTCTCCCACGGCGACGCCGTGACCGGCCTGATGGGGGCCTACGCCGTGCTCGCCGCCCTCCACCGGCGCGAGCGAGAGCCCGACTTCGAGGGCGAATGGATCGACCTCGCGCTCTTCGAGCCCCTGTTCCGGCTCGTGGAGTGGCAGGTCATCGTTCACGACCAGCTGGGCACGGTGCCCGAACGCGCCGGCAACCAGCTGGCGGTCGCCCCCGCGGCGGTGATCAACACCTACCGTTCCCGTGACGGCGAATGGATCACCGTGACCTCCGCGACGCCGCGCTCGGTACGCAACGTGGCCCGCCTGCTCGGGCTTCCCGACGAGGAGTTCGCCACGACCCAGCAGCAGCACGCCCGGCGCGGTGAGCTGGACGAGGGGCTGCGCGCCTGGGTGGCGGGCCACTCGACCACCGAGTGCCTGGCGGAGTTCGCCCGCAACGAAGTGGTGGCCTCACGGGTGTTCAGCGCGGCGGACATCGCCGAAGACCCCGTCTACGCCGAACGCGGCGACATCGTCACCGTCGACGACCCCGATCTCGGCCCCGTACGCATGCAGGGGGTCATCCCGCACTTCCACCGGAACCCGGGGCGCGTCTGGCGCACCGGACCCGCGCTCGGACAGGACAACAGCCTCGTCTACCGCGACTGGCTCGGCCTCGACGAGAAGGAACTCACCGACCTCGAGGAGCGAGGTGTCGTGTGAACCGGGCGAGGGTGCGACGGGCCGGGCGACACTCCCCTCCCCGCACCCTCCGAGCCCTCCCCATCCCCTGCGCCCCTTGCGCCCCTTGCGCTCCCTGCTCTTCGTGCCGGCGAACAGGACGGAATGGCTGCCGAAGGCGCGGGCGGCAGGCGCCGATGCCGCCATCCTCGACCTGGAGGACGCGGTGCCCCGGCAGGACAAGGCCTCAGCCCGCGCGCGGGTGGTGGAGGCCGTCGCAGGCGCCGGCACGGACCCTTCGGGCGGCATGGCACTGTTCGTCCGGATCAACCCGCTCGACAGCTGGGCGGGCGCCGAGGAACTGCGCGCGGTCGCCCGCCCCGGACTGGCCGGCATCGTCCTGCCCAAGGTGAGCTGCGTCCAGGACGTACGCCTTGCCGACCGGTTGCTCACCTGGTGCGAGGACGAACAGGGCCTGCCCCGGGGGCAGTTGGCGCTCGTGCCCCTGCTGGAGACGGCTCGTGGGCTGCGCGAGGCCCATGAGATCGCGTCGGCCGCCGCACGGGTCGCGTATATGGGTGCCCTCACGGCGCCCGGCGGCGACGTCGAACGTGCGGTCGGCTATCGGTGGACCCCGGAAGGAACGGAAACCCTCGCACTGCGCTCGCGCGTCCTGCTGGACGTCCGCGCGGCCGAATCGCCCCACCCCGTCACCGGGCTGTGGACCAGCCTCGCGGACCTCGCCGGCCTGCGCGCCTTCGCCGAACAGAACCGATCCCTCGGATACGAGGGGATGATGGCCATCCACCCTTCCCACGTCCCCGTGATCAACGACGTCTTCTCCCCCGGCCCCGACGAACTCGCCCGCTACGCCCGTCTGATCGCCGCCGTCGAGCAGGCCCAGACACAGGGACAGGGCGCGGTGTCCTTCGAGGGACAGATGGTGGACGAGGCCATGGCCGCGACGGCACGCCTGGTGCTGGAACGGCATGCGAGGCGTGGGACACAGGAGAAGGGTGGAGCGCGGGACAGCAGTGGAGCGCGGGACAGGAGTGGGGAGTAGGAGAGAAGCGGGGCGTAGGAGAGAAGCGGTGCCGGCCCGAGGCCGTCGGCAGGGTGCTCGGCGCGCGCCGCTGTTCAGCGGCCCTTGCCGATTGCTAGCGTGATCGATCCACCCGAGCCCGTGCGTGTGCGCGACGGAAGGACGATGGATGCCGTCTGAACTGCGAAGCGCACAGTGGTACGCCGGGACGGATCGCAACGCCTACATCCATCGTGCGTGGATGCGGCGCGGCCTTCCCCAGGACGCCTTCTCCGGCAGACCGCACATCGCCATCGCGAACACCGCGTCGGACCTGACCCCCTGCAACACCCATCTCGGCGAGGTCGCGAAGTCCGTGCGGGACGGCGTGCACGAATCCGGCGGCATCCCCCTGGAGTTGCCGGTGGTCTCGCTCGGCGAGACCCAGATGCGGCCCACCGCCATGCTCTGGCGGAACATGGCCGCGATGGCGGCCGAGGAACTGCTGCGCGCCAACCCGATCGACGGTGTCGTCCTCCTCGGCGGGTGCGACAAGACGATCCCCGCCCTGCTCATGGCCGCCGCTTCGGTGGGCCTGCCCGCCGTCGTCGTGCCCGGCGGCCCGATGCTCACCGGCACCTTCCGCGGCCGGCCGCTCGGATGCGGGACGGATGTGTGGCGGCTGAGCGAGGAGGTCCGCGCGGGGACTCTGTCCCAGCAGGACTTCACCCGCTCCGAGTCGTCCATGATCCGTAGCCGGGGACACTGCAACACGATGGGAACCGCGTCGACGATGGCCGTGGTAGCGGAGGCGCTCGGCATGACCCGGCCCGGCCTGGCCGGAACGCCCGCTCCCGACAGCCGACTGCTCGAAGCCGCCCACGAGACGGGGCGGTTGGCCGTCGAGCTCGTGGCGGAGCGGCGAACGCCCGCCGACGTCATGACCGCCGCCTCCTTCCACAACGCGATCGTCGCGCTCGCGGCCACCGGCGGGTCCACCAACGCGGTCGTGCATCTGCTGGCCATCGCCGGCCGTCTCGGCGTACCGCTCGCCCTGGACGACTTCGACCGGATCGGCTCGCATGTCCCGCTCCTGGTCGACCTCTTGCCAGCAGGCACGTACCTCATGGACGACTTCCATCGCGCGGGCGGGCTGCTCGCTGTCCTCCGTGAGGTCCGCGACCTGCTCGACCCCACGGCCGTCACCGTCACCGGCCGTCCGCTCGTCGACTTCCTCGACGAGGCGGAGAGCTGGGACCGCGAGGTGATCCGCCCGCGCGAGTCGCCTCTGCAGCCGGACGCGGGCATCGCCGTGCTGCGTGGCAATCTGGCCCCGGACGGCGCCATCATCAAGCCCGCCGCCGCCTCGCCCGGTCTTCTCCGGCACCGCGGCCGGGCGGTCGTGTTCGACAGCATCGAGGACTTCCACGCCCGCGTCGACGACCCGGACCTGCCCGTCGACGCGGACTCCGTGCTCGTGCTGCGCGGCTGCGGTCCCAAGGGCTACCCCGGCATGCCCGAGGTGTCGAACATGCCCCTGCCGCGCAAGCTGCTGGAGCAGGGCGTACGCGACATGGTGCGCGTGTGCGACGGCCGCATGAGCGGCACGGCGTACGGAACGGTCGTCCTCCATGTCGCCCCGGAGGCCGCCGCCGGAGGCCCGCTCGCTCTGGTACGCGACGGCGACTGGATCGCTCTCGACGTTCCCGCACGCACGCTCACCGTTGATGTCGACGACTCCGAACTGGCGCTGCGCACGCCCAACAAGGCGACCGTGGACGGTTTCGCGAACCCCGAGCGCGGCTGGGAGCGCCTGTATGTGGAGCATGTGACGCAGGCCGACACCGGTGCCGATCTCGACTTTCTGACCGGTTCCTCGGGGTCGGTGGTGAGCCGTGAATCGCACTGACCGGACGAAGCGCGTGCGCTCCATGGGCGGCGCGGTCGGCTCACGCTGCCGCCCGGGTCACCGCCGATGAGGGCCTTCGTCGTGTTCGGGCCCGGCGAGTGCGGCGTCGTGGACGTCGAACCGCCGACGGCCGCACCCGGCGAGGCCGTCGTCGACGTGGCCCGGGTCGGCGTGTGCGGTACCGACGTCGAGTTCTTCAGCGGTGAGATGCAGTACCTCCACGAAGGTCATGCGCGGTATCCGCTGCGCCTGGGCCACGAGTGGACTGGCAGGGTCTCGGCCGTGGGGGAAGGTGTCGACGCGTCCTGGATCGGCTGTCGGGTGATGGGCGACACGATGCTCGGCTGCGGGCTGTGCCGTCGCTGCCGCGACGGTCGGCAGCATGTGTGCGACGCACGGGAGGAGGTCGGGATCCGCGGTGGCCGGGCCGGGGCCTTGGCCGAGCAACTCGCCGTACCGGCCAGGTCGTTGTATCGGCTGCCGGATGCCGTCGACGACACCCTGGGGGCCTTGGTGGAGCCGGGTGGCAACGCGTTCCGGGCGGCGCGGGCGGCCGCGATCGACGCCGGCGACCGGGTGCTGGTGCTCGGGCCGGGCACCATCGGCCTGCTGGTGGCGATGTTCGCCCGCCGGGCCGGCGCGGAGGTGCACCTGATGGGGCTCACCCCTCAGTCGCTGGACTTCGCCCGCACCCTCGGATTCGACGCCCTGTGGCAGGAGAAGGAGCTTCCCGGCCTGCCCTGGGATGCCGTGATCGACGCCTCCAACGCGCCCGAACTGCCCGCGAAGGCGGTCGAGTGGGTCGAGCCCGGGCGACGGGTGGTGTACATCGGTCTCGCGGGCACATCGAGTCCCCTCGACACACGATCACTGGCCCTCAAGGACATGACGGCCGTCGGAATTCTCAGTGCCTCACCCGGACTCGGCGCCACGATCGACGCGTACGCGAGCGGCGAGGTCGATCCACGCCCCCTGGTGGCGGCGACGGTGGGCCTCGACGACGTGGGCGCGGTACTGGCGGGCACCCGGCCCGCCGGCGCCGGGCCGGGACCCAAGATCCATGTGGTCCCTGGCGGACAGGACAGGTTCTAGTCGGCGCATCCCCGAGGGGAGACGAGCCCGGTCTCGTAGGCGACCACGACGGCCTGGGCGCGGTCGCGGAGGGTGAGCTTGGCGAAGATGCGGGCGACGTGCGACTTCACCGTGGCCTCGCTGAGGGTCAGCTCGTGGGCCAGCTCGGCGTTGGACAGGCCTCGGCCCAGGAGCGTCAGGACCTCCAGCTCCCTGGGGGTCAGCACGGCGAGGTCACGGTGAGGGGGCACGGGCTGGGTGCCCCGGCCGGGAGTGCTGTGTTGCCGGCGCGGCACCGGAGTGGCAAAACGCTCGACGAGTCGCCGCGTGATCGAGGGGGCGAGGAGGGCGTCGCCTGTGTCGACCAGGCGTACGGCGGCCGCCAGGTGTGCGGGGGTGACGTCCTTCAGGAGGAAACCGCTCGCGCCCAGGGCCAGGGCCTCGTACACGTAACGGTCGAGGTCGAAGGTGGTCAGCATCAGCACCCGGCAGTCCGGGCTCTGCTTCAGGATGAGCCGGGCCGCCTCCAGGCCGTCCATGTTCGGCATACGGATGTCCATGAGGACCACCTCGGGGCGCAGTTCGCGCGCGGCCGCCACCGCCTCGGCTCCGTCCGCCGCCTCGCCGACGACTTCGATGCCACGGGTCGACAGGATCAGCCGGAACCCCGTACGGATCAGCGTCTGGTCGTCGGCGATGAGGACGCGCGGCGCCCGCTCGGCCGTACTCATGGACGGTCCAGGGGTATGCGAGCCCGGACGCGGTAACCGCCGCCGAGACGCCGCCGGGCATCCATTTCGCCTCCGTAGACGGCGACCCGCTCGCGGAGACCCAACAGCCCTCGGCCCGTGCCGTCTCCGCGCCGGGCCCGCTCGGGCCGCTGGGGCACGGAGACGCCACCGGCACGCGGCTGCGCTCCGGTCAGCACACTGGGCCCCGTGTTCAGTACCTCCACCCGCAGTGAGCGGTCGGCGTAGCGTACGGTCACCTCGGCTCGTCCGCCGTCGCCGTGTTTCAGGGCGTTCGTCAGAGCCTCCTGGACGATCCGGTACGCGGTCACGTCGATCCCGGCCGGCAGGGAGCGGGGTTCGCCGGAGATCCGTACCTCGACGGGCAGTCCGGCGAAGGCGATCCGGTCGACCAGCCGGCTCAGCACGCTCAGACCGGGCTGGGGTGCCAGGTCCGGACCGGCCGCCACGACGTCACCGTGCCGACCGTCCCAGCCGTCTCGGCCGTCCCAGCCGTCTCGGCCGTCTCGGCCGTCCCGACTGGCGTAACGGTCACGGTCGTTCTCGTTCCCGCGGTCCTTGCCGCCGCCACTCTCATGGCCCGCACCGCTCGCGTCGTCCTCGCCGCTCTGCGACGGCGCCAACACACCGAGCAGATGCCGTAGTTCGGTCATCGTGGAGCGGCCGGCGTCCTCGACGGCCCCCATCGCCGCCTCGGCCTCGTCGGGCATGGTCCTCAGTACGTCGCGCGCGGCCCCGGCCTGCACCACCATGAGGCTGACGTTGTGGCTGACAATGTCGTGCAACTCCCTGGCGATACGGTCCCGTTCGGCCCGGACGGCGCCGCGGGCCGCGCTGTGCCGCTCCCGCTCCAGCAGCCAGCCCCGTTCCCCCACGGCCCTGCGATAGCGGCGCCGCGCACGCAGGAACGCCACGCCCAGCCATCCGGCGGCGGCACACGCCACCGCCAGCGCCGCGACAAGCCAGCCCACCCCCGACGACCCCACGCGCTCACCTTCGCAGACCGGCCCGCGATCCGCATCATCCTCCGGATGCAGGCCCCTGCATCCCTGGGACGAGGCGCGCCGCGTCGCTCCGGAGTTTGCCATCCCGGGACGGATGTCCGGCCGCGTCCGCCGCTCTACCGTCCTGTGCATGGTCATAGGAGAGAGCACGGGACAGACGGAACCGGCGGCCGGACAGGTCGTCGTACGGCTGGAGGACGTACGCAAGGAGTACGGCGAGACGGCGGCGCTGGACGGTGTGTCGCTGGAGATCAGCGCCGGAGAGGCGGTCGCGGTGATGGGACCGTCGGGCTGCGGCAAGTCCACGCTGCTCAACATGATCGCCGGCCTCGACCGCCCGACGTCGGGCTCGGTCGTCGTGCACGGAGAGGATGTGGGACGACTCGGCGAGAAGGCGCTGGCGCTGTACCGGCGCCGCCACATCGGCATGATCTTCCAGTTCTTCAACCTCATCGACGACCTGTCCGCCCTGGACAACGTCGCGCTGGCCGCACAGCTGACCGGGACCCCGGCCGGACAGGCGCGCAGGCGTGCGCTGGAACTGTTCGACGAACTCGGAATCGCCGACAGGAGGAACGCCTATCCCGCGGTACTCAGCGGTGGCGAGCGCCAGCGCGTCGGCGTCGCCCGTGCCCTGATGAACCGCCCCGCCCTGCTGCTGGCCGACGAACCGACCGGCGCCCTGGACAGCCGGGCCGGCGAGCAGGTGATGGACCTGCTGCTCGACCTCAACCAGATCGGCCAGACCCTGCTCCTGGTGACGCACGACGAGCGACTGGCACAGCGCTGCGCCAGTCGGCTGGTCGAACTGGCCGACGGCCGCGTGGTCGGTGAGCACAGTCTGGACGACGGCGAACACGGCCTCACCGAGGACGAGAAGAACGACGCGCACAGCCTGGGGCGGACCGCGTGAGCGCCGTATGGCGGGCCGCGCGTGGGGCCGTACGCCGCCGCAGGATCCAGACGTTCGTGATCGGCCTCGTGGTCCTGATGTCCACGGGGACGATCGTGGTCGCGCTGGGCCTGCTGGACGCCGCGTCCGCCCCTTTCGACCGCGCCTTCGGCAAGCAGCGCGGCGCCCATGCCGTCGCGCTGTTCGACTCCGGCAGGGTTTCGGACTCACAGCTCACGCGGGCGGCCCGGCAGCCGGGCGTGGAGGCCGCTTCGGGGCCCTTCCGGCGGGCTGTGCTCGAACTGCCGCGGAAAACCGCCTCGTCGTTCGGTATGGACACCGGCATGGCGGTTGTCGGCCGCGCCGCTCCCGGCGGCCCGGTGGACCGGTTGGACCTTTGGGCCGGCCGCTGGGCCGACCGCCCCGGTGAGATCGTCCTGAACCGCGCTCATGGCTGGGGGACGGACGAACTGGGCAAGCAGCTCGAGGTCCCCGGCGGCCCGAGCCTCACCGTTGTCGGGTACGCCTTCAGCCTGAGCCGGTCGGCCGACGCCTGGGTCGCGCCGGGACAGATCACCGGCCTGCGCCCGACCACCACGCAGATGCTCTTCCGCTTCAACGACTCCTCGACGGCCAGCTGGATCCGCGCGGGCCTGTCCGCGGTGACCGAGGAGTTGCCGTCGGACTCGCTGACGGCATCGCAGTCGTACCTCACCATCAAGCGGCAGATCGGCAGCTCGGCCAACGCCTATGCCCCGTACCTGATGACCTTCGGAGTTCTCGGAATCGTGGTGGCGGTGCTGATCGTCGCCAACGTGGTGGGCGGTGCGGTCATCTCGGGCTTCCGGCACATCGGGATCCTCAAGGCCATCGGCTTCACGCCCGGGCAGGTGCTCGCGATCTACCTCACGATGGTGTCCGTACCGGCGGTCGTCGGCTGCGTGCTCGGGACCGTCGCCGGCAACCTCCTGGCACGGCCCCTGCTGGAGTTCGCGTTCACGGGACCCGACGCGGGGGTGATGCACAGCAGCGTCGGTGGTGTTCCGACCTGGGTGAACGCCGTCGCCCTGCTGGGTCTGCCGTCCGTGGTCGTCCTCGCCGCGTTCTTCCCCGCATCGCGCGCGCACCGTATGTCCGCTGCCCGGGCGATCAGCGCGGGCAGCGCACAGCGCGCCGGGCGCGCTCTGCGCATCCAGCGCCGGCTGGCGAGCAGCAGGCTGCCCCGCTCGGTCAGTCTGGGCCTGGGGCTGCCGTTCGCCCGACCGGGACGCAGCGCCCTCACGCTGGCGGCCGTCGTCCTCGGGGTGACCACCGTGACGTTCGCGACGGGCCTGGCCACGACGATGCACCGGTTCGGGAGCGTGGGTGAGGACGCGTACCAAGTCGTGGTGTACGCAGGCACGTTCAAGGACGGCCGAGAGGTCGACCCGGAGCACAGCGACCGGGATCTCCAGTCGCTCCTGCGTTCCCTGCCAGGCGCTAGTGAGGTGACCGCGCGGGGGTACGCCCACGTTCGCGTCGCCGGGTACCCGCAAGGCGTGGGGGTCGAGGGCCGTCGCGGCGACAGGACCGACCTGGGCGATGTACTCGTCGAGGGACGGTGGATGCGTGACGCGGGTGAGATCGTCGCCCCGACACCGTTCCTGCGCGAACGTGACTTGAAGGTCGGCGACCGCATCCTCCTGGAGAAGGGCGGCCACCGGGAACGCGTCACCGTGGTCGGTGAGGCCATGGCTGGCAACTCCCGCACCGTGTACTCGAATTGGTCGACGATGATCGCGGTGTCGCCGGAGGAGGAGGCCATCGCGTACCACGTCAGGCTCGCCGACGGGGCGGACACGGCAGCCTATATGGCCGCGGCCCGGGCCGCCGACGCCGGCATCAGCCCGACGGCGAACGGGCCGAACGCCATCACCCAGACCATCGTCGGCTCGGCATCGGTCCTCACCCTGATGCTGGCGGCGGTCGCCTCCCTCGGCGTCTTCAACACGGTCGTCCTCAACACCCGGGAACGCCGCCGCGACCTGGGCATGCTCAAGTCCATCGGCATGACGCCGCGTCAGGTGACCGTGATGATGGTGTCCTCGATGGCGGCCCTGGGCCTGGCCGGAAGCCTGCTCGGCATCCCCCTCGGCATCCTCGGCCACCACCTGATCGTGCCGGAGATGACCGACGCGGTGGACCTCGCCCTGCCCGCGTACATGACGGACGTCTGGCAGCCCTCCGCCCTCACGGCCCTCGCCTTCGCGGGCCTCACGATCACCAGCGTCGGCGCCTTGGTCCCCTCACGCAGGGCGGCCCGCCTGACGATCGCGGAGGTCCTCCACAACGAGTGATCCCCTGAGTGATCCGCGGGGCCGGAGGCTCATCTGTCACTCGAGCAACGAAATTTCCCATCCGTCCCACAAGCCCCATCACCCCCACTGAGTGGTGGCAACACCGGGCAAAAAATCATGATTTGAGGGCTTTCATATGCTATTGGCAGCGCTAGAATGAAAGTCGGCCTGCGGGACGAGCGAGGGAGTTCAACCGGAGTAGCCGACTTGGGCGTGAAGTGCAGTGACGGCTTCCGCTTAGGCCGACGTCGACGGTTGGGCTGAGAGGCCAGAAGGTCGAGAGACTGGAAGGCGACCCCCACTACCTGATCCGGACAATACCGGCGCAGGGAGCCCGTCTCGTAGGTCTTTCGTGTGCCGCGCGGGCCCTGCCCCTGGCAGGGCCCGCGGCTCACACCGCCACGCCCTCCACCTGAAGCGTCTGCACGGAACCCGCCGCGAACGGCACGCGCAGCAGCTTGCCGCTGAGGTACGTGTCCGCGCGTTCCGTGTACAGGTCGCCACCACCGGCGGTGACCGTGTTCCAGCGGCGGACCACGCCTCCGGAGCCGCCCGTCACGGTGCCGAAGCGGGAGAGGTCGAACGTGAGGGTCTGGGCCGCGCCCGTGTTGACGGCCACGATGACCAGGCGTCGGGCAGCAGCGTCCAGGGCGGCCACCGCGTAGCCGACACCTGTGTCCAGGATCGTCATCCCGGGGCGGATGTGCCGGCTGAACTGGGCCATCACGTAGTACTTGGTCTGGACGGCGCCGGCCTGGAGGGTGCTCGGGTCGTAGTGGATCAGTGCCCAGCCTGCGGTCGGGTCCATCACCTGCCAGTAGCACCAGGCCGTGGGGTGCAGCCAGCGGAAGTCCAGGCACAGGTTGCTCGCCAGGGTGAGGCCCGTGCCGTCCTTGTCGCCGTACTCGGAGTTCCACAGCTGCTTGCGCGCCGTGGTGACGACGTCGGTGTAGAGGAGGTCCCGGCGGCCGCCGGAGCCCTGGTAGCCGTGCACGTTGAAGCGGCCCACGAGCGCCTTGGTCGACGAGCTGAACGAGTTCCACGTCGTGCGTGCCAGGTCGTAGCTGGTCTCGTCGGAGGCGGAGATCCGTGTTCCCGTCAGTCCGCGCTTGTCGAGCTCGCTGCGCAGGTGCGGGAGGACGGCCGACTGGACGGAGGCGTCCATGTGGCAGCCCTCCTGCGCACCGGTGGCGGTCCACCAGTCGGACGAGGGCTCGTTGAAGGGATCGACGGTCGCGAAGTTCACGCCCCAGTTGTTCTTGGCGTACAGAGCGACGGCCGCCAGGTGGGAGGCGTGCTGACGGTAGTTCCACGACTGGAGGTTGTTGCCGCCGCCGGACGCGCCCGAGGGGTTGTGGTTGAGGCACATCCACCACATCGGTGAGTTGGCGAACAGCTCGCTGACCGCGCCCCGCCCGGTCGCCTTGACGAGCGCGGCGCGCTGGGCGGCGTCCGCGGACCACTTCCAGGCGGACGAGGCCGGATCCTCGTTGTTCCAGTCCTGCCAGAAGCCCTCGATCTGCTTGAAGCGCGGGATGTTGGGCGAGGCGACCATGCTTTCGCCGCCGACGCTGTTCCAACTGCACGCGCCGAGGTTGTAGCGGGCGATGTTCAGACCCAGACCCGGAAGCGTTCTGCCGTTGTACGCGACGGACTTCGTGGTGAAGAAGATGTCGGCGAAGTCGTCCCGCTGCCCGAACACATTGGCCCACCACGCCAACGACGTGCCCCAGCCGTCCCAACGTCCGTAGGTCGCACCGGGGTTGACCGCGATGGTCGCGTCGGCCCGTGCGGTTCCCGTCGCCAGGGCGCCACCGAGAAACGTACCGCCCGCCGCAGCCAGTAGTGCCCTGCGTCTGATCATGGATCCTCCTGTCACGCTCATGCCATGCATCGCGTCTGCTGAAGGATGGGGCGGCGCATCAGGGCTTGTCGAGAGGCGTGACAGCGCTTTCTATCCGCATGACGATCCGTTCGCCCAGCCGAACATCTCGACCCCTGACGAACCCCTCTCGCGCAAGCATTCCCTTCGCGTACATGCCAGAAATCGACGCCGGATCCCTTGACGCTGAACCGTTTCATTGCTTCTCTCGAAAAGCTGCTCTGGGAGCGCTCCCATGTCCTGTGTCGGCTCCCAACCCCCTTCTGTGGAAAGGGAACTCCGTGCAGACCACCCCCCACTGGCGCGCGCCGCACCGCCACCTCAGACGCGCCCTGCAAGCCGTCCTCACCGCGGCCCTCGTAGCCTGCCTGCTGTCCTGGACGGGCGGCGCCCCCGCGCATGCCGCTCCGGGCGACGGCTCGGTCTCGGACCCGAACATCGTCTACGTCGGGCGCTGGGACACGGGTTCAGGCACCGCGGCCGTGCCCGGCTGGACCGGCGCGTATCTGCGGACCTCCTTCACCGGCACCACGGTGAAGGTCAAGGCCCGAGACGCCGTCAACCTCTACGTGAGCATCGACGGCAAACCCGACGTCTTCCACGCGGGCGTGCGTGGCACGGTGAACCTCACCCCGCAGCCGCTGCCCGCGGGCACCCACACTCTCCGGATCTCCTATCGCTCCGGCGACACCGTCTTCCAGGGCCTGGTACTGGACTCCGGCGCGCGCACGGTCAGTCCGAGCGTGCCGTCGGGGCTGATCGAGTTCGTCGGCGACTCCATCACCGCCGGCGCCCTGACCGACCGGCTGGCGCTCGACTCGTACGCCTGGAAGACCGGCGAGCAGCTGAACATGCGACATACGCAGATAGCCCGCGCCGGCTACTGTCTGGTCGCCCAGTCCGGATGTACCGGGCTGAGCGGCCAGTTCTTCAGGACGGGCAGTACCGGCAGCCAGAACTGGGACTTCTCGCGCTATCAGGCGAGCGCGGTGGTCATCAATCTCGGCACGAACGACATCGGGCACGGCGTCTCCGGTGCCACGTTCCAGTCGGCGTACACCACGTTCCTGCGCGACATCCGCGCGAAGTACCCGAACGCCGCGCTCTTCGCGGTGCAGACGCTCAAGAAGCGCTACGTCACCGAGACCAAGGCCGCAGTCCGCGCCCGCAACAGCGCCGGCGACACCAAGGTGCGGTACGTCGACACCACGGGCTGGCTCACCGACGGCGCCGACTACGAGGACGGCAACGGGCATCCCAACGAGTCGGGCCACACCAAGTTCGCCAGTCGTCTGGCCCCGGTCGTCCGTGCCGAACTGGGCAGCGCCACCGCCCGTTCCGCCGGGGCGGCGACAGAGGCAGCGGCAGCGGCCGCGGCTCCCGGCCAGCCGGGGGATCCCCACATCAAGTTCGTCGGTCGCTGGGACACCCAGAGCTCCAGCACGCTCTACACCCCGTACTGGGCAGGTGCTTACTACCGGGTCGGCTTCACGGGCAGGACCGTCAAGCTGAAGCAGCGGGGCACGATCGACTTCTGGGCGCGGATCGACAACGGGCCCGTGAAGTTCTACGACGACGTCAAAGGGACGGTGAATCTGACCCCGTCGGCGCTGTCCGCCGGCAACCACACCCTCCAGGTCAACTACCAGGTGGTCGCGGGCTCCTACCGAGGCGACGCCGTCTTCCAAGGGCTCGTCCTCGACAGCGGCGCGACGACCTTCGCGCCGTCCTCCCCGTCCAAACTCATCGAGTTCATCGGCGACTCCATCACCGTGGGAACGACGTCCTCGCAGAACGCCCGGACCGCGTACGGCTGGCTGACCGGAGAACGGCTCGGCGCCGAGCACACCCAGATCGCCCAGGGCGGCGCCTGTCTGGTCGCCGCGGCAGACGGATGCGTGGGCCTGGAACGGCAGTTCAGCAAGCTCAACCCCAACGCGTCCACCCCCGACTGGAACTTCTCCCGCTACCGGGCGGACGCGGTCGTCATCAACCTGGGCACCAACGACGTCGGCCACGGGGTGAGTTCCGCGCAGTTCCAGTCGGCGTACACCAGCCTGCTGCGCAAGGTACGCGCCGCCTACCCGCAGGCGTGGATCTTCGCGATGGAGACCTTCCGCGGACGGTACGTCCCGCAGACCGAGGCGGCCGTGAAGGCGGCTGTCGACGGCGGCGACTTGCGGGTCTCCTTCGTCGACACGACGGGCTGGCTGGGCTCGGGCGACCTCACGGACTCGGTCCACCCCAACGAGCAGGGGCACCGCCACATCGCCGACCGGCTCGCACCGGTCATCGCGGCCAGAATCGGCGGCTGACGGCAGAATCCACGGTTCCGGCGGATGAGCGGGGCGTTGCCAAAACGCCCCGCTGGTGACAATGATTCTCACCTCAGTCTCCGGAGGAACAGTGAACGTAACTCTCAACATCTGGGTGCTGACCGTCGCAGCACTGTGCGCGCTCATCGCCGTGGACTTCTTCATCGGGCGCAAGCCGCACGAGGTGTCGATCAAGGAAGCCGGCATCTGGTCGGCCGTCTGGATCGCCCTGGCCGTGCTCTTCGGGCTCGGCCTGCTGACCTTCGGCGGTGCTCAGCCGGCCGGCGAGTTCTTCGCGGGGTTCATCACGGAGAAGTCGCTGAGCGTCGACAACCTCTTCGTCTTCGTACTGATCATGGCGAAGTTCTCGGTGCCGCCGCAGTACCAGCAGCGGGTCCTGATGATCGGCGTCCTGATAGCGCTGGTGCTGCGCACGGTGTTCATCGCGGCCGGTGCCGCGATCATCTCGACCTTCTCGTGGGTCTTCTACCTCTTCGGCGCCTTCCTGATCTGGACCGCCTGGAAGCTCGTCCAGGACGCCCGCCATGACCAGCACGACGAGGAGTACGAGGAGAACAAGCTGCTCAAGGCCGCCGAGCAGCGCTTCGGTGTCGCCGACCGCTATCACGGCACCAAGCTGTTCATCGTGGAGAACGGCAAGCGCGTGATGACGCCGATGATGGTCGTCATGCTGGCCATCGGCTCCACGGACGTGCTGTTCGCGCTGGACTCGATCCCCGCCATCTACGGGCTGACCAAGGACCCGTACATCGTCTTCACCGCCAACGCCTTCGCGCTGATGGGACTACGGCAGCTGTACTTCCTCATCGGCGGACTGCTCAAGAGGCTGGTCCACCTGAGCTACGGTCTGTCGATCATCCTCGGGTTCATCGGCGTCAAGCTCGTGCTGCACGCGCTGCACGAGTCCGGAGTCCACGTTCCCGAGATCTCCATCCCCTTCTCGCTCGGCTTCATCGTCCTGGTACTCGCCGTGACCACCGTGACCAGCCTGCGCGCCTCGAAGAAGCAGGCACTGGAGCAGGAGGCGGACGAGACCGGCGCCGATCAGTCGATGTCGCGGTAATCCTGCAGCGCCTGGGAGCGTGTGGGGTGGCGGAGCTTGGACATCGTCTTGGCCTCGATCTGGCGGATGCGCTCTCGCGTCACTCCGTACACCTGGCCGATCTCTTCCAAGGTCTTCGTCCGGCCGTCGTCGAGGCCGTACCGCAGGGAGATGATCCCGGCCTCGCGTGGTGTCATCGTGGCGAGGAGGGCCTTGATTTCGTCCTTGAGCAGCAGGAACGTGACCATGTCCGAAGGAGAGACGGTCTCGGTGTCCTCAATTACGTCACCGAGTTCGGTGCCGCCTTCCTCTCCCAACGGCATGTGAAGCGAGACAGGATCCTTGGTGTACCCGTCGACCTCTATGATCTTCGCCACGGGGACGTCCAGCTGCTCGGCCAGTTCCTCCAGTGTCGGATCGACGCCCAGGTCCTGGAGCATTTCCCGACGGACCTTTGCCACTCTGTTGATCATCTCCACCATGTGGACCGGAATCCGGATGATCCGGCTCTGATCGGCCAGGGCGCGCGATATCGCCTGGCGTATCCACCAGGTCGCGTACGTCGAGAACTTGAACCCTCTGGTGTAGTCGAACTTCTCGACGGCACGAATCAGGCCCGTGTTTCCCTCTTGAATCAGGTCGAGAAACATGAGCCCGCGTCTGCTGTAGCGTTTGGCGATGGAGACGACCAGTCGCAGATTCGCCTCGATGAGGTGGGATTTCGCCCTGCGTCCGTCCTCGGCGAGGATCTCCAACTCCCGGCGGAAGCGCGGATCCAGCAGGCCAGGGTCTTCCTCGAGCTTGTTCTGGGCGAGCAGGCCGGCCTCGATACGCTTCGCGATCTCCACCTCCTGCTGGGCGCTGAGGAGACGGACACGGGCGATGATTTTGAGATAGTCCCGTACTTGGTCAACCGTGGCGCTGCCCGAGGCGAGTTGAGGGACTGGGCCGTCGGCCTCGTCGTCGTCCTCGTCCACCCGGGGCAGCGGAACGGGATCCTCGTCCAGCGCCTTGATGATCATCTCCATCGCGCTCAGCTTCTCTTCCCGTTTCGGGCCGCTGGAATCCTGAATTACCGTCGCCACGCCACACACATCAGGTTCGCTCAGTTACCGTACACCTGGTTGCTCGCTCGTAGACCGCAGCGCATTACGGGAAAAACCCGGTGAAATGAATCATGTCGGCCGCGCTGTTGATTTTCCCGGCTATTTCTGGAGCCGTTGCCGGTGGCGATTGCCGGAGAAGGATCATTCGGTCCGTACGCATGACATCGCCGCCCTCCGCGACGCGCTCACCGTCTTCACCGCCCCGGAGGCGACCGAGGAAGGCGCGTGACGACGGCCACTTGCGGGAGGCGTTGAGCGTGTGAACAGGTGTTACGGCGTGTCCTGCTTGGCGTAGTGTCGGCCTCCAGGCTTGTCTGCCGGTGTTCCACTCTCTGCCCGTAGGGACGAAGTGGAGACGAACGGCCCGTAGGGACGAACGAGGACGCTGCCACGACACCGGGAGATCTCGCATGAGCACTGCGCCTCACCCCCTGCTCGTCCGAGCGCGGCACCTCGCCACGGAAGTACTCGCGCCGTGGGCGGAGCAGGTGGACCAGGAGAGTGTGCCCACGAGTCACATCGAGGCCCTCAAGGCGTCGGGGCTGCTCGGGGCGACCGCGCCGATGGCGTACGGCGGCTCGGCGGCACCCGCCGCGGTGGTCCGCGAGATCGCGGAGATCCTGGCTGGATCGTGCTGCTCCACCTGGTTCGTGCAGACACAGCACAACGCCCCCCTGAAGACCCTGGTCGAGAGCGAACTGCCCATCCGGGAACAGCTGTTGCGCCGCCTGGCCGAGGGCGAACTGCTCTCCGGAGTCGCCTACTCGCATCTGCGCGCGTTCCCCCGCGTTCCGGTCCGGGTCACGCCCGAGAGCGGGGGTGTGCGCTTCGACGGCCGGGTCGCCTGGTACACGGGCTGGGGCCTCAACGACGTGATGATGCTCGCGGGCGTGACCGCCGAGAACGAGGTGCTGTTCGCCTTCACCGAGGCACGCGAGCGGCCGGGTGTTCGCCCCTCTCACCCGATGCGCCTCGCCGCACTGACCGCCGCGCGCACCGTCTCCCTCGATCTGACGGGTCTGTGGGTGCCCGAGGATGCCATCGCACTGCGGACCTCGTACGAGAAGTGGTCGGCCGCGGACCGGGCCAAGAGCGCCAATGCCAATCCGGCGGTCTTCGGCGTCGCGCACGCGGCACTTCAGATCCTGGAGGAGGCCGGCGAACGCGACACCAAGGAAACCGGCCGCGCGCTGCGCATCCGCCTCGACAGGGTCCGCCGCCAGGCCTACGCCCTCGCCGATCACCCGGTGCCGCACGAGTACATCGAGGAGCGGCTGGCGTACCGGACGCAGGCTCACCACCTGATGCGCGCGGCGACGACCGCGGCCCTGGTCGCCGGTGGCGGAAGGTCGATGGCGCTGGGCAGCCGGGCCCAGCGACTGGCGCGCGAGGGGATGTTCCTGCTGGTGCAGGGGCAGACCGCCGAGACGAGGGCGGCACACCTCGGCTCGTTGGCGGACAGCTGCTGACGAGGGCCTCCTGTGCCCGCGAAGGCTGTCACGGCTGTCACGGCCGTGACAGCCGCGGCAGCGCCAACGGCGGTCATCCAGGCGGCGGTTCAGCCTGCCGCGGCATCGTTTCCTCCGGGCTCTCGGGGGTTTCCGGGTCCTCCCGGCCCTCCCGGTCCTCCCAGGGACACCGCAGCATCCGCTTGAAGCCCAGCAAGGTCCGGTACCGGTCTCGGGCGGCGAACTCCCCCATGGTCCACACCGCTGGACGCCCGGCCTCCGCACAGAGATGAAGGATCCGGTCCTGCCCCACGACTACGCCTATGTGCGCGCCCCATGCCTCGTCGGTGGCGTTGAAGAGGGCGAGATCGAGGGGTTGAGCAACCGTGACGCGGCGCGTTCGTCGCGCATCGGCCCACAGGTCGCTGGAACGCCAGGCCTCGGGCGCCAGACCGAAGAGTTCGAGGACCGCGTACGCGAACAACTGGCAGTTGGCGCCGTCGGTGAGGCCCGGTCGGTCGCGTACCGCCGCGGATCCCGGAAACCGTGCCCCGGCGTACGGGGTCGCCCACATGTCCGCGGGTATCCGTGCGAGCACGTCATTCACGTCCACCCTCGGCCCCTCCAGGAACACGGGACGTTGCAGCTCATCACGCTGCGAAGCAGCTTCGGTGGCCCGCTTCCCCTCCTGCCTCTATGGACTCGCTCACCACTACACATAAAGGAGAAATAAGCGCAGAATGGACGTAGGCGGCGCTTACCGCACACCACACCAGAGCGGTCAGGCCGGCAGAGAACAAAGGAGACGAGTCATGTCCAACGTCTCACACACCAGAGGTGACATCACCACCCACCCTGATGTATCCGAGATGCGGGAGCGGTACGACCGCGTGCTCGGTGGTCGCGATGTGGCGCTCGTGGACGGACCGGTGTTCCTGCTCGGTCTGTACTGCGCCGCATCCCCGTGGATCCTCCACTACACGACAAGCCAGCCCCCGCTCGTGACGCACAACCTCATCATGGGCATCGCTATAGGCGTGCTGGCTCTCGGATTCACCACAACTCCGGCGCGCATGTATGGCCTGAGCTGGGCCATGTCCGCCGTGGGCGTGTGGCTGATCATCTCGTCGTGGGTCGTGGGCGACAGCCCCGACGCCGGCATCATCGTGAACAACGCCATCATCGGCGGTCTCGCCGTGGTGATGGGGTTGATCTGCGCGGCCGCATCGGCGAAGTCGAAGGGCGCAGGCGCACGGCGCACATCGCAGACGTAGCAGGGTGTCTGCGGGGATGAGGACGGTCGACCGGTCCGCGCGTTCAGTCACGGGCCGGCCGACTCACGTCCATGACTGAGCCGGTAGGTGCGCTCCACCCTGTCAGCCGATCGGTACGCTCCACGGCTCCTCCGGCAGTGGGCTGCCGGTCTCGAGGAGCGACTTCAGATTCGACAGAACGGCCGCCCAGCCGGAGGCCGCCTCTGCGGCCTCGCCCTCGTCGGCGAGGTCCTCGTGCGTGACGGTGAGCCGGACGATCCCGCCGTGCGGCCGGATGTCGAAGGTGACCCTGGAGTACCTGTCCTGCTGCCCCTCGTCCTCGGGCGCGGCCCACGTGGTCACCAGCCGGACGGGCCGTTCGCTCTCCACGACGGTGCCCACCACGTCGGCGATGCCCGAACCGTCCGTGCGCCGGTGCTCCCAGCGGGAGCCGGCCCTCCAGTCCGAGACGTTGCTGTGGCCCCAGTAGGCGGCGGTCAGGTCGGCGTCGGTGAGAGCGTCCCAGACCTTTTCGGGTGTGCTCTCTATATAGGTGACGTACACGAACGTCGGCTTGTCAGTCATGGCTTCCTCGGCTCGTCGCTTGAGGTCGCTGAGCGCACGCAGGCGTGGGCGCTCGAATTTGTCGATCCACCGCTCCTGCATCTCGTGGAGCGGTACGGGATTGAGGTAGTGCAGCTTTTCCCGGCCCCGCCGCACCGTGCTGACCAAATGGGCATCCTCCAGGACAGCCAGGTGCTGGGTCACGGACTGACGAGTCATGGCGATGCGCTCACACAGCTCGCCCAGGGTCTGCCCGTTGTGCTCGTGCAGCCTGTCGAGCAGCTGCCGACGCGTACCGTCCGCCAGTGCCTTGAAGACCTGGTCCATCTCCGAGTCCCTCTCTGATCGCACACTCCACGTTATGCAGGCAGTTACCTGCATGTCAATGGTGGAGAGGGCGCCGGACCTGCACATTCGACCTCAGCGCGTCTCCGGCTTCGACAGTCTCAGCCGGCCAGTTCCTTCTGGTGCGCGAGCACCCACTCATGGGCGGCAAGCACCTCGTCGACCACGCCCAGGTCACGGAGACCGATCATGGCCGGTTCGCCCCGGGCCGCACCCGCCTCGATACCTCGCCGGCAGCGGTCCTGCCACCACAGCACCGTCTCCACCACCGCCGGGCGCTCGACCGGCCCGTACGCGTCACAGATCATCCGCAGCCGCCGGGCAGCCTCCGGAATGTCCGCGACGCCCGGACCGAGATCCAGGTACTGCCAGCACACGTGGGCCACGTCGTGGATGCGTTTCCCCGGTGCGGCGAGATCCCAGTCGATGAAGGCCACTGGGCGCCATCCCCGGTAAATGGTGTTCCTGGGAGACAGGTCGTTGTGACACACGACCTCCTGGTCCTCTGCCAGCGGCGTACCGCATGTCAAGTCATGGAACGCGCGGACGAGTCGGGCCACACGCACCACACCCTCGTCCGTGCCCGCCTGCCGACGCTCCTCGGGAGTCAGAGCAGCCTGCCCTTCGAGGTACTCGTAGATCTCCCGCCCCTGGTCGTCCGTGCCCAGCAGGCGTGGCGCTCCGCTCCAGCCGTGCTCCTCGAACAGCGTGAGGAGTTCGCGGACGAAGTCCGAGCGGGCCCCCGACCGGCGCCGCACGGTCGGGCCGACGCGAACGACCTGGTTGATGAAGCCCCCGGCGAGAGCCGATTCGTCCTCCACACCCATCACTCCTGTCCTGACGGATTGCCGTGGCCCCGGCGCGTTCCCGCACAATATTCACTGGCTGAGCGCGGCGGGCCCGCTCACACTGGCGCGGTGAGTCGAACTTTCAGTGCTTGGGTGACGTCGGGCGAGGACTTCCTCGGGGTTACGGGCACCTTCTCCGTCCACGTGCCGTGGTGGGCGGAAGTCGAGCCGGTCGTCGGGCAGTTGCGACAGACGCTCGGGGTACCGGTGCGGGTGTTGCGTCTGCTGTCCGTCGAAGGCGGCGAGGGCGGGCGGGACGGTCATGTCACGTACCACGTCGAGGCGCTGGAGCGGCCGGGGCACGAGCTGTCCGCGGGGGAACCGTCGCCTGACGTCGGCGAGTTGAACGGGTACGAGGCGCTGCGGGCGCCGTGGGCGCGGGCCGACGGACTGCGGGAGCTTCTCGACTGGTCGGCGCGTACGTTGGCGGCAGCGGGACGGCCTGTGACCGGCCCGGTGGAGCAACGCCGCACCTGGAACCTGGCAGGGCTCTTCCGCCTGCCCACCGCCCGAGGTCCGGTGTGGCTCAAGAGCACCCCGCACTTCGCCGCCGACGAGGCGGCGGTCATCGCAGCGTTCGCACGCATCGATCCTGGCCTGGTGCCGAGGGTGCTCGGCTCCGCCGACCGGCGCATCCTGATGGAGCACATCCCCGGCGCGGACTGCTGGAACGCCTCGCCCGAGACCATCGCCGCCGGAGTGCGGCGCTTCGTCGCCGCGCAGGCCGCGCTGGCCTCTCGGCCCGACGAACGCCCGCGCGGCCTTCCGGACCGCCGTACACCGGTCCTGGCCGAGCGCGTCCGGGAACTGCTCGACGGGCCGGTCGCCTGCGAGCTGACCGCACAAGAGGTCGCTGTCGCCGGGGAGTTGGCGGGACGCTGGACCGCGCTCGACGAATGCGGTCTGCCGGACACGGTCGTGCACGGTGACTTCCATCCGGGCAACTGGCGCAGCGACGGCGGGACACCCGTGATCCTCGACTTCGCCGACGCCCATTGGGGCCATCCGGTCCTGGACAGCCTGCGCCTGCACGACTTCCTTCCCGAAGCCGTCCGGGCGACCGCCGCCCGCGCGTGGGTCGACGCATGGCAGGCCCATGTGCCCGGCAGCGACCCGGCACGCGCCCTGGCCGTGGCCGAGCCGCTCGCCCCTCTCGCGAACGCGGTCCGCTACCAGGAGTTCCTGGACGGCATCGAACCGTCCGAGCGGATCTACCACTCCGGAGACCCCGCCTCGGCGATCCGCGACGCGGTGCGATGCGCCATGCCTCCGGACCCGGATCTCGCCCCCGAGCGACGCTGACCGAGGGCGAAACCAGGAGTGCGCCGACCTCCAGGGGGCACTCATACCAGTGAGGAGTATGACGAAAAGGGGCTGAGATGGAGATCTCGGGCATCATCAGTGCCATCGTGATCGGTGTCATCATCGGCACGATCGGCAGGCTCGTCGTCCCGGGCCGTCAGCGCATCGGCATCCTGTGGACCATTCTGGTCGGCATCGCGGCCGCGCTCGTCGGGTCGGGTCTCGCGTCCGCGTTCGACGTGGCCGACACCGACGGGGTGGACTGGATCGAGTGGCTGTTCCAGATCGGACTCGCGGCGCTGGGCGTCGCCGCGCTGGACCGCTCGAAGGTGCGCCGCTGACCACCGCACGAAACTACAGACAACACACAACACACGGCCTACGGCACTAAATCTGTTGCACACCTGTCTCCGTCACGGCTAGCTTCCGCGGGTTCCATACCGCCTGCATCACCGCTTTCATCATCACCTTCACCCACGCAGCCGACCGTGACGGAGACACCGTGCCGCCTCGCATCACCGCCCTCACCGATCCCGAACCCGCCGCGTCGAGCCGCCGCTCGGCCTGGCTCGCGTCGGACAGCGAGGGTGTGCCGATCGGGTCCGCCTTTCTGCGACTGTTCGCCAAAGAGGGTCAGGAGCACCTTGCCGAGCTCCAAGTCGCCGTGCACCGGGCCGAGCGGCGGCAGGGCGTGGGTACCCGCCTGCTGGAGGCGGCCGTCGCGGCGGCGCGGAGCGAGGGGCGCCGGTCGATCCTCGCGCAGACGAACGAGGGCTCCCCGGGTGATCTGTTCCTGGCGGCGCGCGGCTTTCGCCGAGTACTGACGCTGACGTACGCCCGGCTCCCGCTGGCCGACGCCGATCTCACCCGGATCGACACGATCGCCGAACAGGTCCACGACGGCTACCGGATGACGCACTGGGACGGCACGGTGCCGTCCGCACTGGCACAGACCTACGCCGCGTCGCGGCGGGCCATGGACGACATGCCGATGGAGGGGACCGACTACGGCACGGTGGTGTGGGACGTGGAGCGGGTGGTGTCGGCGGCCGAGGTGATCGCGAAGCGCGGTGATCTGCTGCACACCGTCGCTGTACTGGACACGGCGGACGGGTCGGTCGTCGGCTTCTCCGAGCTGGTCGTTCCCGGCAGCGGGCGGGGCGACGGTCAGCATTACGGCACCGCCGTGCTTCCTGAGCACCGCGGACACGGCCTCGGACTCTGGATGAAGGCCCATTCCATTCGGCTGGCCCGCCGACGCCACCCCGACCTCGCCGGCCTGCTCACCGACACGGCGGACAGCAACTCGCTCATGCGCGGCATCAACGACACCCTCGGCTATCTGCCCACGCACAAGGCCGTGGAGTACCAGCTCGATCTGTGAGAACGAGGGCGGTCACTCGTCGGTGCCCCGACGAACAGCATGCCAAGGACGCGGCCCGGCCGCCCAAGGCCCAAGGTCGTCAGCGAGGGGCGTACACGTACGGCGTGGTCGTGGTCAGCGGTGCGAAGCCGAGCCGTTGGAGGATGGGGCGGCTCTGGTCGGAGGCGTCGACCTGGATATAGCGGTAGCCGCGGTCGGCGGCGATGCGGGCGCGGTGGGCGACCAGGGCGCGGTAGATGCCGCGGCCACGCCAGTCCGGGACGGTGCCGCCGCCCCACAGACCCGCGAACCGTGTGCCGGGCGTGAACTCCATACGCGCCGAACTCACCGGCACGCCACCGGCGAGGGCCACGACGGCGACGACCGTGTCCGGGTCCGCGTCGAGCTGGGCGAGCAGCTGGTGGCGAAGCCGGGAGCTGTCCGTCCCGAAGGCCTGCTCGTGGACGTCCGCCACGAGGTCGACGCCCGCGCTGTCGGTGACGGTGCGCAGTTCGATGCCCTCGGGCGGCTGGGCGTCGAGGCGCAGCTCGCCGCAATCGGCGATCATCAGCGTCTCCTCGGGCTCGGGAGTGAGCCCCGCGGCGCGCAGCCGCCGGCCCAGGTCGACCGGCAGGTCGTGGCCGTACAGCTTCCACTCGAACTCGCGGCCGAGCTCCGCGAAGTACCGCACCTGCTCGGCGATCATCGCGTCCGCGTCCGTCTCGGCCAGGTCCGACCAGAGCACGCCGCTCCAGCCCTGCCCGGCGCCGACCTGGCGCACCACCCCGCCCATCCGCTCCACCACGGCTCCAGGGCCGTCGGGCCGCGCACACTCGCGCATCTCCCGGTCGAACAGCGCCAACACCGCCACGTGATCCATTCCGTCACTCCAACACGCAAATGCCGAGCGGGCAACGCGATTTAGTGGCAGCCCGTACCCTGCACGCCGGAATCCGGTCCCGAGGAAGGCGAGTACGGAAATGGTCGACGACGCCGAACTGAAGTATCTGCGCCGCTGTGTGGAGTTGGCGAGGGAGGCACTGGAGGTCGGCGACGAGCCGTTCGGTTCGGTGCTGGTGGGTGCGGACGGCACGGTCCTGGCCGAGGACCACAACCGGGTGGCCTCCGGCGACCGCACCCGGCACCCGGAGTTCGAGCTGGCGCGCTGGTCGGCGGCGCACATGGCGCCCGAGGAGCGCGCCGCCGCGACCGTTTACACCTCGGGCGAACACTGCCCGATGTGCGCGGCCGCACACGGCTGGGTGGGGCTCGGCCGCATCGTGTACGTGGCGTCGTCCGAGCAACTCGCCTCCTGGCTGGGCGAGTGGGGCGTACCCGCTCCCCCGGTCCGGACGCTGCCGATCGGCGAGATCGCGCCGGGCGTGATCGCGGAGGGGCCGATCCCCGGCCTGGCCGACGAGGTGCGCGCCCTGCACCGCCGCTTCCATCACGGTGCCGACTGAAGCAGGGCCCTGTGCCGGGTGGCCGCACAGGTGTGAACGTCCGATACGCACGAGCCGTATGTGACAGTGGCAAGCGGGAGGGACCAGAACAGCGCATCGAGGCTTGGAGATGATGTGGTGCCGCAAGACTTAGCAGCCCCGGCTCCCGTAGCGGCGGCGGACTCGGCTCCCGTAGCGGCGGCCCCAGGGCCCGCAGCGGCCGCGGAACCGCCGGTCGGCACACCGGCCAAGCGCCCACCCGCCCGCCGGGATCCGTACTTCGACAACGCGAAGTACCTCACCATCGTTCTGGTCGCCTGTGGTCACGCCTGGGAGCCGCTGACACATGGGGGTCGCGCCGCGACGGCGGCGTATCTGACGGTCTACGCCTTTCACATGCCCGCGTTCGCGCTCATCTCCGGCTTCTTCTCCCGGAGTTTCGACATGGGGCCGGGTATGGTGCGCAGGCTGTTGACGGGCGTCGTCGTGCCGTATCTCGTCTTCGAGACCGCATACAGCCTCCTCTACCGGTGGGCGGGGGACGATCCGGACCTTCCACTGAGCCTGCTGGATCCCGGGTATGCGATGTGGTTCCTGGTCGCGCTCTTCATCTGGCGGCTGACCACCCCGCTGTGGCTGTCGCTGCGTCATGCGATGCCGATCGCCATGGCCCTGGCCGTGTTCGCCGCGGTCTCGCCGAATCTCGGCGGTGACATCTCGATCCAACGGGTCCTGGGATTCCTGCCGTTCTTCGTGCTGGGGCTGAAGCTGCGGGCCGAGCACTTCGCCCGACTGCGCACTCGACGGGTACGGATGCTCGCCGTGCCCGTGGTCGTGGCGGCGTTCGGGGCGGCGTACGCGGTGGCACCGTGGTTCAACGCCACGTTGCTCTATCACAGCAGCAGCGTCACGGAACAGGGGCTGCCGAGATGGGCAGGGTTGTTCACCACGCCCGTGTTGTTCCTTGGGGCGCTGGTCCTGACCGCCTGCTTCCTGGCCTGGGTGCCGGGGCGGCGTTGGTGGTTCACGGCGCTCGGCGCCGGGACGATGTACGGCTATCTGCTGCACGTTGTGATCATCAAGGCATCGCGCTTCTGGGACTGGTACGACCACTCCTGGCTGTACACCCCGCTCGGCCAACTGGCAGTCACCGCAGTCGCGGTGGGCCTCATCACGGTCCTGTGCTCGGGGCCGATCCGCTCTGTCTTCCGGTTCGTCGTCGAGCCGCGTATGTCATGGCTGTTCCACGACCGGACAGACGCCGGGAAGAGAGCGACGGCCGCGGCGCCGCCGCGCTGACCACGGATCAGCCGAGTTCGAGTGTGGTGACTCCGTGGACACGGTCCGTGGCAAACGGCCGGATCGGTCCCGTATACATGCGGGCCGTCTCGAACGACGGGGTGAGGCCGTGCTCTTCCGCCAGAGCGACGCCGACGGCGCTGGTCTCCGGGACGTCGATGGCGACCGGGCGGCCGGCGGCTTCGGCGATCAGCGCGGCGAAGAGAGCCCGGGCGTCGTCGGGCGTGTCGGCGAACAGGGGCCCGATGCGCAGGGAGTCGCGGGCGGGCCGGACGACTCCGTACCCGGTGAGGCGTCCGCCGACGAAGCGGACCACAGGGCGGTGCCCCGGCCCGTTCAGCCAATGCTCCACGAAGCGCGGCCGGTCGGCCGGGCAGCAAGCGCTGTCGTACGCCGTGATCGACGCCAAGTCGGCTGGTTCGGCGGCCCGTACACCGGTGGCCGTGGCCGCGGCGGACGCCACTCCGGTGAACCGCGCGGTGTTGTAGGCGAGTTCGAATCCGGACTTGCGGTAGTTGTCCTGCTCCGCGGGCACTCCGTCGAGACCGATGGTCCGGTCGCCCGCGTGGGCGAGAGCCGTCTTCCATGTGGCGATGCCGTAGCCACGGCCGCGCAGGTCGGGGCGTACGAGATAGAAGCCCAGGAAGGCGTAGTCGGGGCCGTGGTTGACGACTGAGATCGCCGATACGGGTTCGCCGGCGATCCTGCCGAGGAAGAAGCCCTCGGGATCCTGAGCGAAGAAACACGGGCCGTCGGACAGCCCCGGGTTCCATCCCTCGTCCGCCGCCCATCCGCTGACCACCGGCCAGTCGTCGAGCGAGGCCCGCGTGACGACGAGGCCATCGGGACCCGGGGAACCCGGAGAGGTCATGGGTGCGCTCCGTTCATCGGGGGTGGCGTGACGCGGCTTTCAGCATCCTGAGCCGGTCGATCGGCCCGCGGCGAACCGCAGTTGGCCTCACAGCGGCATAGGTTAGCCCCATGGACCACGTGATACTGCGCCCGGTGACCGAGGACGACCTGTCCGTGATGGAGCTGTTCCTGACCGATCCGGAAGAGGCCTCGCCCTTCCAGTGGTTCGGCTGGGGGGACACCGGACGCTGGCGACGCCAGTGGGCGGAGACGGGCCTGATCACCGATGACGCGGGCCATCTGATGGTGGTGCACGGTGACGCGGCGCTGGGCTTTGTGGCCTGGCGCAAGATCGTGGCCTCGCGAAGCTCGTACTACTGGAACGTGGGCATCACCCTGCTCCGGGATGCCCGCGGCAAGGGGGTGGGCACACAGGCACAGCGACTGCTCGTCCAGTACCTGTTCGCGCACACACAGGTCATGCGGATCGAGGCCGACACCGAGGTCGACAACGTGGCCGAGCGACGCGCCCTGGAGAAGGTCGGGTTCACCCGCGAGGGCATTCTGCGCAGCGTCGTCTTCCGCGACGGGCAGTGGCGCGACGGAGTGCGGTACAGCATCCTGCGAGGCGACTGAGGGGAAGACCCCACCGGTCGGCGTGGCCGGTGGGGTCCTACTTCCTCGATGGGTCGCTCTTTCGGAGGATTCAGCGTCGGGCCGCGGGCCGCGAGCGGCGGTACAGCACGGCTCCGGCCACCACCAGAGCCGCGCTCGCGGCGACCGCCGGTCCCGTCAGGTCCGTCCCGGTGTGTGCGAGGGCGGCCGCGTGCTCAGGCGCGGCGTGGCGCTGCGTCGGCGGTTGCGCCTGCGTCGGGCTGTGCCCCCGCGGGGGTGCGGACGACTGCGGCCCCGGATCGGCCGGGCCCTGCGGCCGGCTCCCGGACTCGTTCGTGGATTCGTTCCCGACGGCGGCGTTGCCGACGCCGGCGACGTTGACCGAGTTGCCGCTGACGTTCACCGGAGCGTGGACCGGGAGCTGGACATCGTTGCCCGACAGCACGCCCGGCGAGTCTCCCACGGACCCGTCGGCCACGGCCGCGCTGTCACGCTGCTCGGTTCCGCCGCCCTTGTTGGCACAGCTGTTGCCCGCCGTGGGGTTGAGCAGCCCTGCCACGTTCACGGTGTTCCCGCACGCGTTCACCGGAGCGTGGACCGGGAGCTGGATGCTGTTGCCGGAGATCACCCCGGGCGAGTTCGCCGTGCCGCCGTCCGCCGCGGAGTCCGCGTACGCCGGCATCGTGACGCCCATGGCGCCCGACGCCGCGGCAACGATGATCAAACCATTCCGGGTAACCCGTCTCATGAGTTCCCTGCCTTCCAGACATGGGTCGCGAGCCCTCGCCCGCACCCGTTAAAACGCGGGCGCACCATCGGAGTTATGGCTAATCGGCCTTTCACCCCATCGAGCGGCATGCTCATCGAACTGTCTTTCAAGGGCTTCGGCGGCAGAGAACATCCGCTCTGATCGGCACGCGGGGTCGCGCAGGATAAGGCCTCCGCGGGCGAAGCGCTCGCCCAGAGGCGCGGTCAGGGGCACGCCCTTATCGTGATCGAGGGGGAATCCCCGGCCCTTGCGCCGAGGCGTCCCTGGAGGCTTGCCATGCTGTCCACGCACCACAGCTGCGCTTTCGCAGGCGCCGTGACGCTGGCCCTGCTGGGAGCCGTACTGTCACCTCACGCTCTGCCGGGAACCGGCCCGCAGGCGTTCGCAAACGAGCCCGCCCAGCCCGACCAGCCCGACCTGTCCCGCTTCTACGACCAGCAAATCGACTGGTCCGACTGCAGGGGCGACGGCCTGCCCGAGGACCTGCAGTGCGGCAAGGTCACCGTCCCGCTCGACTACGCGAGGCCCGCCGAAGGGACGCTGGACGTCGCCATGGCCCGCTTCGAGGCGACGGGCAAGTCCAGGGGTTCCGTACTGCTGAACTTCGGCGGGCCCGGCGGCTCAGGAGTCGATCAACTCGCCGTCGGCGGCGAGGACTTCATGGGCCTGGCGGAAGGCTACGACGTGGTGACCTTCGACCCGCGCGGCGTGGGCAGAAGTTCGCCGGTGAGCTGCGGCGAAGCTGCCTACGGGATGTCGGACACGACCACGGACACCGCCCCGGACGACCGGAGCCCGCACGCCGCTCTGCGATTGCTGCGGAAAGCCGCCGACGCATGCGCCAAGCACTCCGGTCCCGTGTTGCCGTACATCGGCACGGTCAACGCCTCGCGGGACCTGGACGTGATGCGCCAGGCCCTGGGCGACGAGAAGCTCAACTACCTCGGCTTCTCGTACGGAACGCGGCTGGGCGCGGTGTACGCAAGCCAGTTCCCCGAGAAGACCGGCCGGCTGGTGCTCGACGGCGTGGACACGCTCACCGAACCGCTCAGCGAACAGGGCATCGTCGCCGCCGAGGCCCAGCAGACCGCGCTGGAGGACTTCCTCGCCTGGTGCACCGAGGACATCAACTGCGCGTTCGGTCAGGACCCGCGCCGGGCCAGACAGGAAGTCGTGCGGCTGGTGGACGCCATGGACGAGGCCCCCGTGCCGACGGACTTCGGTGATCGGTTCTCCGGCCAGGACCTCGTGGGCGCCATCGGGCTGGCCCTCTACAGCGAGGAGTTGTGGCCGACCCTCGCGCAGGCGCTCCGCTCACTGGTCGAGGACGGCGACACACGGGACATCGTCCGGTTCTCCGCCTTCGGCATCGCGGCGCCCGGCGACGGTGGGCTCGTCGACGAGGGCGACATCCCCCTCGACAACCTCCCGGCCGCGCTCATGGCCATCAACTGCGCGGACGACCCCGACCGGCCCACGGCCGACCAGATCACCAAGAGCCTCGACCGGCTGCGCGCCGCGTACGAGAAGGCCTCGCCGGTCTTCGGCCGCCACCGGCTCACGCAGGTGCTGACGTGCTACGGCCGCCCCAAGGGCACCAGCTACATCCGCGAAGAGGTACACGACGTCGACGCCCCGAAGATGCTCCTGGTCGGCACCCGCGGCGACCCGGCCACCCCGTACCGCTGGACCGTGGAGACCGCGAAGCGACTCGGCTCGTCGGCCGTGGTGCTCGACAACAAGGGCACGGGCCACACCGGATACGCGTCCTCCAAGTGCGTGCAGCGGAAGGTCGACGACTTCCTGCTGTACGGCTCGCTGCCGCACGGCTGGAGTTCCTGCGGGCCGGACGAGCGAGCGCCCTCCACCTGAGGGCGCGAACACCCAGCGGTCCCCGGCGGCCGCCGACAAGGCCCTCGCGGACGCACTCGGGTAAGGCGCGCCTGCCCTCCGTGGCGCGCCAGTGACCGGTGCGCGGTAGGTCCCGGGTGCCTCAGACACCTCCGAGGAGGGAGGTCAGGCCGCGCTCCAGGGCAGGTCCCACGTCTTCTCTGCCTGCGGCGACCACCGCGTACGACCGAAGCAGGAACCGGCGGAGGACCGCCGTGTCGAACTGGATGAGGGCCAAGCCGGGCAGCGCATGGAACTCCAGGACCGTGCGGGCCGGGCCGCACGGCCAAATGTGGACGTCCCCGCTGCCCGCGGGGGCGCTCAGGCCCGTCTCCAGGAGCTCACGGGCGAAGATCCATGTGGCGGTGTTGCCGTCGAGTGAGGCCTCGGGCGGGAAGACGATCTCGACCGCGAGCGGGTCGGCGGCGGAGTAGCGGAGCGTGGCGGACACGGGAAGGTCCTGGCTCTCCGAAGTGATCAGGCGCGCGCGGGCGGGCTGCTCCAGGACGATGTCCATGATCGGTCTCCGTTCCGGGTCGGGGCAGTTCGTTGTGCCGATGCCCCCTTACGACCTCGCACGGGCCGTTCGCGGTACACGGAACCCCGAAGAGATTATTGTGATCTGCGTCACAGCATCGCCCGACGTCGCCCCGTTGGCGCCGGCACCTGGCGAGGCAACGGACATTGGCCGGAAACCGGTCACTCGACGCCCGCTCGCGAGAGCGTCGAACGTACACTTGGAGGAACCGCACATGACATCGACGCCCCGTCAACTGGCCGACTGTCACTACGACTTGGCTGCCCTCCCGCGTACTGCATGCGTCCCACTTGAACCATCCGAGAGGACAGCGGCATATGCCAGAAACATGACCGCATCGCGTGTTGCCAAATCCCTTACAGAGCGTCGCAGGCTGTGCAACAGTCGTAACGGTCCATCCCAGTCTTGGTCGTACCGTGCCTGTATCGGAGTACGTCATGCCGTCCCATCTCTCGGCGGACCATCCAGCCGCCCAGCCGCCCCCACGCGGCTCGGTCGACGCGCTCATTTCGCAGACGCGTCGGCTGCGGGGCGACGTGGACGCCGTGCGGCGTGACGCGCCGGCCGACGGCTCGGACCCCCAGGGACGCTGGCAGCGCGCCCTGTGTGACCTGGCGATGCATCAACTGAACGACCTCGACGAGCATTTGGCGCAGTTGCGGGACGGCCCGGCACCTGGCCCCACGCCCGTGCCCGTGCCCATCGGTGACGAGGCACCGCCCGTCGCAGGAGCCGTGCCGACCGCACCGGGGCATGGCTCACCTGAGGCACCTGACTCACTGCTCAGCCGTGTCGGCAGCGCCGAGTGGAATCTGCTGACGGACGAGGCGAAGTGGTCCGGCGAGCTCTACCAGATCCTCGGCCGCGACCTCGCCACTCCCCCGCTCACCCTCGACGAACTGCCGTCCCTGGTACTCGACGAGGACCGGTCGCGGCTGACGGCGATGGTGACGGACTGCCTGATCGACGCCAAACCGATCGACGGAGAGTTCCGCATCGTGCGCCCGGGCGGCCGCGTGCGGACGGTACACATGATGGGCGAGCCCGTGCTGGCCGCCGACGGCAGCACCGCTTCGATGTGGGCGGTGCTGCGGGACGTCAGCGAACTGCGCCGCAGCCAGCGGACCGTGAGCGAGACCCGTGACTCGCTGGAACGCGGGCGGCACATCGCGCAGACCGAGCACCGGCTCGCGGTCGAGCTGCAGGAAGCCGTGCTGCCGCCGTGGCGCGGCTCCCTGCGGTTCCCGCGCCAGGGACCACAGACACTCGACCTGTCCGCCCGCTACCTCCCGTCCTCGACGAGCGAGCTGATCGGCGGCGACTGGTACGACGCCCTCGAAATGCCCAACGGCGAAACACTGTTGAGCGTCGGTGACCTCACCGGAAACGGGGTCACCGTCGCCTCGGGCATGGCGATGCTGATCGGCGCCCTGCGCGGCATGGCCATGGCGGGCGCCGAGCCGGGTCAACTCATGACGTGGCTCAACGAGTTACTGGACGCGTCGGTCCAGCCGGCCCTGGGCAGTGCCGTGTGCTGCCGCTACCGGCCCGAGACCCGCACCCTTGTCTGGGCACAGGCAGGACACCCCGCCCCGCTGCTGTTCCGCAACGGGACGGGGCGCGTGCTTTCGCCGCCGGACGGCGTCCTGCTCGGCGCGACCTCGGGTGCCACCTACGGGCAGGCCGAACAGCCTCTCGAACCGGGCGATCTGCTGCTCCTGCACACCGATGGGCTGATCCCCGGGCGCAGTGGCACGGCGGCGGTGAACCATCTCCTCGACCTGGCCCCCCGCTTCGGCGAGGCCCGTGCCGCACAGGACTGCGTACGGACGGTCGTGGAGGAGTTCGGCGAGGCGGCGCGCGAGGACGACGCCTGCGTACTCGTCGTCAGGCTTGCCACCTGAAGATGGTCCGCCGAGGATGGCCGCCTGAGCGGCACAGTCCCCCTGTACCCGTGCTCATCCGCCCGCGCCCGCGCCGGTACTCACCACTCACGGCCGTACTCATCGATTGCGCCGGTACTCATACGCTCATGGGCGCGCTCACGCCCGTGCGCTGCTGCCACCCCGGGTGTTCAAGCCCTTGGGCAGCGCCAGTTTGATCTCCTCACGCAGGTCGTGGATCTTCGGATAGCTGGAGTACTGCGCCGTCAGGCGGTACATCTCGCGCAGCCGGTCCCAGGTGCGATGGGAGGAGTTCGAGCCCATCGACGTCAGGGCCAGACGCGCGTACCGGTCGGCCTGTTCGGGGTCGTCGGCGATGAAGCAGGCCGACGCGAGCGAGAGGTGGTCGAAGATCTTCGAACGGTCCCGGCCCTTCTCGCGCAGCTGGAGCGCCTCCTTCGCATGACGCTGCGCGACGGCGGCCGCACCCGGTTCGTGCTCCGCGAGCGTCCGGTAGGCCAGGGCCTGCATTCCGTGCATGTCCGCCTCGTCGAAGAGCTGCATCCAACTCGGCGGCGGTACGTCGCCCTTGTCCGAGGCGAAGAGGTCCTCCGCCTCGCCGAGGGTGCGCCGCATGGCCTGGCCCTTGCCCATCGACGCCTGAGCCCAGGCCTCGATGGTGTGGAGCATGGCCTTCGTGCGCGGCAGCACCTCGTCGCCGGAGCCCGACTGGGCGAGCTTCATGAGGTCGAGTGCGTCGTCGGGCCGGCCCAGATGCACCATCTGGCGTGCGGCGCGGGAGAGCGCTTCCCCGGCGCGGGGCCGGTCACCGGACTCACGGGCGGCGTGGGCGGCGATGACGAAGTACTTCTGGGCCGTGGGCTCCAGGCCGACGTCGTGCGACATCCAGCCCGCGAGCACGGCGAGGTTGGCGGCGACGCCCCACAGGCGCCGCTGCAGATGATCAGGGTGTCGGTAGGCGAGCATGCCGCCCACTTCGTTGAGCTGTCCCACGACAGCCTTGCGTTGCAGCCCGCCGCCGCGGGCCGCGTCCCAGGCCCGGAACACCTCGACCGAGCGCTCCAGCTCTTCGATCTCCTCCGACCCGATGGGGGCGGCCTCGTAACGGTCGAACCCGGCCGGGTCGACGTGCAGGGGATCGTCGATTTCGGGAGCGTCGGCCGAAAGGGCCGGATCGGTGTGCAGCCAGTCGTACATGGCACTGCTGATTGCGGATCCCGCGGCGAGCGCGGCACCCGCGCCCACCAAGCCGCGTCGGTTGAGCATGAGGTCCATTCCCGTGAATTCGGTGAGGACCGCGGCGGTTCGCTCGGGCGCCCACGGCATTCCGTCGGGATGTTCCACACTCCCGCCGCCCTGCCGATTCCCCGTACGCCCGTGCCGGACCAGACCGAGGTCCTCGATGGTCACGACACGGCCGAGACGCTCGGTGAACAGCGCCGCCAGCACCCGCGGAACCGGATCGCGCGGGATCTCTCCCATGTCGATCCAGCGCCGCACCCGCGAAGTGTCGGTCGCCAGCTGGGGGTGGCCCATGGCCGCCGCCTGCCGGTTGACCATCCGCGCGAGCTCGCCCTTGGACCAGCCGGCCAGGCCGAACAGATCCGACAGACGCGTGTTGGGTTGTCCGCTCACGTCAAGCCCCCAGGTTCTCGGCTGAGTTGACAGTAACCCCGTGTCAGTTGCTGCGGGACTATTCGCCAGGGTTCGCCAGGGTGCGCCAGATGGTGTGCCAGTGCGCATCCGGTGTCAGGTAGGAACGCGCCACCCCGACCCGGTCGCCGAAGGAACATTCCCCAGGGTGTACCGAGGCGGCCGGGGCGGGTAGCGCGGTAATTCGCAGGCACACGAAGGGATCTGTATCACCCATGTACGCAGCATCGTCCTCCGTGTCCGCCCCGCCCCGGTCGCTGCACGCCCGTCCGCAGGTACCCGGCTCCGCTCGAGCAGGAGAGAGCGCGGTGGCGGGCAGCGGCCCTTATGTGGACCCGGCGCGCCCGGGGTCACCCGTACTCGGTGCCGGCCGGACGCGACGCGTCCCGGGGCTCGGCACCCAACCGCTCAGCGGGAGACTCGACTTGTCCGGCCCTCAGGGCGCGCAGCTGCGCACGGCGATCGCTTCGGTGCACCGGATCTGCCCGGAGTTCGCGCCGGTGCAGGTACTGCGCCGCAGCGGCCGCTCGGTGCTCCTGGTCGGCACGACCGGGCGCAGCACCGCCGTCGCGAAGTGTTTACTGGACCTGTCCCCCGTGTGGGCCCAGCGGATCCGCCATGAGATAGCGGCGTACCGCTCGTTCGTGCGGCACCGTCCTCCGGTACGGGTGCCCCGGCTGATCGCGGCGGATCCGGACAACTGCACACTGGTCATCGAGCGGATGCCGGGCCGGGTGGCGGCACTGCAGCGGCACCCCGGGGAGGCCCCGCCCCGGGCGGACATCAGGGCGGCGCTGGGCGCGATCTGCCGGCTCAACGCGTGGCGGCCACCGGCGGGGACGTTCGACGCCCCGCTGGACTATGCGGCGCGGATCTCCCGATATCACGAGCTGGGACTGCTCACCGACCGGGACATGGGCGATCTCCAGAAACTGGTGCACGGCATCGCGCACTCGGCAGGACGCCAGGGGATGGGCCAGTTCTGCCACGGCGACGCGTTGCTGTCGAACATCCTGCTCTCACCGGCCGGTCCAGTGCTGGTGGACTGGGAGCACGCGGGCTGGTACCTGCCGGGCTACGACCTGGCGACGCTCTGGTCGGTGCTCGGTGACGCCCCCGTCGCACGGCGGCAGATCAGCCAGCTCGCGCAGTCGACGGGGCCGGCGGCGCGCGACGCCTTCCTGGTGAACCTGATGCTCGTACTGACCCGTGAGATCCGTACGTACGAGACAGCCGTACAACGTTCGATGCACGAGGCGACCCCGGCGGCACCGGGACCGGCCCACCCGGGTGCTGCGCCGTCCGGCGAGGAACAACGGCTGCTGCTCAGGCGGCTGCACGACGACTGCCAGCTGGCCCGACGGGCCGTTCGAGCGGCGGTCGGAACTCGCTGACGGGGATGGCGGCCCGCGGTGTGCCCTGGGCAGCGGCACACCGCGGGCCTTCGTCATGTGAGTGATCGACACGCATTCCTCGACCCGCCGCTGACACGGTGAATTGCCCGCTCCTGGGCATGATTGACGGATCGTCGGAGAGCCGGTAGCACTGACGCACGCCCGGCTCCGCACGCATCATCGCTCTCGATCGCCCCAGGAGGCCCGTTTTGCGAGGATCCGTCACCGCCCCAGACCCGGCCACCGGGCAGAGACGAGGGCGCAGGACCGCGGGCGCCGTGGCCTCGGCGGCGCTGCTGCTGCCACTGCTCGGCGCGGCCCCGTCGGACAGCACCGAGCAGCCCTCCTCCGGCCGCCTGCAGAATGCCTTCGCCATGGCCGCGGCGGAGTACGACGTGCCGCAGAGCGTGCTGCTCGCCGTCTCCTATCTGCAGTCCCGCTGGGACGCGCACGACGGGGCGCCGAGTGTCACGGGTGGCTATGGTCCGATGCACCTGACCGACGCCCGCACCGCGATCGCCCGGACCGGGGCACCCCATCACAGTGACGCCACGGAGGACGCACGCGGCGACGACTCGCGTACCGCCCTGCTCCCCGACACGAAGATCCCGGACACGAAGATCCCCGACAGCTCCGAACTCCCCGCCCGGCTCAAGACGTTGACGAAGGCAGCCGAGCTCACCGGGCTCTCCGCGGAGCGGCTGCGCACGGACGCGGCCGCCAATGTGGCGGGCGGTGCCGCGCTGCTGGCCGCCGCGCAGAGAGAACTCGGCGCCCCGCCCAGCGACGACGCCGCCGACTGGTACGGCGCGGTGGCACGTTACTCGGGCGCGGACGACACGGCGACGGCCGCCAGGTACGCCGATGACGTCTTCGACGTGATCCGCGCGGGCGAGCGCCGCACCACGGACGCGGGACAGCGGGTCGCGCTCACCGCCCAGCCCCGACTGCGCCCCGAAACGGAGCAGTTGAAGGGCGCAGGGCTGCGGACGGCCGCCGCGGAGGGCACCGAGTGCCCGGCGACCGTGTCCTGCGAATGGATTCCGGCACCGTACGAGGAGTTCGGCGACGGCGATTACGGCAACCACGATCTCGCGAACCGGCCGACGTCCCAGGGCATCGACTACATCGTCATCCACGACACCGAGGCCACCTGGGACACCACGCTCCAGCTCGTGCAGGACCCGACCTATGTGTCGTGGCACTACTCGCTGCGCTCCACGGACGGTCACATCGCCCAGCATGTGAAAACCAAGGACGTGGGCTGGCACGCGGGCAACTGGTTCGTCAACGCCAAGTCGATCGGCCTGGAGCACGAGGGATTCCTCGCGGCACCGGACGCCTGGTACACGGAGGAGATGTACCGGACGTCGGCGCGGCTGGTGCGGTACCTCGCGAAGAAGTACGGCATCCCGTTGGACCGGCAGCACATCCTCGGCCACGACACCGTGCCGGGCCCGACGGCGTCGACCATCCCGGGCATGCACACCGATCCCGGTCCCTACTGGGACTGGCAGCACTACTTCACCCTGCTCGGCAGGCCGTTCGGCCGCACGGCCGGCGCCAAGGGCAAACTGGTGACCGTACTCCCTCAATTCGCCAGGAACCGGCCGGAGTTCACCGGCTGTGTCACCCCGGGTGAGCCGTGCGCGCCGCACGGCTCCAGCGCCGTGCGCCTGTACACGGAGCCGAGCGAGAACGCCCCGCTGATCAAGGACATCGGCCTGCGGCCGGGCGGCGGGGACTCCACGACCGGCGTGAACGACACGGGATCGCGGGTCTCCACCGGCCAGCAGTACGCGGTCGCGGGACGCAAAGGCGACTGGACGGCGATCTGGTACCTGGGGCAGAAGGCCTGGTTCAGGAACCCGGCGAAGCAACCGACGGCGGTCGGCGCGTCGGGCCTCGTGGTGACACCCAAGGCCGGTCTCGAGGACATCCCGGTGTACGGGCGTGCCTACCCGGAGAAAGAGGCCTACCCGGCGGGCGTGCCCGTCCAGGCCGTGTCCCCGCTGCCGTACAAGCTGCTCGCGGGCCAGAGGTACGCGATCGGTGACAAGGTGCCGGGTGAGTACTTCTACGCGCCGACCTTCGACACGACACCGCACAAGGTGGTGCGCGGTTCGGACATGTACTACGAGATCCAGTTCGGCCACCGGGTGGCGTTCGTGAGGGCCGCCGATGTTCGGGTGATGCCGTCCGCCCTTTAGGGCCTCAGGCGCCCTGGGGTGGTTCGTGCAGTCCGAACACGGAGCCCTGGTCGTCCCGGCAGAGCGTGAACCGGCCGAACCGAGCGGCCGACTCCTCGCTCTCGGCGCCCTCCTCACCCATGTCGTCCACTGTGCCGCCCAGGTCACGGACCCGGGCGGCCGCGGCGTCCAGGTCATCCACCCGGAAGAACAGGTACGGGGAGGCACCCGCGTCGCCGCCGTGCAGGCCTCCCGGCACCCCGCCGGTGGTGATGGCCAGACCCCCGCCTCCGGACGGGCCGGGGTCGAAGGTCCAGCCGAAGAGGGCTCCGTAGAAGGCGCGGCCCCGCTCGGCGTCGGCCACGCCGATCTCGAAGAAGGTCGGTTCGCCCGCCATCGTGCGTCTCCTGTCGTGAGACATGGGTCGGTCGACAGGAGCCACCGTACGCGCGCCGGGGTGCGGGCGCTCGTCCACGGCCACCCCGGTGGGATCAGGCTAGACCTTCTCGCCCCAGACGTACCGCTGCCCGGCGATCGCCTTGAACGTCGACTCGCCGCCCGGCAGCAGATCGCTGCGGACGGTGAGCCGGCGTGTCCGGGACGCCGTCAGCGCGACGCGGGTGGCGCGGCCGTTCGACCACTCGATGTCGAGTGTCGCGCCGCCTCGGGCGCGCAGGCCTCGGACCGAGCCGTCCGGCCACGTGGCGGGCAGGGCGGGGAGTACCTCGATCGCGTCGTACTGGCTCTGCAGGAGCATCTCGGTGATCCCGGCGGTGGCGCCGAAGTTGCCGTCGATCTGGAAGGGCGGGTGGGTGTCCCAGAGGTTGGGCAGGGTCGAGCTCTTGAGCTGTTCGGCGAGCATCTTGTGGGCGTGGTCACCGTCGCGCAGCCGCGCCCAGAAGTTGATCTTCCAGGCCTTGGACCAGCCGGTGCCGCCGTCGCCGCGGGCGGAGAGTGAGACCTTGGCGGCGTCGGCCCACTTGGTGCCGGGTTCGATCTGCCGCCCCGGATGGAGGGCGTAGAGATGCGAGACGTGCCGGTGATCGTCGGCCGGGTCGTCCAAGTCGGCCTTCCACTCCTGGAGTTGCCCCCAGGAGCCGATGCGCAGCCCCGGGTCCAGCTGACCGAGCACCGCTTCCAGCCGCGTCCTGAACGCCCGGTCGTCGCCCAGGACGCGGGCCGCCTCAAGGGTGTTGGTCAGCAGGTCGTGCACGATCTGCTGGGACATGGCCGCGCCGGCCGTGAAGTCGCCGTGCTCGGGCGAGTAGCTGGGGGTGACGACCAGCGTGCCGTCGCGCGGATCGGTGCGCAGGTTGTCGAGCCAGAACTCGGCGGCCTCCTTCATCACCGGGTACGCGGTGGTGCGCAGGTAGTCCGTGGAGCCGCCGAACCGGTAGTGCTCGTACAACTGGCCGGTGAGCCACGCGGCCCCCTCGGGGAACCAGAACGCGGTCGACCAGTCGTGCACGCCGGTGAAGCCGAAGGGGTTCGTCTCGTTGTGCACGACCCAGCCCCGTGACCCGAACATCTCCTTGGCGGTGCGCCGCCCCGGCGCGCGCAGGGCCTCGACGAAGCGGTCGTACGGGGCTGTCGTCTCGGCGAGGTTCGTGGCCTCGGCGAGCCAGTAGTTCATCTGGAGGTTGATGTTGACGTGGTAGTCGGCCGACCAGGGCGGCGAGGTGCTGTGGTTCCAGACCCCCTGAAGGTTGGCAGGCAGGGAGCCGGACCGCGAGGAGGCGATGAGAAGGTAGCGGCCGTACTGGAAGTAGAGGGCTTCCAGGGCACGGTCCGTGCTCGTGGCTCCGCCCGTGTAGCCGGCGAGGAGCCGGTCCGTGGGCACATCGGCGGGGACGGACTGGCCGATGTCCAGGGCGACCCGGTGGAACAGGGCCCGGTGGTCGCGAACATGGCGGGCGAGCAGTGTGTCGTAGCGGCTGCCGGCCTTGTCGAGGGTGCCGGTGACGGCGGTGTGCGGGTCCTTGCCCCGGTAGTCGGGGTAGGTGTCGGCGTAGTCCGTGCCCGCGGCCAGGGCGAACCAGGCGCTGTCGGCGCCGGTCACCGTGATCGTTCCGTCGGCGTTCGAGGTGACGGTGCCGCCTTCGCCGCGTACCTGGATCTGTGCCTCGAAGCGCAAGCCGTTGTCCGCGAGCGCGCCGCGCACCGTCAGGCGGCCGCTCGCCGCGGTGGCGGTGAAGTCCCTGCGGGGCGAGGCGTAGCGGAGGGTGAAGGTGACACTGCCCGGCCGGTCCGCGCTCAGCCGCCCGACGATCACGCCGTCGGGATACGAGGCGAAGAACTCCCTTTGGTGGCGGACCTGTTGATGGGTGTAGACGACCTTCGCGACGGCGTTCGCGATGTCGAGTTCGCGGCGATACGTTGCCGGGGTCTGCGGTGCGTCCGGTACATCGAGGTACAGGTCGCCGAAGGTCTGGTGGGCGCCGTATCCGACGCGCGGCTGCCCCAGCTCGGCGGCAACGCTGTCGGGGTCGAGTCTGGTCTTCGCGTCGAGTTCGTCCTGCACGGCGGCGAGCGCGCCCGGCCGTGCCGCGCGCCAGTTGCCGTGGTCGTAGCCCTGGGCCGAGCCGGGACCGCCGGTCCACAGGGTCTTCTCGTTGAACTGCAGCCGCTCGGAGGCGAGCGTGCCGAACACCGCGGCGCCGAGCGAGCCGTTGCCGATCGGCAGGGCCTCGCGCTCCCAGTCGGTGGCCGGAGAGCCGTACCACAGCATCAACGGCTCCCGTGATTCATCGGAGGAATCAGCGGCGGCAGTCCCGGCTAAGGCCAGGGTCCCGCCACCGAAGGCGAGACCGGCCGCTCCGCCGAAAGTGGTCTTCAGCGTGGTTCTTCTGGATACCTCAAAGGACTCACGGGGCTCATGCGACTCAGGCGACATGGCTCCGGACGCTAAAGGTCCGATCACATCGGTGACAAGAGCTATGACGCGGCGTTCGGGACCCCGAACGATTCACGCCTGCTGGAAGAGCTCCGCCGGAAGCGGCTTCAGGAGCGCGTACAGGTCGTCGGTGATGGGGCGGTCCCACGCGGCGATGGTCACGAGGACGTTGTCACTGCGGTCGAACTGCACACAGGAGATGCGCTCCTCGGAAAGCTTGAGGCGGCGCACGATCAGGAGGTTGTCGCCCTGCATCACCGGCGTGTCCTCGGCGCTGACGACGGTGACCTCCTCGTCGTTCTCCAGCGCCAGCAGGAGTTGGGCCACCTCGAAGGGAATCTCGCCCTCGGCGACCTCGCGGGCCGGTGAGCCCTCCGGCAGATTGCCGATGATCATCGCGGGGCCGCGACCGCCGAACAGGTCGTAGCGCAGGAACACACCCTGACAGCTGCCGTCGGGGGCGGGCAGCAGGCCCGCGCCGAGATTGCCCGGCCAGTCGCCCGGGTCCATGGCCAGAACGTCGAAGTCGGGCCCGGCGGGTGTGGCGCTGCGGCGGCGGAGGAAGGACATGCCGCAATGGTACGTGCAAGGAGGGACCACCGCCTCGGTCACCTGGTCGGGCGGACCAGGACCCTGAGCGGCCGGACAGCCCCTGATCCGCCGGACAGACCCTAAGCCGTCTTCTTGTGCCGCTCGTGGTGGCGGGCTACCCGGGCGCGGTTGCCGCACGACGGCGTGCACCACTCCTGGCGGGACGCCGCGGGGGCGCGCGGGGTGGCCCTTGAGGAATTGACATGCTCCCCACCTTGATGGGGGGACTCTGGCCGTCCCTACCGGTTGCTGTGCCGCTTCGCGGCATGGTCGCGGGCGGGGATTCCGTGGCTTCCTGTTTCTTCGCGCTGTGCCGGGATCGCTCCTGGTCTTACCCGCGCTCCGCAGGCCGATACCGCCAGTCCGGCGGCCGTCTTGACGTTCTGTGCGGCGTTGACGTCGCGGTCGTGGACTGTGCCACAGGCGGCACACGTCCACTCACGGACGTTCAGGGGTTTGGCTCCGTCCTTGGCACCGCAGGTGGAGCAGACCTGGCTGGTCGGCTCGTACCGGCCGACCTTGATCAGGGTGCGCCCGTACCGGGCCGCCTTGTAGGTCAACATGCTCACAAAAGGTGCCCCAGCCCGCGTCGTGGACCGATTTCGCCAGCCGGGTGCGCGCGAGTCCGTTTACCGCCAGGTCCTCCACCGCGACCGCTTGGTTCTCACGGATCAGATGGGTGGACAACTGATGGTGGAACTCTCGGCGGGCATCGGCTACTTGTGCGTGGGCGCGGGCGACCTTCAGACGGGCCTTGGCCCGGTTCTTCGATCCCTTCTGCTTGCGGGACAGCTCCCGCTGTGCCTTCTTCAGCTTTTTCTCCGCCCGGCGCAGGAACCTCGGGGAGTCGATCTTCGTACCGTCCGAGAGGACGGCGAAGTGGGTGAGGCCCAGGTCGATGCCGATGGCCTGGTCGGTGGCGGGCACCCGCTCCGCGTCGGCGGCCGGGTCGGTGTCGATGACGAACGACGCGAAGTACCTGCCCGCACTGTCCTTGATCACGGTGACGCTGGAGGGGACGGCGGGCAGACGCCTGGACCAGGCGACCTTCACCGCCCCGATCTTCGGCAGGTTGAGGCGTCCACCGGGAGTGATCGACCAACGGGCGTTGGCGGTGAACCGGATCGCGGCCCGCTGGTCCTTCCGCGACTTCATCCGCGGCGCCTCGACCCTGGGGCCCTTACGGGTGCCTTTCCTCGAGGCGAAGAAGTTGCGGTAGGCGGCCTCGGCGTCGCGCAAAGACTGCTGGAGCACCACTGCGGACACCTCCCTCAGCCAGGCCCGCTCCGGACGGTGCTTCGCCTCGGTGACCAGAGCCCGAGACAGCAGGCCCAGCGAGGGGCACGGCCGGCCGTTGGCATGGGCGTCGCGGCGGGCACGCACAGCGTCGTTGTAGACGACGCGGGCGCACCCGAACGCCCGCGCCAGCGCACGGACCTGGCCGGGCTCCGGGTACAGGCGAAAGCCGTACCGGAGCTGCATGCCACTGATCGTACGAGCGAGCCCCGCACGCACACATCGGGAACATCCGTTCCCCGCCTCACCCGGCCCGGGGCTGAGTACGCTGGGAGCCAGTGCGCCCGAGACCGTTCGGGGCGTGCGGCTGATCGGGCTCACTCCCGCTCAGTTCCAAAGGAACGGTGGGCGAGCCGCACGCGATGACGCTGTCCAAGGCGGGCGCCGACGGGAATCCGACGGCTCGCACTGGTCCTCAAGGGGCTCTGCCCGACGGGAGTTGCTGTGGCCGTGCCCCGGCAAGGCGTACTCAACCACTGGCGCGCCGACCTCGACGAGGTACCCGATGAAGTGTGGCAGCACCCCGCACCGGAGGTCCTGCTGCTGCCGGAGAACAGGCTCACCCAGGTGCCGGCCCGCATCGGCACGCTCACCACGCTGCACACCCTGGATCTCGGGCACAACCGCCTCACCGAGGTCCCCGACGAGTTGGGGGACCTGACGGGGCTCACGCGTTTCCTCTATCTGCACGACAACCGGCTCACCGCACTCCCCGAGTCGCTGGGCCGACTGACCCGGCTCGCCTACCTCAACGTCGGCGAGAACCACCTCACGGCTCTGCCGGAGTCGCTGGCTGCGATGACGGGCCTGGTGGAGCTGCGCGCCCAGCACAATCGCCTCACCCGGCTGCCCGCCTCGCTCGGCGCACTCGCCTCGCTGCGCGAGCTGTGGCTGCGCGGCAATCGACTCACGGCGCTCCCTGACTCCGTACGAAATCTGCGCGAACTGCGCGAACTGGAGCTGCGCGAGAACGAGTTCGCCGAGATCCCCGAGGCGCTGCGCGGGCTGCCGTTGCTGCGGCGGCTCGATCTACGGTCCAACCGGCTCGGCGAACTGCCGTCCTGGGTGGCTCAGTTGCCGTCCTTGGAGAAGCTGGATCTGCGGTGGAACGACATCGAGGCCCCGGCCGGGGTGTGGCGGGACCTCGAAGAGCGCGGGTGTGTGGTGCTGCGGTGAGGAGGGTCAGTCCGCCTGGCCGGCCGCCGGCACCACGGCCACCGGGCTCGCCGCGTGCAGCAGTACCGCCTGCGTGACCGAGCCGATCATGCGGATGGGCGCGAGCAGGCGCCGGCGGTGGCGGCCCACCACCACGAGTTCGGCGCCCTTGGAGGCCGCGACCAAGCGGCCGGCGGCGTCGCCCGGCAGCACGTCCACCTCGACACGGACCTCGGGGTGCCGCTCGCGATGCGGGGCCACGAAGCCGTCGGCCAGCGTCCGGATACCGGTCTCGACAGCCTCCTGATCGGCGGCCGAGGGCGGGACGAAGTCGCCGGGGCCGGCCCACATCTGGAGCGGCCACGCATACGCGGCGACCACCTGCACCCGGGCCCCACGGCGTGCGGCCTCGGCGCACGCGAAACCGAGGCTCGCCTCGTCGGGGCTGTCGACGTGCAGGCCCACCACCACGCGCGGACCCGGCTCGGCGGGGCCGTCCTCGTGCACCTCGCGTCCGGGGCGGGGCACCACGACCACGGGGCACTTCGCTTCCCGCGCCACGGCCAGCCCGTTCGAGCCCAGGAGCAGGCTCGCGAATCCGCCCCGGCCGCGGGAGCCGAGCACCATCAGCTGGGCGGTGGAGCCGAGTTCGGGCAGCACCTCGGCCGGTGTGCCCTCCGGGGCGAGGTACTCCGTCACCGGCCGGTCGGCCCGGCCCTCCAGGTGGCTGCGCACCTGACGCAGGACCGGGTCCTCCTCCGGCTCCGGCGGCCCGGCGGCCAGTACCTCGGGCTGCGCCCAGGACGCGTACTGCCGCACGTGGACCACACGCAGCGGAGCCTCACGCATCCGAGCGGCTTCGAGGGCCCACTCCAGCGCGCGCAAGCTGTCGTCGGAACCGTCGACCGCCGCGATGACGGGCAGGGTGCTCATGAATTCCTCGCCTCCGGAACGCCGCCTTCTGCTTCCCGGGGCCAGCCTCGCTCAGGCGTGACTCCGGGACGTGGCCGAAGGTCGCGTGTCCGGAAAGAGAGGGTGAAAACACCCTGTCGCGTGTCTGCCCGTCAGGTCAGGTCGAACTCCCCCTCCCGTGCCCCCGACACGAAAGCGCCCCACTCCGCAGGTGTGAAGATCAGGGAGGGGCTTTCGGGGCGGCCACTGTTGCGCATCGCGATGAAGCCCTCGACAAAGGCGATCTGGACATCCCCAAGCCCACGGCTGCTGGAGTGCCAGTCGGCTTTGCTGAGGTCAAGTTCCGGCTTGTCCCAGCCTGCGAGCGGGTGCTGCTGGATGGTGCTCTCAGCCACGTCCGTGCTCCTCCCGGTTCGTCGTCCGCCGCCAGCCTAGCGATCGGTTCCGGCGGCGGACAGGCCGCGGAAGAGGGTTGCCGCCCTGTCTTGATCAGAGAGCCGGTCCCACCTTGGTCCTGTCGTGCTCAGGACGTGGGCGGCTCCGCTCCGACCAGCCACATCGAGAAGAACTGCGAGCCTCCGCCGTAGGCATGCCCGAGTGCCCTGCGTGCCCCCTCGACCTGGTGTTCCCCTGCCTGTCCGCGCACCTGAAGGGCCGCTTCCGCGAAGCGGATCATGCCTGAGGCTCCGATGGGATTGGTGGACAGGACGCCGCCGGACATGTTGACCGGCAGATCCCCGTCGAGTTCCGTCACACCGGACTCGGTGAGCTTCCATCCCTCGCCCTCGGCGGCGAAGCCGAGATTCTCCAGCCACATGGGTTCGTACCAGGAGAACGGCACATACATCTCCACGGCGTCGATCTCCCGGCGCGGGTCCACGATCTGGGCCTGCCGGTACACGTCGGCCGCGCAGTCCTTGCCGGCCTGCGGAGACACCGCGTCCTTGCCCGCGAAGAGGGTCGGCTCGCTGCGCATCGCCCCACCGTGCATCCATGCGGGCGGCCGCGGCGAACGGGCCGCCCCCGCACGGTCGGTGAGCACCATCGCGCACGCGCCGTCCGACGACGGGCAGGTCTCGGAGTAGCGGATCGGGTCCCACAGCATGGGCGAGGCCTGCACCTTCTCCAGCGTGATGTCCTGCTCGTGCAGATGCGCGTACGGGTTCTTGAGCGCGTTGCGACGGTCCTTGTACGCGACCAGGGAACCGACCGTGTCAGGCGCGCCGGTGCGCCGTATGTACGCGCGCACATGGGGCGCGAAGAAGCCGCCCGCGCCGGCCAGCAGCGGCTGCTGGAACGGGATCGGCAGGGACAGGCCCCACATGGCGTTCGACTCGGACTGCTTCTCGTAGGCCAGGGTCAGTACGGTGCCGTGGACACGGCCCGCAATCAGGTTCGAGGCGACGAGCGCGGTGGAGCCGCCGACGGAGCCCGCGGTGTGCACGCGCAGCATGGGTTTGCCGACCGCACCGAGGGCGTCGGCGAGGTACAGCTCGGGCATCATGACGCCCTCGAAGAAGTCCGGCGCCTTGCCGATGACCACGGCGTCGATGTCGGCCCACGTCAACTCGGCGTCCGCCAGGGCCCGTCCGGCGGCCTCTCGGACGAGGCCCGCGATCGACACGTCCCGGCGGGCGGCGACGTGCTTGGTCTGGCCGATCCCGACGACGGCCACAGGCTCCTTGCTCATCGGGCGTCCCCTTCGAGTACGGCGACCAGGTTCTGTTGCAGACAGGGTCCGGAGGTGGCGTGGGCGAGCGCGCGGTCGGAGGCGCCGCGGTGGATGCGGGCGGCGGCCTCGCCGATGCGGATGAGCCCGGCGGCCATGATCGGGTTGGCGGCGAGCGCTCCCCCGGAGGGGTTGATCACGACGTCGCCGTCCAGCCGCAGGGCCTTGCGCAGGACCACCTCCTGGGAGGTGAAAGGCGCGTGCAACTCCGCGGTGTCGACGGGTCGTTCGAAGGCTCCGGCCTTCTCGGCGGCCAGTCGCGCGGACGGCGAGTCGGTCAGTTCGCGCACGCCGAGGCCGTGCGCCTCGATGCGGTGGTCGATGCCCCGGATCCAGGCGGGCCGCTCGCACAGTTCGCGGGCCCGCTCCCCCGCCGCGAGGATCACGGCGACGGCCCCGTCACCGATGGGCGGGCAGTCACCGGTACGCAGCGGACGTACGACGTAGTCCCCCTGCGCCACCGAACCCCTCAGCTGAGCATGGGAGTTGGACCCGGCTGCGTCGCGACTGCGGGAGGCCACCGCGGCGAGCGCGGGCTCGTCCGTGTCCCCCGCGTCGATGAGCGCCTGCGCCTGAAGAGCGGCGAGGGCTACGGAGTCCGGCCACAGGGGTGCCACGTAGTACGGGTCGAGCTGCCGGGTGAGTACGTCGCGTACGGAGCCGGGCGAGGACTTGCCGTACGAGTACACGAGCGCGGTGTCGGCCTCCCCGGTGAGCAGCTTCGTCCAGGCCTCGTACAGCGCCCACGCCCCGTCCATCTCGACGTGCGACTCGGAGATCGGCGGCCAGGCGCCGACCCCGTCGAGCGCCATGGTGAAGGAGAAGGCGCGGCCCGCGAGATAGTCCGTGGAGCCGGAGCAGGTGAAGTCGATGTCGCTGGTCTTCAGCCCGGTCCGGGCCAGGACCTCGTGCAGCACCGGCATGAGCATCTCCACCTCGGAGAGCTCGTCGGTGGTGCGAAGATGGTCGGTCTGCGCGAAGGCGACAACGGCGATCTCACGCGCCCCGGCGGCCTCTTGTGCGTCCCCGGTCACAGCAGCTCCTTGTACGTCTCGTAGTCCGCGTCGGGCTCGCCGGTGGGCCGGTAGTGGTCGGGGTAGCGGCCCCCGGACGTCCACACCGGCTCGACGCGCAGGCCCATGCGCACCTGGTCGTAGGGGATGCCGCCGATGCGGCCGTGCAGGGCGAGGTCGGCGCCGTCGAGCGCGATGTGCCCGTAGACGTAGGGGACTTCGATGTCGAGGTTCTTGGCCTTGATGTTGACGATGCAGTACGTGGTGACCGTGCCGCGTGGTCCCACCTGGACCTGTTCCGATGTGGCCACCCCGCAGGTGGGACACGCGCCCCTCGGCGGCACGTACACCTTCCGGCAGGACGGGCACCGTTCGCCGACGATCCGCCGGTCGGCGAGCGAGTTGATGTAGCCGGACTGGGCTCGGCCTGGCGAGTAGGTGTAGTCGAGGCGGGCGGGGGCGACGATGCCGGTCACCATGTCGTCGAACTGTCCGTCGTGATGGGCGAGTTCATGGTTCTCGAGGCTGTCGTACGGCTCGAAGCAGGCGATGTCGGTGATGGCGCCGGAGCGTTCCTCGGCCCAGCGGACCCGGACCCGCATGCCGGTGTGCACGGCGTCCGGCCCGGGGGCGTCCAGGGCGTGCAGGAGTGCCGTGTCGGCGCCGTCGAGCCGGACCAGGACCCAGGCGAAGGGCGTGTCCAGGGGCTGGTCGCGGCGGGGGGCGTGGTTCCAGGCCCAGGTGGTGACGGTGCCGGTGGGAGCGACCTGTACGAGGTCGTGAAGGTCTTCGGAGGTGACGGGGTCGTACTCGACAGGCGGGACGAGGGTCCTGCCGTCGCTGGTCTTCACGCCGAGGACGACGCGCTCGCGCAGTCCGGTGAGGAAGGCGCTCTGGACGGGGCTGAGGGAACGGGTGAAGGGAAACTCGACGACCAGGGGGGCTTTGAGGACTTCGGGCACGGGCTCTCCTCGCGAGGCAGCGCCCCGTAAGGGGCGCAGGGCTGTGACACGATGCGGCTCCGCCGCGCGGGCGCGACCAGCCACAACGGACCCGCAGCTGATAACCGGCCTTCCGGCGGGCGTGACGCACGGCCGGTGTGC
>NZ_VCHX02000058.1 GCF_005768555.2 Streptomyces sporangiiformans
GACAGGGCCACGAAGTGCGCCGCGACGGCGTCCGGGCCGGCCTTCAGCTCGGACAGCAGCCAGTCCCGCGCCGACGTCGCGTTGGTGATCGTCTCGATGGTGGTGAAGGTCTTCGAGGCGATGATGAACAGCGTCTCGGCCGCGTCCAGATCCCGTACCGCCTCGTGCAGATCGGCGCCGTCCACATTGGAGACGAAGCGGACCGTCAGCTCGCGGTCGGTGAAGGAGCGCAGCGCCTCGTACGCCATCGCGGGGCCCAGGTCCGAGCCGCCGATGCCGATGTTGACCACCGTGCGGATCCGCCTGCCCGTGTGGCCGGTCCACTCACCGGAGCGGACCTTCTCGGCGAAGGCGCTCATCTTGTCGAGCACGGCGTGCACCGCCGGCACGACGTTCTCGCCGTCGACCTCGACGACCGCGTCACGCGCGGCGCGCAGCGCGGTGTGCAGCACGGCCCGGTCCTCGGTCGTGTTGATCTTCTCGCCGCGGAACATGGCGTCGCGCAACCCGAACACATCGGTCGCGGCGGCGAGTTCCTGGAGCAGGGCGAGCGTCTCGTCGTTGATCAGATGCTTGGAGTAGTCGATGCGCAGATCGCCGGCGCGGACGGTGTAGCGCTCCGCGCGCCCGGGGTCCGTGGCGAACAGGTCGCGCAGCTGAGGGTGGAGCATGCTGTCCGCGCGGTGGTCCTCCAGCGCTGTCCACTCGGGGCGGCGGATGAGCCTGGGCGTGTCAGGCACGGCTGGTCCCTTCCTCGCCGTCGGCGCGCAGGGCGACGGCGTACATCTCGTCCGCGTCGAGGCGGCGCAGCTCCTCGGCGATCAGCTCGGAGGTGCTGCGGACCTTCAACGCGAGGGTGCGCGGGGGCTGGCCGGGCAGAGAGAGGGTGGCCAGCGGGCCCTCGGGGCGGTCGATCCGGAGCGCGCCGTTCTCCGCGCCGAGCTGTACGGCCGTCACCACCGGTCCGGCGGTGACGACACGCTCGACCGGTACGCCGAGCCGGGCGCCCAGCCAGCGGGCAAGCAGCTCGGCGCTCGGGTTCTCGGCCTCGCTCTCGACGGCGGCCGAGATCACCTTCGCGCGCGCCTGGTCGAGAGCCGCGGCCAGTATCGAGCGCCACGGTGTCAGCCGGGTCCAGGCGAGGTCGGTGTCGCCGGGCGTGTACGAGGCGACGCGGGCCTCCAGCGCGCGGAGAGGCTGCTCCACGGCGTACATGTCGGTGATCCTGCGCTGGGCCAACGCCCCCAGCGGGTCCTTGGCGGGGAACTCGGGGGCGTCCACGGGCCACCAGACGACGACGGGCGCGTCCGGCAGCAGCAGGGGGAGGACCACCGAGTCGGCGTGGTCCCCGACCTCCCCGTACAGCCGGAGCACCACCGTCTCGCCGGTGCCCGAGTCCGCGCCGACCCGGACCTCGGCGTCGAGGCGTGAGTTCGTCCGGTCACGGGGCGAACGGGAGACGCGCCTGATGACGACGAGCGTGCGCGAGGGGTGCTCGTGCGAGGCTTCCTCGGCCGCCTTGATCGAGTCGTACGCGTTCTCCTCGTCCGTCACGATGACCATCGTCAGGACCATGCCCACGGCGGGTGTGCCGATGGCGCGGCGGCCCTCCACCAGGGACTTGTTGATCTTGCTTGCCGTGGTGTCGGTCAGGTCGATCTTCATGGCCTGCGCCAGCTCCGTCCGTCTCGTGCGAGCATCTCGTCGGCTTCCCCGGGTCCCCAGCTGCCCGAGGCGTACTGCGCGGGCCTGCCGTGGGAGTCCCAGTAGTTCTCGACCGGGTCGAGGATCCTCCAGGACTCCTCCACTTCCCTGTGGCGCGGGAAGAGGTTGGCGTCACCGAGCAGCACATCCAGGATGAGGCGTTCGTACGCCTCGGGGCTGGACTCGGTGAAGGACTCGCCGTAAGCGAAGTCCATCGTGACGTCCCGGATCTCCATCGACGTACCCGGCACCTTCGAGCCGAAGCGCACCGTCATGCCCTCGTCGGGCTGGACGCGGATGACGATGGCGTTCGCGCCCAGCTCCTCCGTGGCGGTCGAGTCGAAGGGGGAGTGCGGGGCACGGTGGAAGACGACGGCGATCTCCGTGACGCGGCGGCCGAGGCGCTTTCCGGTCCTCAGATAGAAGGGGACACCGGCCCAGCGGCGGTTGTCGACCTCCAGCTTGACCGCGGCGTAGGTGTCGGTCGTGGAGGCCGGGTCGATGCCGTCCTCCTGGAGGTAGCCGCGCACCTGCCTGCCGCCCTGCCAGCCCTCGGCGTACTGCCCGCGGACGGTGTGCCGGCCCAGGTCGTCCGGGACCCTGACGGCCTTGAGGACCTTCAGCTTCTCGGCCAGCAGGGACTCGGCGTCGAAGGCGGCGGGCTCCTCCATCGCGGTCAGGGCCATCAGCTGGAGCAGGTGGTTCTGGATGACGTCCCGGGCCGAGCCGATGCCGTCGTAGTACCCGGCCCGGCCGCCGATGCCGATGTCCTCGGCCATGGTGATCTGCACGTGGTCGACGTACGACCGGTTCCAGATGGGTTCGTACATCTGGTTGGCGAAGCGGAGCGCCAGAATGTTCTGAACGGTCTCCTTGCCGAGGTAGTGGTCGATGCGGAACACCTGGTCCGGGTCGAACACCTCGTGCACGATCGCGTTGAGCTCGCGCGCGCTCGCCAGGTCGTGGCCGAACGGCTTCTCGATGACGGCGCGCCGCCACGAGCCCTCCGGAGCGTCCGCGAGCCCGTGCCTCTTCAGCTGCTGGACGACCTTCGGGAAGAACTTCGGCGGTACGGAGAGGTAGAAGGCGTAGTTGCCGCTGGTGCCCCGGGAGGCGTCCAACTCCTTGACGGCCGCGCGCAGTTGCTCGAACGCGTTGTCGTCGTCGAAGTCCCCCGGGATGAATCGCATGCCCTCGGCGAGCTGCTGCCAGACCTCCTCGCGGAAATCCGTACGGGCGTGCTCGCGCACCGCGTCGTGCACCACCTGCGCGAAGTCCTGGTCCTCCCATTCGCGGCGGGCGAACCCGAGGAGCGAGAAGCCCGGCGGGAGCAGACCGCGGTTGGCCAGGTCGTAGACGGCCGGCATCAGCTTCTTGCGGGCCAGGTCGCCGGTGACGCCGAAGATCACGAGCCCGGAGGGGCCGGCGATCCGGGGGAGACGGCGGTCGCGGGGATCACGCAGGGGGTTGGTCCAGTCATCGGCCGGGGTGCCCGCTGCCGGCAGCGCGACCGGCGCTTCGGCGGCGACGCCCGCGGTGGATGCCCTCTGTGCCGTGAGCGCTTCGACGAGCGCCTCGACAGACGTGTCGCTCTTGCTCATTCCGCCACGACTCCCTTGCCGCTCAGCGAGGCCGCGACGGCGTCCAGCAGATCGCCCCACGCGGCCTCGAACTTGGCGACGCCCTCGTCCTCCAGCTGCCGCACGACCTCGTCGTAGGCGATGCCGAGCCGCTCGATGGCGTCCAGGTCGGCATGCGCCTGGGCGTAGCCGCCGCTCACCGTGTCGCCGCGGATGTCGCCGTGGTCGGCGGTGGCGGTCAGCGTGGCCTCCGGCATGGTGTTGACCGTGCCGGGCGCGACCAGCTCGTCGACGTACAGCGTGTCCTTGTACGCCGGGTCCTTGACGCCCGTCGAGGCCCACAGGGGGCGCTGGCGGTGGGCGCCGGACGGGGCGAGCGTGGTCCAGCGGTCGGAGGACTGTGTCGAATTGCCGGCGGAGCCGAACACGTCCTCGTACGCCTCATAGGCCAGGCGGGCGTTGGCGAGCGCCGCCCTGCCCCTGAGCGCGAGAGCCTCGTCCGAGCCGAGCTTCGCGAGCCGCTTGTCGACCTCGCTGTCGACGCGCGACACGAAGAAGGAGGCGACGGAGTGGATGGCGGAGAGATCGAGGCCCGCGGCCCGCGCCTTCTCCAGACCGGCCAGGTAGGCGTCCATGACCTCGCGGTAGCGCTCCAGCGAGAAGATCAGCGTCACGTTGACGCTGATGCCGAGGCCGATGACCTCGGTGATCGCGGGGAGACCCGCCTCGGTCGCCGGGATCTTGATCATCACATTGGGCCGGTCCACCAGCCAGGCGAGCTGCTTGGCCTCGGCGACCGTGGCCGCGGTCCGGTGCGCGAGGCGGGGGTCGACCTCGATGGAGACACGGCCGTCGCGGCCGCCGGTCGCGTCGTACACGGGCCGCAGGATGTCGGCGGCGGCGCGGACGTCGGCGGTCGTCATCATCCGGACGGCCTCGTCGACCGTCACGCCGCGTACGGCGAGTTCGGCGAGCTGCTCCTCGTAGCCCTCGCCGGAGCCGATCGCGGACTGGAAGATCGACGGGTTGGTGGTGACACCCACCACGTTCCGCTTCTCGATCAGTTCGGCGAGGTTGCCGGACGTGATCCGCGTGCGTGACAGATCGTCCAGCCAGATGGAAACGCCTTCGTCGGAAAGGGACTTGAGGGGCTCTACGGGTGCGGATATGTCAGTCACAGTGATCATCTTCTTTCTGGCGATCGGGTCAACCACGCGCGGCGGCGAGTGATTCCCGGGCGGCGGATGCGACGTTCTCGGCGGTGAAGCCGTACTCGGTGAACAGGGTCTTCGCGTCGGCGGAGGCGCCGAAGTGCTCCAGCGAGACGATGCGTCCGGCGTCACCGACATACCGGTACCAGGTCAGACCGATTCCGGCCTCGACGGCCACACGGGCCTTCACGGCCGGCGGCAGCACGCTCGCCCGGTACTCCGGGGACTGTTCCTCGAACCACTCCACGGACGGCATCGACACCACCCGGGTGCCCACGCCCTCTTCCTCCAGCCGCTCACGCGCCGCGACGGCGAGCCGCACCTCGGAACCGGTGGCGATGAGGATGACGTCCGGGGTCTCGGTGGAGGCGTCCCGCAGGACGTAACCACCCCTTGCCGCCTCGGGGTTGGCCTCGTACGTCGGCACGCCCTGACGCGTGAGAGCAAGGCCGTGCGGGGCCGGGGCGGTGGCGTGCCGCCGCAGGATCTCGGCCCAGGCGACCGCCGTCTCGTTGGCGTCGGCCGGGCGGACGATGTTCAGGCCTGGGATGGCGCGCAGCGAGGCGAGGTGCTCGACGGGCTGGTGGGTGGGCCCGTCCTCGCCCAGGCCGATGGAGTCATGGGTCCACACGTACGTCACCGGGAGCTGCATCAGCGCGGACAGGCGTACCGCGTTGCGCATGTAGTCCGAGAAGACGAGGAACGTGCCGCCGTAGACGCGGGTGTTGCCGTGCAGCGCGATGCCGTTCATCTCCGCGGCCATGGAGTGCTCTCGGATGCCGAAGTGGATGGTGCGGCCGTAAGGGTCGGCCTCCGGCAGGGGGTTGCCCTTCGGCAGGAACGAACTCGTCTTGTCGATGGTCGTGTTGTTGGAACCCGCGAGGTCGGCGGAGCCGCCCCACAGCTCGGGGATCACCCCGCCCAGCGCCTGGAGGACCTTGCCGGACGCGGCGCGCGTGGCGACGGACGTGCCCGCCTCGAACACCGGCAGGGCCCGCTCCCAGCCCTCGGGCAGCTGACCTGCCACGACGCGGTCGAAGAGCTGGGCGCGCTCCGGATGGGCGCCGCGCCACTTGTCGAGCCGCTTGTCCCAGGCGGCGTGCGCTTCGGCGCCGCGGTCGAGGGCCTCACGGGTGTGGTTCAGGACCTCGCCCGTGACCTCGAAGGTCTTCTCCGGGTCGAATGCCAGCAGCCGCTTGGTGGCCGCGATCTCGTCCGCGCCGAGCGCCGAGCCGTGCGAGGCCTCGGTGTTCTGCGCGTTCGGCGCGGGCCAGGCGATGATCGTGCGCATCGCGATGATCGAGGGGCGCTCGGTCTCGGCCCGCGCCGCCACGAGCGCCGCGTACAGCGCGTGGACGTCGACATCACCGCCCAGCACCGGCTCGACCCGCTGGACGTGCCAGCCGTACGCCTCGTAACGCTTCAGGACGTCCTCGGAGAACGCGGTCTGCGTGTCGCCCTCGATGGAGATGTGGTTGTCGTCGTAGACGAAGACGAGGTTGCCGAGCTTCTGGTGGCCCGCGAGGGACGAGGCCTCGGCGGAGATGCCCTCCTCCAGGTCGCCGTCGGAGACGATCGCCCAGATGGTGTGGTCGAAGGGGGACACGCCCTCCGGGGCGTCCGGGTCGAACAGGCCGCGCTCGTAGCGGGCGGCCATCGCCATGCCCACGGCGTTGGCGACGCCCTGGCCGAGGGGGCCGGTCGTGGTCTCGACGCCTGCGGTGTGTCCGTACTCGGGATGGCCGGGCGTCTTCGAGCCGTGCGTACGGAACGCCTTCAGATCGTCCAGCTCCAACTCGTACCCGGAGAGGTAGAGCTGCGTGTAGAGGGTCAGCGAGGTGTGGCCGGGGGAGAGGACGAAGCGGTCGCGGCCGGTCCATTCGGGGTCCGCCGGATCGTGCCGCATCACCTTCTGAAAGAGGGTGTACGCGACCGGGGCGAGGCTCATCGCGGTACCGGGGTGGCCGTTGCCGACCTTCTGTACGGCGTCGGCCGCCAGCAGTCGGGCAGTGTCGACGGCACGCCGGTCGAGGTCGGTCCACTCGAGGTCGTCGTGTGAGCGCGTACTCATCTTCAAGAAGTCCTCAGTGAGGGAGAAATGGATGGCTGGACGCCTTCAAAATTAAAAGTCAGACCTTTAACGCGGAAGGTAGGCCTGTGTCAGGCTTCGGTGAAAGTGGGACACGGAGCGCAGGGCCGAGCCGCCGCGAGAGGGACATGGCAGACAGATCCATGCAAGACGGGGACGGGATCAAGACCTTCCCCTTCCCCGTCGACCAGAGCCTCTCCGGCGTCGGTATGCAGGTCGGCCCGATGGGCCCCGGCCACACCTGGCACACGGACGCGCCCCTGGAACGCGTGCACCGCATCGACTTCCATGTCGTGATGCTGTTCAGTGGCGGCCCGGTGAACCACATGATCGACTTCGCCGCGTACGAGGTCTCGGCCGGCGACCTGCTGTGGATCCGCCCCGGCCAGGTCCACCGCTTCTCCCGGACGGCCGGGTATCGCGGGACGGTGCTGACCATGCAGCCGGGCTTCCTCCCGCGCGCGACCGTGGAGGCGACCGGCCTCTACCGCTACGACCTGCCACCGCTGCTGCGACCGGAACCGGACGAACTGACCGCGCTCCACCACTCGTTGGCACAGCTGGAACGCGAGTACGTCGACACGACGACGCTGCCGCCGGGCGTGCACACCGCGGTGCTGCAGCACTCCCTGACCGCGTTCCTCCTCCGGCTGGCCGACCTCGCGGCGCGTTCCGCGCGGCCGGGGCCCGACCAGGCCGACACCGCCTTCACGCGTTTCCGGGAGGCGGTCGAGAACGGCTTCGCCACCAATCACAGCGTCAGCGCGTACGCCGATGCCCTCGGCTACTCCCGCCGCACCCTGGTCCGCGCGGTGCGCGCCGCGACGGGCGAGACGCCCAAGGGCTTCATCGACAAGCGGGTCGTCCTGGAGGCCAAGCGTCTACTCGCCCACACGGACATGCCCATCGGACGCGTCGGCGCGGCCGTCGGCTTCCCCGACGCCGCGAACTTCTCCAAGTTCTTCCACCAGCACACCGACTCGACCCCGGCGGCGTTCCGGGCGGAGTTGCATTGAGAGGGGCGGGCCGGCCGGCCCGCCCCTCTCGCTGGTCTTGGTCGAACTCCTCGGTCAGCGGCCGAAGTTGAACCAGTTCACGTTCACGAATTCCGCCGGCTGGCCGCTGGTGAAGGTCAGGTAGACGTCGTGTGTTCCGGTGACGTCGCGGATGTTCGCCGGGACCGTCTTCCAGCTCTGCCAGCCTCCGGTGTTGGCCAGCGAGAAACTGCCGATCGGGGCGCTGGTGCGGCTGTCCAGGCGGACCTCGACCAGGCCGCTGACGCCGGAGGGGGCACCGCTGGCGACGCGGGCGTAGAACTGCTTGGCGGGTGTAGAGCCGAAGTTGACGCCCTTGTAGAGGGCCCAGTCGCCGCCTGCGAGGGAGCCGATGTTCTGGCCGCCGCCGGAGTCGGTGGTCGTCTCCGTGCCCACGCCGCTCTGGCCGTCGTGCGACTCGGCCTGGATCGCGCTGTAAGCGTCACGGTTGCCGGTCGGGGGAGGTGTGGTGCCGCCCCCGCCGGCCTGCAGCACCTGGACGTAGTCGACGACGAGCGGGTGGCCGGGCACTGTGGCGCTGTCCGGGCCACCGCCGTACGCGGCAGGAAAGGCGCCGCCCATCGCCACGTTCAGGATGATGAAGAAGCCGTGGTTGGTGGCGTTGGCCCAGGTCGTCGCGTCGACCTGGTTCGCTCGTACGGTGTGGTAGTTGGTGCCGTCGACGTAGAAGCGGATCTCCTCAGGGCTCGTCGACCGGTCCCACTCCATGCTGTACGTGTGGAAGCCCGCCTGACAGGTCGTGCCGGGGCAGGAGGTGGAGCCGCCGAGGCCGGTCGTCTCGTTACAGGGACCGCCAGGGTTGGTGCCGCAGTGCATGGTGGCCCACACGGTGTTGACGCCCTGGACGTTCTCCAGGATGTCCAGTTCACCGACGCTCGGCCAGTTCTGGTAGTTGCCGCGGTAGGGCGCGCCCAGCATCCAGAAGGCCGGCCAGTAGCCCCGGGCGGCGGCGCCCGTCACGTTCGGCATCTGGATCCGGGACTGGACACGCAGTTTGCCTCCGGCAGGCGGCTGGAAGTCGGTGCGGTTGGTCTCGATGCGGCCCGACGTCCAGTTGCCGGAGGCGTCGCGCCGCGGGGTGATCCGGAGGTTCCCGGAGCCGTCCAGCGCCACGTTGTTGGTACTGGAGGTCATCGTCTCGACTTCGCCGGTACCCCAGTTGGCGGGGCCGCCGGGATAGCCGGTGCCGGTCGCGTACTGCCAGTTCGAGGTGTTGACGCCGGTGCCCGCGGCGCCGTTGAAGTCGTCGACGAAGACCTGGGTCCAGCCGGCCGGCGGCGCGGGCGCGTCCGCCTGGGCGGCCGGCGCCCCGGCCGCCGCCAGGCTCAGGACGCTGACGAGGGCGATGAGCGTACGCCGAAACGGACCGCGTCTACCGCGTCTGACTTGTGTGCCGGAAGTTTCCCTCATGGGTGCCTCTTCGGGTACGGAGTGGAGGTGCGCGGGTGTTTGTGAGAGCGCTCTCATCACAGCTGCGCGGCCAATGTGCTCTTCGGCACTCCGGTCGTCAAGAGGTAAAGCAGCGAAAGCCCCCCGAGGAATGGGGAGTTCACACTCTGAAGGAGGGACGCCCCGTTCGACCACGGTCCGGTTCGACCATGGTCCGGAGTCTGTTCCATCACGTATCGGACAAGGGGTGTGCCCGGGGTCGGCGGCTGGGGGAGTCTGCCGGAGTGGCGAGACGCGGGGGATGTCTGATCAATGGTTGCCTGACCATGCTGGTGCTCTCCCTGGTGGCGGTCGTTGGCGTGATGGCGTGGATCGGGACGAGCGGCTGGCGTTACGGCAACCAGGCGCGGGACGACCTGAAAGAGAGCGTGGACCGGACGCGGGCCGCCCTGGCGCGGGCGGCCGCCGATGGCGTCCTGCTCGGTACCGAGATCGACCGGGCGGTGGTGGGCTACGCGAAGCCGCGCCCCGAGGTCCGGCGTCAGGCCCGGACCGTCACGGTCACCGTGCGGCTGTCGGCTTTCGTGGGTGCCGGGGTCGTCGGCAGCGGGGACGCCGACGGGTGCTACCGGTTCGAGGCCGTCCCCTCTGCCGGTTCGTCTTCCGTCTCCGTACGCGAAGTGCCCGCGCGGTCCTGCCTCGACCGTTCGCCCTGGCCGTACCGGAAGCCGACGGAGGTCGCCGACGACGTGATCGTGGAACTGCGGGCCGCGGTGGCCCGTGGCGGGGTCGAGGGCGCGGGCACCGCGCAGGTGTGGAAGACCTCGGGCATCAGGATCCAGGACACCGAGACCGCGAGCGGCCGGCTGACCACGCTCGCGTGGCTGGATGGCGGCACCGGACCTGGGGGCAAGGACTGCTATGAGTTCCGGGTGACCACGTTCTCCGTCACTGCCAAGCAGCTGAAGCCGGACGGCTGTTACCGCTTCCAGCGCGAGCGCGACGCCCAGGCGGGAAAAGCCCGCCGGGCCGAACTCGAAGCGGGCGCCGAGAAGGTCGAACGACAGATGGAGGACGCGATGGCCGACGGACGGTTGACACGGAGCCATGTGGTGCTACGAGTTCCGCGCGCATCTCCCGACGGAGGCCGTCACGCGCCACTACCTGGAGCAGGGCTGCTCGTTCTAGCCACGTCCTCTAGCCAAAGATCTGCTGGCCCCTCCGCCGTCGCCGCACCGCCAGCAACGATTGCAGCGAGTACGTCGGCGCCCCCGACAGCAGCAGCGGCAGCCAGGACATCAGATAGGCAAGGTCATTGCTGTAGTAGTAGTGCTCGGTCTCCCAGCTGACCGTCAGCCAGAAGGTGAGCGAGATCAGCCCCCCGCCGAATGCGGCCAGCCGGGGCCACAGGCCCAGCAACGTCCCCGCTCCCACGGCGATCTCGCCCGCCGCGATGGCATAGCCGAAACCCTCCGGGCTCTTCAGCGCGAGGTCGATCAGCCAGGGCACGGCCGCCGTCTGGTGCACGCTCTCCAGCAGCGAGGCGAGCGAGCCGTCACCGCTGCCGGCGAGGAAGGCGGAGTCGGTGAGCTTGTCCAAACCGGCGTAGACGAAGGTGATGCCGAGGAAGAGCCGTAGCGGCAGCAGCGCGTGACGCCCGGCCGAGGTCCTGTTCCCCCCACCGACCCGGGCATCGCCGAAGCCGTCGATGGCCTTGGGGCCGCCGCCCTCGCCGCCCATCCGCTCCGCCAGGGACATCCGTCCACCTGCCTCTCCGCAAGTGCGTTCGGGGTATGTGCGGAGGTGATCCTTCCCCTTCGTCCGCGGCTCAAGGCGAGCATGGTGCGAACTGTGCGGGGAAATTACGTGCGTCCTAGGTGATCGAATCCAAGGGGTAACCAGGCCCGGGTCGGTGGCGAGGGGGGTCGCGAGGGTGTCCAACTCTGTCTCCACACACCGACGTTGGACTGTTGGACACCCTCGTCCCATGCACTCGGCTCATCCCTTGGAATCGATCACCTAGCCGGCCGCCTGGAGAACCTGGACGTAGTCGACCACGAGCGGGTGGCCGGGTTCCGTGCCGCTGTCCGGGCCGCCGCCGTGCGCGTTCGGGAAGGCGCCGCCCATCGCGACGTTCAGGATGATGAAGAAGCCGTGGTCGGTGGCGTTGGCCCAAGTCGTCGCGTCGACCTGGTTCTCCCGCACCGTATGGAAGTTGGAGTCGTCGACGTAGAAGCGGATCTCTTCCGTGCCGGTCGACCTGTCCCACTCCACGGCGTACGTGTGGAATCCGGCCGTGCATGCCGTGCCGGGACACGGGGCGGATCCGCCGATGCCGGTGTTCTCGTTGCAGGGGCCGCCCGGGGCGGTGCCGCAGTGCATCGTGGCAAACACCGTGTTCTGGCCCTGGGTGTTCTCCATGATGTCCAACTCGCCGACGCTCGGCCAGTTCTGATAGTTGCCGCGGTAGGGCTCGCCCAGCATCCAGAACGCGGGCCAGTAGCCCTTGGCGGCGGCGCCGGTGACGTTCGGCACCTGGATCCGGCCCTCGACGCGCAGCTTGCCTCCGGCGGGCGGCTGGAAGTCGGTGCGGTTGGTTTCGATGCGGCCCGAGGTCCAGTTCCCGGAGGCGTCGCGGCGTGGCGTGATGCGCAGGTTTCCGTTGCCGTCGAGGGCGACGTTGTCCGTGCTGTCGGTCATCGTCTCGATCTCGCCCGTGCCCCAGTTGGCGGGCCCGCCCGGGTAGCCGGTGCCCGTCGCGTACTGCCAGTGGCCGGTGTCGACGCCGGAGCCCGCGGTGCCGTTGAAGTCGTCGACGAACACTTCTGTCCAGCCCGTCGGGGGAGGGGGCGGCGACGCGTTGGCGGGCAGGGTGACGGCCGCGGCGGCGCCCGCGGCCAGGCCCAGTGTGCTCAGGACGGCGATGAGCACACGCCGACGAGGTTTGCGTTTGCTGTGAGTTCCGCTCATGGGTGCCTCTTCACTGAGGGTGGGGGGAGGTGCGGGTGCGCTGAGAGCGCTCTCATTACAGCTGCGCCGGACAATGTGCTCTCCGTGGCGCCAGTCGTCAAGAGGTAAAGCCGAGAAAGTACTTGCGGGGAAGGGGAGTTCACGCGGTGAACGATCGCGAAGGCCGGGTCCGAGGGGACGCTGTTGGCCCATCACCCTCTGCCGGGACACCAGCTGCGAAAAGCGTGAACACTTTCCGGGAAAGTGTTCACGCTTTCGCTGGGTGCATGCCTGGGATGGCGCGCCGCCGGCCGGGATCAGGACCGGGCTGTCAGTTGGGGCTCAGCGGGTGCAGCCTCCTCCGCATGCGGACGACGGTCGCGTCGATCAGGACCGCCAGCGTCAGGTGCCGGTGACCACGCGGCCGGAGCTGGCGCAGGCCGCCCAGCGCTCCCGCCAGATGACCGTCCTGGAAGACCCGGACCACCACTCCCAGCGCGGCGGCCAGGCTGAGCAGTGTGAAGATGCCGGCGAGCACGGTGAGGGCGGCCCAGGGCGCGCGGTCGCCGAGCATCGTGCGGAAGTCGACCAGTCGGGCCGCCACACCGGTGACCTCGACGGGCTCGTCCCCGCGTACGTCCCGTACACGCTGGACCAGATCGGTTGCCGCCTTGCAGCGGCAGCCCGGCGGCGCGCAGTCCGCCGAAGATGACGAGCAGCAGGGCGAGGACGACCGGCAGTGAGATCAACTCGGCTTGCGCCACGTCCGGTGGACGCGGTCAGCGGCCGTGTCCACGGCCTTCTCCTCGGCGTCGTCGTCGAGACCGCCCTTCAGCGTAACGGGGATGACCAGGGCCTGCCCGTCCTCCGAGGTGAGGCCGCGCGTGGTGTACGGGTCGGGCACAGTGACTATCCGTCTGACAGGTCAGTATCCCGTCACTCGCCCGTCAGCCGCCCGGCGGCTTGTCCGGCTCCGGCTGCCAGCCGAGTGCCCGCGAGATGCCGCGCGCCGCGAGCCGCACCGCCGGGATCAACGCCGGGGTCTGGGCGTCGCGTTGGGGCACCACGACGGAGACCGCGGCCACGACCGATCCGTCCGCTCCTCTGACCGGAGCGGCCACCGACAGCGCGTCCTCGGTGACCTGTCGGCTGCTCACCGCGACGCCGGAGCGCCGGACTTCGGCGAGGACGCGGCGCAGGGTCGCCGGGTCCGTGATGGTGTGCGAGGTGAACCGGGCGAGCGGCTGCGCACAGTACGCGTCCTGCGAAGCGACGTCGCTGTGCGCGAGCAGCGCGAGCCCCACCCCGGTCGCGTGCAGCGGCCAGCGCGCGCCCACCTGGATCCGTACGCCGACAGCGGAGCGCCCGGAGATCCACTCGATGTAGACGACCTCGGAGCCGTCGCGCACCGCCAGCTGCACGTTCTCGTGCGTGGCCTCGTACAGGTCCTCCAGATACGGCAGCGCGATCTGCCGCAGGGCCAGGCCGCGCGGGGCGAGCGCGGCGACCTCCCACAGGCGCAGCCCCACGTGGTACACCCCGGACTCGTCGCGCTCCAGGGCGCCCCATTGGCTGAGCGCGCTCACAAGACGATGGGCGGTGGTGAGGGAGAGCCCGGCCCGGCGGCTGATGTCCGTGAGGGAGAGCGCCGGGTGGTCGTGATCGAAGGCGGCGAGCACGGAGAGGAGGCGGTCGGGCGCCGAGCGTGCGGTCATCAGCTGAGTTCGGTCTCGGCGATCCGTTGCAGGAGCGTGTGCAGCGTGTCCCGCTCGGTGGCGTCGAGGGGGCGGAGCAGGGTGCTTGTCGCGCGCAGCCCCGCCTCGTCGGTGTCACGCAGGAATGCCCGGCCGTCGTCGGTGAGGACGACGATCCGGCTGCGGCGGTCGTCGGGCGACGGGCGGCGGGCGGCGAAGCCGAGCTTCTCCAGGTCGTCGACCAGGCCGACGATCGCGCTCGGGTCGTACCCGAGCCGGGTGCTCAGCTCCCGCTGCAGCGCGCCCTCGGTGGTGGCCAGGAAGCGCAGCAGCGCGTAGTGACGCAGCCGCAGCCCCGACTCCTGGAGGAACGCGTTGAACAGCTGCCCCGAGCGCAGACCGATCCGGTACAGCAGGTAGCCGGTGTCCGCGTGCAGCCCGCGCATCCACGGCTCCTGCGCGTCGATGGCGTCGGGGTTCGTTGCGTGCTGCTGGCCGGTGATGTCGGGCTCCCTGGTCGAGGCCCCGGGTCGGGGCGGTCCTGCGTACTGCGGGGGTCCTGCGTGGCGCGGTTCTGCGTACTACGGCGGATCCTGCCTATGGGAGACAGCATGACGCACAACTGAGCGAGCAACAACTATTGACGTCGACAATTATTGTCCTTAGCTTCGATCTCGTAGCCGCAGCTCCTTCTCGAAGGGACCCCCTCGTGCCCAGCATCGATCTCACCGGCAAGGTCGCCGTCGTCACCGGCAGTGGCCGTGGCCTCGGCCTGGCCTACGCGCACGCTCTGGCTGCCGTAGGCGCCTCCGTGGTCGTCAACGACGTCGACGAAGCCGTGGCCGAGCAGGCCGTCAAGTCCATCACCCAGGCCGGCGGCAAGGCCGTCGCCGAGGTGGTAGCGGTCGGTACGTCCGAGGCCGCGGACCGCCTGGTCACCCGTGCGGTGGAAGAGTTCGGGCGCCTCGACATCCTGGTCACCAACGCGGGCATCCTGCGCGACAAGGTCCTGTGGAAGATGTCCGACGAGGACTTCGACGCGGTGATCACCACCCACCTGAAGGGCACCTTCACCTGTGCCCGCGCCGCCGCGGTGCGCCTGCGCGAGCAGGGCGAGGGCGGCAGCATCATCCTGGTGGGCTCCCCGGCCGGGCAGCGCGGCAACTTCGGCCAGACGAACTACTCCGCCGCGAAGGCCGGCATCGCCGCCATGGCCCGTACGTGGTCGATGGAGCTGGGCCGCGCGGGCATCACCGTCAACGCGATCGTCCCCGTGGCCGCCACCGCGATGACCGAGACCATCCCGGCCTTCGCCCCCTACATCGAGGCGATGCGCCAGGGCGAGCCGCTGCCGGACTTCCTGCGCAAGGGTGAGGGCTTCGGCACCCCCGAGGACTGCGCCGCGCTGATCCCGTTCCTGGCGTCCGAGGCCGCCCGCGGCGTGACCGGCCAGGCCATCGGCATCGGCGGCGACAAGGTGACCCTCTGGTCCCATCCGCAGGAGATCAAGGCGGCGTACGCTGACGGTGGCTGGTCGCCCGATGCCCTCGCCGAGGCCTGGCCCACCTCGCTGGGCGCCGAGCCGCAGACCGTGGGCATCCCCGCGCCGAAGTTCCCGGAGGCGTAACCATGACGACCCTCAACGTCGAGGAACTCGTCGCGATCGACGTCCACACGCATGCCGAGGTCTCCTCCAAGGGCCACTCGTCCCTGGACGACGACCTCCACGACGCCTCCAGCGCCTATTTCAAGGTCGAGGGGAAGCGCAAGCCGACCCTGGAGGAGACGGCCGCGTACTACCGCGAGCGGAAGATGGCCGCCGTCATCTTCACCGTGGACGCCGAGTCGGCGACCGGTACCGAGCCCGTCCCGAACGAGGAGGTCGCCGAGGCCGCGGCCGCCAACCCGGACGTGCTCATCCCCTTCGCCTCCATCGACCCCTTCCGCGGCAAGGCCGGCGTCAAGCAGGCCCGCCGCCTGGTCGAGGAGTACGGGGTCAAGGGCTTCAAGTTCCACCCCAGCGTCCAGGGCTTCTTCCCCAACGACCGCTCGATCGCGTACGACCTGTACGAGGTGATCGAGGAGACCGGCACCATCGCCCTCTTCCACACCGGCCAGACCGGAATCGGAGCCGGCGTCCCGGGCGGCGGCGGAATCCGGCTGAAGTACTCGAACCCCCTGCACGTGGACGACGTCGCCGCGGACTTCCCGCATCTGAAGATCATCCTGGCGCACCCCTCCTTCCCCTGGCAGGACGAGGCCCTCGCGGTCGCCACCCACAAGCCCGGCGTCCACATCGATCTGTCCGGCTGGTCGCCGAAGTACTTCCCGCCGCAGCTCGTGCAGTACGCGAACACGCTGCTCAAGGACAAGGTGCTGTTCGGCTCCGACTACCCGGTCCTCACCCCGGACCGCTGGCTCGCCGACTTCGAGAAGCTCACCATCAAGGACGAGGTCAAGCCGAAGATCCTCAAGGAGAACGCGGCTCGGCTGCTCGGACTGACGACGGAGTAAGAGGCCACCGATGCGCAATGAGGGACTGGGATCGTGGCCCGCGCGCCGGGCCCGCAAGACGCCCCACCGCACCGCCCTGATCCACCATGACACCGAAGTCTCGTACGCCGAGCTGTACGAGCGCACCACGCGCCTCGCCCACGCCCTGCGCGCGGGCGGTGTGCGACGCGGTGACCGGGTCGCCTACCTCGGCCCGAACCACCCCTCGTACCTGGAGACACTGTTCGCGGCGGGCACGCTCGGGGCTGTCTTCGTCCCCCTCAACACCCGCCTCGCCGGGCCCGAGATCGCCTACCAGCTCGCGGACTCGGGGGCCAGGGCACTCGTCTACGCGCCCTCGCTGTCCGGAATCGTCGCCGGCCTGCCGGGCAGCACCGACGTGCGCTCGTACGTCGAAGTCGGGGCCGAGTACGACGAGTTGATCGCTGAGGCGTCCGCCGAGCCGATCGACGAACCCGTCACCGCCGACGACACCTGCATCATCATGTACACCTCGGGGACGACGGGCCGCCCGAAGGGTGCGATGCTCACCCACGGAAACCTGACCTGGAACGCGTTCAACGTCCTCGTCGACCAGGACCTGATCACCGACGAACGTGCCCTGGTCTCCGCCCCCCTGTTCCACACGGCCGGGCTGAACATGCTCACCCTGCCCGTGCTGCTCAAGGGCGGCACCTGCGTCCTGGTCGAGGCCTTCGACCCGGCCGCCACGTTCGATCTGATCGAACGGCACCGGATCACCTTCATGTTCGGCGTGCCGACGATGTTCGAGCAGGTCGCGCGGCACGAGCGCTGGGCCGGTGCCGACCTGTCCTCGCTGCGCATGCTGAGCTGCGGCGGCTCCCCGGTACCGACCCCGCTCATCGCCAAGTTCCAGGAACGCGGGCTCACTTTCCTCCAGGGCTACGGCATGACCGAGGCCGCGCCCGGCACGCTCTTCCTCGACGCCGAACACGCGGTCAGCAAGGCCGGCTCGGCGGGTGTGCCGCACTTCTTCAGTGACGTACGCGTCGTGCGGCCCGACCTGGCGCCGGTCGAAGTCGGCGAGACCGGCGAGGTCGTCGTACGCGGACCGCACGTCATGCCCGGCTACTGGGGTCTGCCCGACGAGAGCGCCGCCTCGTTCAGCGACGGCTGGTTCCGCAGCGGGGACGCCGCGCGGATCGACGAGGACGGTTACGTCTACATCGTCGACCGCATGAAGGACATGATCATCTCCGGTGGCGAGAACATCTATCCCGCCGAGATCGAGGACCAGCTCCTCGCCCACCCGGACATCATCGAGTGCGCGGTGATCGGCGTGCCCGACGAGAAGTGGGGCGAAGTGCCGCGTGCGGTCGTCGTGCCCCGTGAGGACGTGGCACTCGACCCGGACGAGATTCTCGCGTCCCTGGCCGGACGCCTGGCCAAGTACAAGATCCCGAAGTCGGTGGTGCTCGCGGACGAACTGCCACGCACCGCCTCCGGGAAGCTCCTCAAGTCCCGGGTGCGCAAGCGCTACGGAAATCGCTGACTCTCCGTCAACTCACTCATATTCTGTTGTAAGGAAGCCAAATGAGCATCACCGTGAACGGCATCGACGAACTCAAGAAGCTCGCCGGGAGCGACCTCGGCACCAGCGAGTGGATCGACGTCACGCAGGAGCGCATCAATACGTTCGCCGACGCCACGGGTGACCACCAGTGGATCCACGTCGACCCCGAGAAGGCGGCCGAGGGCCCCTTCGGTGCGCCCATCGCGCACGGGTACCTGACTCTCTCGCTGTTCATTCCGCTGTTCACCGAGCTGCTGGACGTCCAGGGCGTCACCACGAAGGTCAACTACGGCCTGAACAAGGTGCGGTTCCCCTCGCCGGTGAAGGTCGGGTCGAGGATCCGGCTGGTCGGGAAGCTGGCGGAGGTCGAGGACGTGCCGGGTGGTGTGCAGATCACGGTGGACGGCACGATCGAGGTCGAGGGCGGTGCCAAGCCTGCGGCAGTGCTGCAGAGCTTGTCGCGGTTCTACGCCTGATCGCTCCGCTGGGGCGCGGTCGAAGCTGCGGGCCGGCTGTGGCTGGTCGCGCAGTTCCCCGCGCCCCCAAAGGGGCGCTCAGCCCCCGCGGACTAAAAGGGGCACTCAGGCGCCCTCAACGTTCACGAACACCGGGTTCGAGTAGAACCACGTGTCCACCCACGGGTCGCCGTTGCCGGGCTCGTGGGGAATCGGACCGTGCGGGTCGACGGACGCACCGAGGTACCCCGCTCCGTTGCGGTTGCCGTCGCTGCCGCGCAGCCGCACGTAGAAGGACTCGTCGCCCGCGACCAGCGGGATGCGCAGGGTGTACGTTCCCTCGCGGCCGGACACGTCCGTCGTGTGCACGACCTTCGTGTCGGGCGCGCGCCACTCGTCGCGGTCGGCCGCCGGACCGCGCACCGCGCCGCGGATCACGTCGACATGGGCGAGTTCGGGCAGGATGCCGTGCGGGTTGGCCCGCGAGGCGCTGGTCACGGTCACGCTCAGGGTCAGCTTCTCCCCGGGGCGCACCCGCAGCCGGCCGCCCAGCGTGACGCCCCTGCCGCCGTCGCTGTCCCGCTTCAGCCGTACCTCGAGACCGTCCAGCAGATGCCCGTGGTCGAGCCAGACCCGGCCCGCGCGCAGTCCCGCCATCACCGCGCGGTAGCCGTAGCGGTTCACGCCCACGTGGGTGCGGCTGAACTGGCCGGGCCAGAAGTCGCCGCCCGGCTGCGGCTCGGTCGTGTTCACGGGGTCGGGGAGCCGGCCGGTGTTGTCGAAGTTCTGGCCGGGCAGCCAGTCACCGTTCTTCCAGGTGTCGAACACCACCCGGTGCACATCGGAGTTGGTGGTGATCGTGAACAGCTTGCCCTCGGCGAGCATGGCGTCCCACAGGCCTCCGACGGTGGCCGTCATCCAGTCGAAGCCGCCGTACGTGACGTACGCGTCCGCCGGGTAGCCGGGCCAGGAGTTCTCCGAGGGCTTGTTCTCGTACTCGCCGCGGATCGAGGTCGGACCGCGCCAGCCGGGGATGCCGCCGCCCTGGGCGCCGGGCGCGCCCTCCACGCCGATCATGATCTCGGGGGCCGCGTCCCGCCAGTTCCGCATCTCGTGCGGTGAGTCGATGCCCAGCCGCAGCGGGTGGTTGGCGAGGACGAGCACGTCGTCGACGTAGCCGCTGCGGCGCTGTTCGGCGAGCCACTGGATGGCCTTGACGGCGTGCGCCTCGTTGCGAGGAGTGTCGGGGTGGGTGGGACCGCCCGCCGCGTAGCCCAGCAGCTTGCCGTCGTAGGCGAGCTCGAACTGCGTGAGGACGTCGACCTCGTGCGGGCCCGGCGCGGCGAAGACCGTGCAGTGCTCGGCGCCCGGGATGTACCACTCCAGGCCCTGGAAAATCAGCTGGCGCGGGTTGGCGGCGCGCGCCTTGAGGATTTCCTCGTGCTCCAGCTGCGCCCCGTACTTCGCGTGCCCGAAGTTGGAGTGCTCGTTGAACACCATCCAGTCCAGGCCGTACTGGGCGCCGGCTTGGGCGAGCTGGTCGAAACGGTACTTGGCGTCGTGGCTGTAGACGGTGTGGACGTGGTGGTCGCCGACGAGGTAGGCGAGCCGCGGGTCCTCGCCGCCCAGCAGGGGGGTCTGCGCGGCCGCGGGAGTCGCGAGGGAACCGGCCGCGAACGCGGCGCCGAACAGGCCCGCACGGCGCATGAGCTGACGTCTGGAGAGGCCCTGCGGATCGAGGGCGGCGGGGGAGACGGACGGATCCGCCCAACTGGGCAGCTGTTGCTCGGACATGGGGTGATCTCTTTCTCAAGGAGTCGGACACGCATCGAGCATGGGGGGTGGTGGGGCTTTTGAGGGGTTCTCAGTGGTTCATGAACGCCGAGACCGGCAGTGCCCGCTCGACGATCCGGACGTCGCCGAGCCGCCCGTGCAGGATCTGGTCGATCTTCCCGGCGTACTCGTAGCCGCCGAGCAGCCACGGCAGACCGAGCGAGGTGAGTCCGATGGAGACCGCGGTGGGGTTGCGGGCGACGGGGCAGCCCTGGACGTACATCGTCGTGTGCGAGCCGTCATTGACGACGGCGACGTGCCACCACAGCTCCCGGGCCGTCTCATCACCCCAGTTGGTGGCGATGCCCTCCTGGTTGAGCGGTCGCACCGCCCACTGCGGGCCGGGGCCGTCGGACAGCGACAGGGTGGCGAGCGGCTCGTCCGGGTCGCTTTCCGTCTTGCCCGCGGCCCCGCCCGTACCGGTCCGGCTGATCAGCCCGGCCCAGGCGTTGCGGGACGGATCCCAGTCGTCGGGCAGCTGGTAGAAGGCCTCGAAGGTGTAACCGGCGCGGAAGGTCGCCGAGTTGAGCGGCGCGTTCTCGGCCGTCCGCAGATAGGCGCCCCGCAGCGGCGACTTGGTGCCGTGGAAGGAGAGGCTGCCATGGCACGGCTGGTCGGGGTGGTGTGCCGACGACCACGTGAGGGAGCCGTTCTGGACCCTGACCACGGTCAGGTCGTTGCCGCGCCCCGACAGGTCACGGACCGTGCCGTCCACGGCCGCGCCGTCCTTGTGCCCGTCGAAACGCCAGTACGCGACCGTCCCCGGGACCAGCATCTCGGAGGCGGGCCGAGGCGCCCGCGGAGGTATCGGGGCGAAGCCGGAGAAGCGCTTCTCGAAGTCGATGGCGACCGAGAAACGGTCCTCGGGACCGGTCAGCTCGATCTCCTGCCGCTCCAGTTCGTTGAGCCCGTCGGCAGCCCGGCCCAGGATCCACGGGGAGATCGTCTCGACGTCGATGGTGTCGCGGTCGAGGTCGAAGCGGTAGAGGCGGATCATCGCCGCGCCGCCGTAGTAGCGGTTCTGATAGTTCGTCAGGTGCAGGTGGACGTCGTTCCCGGCCGCGTTCTTGCGGACGGCGCGTCCGGCCGGCCAGTTGTGCCCGTTGAGGGTGAGGAAGATCTGGTCGTGCTCCTCGAGCAGCTGGTCCCAGAGCTGCTGGCCGTAAGCGGAGAGCGTGTCGTCCTCGTAGAGCAGTTCATGGGTGGTGAGGATGACCGGTGTCTTCGGGTGCCGCGCGATGACGTCCTTGGCCCATGCGTACCCCTGCGCCGACAGCCGCCAGTCCAGGGCGAGGACGAGCCACTGCCGGCCGCCCGCCTTGAAGAGGTGGAAGGTGTTGTAGCCGTCGGGCGAGGCACCGCCGAAGGTCGGCTTGCTCTTGAACCGCTGCGGGCCGAAGGTCTCCAGATACGGGGTCGGGCCCCGCTGATCGTCGGTGGACGACCGGACGTCGTGGTTGCCCGCGAGCACGCTGTAACCCACACCTTGCTGATCGAGCAGCTCGAACGCCTTGCCCGCCGCGGCCATTTCGGCCTGCGCGCCGTTCTCGGTGAGGTCTCCCAGGTGGGAGAGGAAGACGATGTTCTCGTCCTCCCCCTGCTCCAGGATGTAGCGCAGCGACGCCTCGATCGGGGCGGGGTTGATGCTCGGCCCGTCGAAGAGGTACTGCGTGTCGGGCATCACGACGAGCGTGAAGCGGTGGCTGTCGGGGTCGGGGCTCCATGTCGTCGACTCCGGCGCCGCCTGCGCCGTGGCCGTCGGCAGCGCCATCGTTGCCGCGGCCGCGCCGATCAGCGCCGTCGCCCGCAGGAAGTTCCGTCTGCCGGCGCCCGCCTGCTCGGCCTCGGCCTGGTCGTGCTCATGCAAATTGCACACTTCTGCTCCGTAAAGGGGGATGCGTAGAAGGGGGGTGCCAAGGGGGTGCTGAGGAGGGGGGTGCCTAGATAGGGATCCGTTACCAGGGGTCAGAGCACGCGCAGGGTCCAGGACCAGCGGTGGGTGCCCGGCGCGACGAGGTACTGGGGCGAGGTGTCGGGCCCGCAGGAGGCGGTGCCCAGGCCGCGGTGCGCGGCGTCCAGATGCACGACGCAGCCGGGCCGCGGCACCAGCTCGTCGTGGTGGGTGGCGGCGGCCAGGTCCTCGGCGCGGTACCGGGTGACCGAGACCTGGCTCGGCGCGCCGAGTTCCACGGTCAGTCCCGTGGCGTCCGGCGCCGACAGCGTGAACCGGCGTACACCGTGCCGCCCGCCGCTCTCCTGCGGCCGCAGATACGGCGTGAACAGCTCGTCCACCGGGAGGGAGTGGTGCCCGACGGGCGGACCCGCGCTCCGGTCCGGATACGACTCCCAGGGGCCTTGCCCGTACCAGTCCAGGACATCGAGCCCGGCGACCGTCTCGAAGACCGTGCCGACCCGCGCCGCGTCGTCCAGCTCCTCCGGCAGCTCGGCCGTCTCCTCGATCCGCAGGCCGCCGGCGATCCGTGTGATCACCTGCTCGTGGTGGACGGTCCCGGCACCGGTCGCGTACTCGGCGATCACGGTCACCCGGGCACCCTCGCGCTGTACGTCCACGACCTTGCGGACCAGCGCGTCGAGCCCCCAGTCGCGCCAGCGGGCAGCGATGCCGCCGAGTTCGTCGTTGTCCGTGGGGGCGCGCCACAGCGAGAGGACGGGGGGTGAGGTGAGGAGCGGGTGGAGCAGCAGCCCGTCCTCGTCCACCTCCACGGGCGGACCGGCCACCGGCTCGGGCACCCGGGTGGCTCCCGTACTCAGCCGTACCTGCGGCAGACACACATCCGTGCCGCGCGGTGCCCACGGTTCGTCGTCGGCCGTCGTCACCCGCAGCGTCAGCCAGGACTCGCCCTCGGGGAGCGGGAACGGCATCGGAATCGTCTCCGACCCGCCCGGCGGTACGTCGGGCAGTGCGGCCGTCGCGGTGTGCGTTCTGCCGTCCGCGCGCACGAGAATCCACTCGGCGGCGAGCCAGTCCAGCCCCCGGAAGTGCTGCCGGTTCTGGACCAGGAACACCCCTTGGCGGTACCTCAGCCGCACCGGTGCCGCGATCTCCCGATGTTCGTACATCGCCGGTTTCGGCGTCCGGTCCGGGAACACCATCCCGTCCGCGCAGAACACCCCGTCGTTCGGGCTGTCCCCGAAGTCGCCGCCGTACGCCCAGCGGTGGCCGGGCGCGGTGACGCCGTTGTCGTACAGCCCGGCGCCCGGGCGCCCGGCCGGTCTTCCGTCGCTCACCCGCTGGAGAATGCCGTGGTCCCAGAACTCCCAGATGAAGCCGCCCTGAAGTCCTGGGATGGACTCGATGGCCGCCCAGTGGTCGGCCAGTGTCCCGTTGCTGTTGCCCATGGCGTGCGAGTACTCGCACTGGATGAGCGGCTTGGTCTGCTCTCCGGACAGGGCGTGCACGATGCATTCCTCGATCGGCGCGTACATCGGGCAGGCGATGTCGGAGGCCGGCGACGGATCCGCCCAGTCCAGTTTGGCCGCACCCTCGTACTGCAGGGGACGGGTGGGGTCGTGGCGGCGGACCCAGCCCGCCGCCGCGTCGTGGTTCGCGCCGTAGTCCGACTCGTTGCCCAGTGACCAGATGACGACGGACGGGTGGTTCTTGTCCCGCAGCACCATGCGCGAGACCCGGTCCACGAAGGCCCCCAGATACCGGGGGTCGTCGGCGATCTCGTGGGCGTGGTCGTGCGACTCGATGTTCGCCTCGTCGACGACGTAGAAGCCCAGTTCATCGGCCAGGTCGAGGAGGGTGGGATCGTTCGGGTAGTGCGCCGTGCGGATCGCGTTGAAGCCGAAGCGCTTCAGGACGACCAGGTCCGCGCGCATGTCGTCCGCCGAGACCGTGCGTCCGGTCAGCGGGTGGAAGTCGTGCCGGTTCACGCCGCGGATGAAGACACGCGCGCCGTTGACGAGCAGGTCCCGGCCGCGTATCTCCACGTCCCGGAAGCCGACCCGGTGGGACGAGGTGTCGGCTACCGAACCGTCGGCGCGGTGCAGCCGTACGGTCAGCTCGTACAGCTCGGGGGTCTCGGCGGTCCACGGGCGCACGTCGCGCACGGTCGTCGACAGCCGGACCTCGCCGAGGAAGTCGGACACGCGCAGGTCGTCGGCGTTCAGGCGGTCGAACTCGGCGTCCTGCGCGAGCAGCCGGCCGTCCAGCGCCCCGGTGGCGTACCAGCCCTCGGGCAGCGCGCCCGCGGTGTTCCGCACCTGGCAGTCGACCCACAGCTTCCCGTTCTGCCGCGCCCGTACGGTCACATCGGCGAGATGCAGCGGATCGGTCGCGTACAGCAGCACCGAGCGCGTGATCCCGCCGTGCCACCACTGGTCCTGGTCCTCGATGTGCGAGGCGTCCGACCACTTGATGACGGTGAGCCGGACGGTGGCGGGATCCCCGGGGCGTACCACGGCGGACAGGTCGAACTCGGCCGCGAGGTGGGAGTCCTTGGAGATGCCGACCGGCGTGCCGTTCACGTGGACGAGCAGCACGCTCTCGGCGGCGCCCACCTGGAGCACGATCCGGCGGCCGGCCCAGTCGGCGGGTATGACCACGGAACGCTCGTACACGCCCGTCGGGTTCGTGGCGGGTGAGGAGGGCGGGAAGTCGTCCCAGGGCATACGGAAGTTGGTGTACTGCGGCAGGTCGCCCACGTCCTGCGTGGTCCAGGCGCCGGGGACCTCGATCCGCGTCCACTCGCCCGAGGAGGCGCCCGGAGCGGGCACCAACTGGAAGTGCCAGGAGCCGTCCAGGGACAGCGCGCCGTCCCGGCGGTCCACGGCGTTCATCGGCAGCCGCCTCCAGGAGGTCACCTCGGGTGACTCCCAGGGGCGCAGGGCGAGCAGGGGATCGCGTCTCATCGGCGGACGGCTCCGGGTGCGGGTGGAGTCACGGGGGCGTGGCGGGTCGGCGGGCCCGGGTCCATCGGCATGCGGTCGGCAAGGAAGCCGTACGTCCGCCGCAGCCCGGGATCCTCGAGGGCGTGCCACCACTGGTGGATGCCGTACCAGCCGGGCGCGGCGAGGGCCCCGCCGTGCCGCCGTACGGAGAGCCCGGCGGCCAGGACCGCGAAGCGCAGCCGTTCCTCGAGCGGCCAGCCGCCGAGCGAGGCCGCGACGAAACTGGCGCCGAAGACGTCTCCGGCTCCCGTCGCGTCCAGGACGTCGATGTCGAGGGCGGGCACATCGGCGTGCTCGCCCGTCGTCTGGTCGACGGCGACCGCACCGTCGGGTCCGCGCGTGACCACGGCCACCGGCACCAGGTCGGAGAGCTTGCCGAGCGCGGCGGCCGCGGTGTCGGTGCGGGTGTAGGCGGTCGCCTCGGTCTCGTTGGGGAGGAAGGCGTGGCACAGGGACAGCTGGTCGAGGAGGTCCGAGGACCACTGCTGGGTGGGGTCCCAGCCCACGTCCGCGTAGATCTGCGTGCCGTTCGCCGCCGCCTTGGCCAGCCATGCGCGGGGCTCGGCCTCGATGTGCACGAGGGCGGTGCGCGCTTCGGGCGGGTCGCCCATCAGCGCGTCCTGCGTCAGGGGCGGTTCCTGGCCGTGGGTGATCAGGGCCCGGTCGTGGCCGTAGGCGAGCGCGACGGTGACCGGGGTGTGCCAGCCGTCCGCGGTACGCGAGAGCGAGAGGTCGATGTGCTCCTGGTTCGCGAGGACGTCACGGAGGTGGGCGCCGTAGTAGTCGTCCCCGAAGACCGTGGCCAGGGAGGTTTTCAGGCCGTACCGGGCAGCCGCCACGGCCAGGTTCGCGATCCCGCCCGGGCCCGCGCCCATACCTTCGGTCCAGATCTCCTCGCCTGGAGTCGGCGGTTTGCCCAGACCGGTCAGGACGAGGTCGTAGAAGAGCAGCCCGGTCAGCAGGACATCGGGCCGTTCGTCACCCACGAGCACATCCTCTCGTCAAAAGTCTTCAATTTCGGTGCACAGGATCGTGCGCGCATCCCGCCTATTTGGCAAGAGTCGAGCAGAACTGAGCATGGAATTGATTGGAGATGACGAGTAGTGTTCGTGCTGTGCTGGCAGAGCGAAGACATCAACTCATCCTGCGGGCCCTGCGCTCCGGTGGCCCCGCGGCCGTGACCGATCTTTCGGAGCAGCTGGGCGTCAGTCCCGCCACCGTACGCCGTGACCTGGTGAAACTGGAGGAGGAGGGCCTGCTCACGCGGGTGCACGGCGGGGCGGTCGCCGAGGAGGGCGACCAGCCCTTCGCCGAGGTGGCCGAGATGCGCGTGCCGGAGAAGGACGCCATCGCCGAGCGGGCCGCGGCGATGATCGAGGACGGTCAGTCCGTGCTGCTCGACATCGGCACCACCGCCTACCGCCTGGCCCGGCAGCTGCACGGCCGCCGGATCACCGTGATCACCAGCAACCTGGTGGTCTACGAGGAACTCGCGGACGACGAGGGCATAGAGCTGGTGCTGCTCGGCGGCATGGTCCGCCGCGAGTACCGCTCCCTGGTCGGCTTCCTCACCGAGGACAACCTGCGCCAGCTGCATGCGGACTGGCTCTTTCTGGGCACCAGTGGAGTGCGGCCCGGCGGGCAGGTGATGGACACGACGGTCGTCGAGGTGCCGGTGAAGCGCGCCATGATCGCGGCGGCCGACCGGGTCGTGCTGCTCGCGGACCGCGCCAAGTTCCCGGGGACGGGGATGGCGAAGGTCTGCGGGCCCGAGGAGCTGGACGTGGTGGTGACCAACGGATCGGCGGACGCCGGAACCCGTGCCGCCCTGGAGGAGGCTGGCGTGCGCGTGGTGCAGACATGAACCGCGTGGTGCGGACATGAACGTGGAAAGGGCTGTGGCGTGAAGCTGACGATTCTGGGTGGCGGCGGATTCCGGGTGCCACTCGTGTACGGGGCGCTCCTCGGGGACCGCGCGGAGGGCCGCGTCACCGACGTCGTGCTGCACGACCTGGACGCAGGAAGGCTCTCGGCCGTCGCCCGCGTCCTCAGCGAGCAGGCGGCCGGTGTCCCGGGCGCGCCCGCCGTGACCGCCACCACCGATCTCGACGAGGCGCTGCGCGGCGCCGACTTCATCTTCTCCGCGATCCGCGTGGGCGGCCTCGAAGGACGGGCCGCCGACGAGCGGATCGCGCTCGCCGAGGGTGTGCTGGGCCAGGAGACGGTCGGCGCGGGCGGCATCGCCTACGGGCTGCGCACGGTGCCCGTCGCCGTCGACATCGCGCGCCGTATCGCCCGGCTCGCCCCGGACGCCTGGGTGATCAACTTCACCAACCCGGCCGGCCTGGTCACCGAGGCCATGTCCCGCCACCTCGGCCACCGCGTGATCGGCATCTGTGACTCGCCGGTCGGCCTCGGCCGCCGTATCGCCCGTATCCTCGGCGCCAACCCGCGCGAGGCCTGGATCGACTACGTCGGCCTGAACCACCTCGGCTGGGTCCGCGGCCTGCGGGTCGCCGGACGCGACCAGCTGCCGCGCCTGCTCGCCGACCCGGATCTGCTCGGCTCCTTCGAGGAGGGCAAGCTCTTCGGCGCCGAGTGGCTCCGGTCCCTGGGCGCGATCCCGAACGAGTATCTGCACTACTACTACTTCAACCGGGAAGCCGTACGCGCCTACCAGGAGGCCGAGAAGACCCGCGGCGCCTTCCTGCGCGACCAGCAGGAGCGTTTCTACGAGGCGATGCGACGCCCCGACGCTGCCGCGCTCGCGACCTGGGACAACACCCGGGCCGAGCGTGAGGCCACGTACATGTCCGAGAGCCGCGCCGCGGCGGGAGCCGGCGAGCGCGAGGCCGACGACCTCTCCGGTGGCTACGAGAAGGTGGCACTCGCCCTGATGCGGGCCATCGCCCGCGACGAGCGCACCACGCTGATCCTCAACGTCCGCAATCACGGCACCCTGTCGGTACTCGACGCGGACGCCGTCATCGAGGTGCCGTGCCTCGTCGACGCCAACGGAGCGCACCCCGTCGCCGTCGATCCGCTCCCGGACCATGCGACCGGCCTGGTGTGCGCGGTGAAGGCGGTCGAGCGCGAGGTGCTCGCCGCGGCCGAATCGGGCTCCCGGACGACCGCCGTGAAAGCCTTCGCCCTGCACCCGCTGGTCGACTCCGTGAACGTCGCCCGCCGCCTCGTCGAGGGCTACACCGGAGCGCACCCCGGCCTCGCGTACCTGACGTAAGCACCGCGTCCGACCTGACCACCCGCGCGTACCTGGAGACTTTCATGCATGACGAACGCCGCCGGATCGAGGAGCGCGTCGCGCGCGTTCACGACCAGCGCATCAAGGCCGCGATCTACGCCGCCTCCGTGGCCTTCGAGGTCGAGGCCTGGCAGGCGCCGGGGGAGCCCGTCCCCTTCGACGAGGCGGCGTCGGCCTCGTACGCGCCCTTCGCGATGGACACCCCGTGGGGCCCGCCGTGGGGGACGACCTGGTTCCGGATGCGTGGACAGGTCCCCGCCGAGTGGGCCGGCCGGCGCGTCGAGGCCGTCATCGACCTCGGGTTCGTGGGCGACTGGCCCGGCAACCAGGCCGAGGCGCTGGTCCATCTCGCGGACGGCACCCCGCTCAAAGCCGTCAACCCGCTCAACCAGTACGTGCCGATCGGCAACCCGGTCACCGGCGGCGAGGAGATCCACTACCTCGTCGAAGCGGCGTCGAACCCGGACATCCTGGCCGACAACTTCTCCGCCCCGACCCCGCTCGGTGACGTCCTCACCGCCGGCGACAAGCCGCTCTACACCTTCCGCCGCGCCGACCTCGCCGTCCTGGACGAGGACGTGTTCCATCTCGACCTGGACCTCCAGGTGCTGCGCGAACTGATGGTCCACCTCGAGGAGCACGACCCGCGCCGCCACGAGATCACGCACACCCTTGACCGGGCCATGGACGCACTGGACCTGGACGACGTCTCCGGCAGCGCCGCGGCCGTCCGCGAAGTGCTCGCACCCGTACTCGCCAAGCCCGCGCACGCCAGCGCCCACACCCTCTCGGGCGTCGGCCACGCGCACATCGACTCCGCCTGGCTGTGGCCCATCCGCGAGACCAAGCGCAAGACGTCCCGCACCTTCTCCAACGTCACGGCACTCGCCGACGAGTACGAGGACTTCATCTTCGCCTGCTCGCAGGCCCAGCAGTACGAGTGGGTGCGCGACAACTACCCGCAGGTCTGGGCCCGTATCCACGAGTCGGTGAAGAAGGGCCAGTGGGCGCCGGTCGGCGGCATGTGGGTCGAGGCCGACGGCAACCTGCCCGGCGGTGAGGCGCTCGCCCGCCAACTCGTCCACGGCAAGCGGTTCTTCATGGACCACTTCGGTGTCGAGACCAAGGGCGTGTGGCTGCCGGACTCCTTCGGCTACACCGCCGCCTATCCCCAGCTCGCCAAACTCGCCGGCAACGACTGGTTCCTCACCCAGAAGATCTCCTGGAACCAGACCAACAAGTTCCCGCACCACACCTTCTGGTGGGAAGGCATCGACGGCACCCGCATCTTCACCCACTTCCCGCCCGTCGACACCTACAACGCCCGGTTCAGCGGCGAGGAGTTGGACCGCGCCGTGCGCAACTACCAGGAGAAGGGCGGCGGCACGCGCTCCCTGGCGCCCTTCGGCTGGGGCGACGGCGGCGGTGGTCCCACCCGCGAGATCATGGAGCGGGCGCGGCGGCTCGCCGACCTGGAGGGTTCGGCGAAGGTCGTCGTGGAGCACCCCGACGCGTTCTTCGAGGCCGCCCGCGAGGAGTACCCGGACGCCCCCGTCTGGGTGGGCGAGCTCTACCTGGAACTGCACCGCGCCACCTACACCTCCCAGGCCCGCACCAAGCAGGGCAACCGGCGCAGCGAACACCTGATGCGCGAGGCCGAGTTGTGGGCGACCACGGCCGCGCTCAACGCTCCGGGCTACTCCTACCCGTACGAGAAACTCGACCGGCTGTGGAAGACGGTCCTGCTCCACCAGTTCCACGACATCCTGCCGGGCTCGTCGATCGCCTGGGTGCACCGGGAGGCGGAGGCGGAGTACGCGCGGGTGGCGAAGGAGGTCGAGGCCATCACCGCCGAGGCCGTGGCAGCGCTCGGCTCCGGTCGGACGCGGGTGTTCAACACCAGCCCGTGCGACCGCGCCGAGGTCGTGCGCACCCCGGCCGGTGCCCCGGTGTACACGGAGGTACCCGCGAACGGCAGCGCGCCGCTCGGATCGGGCGAGCCCCCGCAGCCGGTGACCGTCAGCGGTCGCGTCCTCGACAACGGCCTCGTCCGCGTCGAACTCGCCAAGGACGGGACCCTGGCCTCCGTACGCGATCTGCGGGCGGACCGCGAAGTCCTCGCCGACAAGGGCAATCTGCTCCGGCTCCACACCGACCTCCCGAACTACTGGGACGCCTGGGACGTCGACAAGCACTACAAGAACCGCTACACGGACCTGCTGGAGGCGGAGTCCGTGACGGTGGTCGAGGAGGACCCGCTGCGGGGCGCGATCCGCGTGGAGCGCTCCTTCGGGAAGGCCTCGCGGATCACGCAGACGATCACCCTCCGGGCCGGCAGCCCCCGTATCGACTTCGAGACGGACATCGACTGGCACGAGGCAGAGAAGTTCCTCAAGGCGGGCTTCCCGGTCGACATCCGGGCTCCCCACTCCTCCGCCGAGATCCAGTTCGGCCATATCCAGCGCCCCACCCACATCAACACGAGCTGGGAGGCGGCCCGCTTCGAGGTCTCCGGCCACCGCTGGGTGCACATCGCCGAGCCCGGGTACGGCGTCGCGGTCATCAACGACTCCACCTACGGCCACGACGTCTCCCGCACGGTCCGCGAGGACGGCGGGACGACCACCACGGTCCGCCTCAGCCTGGTCCGCGCCCCGCGCATCCCCGACCCGGAGGCCGACCAGGGCAAGCACCGCTTCACGTACGCGCTGCTGCCGGGCGCGACGATCGACGACGCGGTTGCGGAGGGCTACGCGCTCAACCTGCCGCTGCGGGTGGCGGACTCGGCCGGTGCGCCCGGTGGCCCGGTCGTGAGCGTCGAGGGCGAGGGCGTGACCGTCGAGGCGGTCAAGCTCGCCGACGACGCGTCGGGCGATGTCGTCGTACGCCTCTACGAGTCCCGTGGCGGCCGTGCCCAGGGCACCCTGCGCACGGGCTTCCCGCTGGCCGGGGCCCAGATCACCGACCTGCTGGAACGCCCCCTCGCGGAGGCCGGCGCCGACGGCGACGCGGTCCCGGTGTCACTGCGCCCCTTCGAGGTGCTGACGCTCCGGCTGGCCAGGCGGAAGGACTGACCCCGTTTCCATGAAGAATTAAGAATGCGGTAAACGGCCTGCTCACGGCGGGTTTCCAGCCCGCCGTGAGCACGCCCCGTCGCTTCCACGACACCTGAAGTTCGCCCGGCACCCCTGAGATGGCGCGGCAAGGCGAAGGAAAAGAGAGGTGTCACCGTGCGGGACCCACGCATGTCCGCGATCCGCAATGGCCTGAAGCGTCGCGGCAGACTGATGGCCCAAGCGGTGAGCCCGCCGCGCCGGAACCTCGACGCCGTGCCCGCGCCCCGCCGCCCCGCCGAGGAGACGCAGGACGCGTACGTCGCCCCGCGGGCCCCACGCCTCGTCAACTCGCCGGTCTTCGTGCTCTCCTCGGTACGCTCCGGCTCGACCCTGCTGAGGGTCCTGCTGAACAGCCACTCCCGGATCCGTGCCCCGCACGAGATGCATCTGCGCACCCTTCACGTCCATCTGTCCCGTCACTTCACGGCGGACGCCATGGAGGCGCTGGAACTGGACAAGGACGAGCTGGAACATGTGCTGTGGGACCGGGTGCTCCACCTGGAACTCGCCCGCAGCGGCAAGGACGTCATCGTCGACAAGACCCCGCCGAATACCCTCATCTGGCCGCGGCTGCAACGATGTTGGCCCGACGCGCGCTACATCGTCCTGCTCCGTCACCCGGGCGCGGTCGTCACCTCTCTCACCCGTCGCCGCACCGACCCGGACCACGAACAGATCCGCGCCGAGGTCCTCGACTACAGCGAGAAGCTGGACGAGGCCCGCCGTGGTCTCGACGCCCATGTGCTCACGTACGAGGAACTCACGACCGAGCCCGAGACGGCCACCCGGGACCTGTGCGACTACCTCGGGGTCCCGTGGGAGCCGGGGATGCTCGACTACGGCAAGAAGGACCACGGCACGTTCCGCCCCCAGCTCGGCGACTGGAGCACCACCATCAAATCGGGCCGCGTCCAGCCTGCCCGCCCGGCCGACCCGACCGCTGAACTGCCGCCGCGGCTGGTCGAGTTGGCGAGGGCCTGGGGATACCCGGTCGACTGACCGGGCATGACCGCGGTGATCCGGGCGAAGGGTCAGGCCGGGGCGGCGGCCGGTGCCGTGGCAGGGGCGGGCGTGGCCGGCCGCGCGGGCGGGAGGTCATGGCGCTGCTGCGGCAGAGACATGGCGCGTACCGCACGCGGTCCCGCGACCACCGCGTAGTCCGGACCGAGGAACGGGGGAGTCAGATCCCCCGGATCCTCGCCGAGCGCCAACCGGACCGCTGCCCAAGGGGCGTTGAGGCCGCACAGGGAGAGCTGGTGCAGACCGCCGGCCGGGCGGGTGTTGACGTCCATGAGCACCGGCTTCTCGCCGTGCACACGGAACTGGATGTTGGTCAGGTAGTGCAGCCCGAACGACTGGGCGATGAGTCGCGCCGGTTCGGTCCACGACGGGTGCAGGGTGAAGCCGCGCCGCCGCCCGTTCTTGGTCCGGCCCACCGCCATCCGCACACGTCCGTCCGGTCCGGTGAGGCAGTCGACGGACACCTCGGGCTCCCGCAGAAGCGGCATCACCAGCCAGTCGACCGGCCCCTCGGCGTGCCGCAGCGCGTCGACGATCAGGTTCAGGGGCACGTATGGGCTGGGGAATCCATTGAGGTGCATGAGGGAGAAGGAGGCGCGCGTGATGATGCGGAAGCCGACTCCGCCCGCCCCCGACGCCGGCTTGAAGCACGCCTTGTGGCCGTCCGCCTCCAAGGCGTCGACCGCCGCGAGCAGTTCGTCCTCGGTCCGCACCCGCCACCACGGCGGCACCGGCACCCCGAGGGCCTGGACCGCCTCGTACGCGGTCACCTTGTCCTGAAACGTCGTCACGGCCTCGGCGGGCGGCGCGAGCAGGGCCGTACCGGCCGCGGCGAACTCCTCGCGGTGCGCGGCGACGGCCGCCTGATGCAGGACCGGCACGAACACGTCGATCGAGTGCCGGGCGCACTGGTCGAGGGCGTACTCGACGTACGCGGCCGGGGACAGCCCCTCCGGCTCCGGCGCAGCGGTGTCGGCGGCGGCCAGGATGGGGGAGGCGGGGTCGCCGTGAGTCGCATGGATCTCGACCGGGCGGCCGCTGGGATTCTCCCGCAACTGATCCATGAAGAACACGTTCTCCGCGTACGTGCGGTTGAGCCAGACGCGTACGCGAGAAACCATGCAGGCCGCCTTTCAAGGTTCGCGGGCACGGCGAAGCAGACCGAGCCCGGCCAGGGAGTATGGAGGTACACGAAACCGCCGTTCGGAAACGGAATGCGTGGCGGTTGTGTTGGGCCCGATCATAGGGCCTCCAAGGCGGGTCTGCTGCTACGGCCGGGTTACGAATCTCCGGATGTGCCCCTTCAGGCCCTTTCGGGGGCACTCAGGGCGTCTGCGGGCGTCTCGGTGCTCTCGAGCCGGCCTGCTTGTAGCACTGGCGGCGGCCTCGGCGAGGTGACAGCGGTCATGCCGCGCGAGCCCGGCGGAGGGGCTCTTGTACGGTGGCGTACGGATGTGTTCATGTGTTCCCACCCGGGTTCATGGTGGGGGCGTCCGGATGCCCGGAGGGGGCGAGGGTGATATCGACGGCTGACCGCCCCGGCCGGCTGCTGGCCATCAGCGATCTGCACATCGGATACGCCGAGAACCGCGCCCTCGTCGAACAGATGCGCCCGGAATCGGACGACGACTGGCTCCTGGTGGCCGGCGACATCGCCGAGACCGTGGCCGACATCCGCTGGACCCTGGAAACGCTCACCGGCCGCTTCCGCAAGGTGATCTGGGCACCCGGCAACCACGAGCTGTGGACCCACCCCAAGGACACCGTCACCCTGCGCGGCGTGGCCCGCTACGAACACCTGGTCGCCCTCTGCCGCGAACTGGGTGTGACGACTCCCGAGGACCCGTACCCGGTGTGGGAGGGCGCGGGCGGACCCGTCGCCGTCGCACCGCTGTTCCTCCTCTACGACTACTCGTACCTGCCCGCGGGCTGTACGACCAAGGAGGAGGGCCTCGCCTACGCCCACGGGACCGGGGTCGTCTGCACCGACGAGCATCTGCTGCACCCCGACCCGTACCCGAGCCGCGAGGCCTGGTGCCGGGCGCGGGTCGCCGAGACCGAGCGCAGGCTGGAAGAACTGCCCGCCGAGCTGCCCACGGTGCTGGTCAACCACTATCCGCTGGACCGGCACCCGACGGAGGTCCTCTGGTACCCCGAGTTCGCGATGTGGTGCGGCACCACGCTCACCGCGGACTGGCACCGCAGATACCGCGTCGCCGCGATGGTGTACGGGCACCTGCACATTCCCCGGACCACCTGGCTCGACGGCGTCCGATTCGAAGAGGTGTCCGTGGGCTACCCCCGCGAGTGGCGCAAGCGCCCCGGACCACCGGGCACGCTGCGCCGCATTCTGCCGATGGAGGTCGGATCCAGTGATCGAGGAGTTGCTCCCGGACTCGGTCGTGGCCGTGGAGGCACACGGTGACGAAGAGGTCGAGGGAGCGACGCTGTACCCCGAGGAACAGGCGCTGATCGCACGGGCCGTGGAGAAGCGCGTCCGTGAGTTCACCGTGGTGCGCGCCTGCGCCCGGCGCGCCATGGAGAAGCTCGGCGTACCCCCGCAGGCCATTGTGCCGGGCCACCGCGGAGCCCCGCAGTGGCCCGCCGGTCTGATCGGCAGCATGACGCACTGCGAGGGCTACCGCGCCGCGGCCCTGGCCCGCGCCACCGATCTGGCCTCGCTCGGTATCGACGCGGAACCCCATCTGCCGCTGCCGGCCAACGTGCTGCCCTCCGTGGCGCTGCCCACCGAGGACCGCCGCCTGGGCGAACTCGCGGCGGCCCACCCGACCGTCCACTGGGACCGACTCCTGTTCAGCGCGAAGGAGTCGGTCTACAAGGCGTGGTTCCCCCTCACCGGGAAGTGGCTGGACTTCACCGAGGCGGACATAGAGGTCGAGCCGAACGCCGGGCACGCCACGTCGGGCGGCTTCCGCGCTCAACTCCTCGTACCCGGCCCGGTGGTGGACGGCCGCCGCGTCGACCACTTCCTCGGGCGCTGGACAGTGAGCCGGGGTCTGGTGACCACGGCCGTGACGGTGGCGTACGACCGGGGCTGAGCGGGGCCCAGCCCCCGGGTAACAGCAGGGCGCGGTTCATCACGGCTCCGGGCACCAGGCGTGCAGCAGCTGGAAGAACGACTCCTCGTTGCCCGCGAGACCCGCCGCGGCCAGCGCCCGCTCGGCCTCGGCCAGGGCGGCGGGCGGCACGACGGGTGGACGCTCCGCACCGGCAGGCCCGTCCAGCGTGGCCCGTACTGTCTGCAACAGGCGCAGATAGGCCTGCACGGCGGTGCGTTCGTGGTCGGTCAGCACGGCGGTCGGCATCGGACGACTCTCCCGATTCGGCTCGGTTCGGTTCGGCTCTTGCGGTTCACGCGCCGTCGCACAGCGGTGGCGCTGCGTACAGCTTGCCGTCCGCCACTGACAATCACCTTTCCGCACGCGCCGGTTCGCCCGGTTAGCCGAGGCGAAACCTCACGGAAATCCCTGGTGGGACAAGCGTTCCTAGGCTGTTGCCCATGCTCTTGAAGCCACCGTCCCGGCGGCTTGCGAGAGGGGCGGACGGGGAGGGAAGGGGAGGTGAGCCGGTGGCCGGCACCCCGCGGGAGCGTGCGCGGCGCGCCATGCGGCTGCGCCCGGTGGGCGACGGAGACCTGCGGCTGCACCACCGTGTCGTGCACGGCTACCGGCGCGCCTACCGCATGGCCGGCGACGGCCCGGCGCTCGTCCTCATCCATGGCATCGGCGACTCCTCGGCGACTTGGGCCGAGCTCATCCCCGACCTCGCCCGCAGCCACACCGTCATCGCCCCCGACCTGCTCGGCCACGGCGCCTCGGACAAGCCGCGGGCCGACTACTCGGTGGCCGCGTACGCGAACGGGCTGCGCGATCTCCTGTCCACCCTCGACATCGAACAGGCCACGCTGGTCGGGCACTCGCTCGGCGGCGGAGTCGCGATGCAGTTCGCGTACCAGTTCCCGGAGCGCACCGAGCGGCTGATCCTGGTGAGCGCCGGCGGCGTGGGCCGCGAGGTGAACCCCGTGCTCCGGGCGGTGTCACTGCCCGGAGCGCATCTGATGCTGTCCGCGCTGCGGTTGCCCGGCATGCACTTCCAAGCGGGCCTGTTCGCCCACCTGATGAGGCTCCTCGACACCGATCTGGGCCAGGACGCACCGGAGTTGCTGACCCTCGTGGACGCGCTGCCCGACGCCACGTCCCGCAGCGCTTTCATCCGCACCCTGCGTGCCGTGGTCGACTGGCGTGGCCAGGTGGTGACCATGCTCGACCGCTGCTATCTGACCGAGGGCATGCCCACGATGCTGATCTGGGGCGACCGGGACAGTGTGGTGCCGGTGCGACACGCGTACGGGGCGCACAAGGCGATGCCCGGCAGCCGGCTGGAGATCTTCGAGGGCGCCGGGCACTTTCCCTTCCACACCGACCCCGCCCGCTTCCTCTCCCTGGTAGAGGACTTCACGAGTACCACCCGTCCGGCCGACTGGAGCCGCGAACACTGGCGCGACCTGTTGCGCTCCGGCCGCCCCGGCGGGGCCCGGAGCACCACCACGGACCGGAACCTGAGAGAGGCGAGCGAACGCAGCGCGACGTGAGCCTGAGCGCGTCCGGCCCGCGTCGTGCAGGTCGACAAGGGCCCCGTCAGCCCACGCGCTCACGGTCCAGGAGCGGTGGTTCCGCGAGGGGTGTGCGGCGTGGGCCGCGGAGGACCGCGAGGACGACCTCGGGCTTGAGCAGCGTGTTGAGCGGCTGCGACAGGGTGAAGACGCCGAGGAACTCCTTGGCGACCAGCGGACGGCCGGTCGAGGTGAGCATGAGACGGTTCACGTAGCGGTTGAGCAACTGCTGTGCGAAACCGGGCTGTTTGCCGATCGCGCCGGGGTAGCGGATGTCCGTGGCGGTGGCCAGTTCCCAGGCGATCGTCACCGGACGGGCCACGGCGCGCTGCACCCGCCGCGCCAGCCCCGGCGAAGCCAGGCCGTGCTCGGACACCTGCTCGCGCAGCGCCAGTGCGCTCTGTGCGGCCACGGACATGCCGTGTCCGTAGATCGGGTTGTACGTGCAGACGGAGTCACCGATCGCGACGAAGCCCTCGGGCCAGGCACCGACTTTCTCGAAGAAGCGCCGCCGGTTGACCGTGCTGCGGGTGACCACGACGTCCGTCAGCGGCTCCGCGCGGGCGATCAGCTCGCCCACCAAGGGATGCCGGGTCTCGCGTGCGAACGCCTCGAACTCCTTGGCGGAGCCGGTCGGTTGACCGCCCCGCGTGCCCGCCAGCGTCACCAGCCAGCGCCCGCCCTCGATGGGCACGATGGTCGCGCTCTGCCCCGGCACGGGCCGGCGCGCGTCCGGCTGCACGTTGATCACGGGATAGTCCTCGGTGCCCGCGGGCGCGCGGAAGATCCGGCTGGCGTAGACGAGCCCGGAGTCGACCTCCTCCATCGGCGCCTGAGGGACACCCAGCGCGTCGAGCCAGCTGGTGGCCCGCGAACCGCGGCCCGAGGCGTCGACCACGAGATCGGCGTCCAGGACGCGCTCTTCACCCACCGCGTCGCCCTCGGGTGCGGTGCGGACGCGTACGCCCGTTGTCCGGGAGGCGTCGCCTTCCAGTCCCAGGAGCTCCGTGCGCTCCAGGACCGTGATCCGGGCGCTCTTGGCGACCTCTTCACGGATCACCGCGTCGAGCAGATCACGACTGCAGCTGATCATGAACTGCATCTCGGGCCAGCGCCGCAACCAGCCGTGCGGCTGCAGACTGACGAGACCGGTCGGCAGCGCGATGCGCCGGGCGCCGGCGGCGAGCCAGGAGTCGGTCACCCCGGGCAGCAGATCCTCCATCGCGCGGGCCCCACCGGACCACAGCAGATGGGCGTGGCGGGCCTGGGGAATGCCCTTGCGCGGCTCGGGGCCGCCGGGCAGGGCGTCGCGCTCGACGACGGTGACGTCCGCGTACGCATCGAGGGCGGCGGCGGCCAGCATGCCGGCCATGCCTCCGCCGATGACGACGGCACGTCGGGTGGCCGCACCGGACGATGCGGCGGCACTCGGCGATGCGGTCGCACGGGAAGATGCGGCCGCGTGGGAAGAAGCACCCGCGCCGGGGGAGGCGCTAGCGGATTCGCTCATGGAAGTCTCTCCCTGACCTGGTCACGGCCTGCCCGCGGGCGGCCGCGACGACGGGTGACTGACGCAGGGCGAGGGACATCCGCACGAGGTCGCGGCGCCCCTCGGCGGACGCGGGCGGCGCCGCGGGCGTCGCCGCCGAGCTGATGACCCTGCCCTCCGGGTCGGCGGCCCTGGCCCGCACCGCCGCCGCCACCATGGCCGCGTCGGCCTCGGCCTGCGCCTGGACGGGGGCGGAGCCGGCGGCCACGGCCGCGTCGTGGGCGCGGGCACGCACCTCGGAGTCGAAGTACGGGCACAGGCTGAGCATGCCGTCGCGGATGTCGGACTCCCGCTGGGTCACCTGGAGTTCGGCGGGGGACCACCAGGAGATGCGTACGGCCCGGTCCTCGGGCACGGCGACCGGCCGCAACTCGTGCCACAGCGGCCCGAGCCGGCGATAGGTGGACCAGGTGTGCCAGCTGTCCCCGATGCGCTGGCCGATCAATGGGAGACAGAACCCGACCGCGCTGATCTGTGCTCCGGTGGAGGCCAGCAGGGGCGCCACGTAGGTGCTCAGGTCGTCCAGGTTCCCGCCGTTCCACCGGGCGACCACGGCGATGAACTTGGCCGCCGAGTAGGGGATGTTGAACAGGAAGCCGAACGCGATGATCAGGAGTCCGGCCCGCAGCCAGCCGTGCACCCGAAGCGCCCAGCGACAGCACATGACGATCATCGCGAAACCCGCGACCGTGAGCGCCGCAAGGTAGAGCACGATCATCTCGCGAATGAACGGCGTGTTGGCGTAGTACGTGTCGAGATCCCGCCGCCGTTCGAGCGGTGCGTCCCCGAGCGCGAACAGCGTGACCAGCGCGACGATCACCACGCCGTACCCGGCGATCCACCGGCGGGAGGTCCGCCGGGTCACCTCCGGCGGACCGCCGCGCCAGTTGATGATCAGCACCAGACAGGCGGCGCTGAACGCGCTCAACAGGCCGTAGACCAGCGGCGCCGAGACGTTGGCGATGCCGGTGGTGCGGTTGACCTCGGAGATCGTCGGCGGGGCCGCGAAGAAGAACACGAGGCCCGCGAGCGCGAGCAGCGCGCACACGGACCGCAGCAGCGGGTCCCGCCAGGACCGCACCAGCGCGGGGGCCTTGCAGCCGAAGGCGATCGCCATGACGGCGGCCGGGAGGTAGTAGCTGGAATCATCCATGGCGTCGGCGGCTTCAGCCCCGCGGCCCGCGATAACCCAGGGACGCCCCGATCCGGCCGGCGACCCCGTCCCGCCGTACCGGGCCGCGCAGCGCCGAACCGGCCAGCCACGCACGGCACTTGCTCGCCAGCAGCAGTCCGAAGCTCTCGGCGTCCTGCTCGTCCTTGAGGTCGAACCGGGTACGGGCGGCCACCTTCAGGACGGTCGCCTGCAGATCGGCGTCGTCCGACAGTAAGCGGGCGGCGACGGCCGCGCCCTCGACGTGGTGGCTGCAGTGCCCGGAGTTCATGTGCCACAGCTCATGGCCGAGGATCACCAACTGGTGGTCGGGCGCGGTGCGTTCCTCGATGACCACGAGGTCCTGCTCGGCCATGTCGAGCCAGAGCCCGCTGGCGGTCCCGGGCGGGAAGGCGGCCGTGCGGAACTGCACCGGGCGGCCACGGCGTCTGCTCATGGCGTCGCACAGCGATGCGTAGAGGTCGGCGGGATCCGCCGGTGCCGGGAGCGAGAGCTCGCCGACCAACTCGCCGCACAGGCGGCGCATTTCCTTTCCGATGCCCACGTTCTCCCCCGGATCAGGACTCGGGCCGCTTGACGCTCTCCAAGAGCATGTCCAGCCATTCCGCGACCTTGTCCCGGTGCTGGTCCGTCGGTAGCTGTGCGGCGCGCCAGGCGATGCCACGGACCCCGTGGTCCTGGAGCAGCTGCTCGAAGGGGTCGGCCGCGGCTGCGGCCGAGGCTCTCTCGCGGTCGGCGAGCCGCTGGAGCAGCTCCTGCTCGGAGCGCTGGAGGGCGCCCGCCAACGCCTCGGGGTCCTCGGCCGTGAGGAACCCGGCGTGCACGCGGAAGAATCGCTGGATGGCGTCGCAGTGCTCCATGGTGGGGCGGCGGTCTCCATTGATGAGGGCACCCGCCTGCTGACGCGACATGCCCGCGCCGTCGGCGATCTCCTGCTGCGTGTACCGGCGGCCGTTCGGCTTCAGTCGCGTACGGCGCAGCAGGTCGAGGCGTTGCAGGAAGCGGGTCTGCAGATCCGGTTCACCGGCGGGCCGGCCGCTCAGCAGTGCCTTGACCACGACCTCCGGCACACCGGAAGCCACGGACAGGCGCTGGACGTCGAACACCTCGCTGTGCGGCACACCGAGCCGGTCCGCGAGCGCGTGGACGCGGGCCACCACGGCCGGCAGCAGACCCGTCGCGGTGGCGCCCGGAACCTCGAAGCCATCCGTCACCGACAGGTCTCCCACGTTTCTCTCGACCGCTCTGAGGAAGGTGCGGAACCATGGGGCGCGAAGCCCCCGGAATCCGGGTAGTGCACCGTGAACTTCCGGAGACTAGCCCCTCGTTCGAACTCACATCCAGGCCTCGCCACAACTGTGGCGAGATTCAATCGTCAACAGGCGCCAAATGCCACGATAGTTGACACGCCTCCACCGGTGATAGCAGGATCACGGCGCCGCGTGAAGGCCGCATAGGCAAGAGGGGTGACCTCCCGATGGAGTACCAGGCAGGAGGGCGGCGGCCGCGGCCGCGACCTGTCCCCGAGAGTCTCCAGGCTCAGGCGTATTTACAGGACTACGCCGCACTCCTGGAGGCCGTCCCCTTTCCGTCCGTCGTCTTCGATCACCGCTGGGATGTCGTCCTCGCGAACGACGCGTTCGAGACACTTTTTCGCGGCGTCGGACCGCATCCCACGGCCATGCCGGGGGACAACTTCCTCCGGTTCGTCCTGTTCCATCCGGATGCGGCCACGGTCCTCGCCGAGCACGAGTCGAGCTGGTGTCTGCCGATGCTGGCCCACTTCTCCGCCGCGATGGAGCGGCACGGTCAGGACCGTGTACTGCTGTCCATCCTCCGGGACATCGCCCAGGATCCGATCATGGACGCCGCGTACCGGCACGGCCTGCCGCACTGGATCCGCTCCGTCGGCCCGGGTGCCCTGGAGCACGACGGTGCCGTACGGCCGCTGTGGCACCCGGACCCTCGGTGGGGCCGTACCGACTGCCGGATCGTCGGCGAAACCCCCAAGACCCTCCAGGACATGGGCTATTCGCGCATGACACTGGTCCTGCGTGAGGCGGACCGCTCCACGGGCGTGACGCGCCGGGCCGCACGGGCGCGGCGCACGACGAGCCATCTCAGCGTGGTCCCCACCGCGAAGGCGTAACTCGTGAAGGCGTGACGGCCTGGCTCAGCCTCTGTCGCGACCCTCGCGAGGGCTGCCGGACCGGGTGCCGGACAGCCGTGGACGCCCGGGTCCGCGGGCAGCCAAGACACTCCTTCCGTCAGACGGAAGCCGGGTTGCCGAGTCGTGGTGGCCGTCACGACTGTGGTGACACCACCGGCAGCGCGGGGCGACGGCGCCCCGCTTCAAGGGACGGGACCGCCCATGCCTCATATGACCGCTTTCGCCAGGAATCAGTGGTACGTCGCCGCCTACGCCCACGAGGTCGGGCGCGAGCTGCTCGGCCGTACGATCCTCGGCGAGCCGCTCGTCTTCTATCGCACGGAGGAGGACGGGACACCCGTCGTCCTGCACGACCGGTGCGTGCACCGCCGCTACCCGCTGTCGGAGGCCCCCACCCGCCTCGACGGCGACCGGATCGTGTGCGGTTACCACGGCTTCACCTACGACACGACGGGCACCTGTGTGTACGTGCCTGGGCAGAAGCGTGTCCCGCGCACGGCCCGCGTCGCCTCGTACCCGGTGGTGGAGCAGGACTCCCTGATCTGGGTGTGGATCGGCGACCCGGCCCTCGCCGACCCGCAGACCATCCCGCGGGCCAAGCACCTCGACTCCCCGGGCTGGGTCACCGTCCGCGGCATGGAGCCCATCGACTGCGACTATGGTCTCCTCGTCGACAACCTCCTCGACCTCTCCCACGAGACGTATCTGCACGGCGGTTACATCGGCACCCCCGAGGTCGCCGAGACGCCGATCACCACCGAGGTCGACGAGGGCGCGGGCATCGTGCGCGTGAGCCGGCACATGGACGACGCCGAGTGCCCGCCGTTCTACGCCAGCTCCACCGGCATAGAGGGCCGCATCACCCGCTGGCAGGACATCGAGTACCACGCGCCCTGCCTCTACCTGCTGCACAGCCGTATCGCCCCGGTCGGCGTGGTGCCCGAGGAGGACGGCAGCGACCCGAACGGCTTCCACACCGAGATCACGTACGCGATCACGCCGTCCGCCGACGGCAAGGTGTACGACTTCTGGATGGTCTCGCGCGACTGGGCGACGGACGACGACGAGGTCACCGAGTTCCTGCGGGGCAACAACCGCACGGTCGTCATGCAGGACGTCACCGCGCTCAACCTGCTGCAGAAGACGCTCGGCACCGAGCGCCACGGTTACCAGGAGCTGAGCATCAACATCGACACCGGCGGTCTCGCCGCCCGCCGCATCCTCGCCCGGCTGGTCGAGGAGGGCGAGAAGCCCATGGAGAAGGTCCAGTGACAAGTCCCACCGGCGAGATCTACCGCATCGACTGGCTGCCGGGCACGGACATCCTGCACGGCACCTGTCACTGCGGCCGCGAGCACACCGCACAGGACCCCATCGAGATGTGGGAGTGGATGCTCGCCCACCCGCAAGGACACGAGCCGCAAGGACACGAGCCGCAAGGACACGAGCCACCAGGACACGAGCCGCAAGGAAACAGCTCATGACCTCGTACGAAGCCGAACTCGTCGTCAGCCGCCGGGAGCCCGCGGCCGACGGCGTGCTCACCCTCACCCTCCGCCACCCGCTGGGCGAGGAACTCCCCGCGTGGGAGCCGGGCGCGCACATCGACGTCCTCCTCGGCCCGGACCTGGAGCGGCAGTACTCGCTGTGCGGGGACCCGGCGGACCGGAGCGCCTGGCGGATCGGTGTCCTGCGCGAACCCGACGGGCGCGGTGGATCCGCGTACGTCCACGGGGAGTTGAGGGAAGGTGACAAGGTCCGTGTGCGCGGGCCGCGCAACAACTTCGCGCTCGAACCCGCCCCGCGCTACCGCTTCGTCGCGGGCGGCATCGGCATCACCCCGATCCTGCCGATGCTGGCTGCGGCCGACGCGGCGGGCGCTCAGTGGACGCTGCTCTACGGGGGCCGCACGCGCAACTCCATGGCCTTTACTGAGGAGTTGGCCGCGTACGGGGACCGGGTGACGATCGCCCCGCAGGACGAGTCCGGGCTGCTCGATCTCGGCTCCGTGCTCGACGACGTGCCCGAGGGCACCCTCGTCTACTGCTGCGGTCCGGGGCCGCTGCTGGACGCCGTCGAAGAGCGGTGCCCGGGCGGGGTGCTGCACGTCGAGCGGTTCCAGCCCAAGGAGCAGGAGACCGGTCCGGACAGCGAGTTCGAGGTCGTGCTGGAGCGCACGGGGAAGACGCTGACCGTGCCCGTGGGTGTGTCCGTCCTGGACACCGTGCGGGACGCGGGCGTCGAGGTGCTCTACTCCTGTACCGAGGGCACGTGCGGGACCTGCGAGACGGATGTCCTGGAGGGCACCCCGGACCACCGGGACTCGGTGCTCACCGACGAGGAGCGCGAGGCCGGAGAGACCATGCTCATCTGTGTGTCCCGGTGCCGGGGGCAGCGGCTGGTACTCGACCTGTAGCCGTGGTCGCCACCCCGAGGTCGGCCTCGATCCGGGCGACCGTGGCCAGCAGGTGCGGCAGCAGGTCACGGCGTACGGACTCCACCGAGTTACGGCTGGCGTGCACGGGGATGTTCACCGCAGCCACCACCTCGCCGTCCCGGTCGCGCACCGGGACGGCGACCGACCGCAGCCCCTCCTCCAGCTCCTGGTCGACGATCGCGTACCCCTGACGGCGCACGCGGCGCAGTTCGGCGCGCAGCGTCCCGGCCGAGACGATGGTGCGGGCCGTGAGGGGCGGTAGCTCGGCGCGGGCCAGCCGGGAGTCGATCTCCTCGTCCGGCAGGTGCGCGAGGATCACCCGGCCCACGGATGTCACATACGCCGGGAAACGGGTGCCGACGGTGATCGTCGCCATCATGATGCGACGCGTGGGCACGCGTGCCACGTACACGATGTCGTCCCCGTCGAGAACGCACAGCGACGACGACTCCCGTACCTGCGCGACGAGTTGCTCCAGATGCGGCTGGGCGAGGTCGGACAGTGTGAAGCCGGCCAGGAACGCGTAGCCGAGTTCGAGCACGCGCGGGGTGAGCCGGAACAGCCGGCCGTCGGTGTGGACGTACCCGAGGTCGACGAGCGTGAGCAGGAAGCGGCGGGCCGCCGCCCGGGTCAGTTCGCAGGAGCGGGCGACCTCGCTGAGCGTCAGCGAGGGATGCTCGGCGTCGAAGGCGCGGATCACCGCGAGACCGCGTTCGAAGGACCGGACGAAGTGCGGTTCGCGGGCTCCATCGGCCATCGTCGCCTCCACGAGGACGCACGGGAAGTGCGCTCTGTACGCACGAGGGTGCGCTGTGCGCACGCTAGGAGCACACTTCGGCAACTGTCAACGGCCTGCGCGTCCAGGGCATTGACCCGTACCCGGTGACGCTCTACTTTCCCGCTGAGCACTGTTGAGCACTTGTGTGCGGTCTGCGCACAACCCGTCGAAGAGCTGTCCCACTAGGGGGATCCATGCGTCGTCTGCTCATCTGCGTCGCGGCCGGCGCCGTGTTCGTCGCCGCGACGGCCTGCGGTTCGTCCGACTCCTCCGGGTCGGGCGGCGAGGACAAGGGGTCCGGCGGAACCACCACGCTCAAGGTCGGGGTCATTCCCATCCTGGACGTCGCCCCCGTCTACCTGGGCCAGAAGAAGGGCTTCTACGCCGAGCGCGGTCTCAAGCTGGAGCTGGTGCCCGCCCAGGGCGGCGCGGCGATCGTGCCCGGTGTCCTCAACGGCCAGTACCAGTTCGGTTTCAGCAACACGACGTCCCTGCTGGTCGCCCAGTCCAAGAACGTGCCCCTCAAGGCCGTGGCGAACGGCGTCGCCTCCACGGCCAAGGAGGGGGCCGATTTCATGGGCACCACGGTGAAGAAGGGCAGCCCGATCAAGTCCCCCAAACAGTTGGAGGGCAAGAAGGTCGCGGTCAACACGCTCAACAACATCTGCGACACCTCGATCAGGGAGTCGGTCCGCAAGGACGGCGGCGACCCGTCCAAGGTCAAGTTCGTCGAGATGCCCTTCCCGCAGATGCCCGCCGCGCTCGACGGCGGACAGGTCGACGCGGCCTGCACGCCGGAACCCTCGCTCGCCACCGTCAAGGCCGCGGGCGGCAAGTCCATCGCGTCGAGCTTCTACGACGTGGATCCGAACCTCACCGTGGCCATGTACTTCACCTCCCAGCAGTACGCCCAGAAGAACCCGGAGCTGGTGAAGAAGTTCCAGGAGGCGACCGCCGAATCGCTCAAGTACGCCGACAGCCACCCGGACGAGGTCCGCGAGATCCTCACCACGTACACGAAGATCCCCAGCACCCTGCTGGAGAAGCTGACCCTGCCGCACTGGCCCGCCGAGCCGGACCGCGCCTCCATCCAGAGGCTCGCCGAACTGGCCAAGCAGGACGGCCTCTTCAAGGAGACCCCCGACCTGGACAAGCTGCTGCCGTGAAGGACGTGCAGGACGCGCAGGAGAGGCAGCTCGACGACGCCGCGCAGGGGCCGACGCCACCCCTGCGGGCGGAGCGCCCGGGGCTGACCAACGCCGCCCTGGGCGCTGCCGGGCTCGCGGGCTTCCTCGCCCTGTGCGAGGCGGTTTCGCGGGTCGGCATCGTCTCCGACGACTACTTCCCGCCGGTCAGCCGCATCGCCGACGCGCTCGTCACCGAGCTCGGCGACCAGGCGTTCTGGACGGCGCTCGGAGACACGCTCACCGGCTGGGCGCTGGGGCTGGCGATCGCGGTGACGGCCGGGATCCTCGTCGGCGTCGTGATCGCGGTCGTGCCCTACCTGCGCGAGGTGACCGCCTCCACGATCGAGTTCCTGCGCCCGATCCCGTCGGTCGCGCTGATCCCGCTCGCGGTCCTGCTGTACGGCACAGAACTGCGCTCGGTGCTCCTGCTGGTGGTGTACGCCTCGTTCTGGCAGGTGCTGATCCAGACGCTGTACGGAGTGCAGGACGTCGACCCGGTCGCCGAGGAGACGGCCCGCAGTTACGGTCTCGGCACCTGGGCCCGGATCCGCCACGTCCTGTGGCCCTCTGCCCTGCCGTACGTCATGACGGGCGTCCGGCTGGCCGCCGCGGTCGCCCTCATCCTGGCCATCACCGCCGAACTCGTCATCGGAGCCCCGGGGTTGGGCCAGCGCATCGCCGTCGCCCAGACCTCGCAGGCCGTGCCGGAGATGTACGCGCTGGTGGTGGTCACCGGGGTGCTCGGGCTGCTGATCAACGTGGGCGCGCGGACGGTGGAGCGCCGGGCGCTGGCCTGGCACCAGTCGGTGCGCGGGGAGGTGGCGGTGTGAAGCTTTTGGCCCTGCGGCTGTTCTTCGTCCTCGCGTTGCCGCTGCTGCTGCTGGTCGCCTGGTGGTTCGCCTCCGCCGGCAGCACCGACGTGTACCGGCCGCCCCTGCGCACGATCCTCACCACGTTCCCGGACGTGTGGACGGGCGAGCGGCTGCGCGCCGACGTCCTGCCCAGTGTGCTGCGGCTGCTGGCCGGTTACACGTCGGCGGCCGTGGTCGGCGTCGCGCTGGGCACGGTCATCGGCTCGTACCGCCGCGTGCGGGCCGTGTGCGAACCGGTCCTGGAGTTCCTGCGGGCGGTGCCGCCGCCCGTCCTCGTGCCGGTCATCATGCTGTTCGCGGGCATCGGCGACACGATGAAGATCGCAGTGATCGCGAGCGGCTGCGTGTGGCCGATCCTGCTCAACACGGTCGAGGGCGTGCGGGCGGTGGACTCGGTCATGTCGGAGACGGCACGGTCGTACGGCATCGTGGGCGCGGCACGCCTGCGCCACGTGGTCCTCAGGTCGGCGAGCCCGCAGATCTTCGCGGGGCTGCGGCAGGCCCTGTCCATCGGCATCATCCTGATGGTGATCAGCGAGATGTCCGTGTCCAGCAACGGGCTCGGTTACACCGTCATCCAGTTCCAGCGCACGTTCGCGATCCCCGACATGTGGACCGGCATCCTGGTCCTCGGTCTGCTCGGGTTCCTGTTGTCGGTCCTCTTCCGGCTGGTCGAGCGTCGGGTGCTCGGCTGGTACCACGGTCTGCGCGCGTCCTCCCGGCGGTCGTCGTGATGCTTGAAGAGAAGCGTGAAAAGGGGCAGTCCATGCTCGACGTTCGCGGCCTCAAGAAGGTCTACGAAGGTTCCGGTCGCCGCGTGGAGGCGGTGCGGGACCTCACGTTCACCGTCGACGCGGGCGAACTCGTCTGTCTGGTCGGCCCGTCCGGCTGCGGAAAGACAACGCTGCTGAAGTGCGTGGCCGGACTGCTCACGCCCACGTCCGGCGAGATCCTGCTGGAGGAGCGTCGGGTGAGCGGTCCGCCGCCCGGCATGGCGGTGGTCTTCCAGGAGTACGGGCGCAGCCTGTTCCCCTGGATGCGGGTCGGCCAGAACGTCGAACTGCCGCTCAGGCAGAAGCAGTTGAGCAAGGCGCGGCGCCGCGAGCTGGTCGCCGACGCCTTGGAGTCGGTCGGGCTCGCCGACGCCGCGGGTGCGTATCCGTGGCAGCTGTCGGGCGGCATGCAGCAACGGGTGGCCATCGCCCGGGCGCTCGCGTACGAGCCGGATGTGCTGCTCATGGACGAGCCGTTCGCGGCGGTGGACGCCCAGACCCGCGCCGACCTCGAGGACCTGGTGCGCGGGCTGTGGCGGCAGCGGGGCATCACGATCCTCTTCGTGACGCACGACATCGACGAGGCCGTGTATCTCGGCGAGCGGGTGCTGATCCTCTCCGCCTCCCCGACCGTCGTCCAGGAGCAGCTCAAGGTCGATCTGCCCGCCGAGCGCGACCAGTTGCACACCCGGGTGGCCCCGCGCTTCGCCGAGCTGAGGACCCATGTGTACGAGCAGATCCAGGCGGCGAAGCGCGGTGGGCCGGGCCTGAAGGCGGACGCGCCTCCGCCTCGCTGAACGCGGCGGAGGCGGGCCTCGCGAACACACTGTGCGCGTGGGACGCCGTCGCTAGCGGGCCAGTTCCTTGTGGGCCGTCTCCGGCAGCCGCAGATAGACCACCGAGGAGACGAGGCAGAGCCCGGCCACGTACCAGGGAAAGAGCCCTGAATGGCCGATCTCCTTGAAGAGCGTGCCGACGTACGGGGCCGTGCCGCCGAACAGGGCCACGGTGAGCGAGTAGGGGAAGCCGATTCCGGCGGCGCGCACACGCGGCGGGAAGACCTCCGCGTTCACGGCCGCGCTGATCGAGGTGAAGCCGGTGAGCAGCACCATGCCAGCGCAACTCACGAGCAGCAGCACGGCGAACGAGTCGTGCAGGGAGCGCAGCAGCGGCACGCTCAGCAGGGCGAAGCCCAGACCGAAGAAGAGGAGGAGCGGACGGCGGCCGAAGCGGTCCGACAGCAGTCCGCCGAGCGGCTGGAGCAGTCCGAAGAACGCCAGCGAGATCGTGCCGGCGAGCAGCGCGTCGGACTTGTCGATGCCCGCGTTGAGCTCCGCGTACGTGGGCAGATACGAGGTCCAGGTGTAGTACGCGATGGTGCCGCCCGCCGTGATGCCGCAGATCAGCAGGGACTCGCGCGGGTGGTGCCGCAGGGCGTCCAACAGGCCCGGGCGCGGGGCCTGTTGCTGCTCGGCGCTCTGCGTCTCGTGGGCTCCCTGCCGGATCCAGAAGCCGACGAGACTCAGGGCGGCGCCGAGCAGGAACGGGACCCGCCAGCCCCAGCCTTCCATCTGTCCGTCGCTCAGCGCGCCGACGAGCAGAGCCGCCATGCCCGACGCCAGGAGCTGGCCCGCCGTCGTGGAGACGTACTGGAAACTGGAGAACAGGCCGCGTCGCCGGGGCCCAGCCGACTCGACGAGGAAAGTCGTGGAGGCCGCGAACTCGCCGCCCACGGACAACCCCTGGAGCAGCCGTGCGCAGACGAGCACGATGGGAGCGAGTACGCCGACGGCCGCGTACGTCGGCGTCAGTCCGACCAGCAGGCTGCTGCCGCCCATCAGCAGAATGGTGACCGTCAGCGCGGTGCGCCGCCCGTGCCGGTCCGCGACGGCGCCCATCACAAGCCCGCCGACCGGGCGCATGAAGAAGCCGACCGCGAAGACGGCGAAGGTCGACAGCAGCGGCACCAGGGAGTTGCCGGAACTCTTGGGGAAGATCTGGTCGGCGATGTACGTCGCGAGGAAGGTGTACGCGTACCAGTCGTACCACTCCACGGCATTGCCCACGGAAGCGGCGAGTAGCTGCCGTACCGGGCGCCGGGTGGGAGTGCGAGTGGGGTGGGTCTGTGTCATGACCGCGACCATCCCCAGCGCGATGGCCGCGCACACCTGACCGGAGCGAGGGGGGTGATCCGAACGACACCCCCTAGGCTTCCCGTCGCCGGTCGCGGAAGCGCTCCGGACGACAGCGCCCGACTGTTCGCGTCACGTATGCCCTCCGGTCACATCAGCGCCGCAAGCCCCTTTCCTGACATCTGCTGCTCTTGGAACACTCCTTTCGCGCACGTTCCAGCACTTCCCCAAGGGCCCCACTCCACCCAGTCCAGGACAAGAGGTCACCCAGCCATGTCTCAAGTGAACAGGCGTCGTTTCCTCCAACTCGCGGGCGGCACCGCGACGTTCAGCTCGCTGTCGGCCAGCATCGCCAAGGCCGCGTCGATTCCCGCGGGTTATCACCGCGGCACCATCGAGGACGTCGAGCACATCGTCGTCCTCATGCAGGAGAACCGGTCCTTCGACCACTACTTCGGCTCACTCAAAGGCGTCCGCGGCTTCGGCGACCCGCACCCCGTGACCCTCGACAGCGGCAAGTCGGTGTGGCACCAGCCCGACGGCAACAAGGACGTGCTGCCCTTCCACCCGGAAGCCGACGACCTGGGCATGCAGTTCCTGGAAGGCCTGCCGCACGGCTGGCCCGACGGGCAGGCCGCCTACAACGGGGGCAAGTACGACAGGTGGGTCCCCGCGAAGGGCACCACGACCATGGCGTACCTGACGCGCGAGGACATCCCGTTCCACTACGCGCTCGCCGACACCTTCACCATCTGCGACGCCTACCACTGCTCGTTCATCGGCTCCACCGACCCGAACCGCTACTACATGTGGACGGGTTACACGGGCAACGACGGCAAGGGCGGCGGCCCCGTCCTCGGCAACGACGAACTCGGCTACGGCTGGACCACCTACCCCGAGCGCCTGGAGGAGGCGGGGATCTCCTGGAAGATCTACCAGGACATCGGCGACGGTCTGGACGCGGCGGGCTCCTGGGGCTGGATCGAGGACGCCTACCGCGGCAACTACGGTGACAACTCGCTGCTCTACTTCAACAAGTACCGCAACGCCGCGCCCGGTGACCCGCTGTACGACAAGGCCCGCACCGGCACCGACGTCAAGAACGGCGACGGCTACTTCGATGCGCTGAAGGCCGACGTCAAGGCGGGCAAGCTGCCGCAGATCTCCTGGATCGCCTCCCCCGAGTCCTTCTCCGAGCACTCCAACTGGCCCTCGAACTACGGCGCCTGGTACATCGCACAGGTCCTGGACGCGCTCACCGCCAACCCCGAGGTCTGGGCGAAGACCGCGCTGTTCATCACGTACGACGAGAACGACGGCTTCTTCGACCACCTCGTGCCGCCGCTGCCGCCGCGCTCCGCCGACCAGGGCAAGTCCACCGTCGAGGTCGGCCCGGACCTCTTCGCGGGGAGCGCGACCCACGTCGCCGGCCCGTACGGCCTCGGCCCGCGGGTTCCGATGCTGGTGGTCTCGCCCTGGAGCAAGGGCGGTTACGTCTGTTCGGAGACCTTCGACCACACCTCGATCCTCCAGTTCATGGAGCGTCGCTTCGGGGTGCGCGAGCCGAACATCTCGCCGTGGCGGCGCGCGATCTGCGGCGACCTCACCGCCGCGTTCGACTTCACCCGCAAGGACGCCGCGCCGGTCGAACTCCCGGACACCGACGACTACGAACCGCCGGACCGCGAGCGCCACCCCGACTACCGCCCGAAGCTGCCGGCCGACCCGAGCATGCCCCGGCAGGAGCGCGGGCTGCGTCCGGCCCGCCCGCTCAAGTACGCGCCGAGGGTGGACGGTTCGGCAGACCCCGCGGCCGGGACGTTCACGCTGACCTTCGCCTCCGGTCGCAGGGCGGGCGCCTCGTTCCTCGTCACCTCGGGCCATCGCACCGACGGCCCGTGGATGTACACCACCGAGGAGGGCAAGAGCGTCTCGGACACCTGGAACTCGGCCGAGTCGAACGGCTCGTACGACCTGACCGTGCACGGCCCGAACGGCTTCCTGCGCGTCTTCAAGGGCCCAGGCAGGGTGGCCGGCCCCGAGGTCACCGCGCGGCATTTCGGCGACGACGTCGAGTTGACCTTCACGAACAAGGGCGCCGTCGCTGCGAGCCTGAAGCTCACGAACGGCTATGGAGGACAGCCCCGGACGTTCAAGGTGCGGCCCGGCGCGACCGTGCGGCACACCGTGGATCTGCGGACGAGCAGGCGCTGGTACGACCTGACCGTGGCGTCCGACGCGGACCCCTCGTTTCTGCGAAGGTTCGCCGGACATGTCGAGAACGGGCAGCCGGGCGTCAGCGACCCCGCCATCATCACGGTGTAGGAGAAGCGATGAGGTCCACACCATATCGACCGGTCACATACCGGTGGGCTCGCGGTAGTGTGCCCCGGTGACCACGCACTCGAACACACCTGCAGGCTGGTACCCGGATCCTCAGGGGGCGCCCCAGACGCTCCGCTACTGGGACGGTGCACAGTGGACCCAGCACACCAGTCCGGACCAGCAGGGTCAGGGCGCTCAGCAGCCGCAGGCCGTGCCTCAGCCCGCTCAGCAGGCGGGGCAGTCCGTTCCGCAGCAGGCGCCCGGATTCGACGCGCGTGTGCAGCGGCAGGTGCAGCAGCAGGCCGGGGTCGCGGCGAACGCGGCCGGTGGAGGCACCCTGTTCACCGAGCCGGTCCTGGTGGTGAACCAGAAGGCCAAGCTGATCGAGCTGACCAACGAGTACAAGGTCATGGACCAGCAGGGCAACCAGCTCGGCTCGGTCGTGCAGGTCGGGCAGAGCGCGCTGAAGAAGGTCGCACGGTTCATAGCCAGCATCGACCAGTTCATGACCCACAAGCTGGAGATCCGTGACGCCTACGGTCAGCCGCAGTTGCTGCTGACGCGCCCCCGCAAGTTCATGAAGTCGCGGGTGCTGGTGGCGCGTCCGGACGGGCAGCCGGTCGGCGAGATCGTCCAGCAGAACATGATCGGAAAGATCAACTTCGCGATCATGGCCAACGGCCAGCAGGTCGGCGCGATCAAGGCGGAGAACTGGCGCGCCTGGAACTTCGCGATCGTCGATCACGCGGACAACGAGGTCGCCCGGATCACCAAGACCTGGGAAGGCCTGGCCAAGACGATGTTCACGACCGCGGACAACTACGTCCTGCAGATCCATTTCCAGCTTCCCGAGCCCCTGCTGAGCCTTGTGGTTGCTACGGCCCTGACGGTCGACACGGCGCTCAAGCAGGACAAGCGCGGCCTGGGCTGACAGGGCGTGATGCGGCAAGGACCGGCAAGGGCGGTCGCGGATCTCCGCGACCGCCCTTCCCGCTGTGATGCCGTCACCTCGTTCAGCCTGCTTGACCTTCGTTGACCGTCGGAGAGCTCACAGGGGAGTGAGGTGCTCCGGCTTCTGCTGCCGGGGCAGCAGCGAGGGCTCCGGTGACGCCGACCCGGGCTCCAGCGCCAGTACCGCCGCGACGGGATGGTCGTGGTCGCCGGCCAGGGGCGGCTCGGGCGTCGTGCGCCGCGTTTCGGGTGTCGCATGCGAGAGAGTGACGACGCCCCAAGAGGCGACCCCCGCCCCTGCCAACGCCGGCAACAGACCCGCCACCCCGCCCTGCAACCCCTCGCCCAGCAGGAAGAGGCCGATGACCGCGGCGGCTGTCGGGTTGGCCAGCGTCACCACCGCGAGTGGCGCGCCGAGGCCGCCCCGGTAGGCGGTCTGCGACAGCAGCAGCCCGGCCGTCGCGAACGCCGCGACCAGCAGGGCGACCACGACCACCTGCGCGCTGAGCAGCGGTCCCGAGCCGTCCGTCGCGGCCACGGTCACGGTCTGCGTGAGAGCGGACGCGACACCCGAGGCGAAGCCGGACGCGGTCGCGTGCCGCAGCCCGGGACGCGTGCCGGGCCGGGACAGGACGCCGATCACGACCGTGGTCGTGCCCGCGACCGCCAGCGCTTCCGGCACGCTCAGCACCTCGCCGGGCGAGGACCCGGACGCGGTGGCGAGCAGCGCGGCGAGCCCGGTCAGCGTGAGGGCCGTACCCCGCCACTCGACCCCGCTGACCCGCCGGCCCGCCGCCCGTGCGCCGAGTGGCACGGCGGCGACCAGGGTGAGCGCGCCGAGTGGCTGGACCAGGGTGAGCGGCCCGTACTTGAGGGCGGCCACGTGCAGCAGCGCGGCGGACCCGTTGAGCGCGACCGAGGACCACCACGCGCCGCTGCCGAGGAGGTTCAGTACGCCGGAGCCGGGGGTCCGGGAGGCCAGCCGCTCCTGGGCCACGGCCGCGGCGGCGTACGCGACGGCGGAGAAAAGCGAGAGGACGACGGCGACGACGGTGGCGCTCATCGGCCGGCTCCCACGAGTTCGGGAGCCGAGTCCCCGGTCGGCACCAGGGGCTCGGGTGCCGTGTCCTCCGGCGGTGTCGCGGCCTCCGGTCGCGTGTCCGCCGCCGGTGTCCCGGGCTGCGGGGAACCGTCCGGAGCCGTCGTCCGGTGCGGTGGCCGGACCACCGCGAGGACGATGCCCAGCAGCGCGGCCGCGACGATCGCGTCGAGCCAGTAGTGATTCGTGGTACCGACGATCACGAGCAGGGTGAGCAGCGGATGCAGCAGCCACAGCGGGCGCCACCGTGACCTGGTCGCGACGATGAGGCCGATCGCCACCATCAGTGCCCAGCCGAAGTGCAGTGACGGCATCGCCGCGAACTGGTTCGACAAGGAGTCGGTCTCCGGCGAGGCCCCGTACACCGTCGGCCCGTACGCCTGCCCGGTGTCCACCAGACCCGCCGTGTCGAGCATGCGCGGCGGGGCGAGCGGGAACGCGAGATGCAGCATCAGGGCGGCGGCGGTGACCGCGGCGAGGACCCGGCGGGCCCAGACGTAGTGCGCGGGGCGCCGCAGGTACAGCCAGATCAGGAACGCCGCGGTGGCGGGGAAGTGGACCGTCGCGTAGAAGAGGTTCGCGAGGTGCACGAGGGTGTCGCTGTGCAGCAGCCCGGACTGGACGGCGCCTTCGCCGGGCACGCGCAGGGCCCGCTCCAGGTCCCATGCGCGGCGCGCGTTGTCGAAGGCCTCGCCGGTATGGCCGGTGGCCAGTTGGCGGCCGAGCTTGTAGACGAGGAAGAGTCCCGCGACGAGCAGGAGTTCACGGACGAGGGGCGGCCGCGATATCGCGGCCGCCCCGTCTGGCGCAGGCTCGGTGCGGGCTTTCATCCCCCGGCCCCCTTGCTGACGGTGGCGCACGAAGTGGTGTGGGACGAGCCCAGGGCAGGGCCCACTCGACACAGGAGTGNCGAAGTGGTGTGGGACGAGCCCAGGGCAGGGCCCACTCGACACAGGAGTGGGTCCTGCCCAAGGCTCATCGATACGCCACTGTACCGATACGACTCCGTTTCGGTACAGTGGCGTATCGATAGACGTACGACACACTGGGAGCGGGCCACCGGGCCGCGGGGACGAGTGAGGAGAAGGCCATGGCGTCGCAGGCAGCGGACGGACCGCAGACGGGCGCCGCCTCGCGCCGCTCCAAGCTCACGCCCGAGCGTGAGCGCGAGTTCTTCGGCGCCGCGCTCGACCAGATCCGTGAGTGCGGCTATGACGCGCTGACCATGGAAGGTGTCGCCGCCAGCACCCGGTGCAGCAAGTCCACGCTCTACCGGCAGTGGAAGACGAAGCCCCAGTTCGTGGCGGCCGCGCTGCGTGCCCTCAACTGTCCGCGGTTCGCGGGCATCGACACCGGCTCGCTCGCCGGCGATCTACGGGCGGCCGCGCGCGCCGCGGGCGAGCGGTCCGACGAGGACGCCAAGCTCCTGCAGGCGCTCGGACCCGCCGTCCTGCAGGACGAGGAGCTGGAGCGCGCGCTGCGCGACGCGCTCGTGGAACCCGAGCTCGGCGCACTCCAGGAGATGCTCCGGCGCGCGGTCGACCGGGGCGAGATCGCCGCCGGCCACCCGGCCCTGGAGTTCGTGCCCGCGCAGCTGCTTGCCATGATCCGGCTCCGTCCGCTTCTGGAGGGGCAGCACGCGGATGCCGACTATCTCGTCCGTTATGTGGAGGCGGCCCTGATCCCCGCCCTGGGACTCTCGGAGTCCACCTGAGACGCGGGCCGTCGTCCGTGGGATGACCGGACGGCCGCCTGCTCGCGCCGCACCGTGGGGACGGGGGCGGCGCGAACCCCCGGCCGGGTGGGGTCTCTCCTGAGCGGAGAGGATCCCCACCCGGCCGACCGGTGTCACACGTTCTGGCCGTTGCCGCCGCCCGCGGCGGCCTTGATGCCCTTGGTGATCTCGTCGATCACGGACTGCTTGGGGGCCTTGTCGTCGACGTCGATGCCGAAGCGGACGACCACGAGGAGCTCCGGCGTGGCGGGGGAGGGGAAGGCGAGCGACTCGACATAACCGTCGTCGCCCTTGCTCGTGACGACCTTCCAGCGGACCATGTAGCCCTTCTGGCCCGCCACGGTCACCGCCTTCGAGGCGAGTTCGTCGTGCGAGGTGATCTTGCCGTAGGTCGTGCCGCCGTAGGAGTCCTCGGCGTTCTTGGAGATGTCCTCCTTGGCGGCCGCCTCGGCGGTGGTCGCCTTGATCTTCCAGGCCACGGCGGGTGCGGAGTTGGCCCCGCCGCGCAGGCACTGCTTGGAGGTGTCGCCGGGGCACTTGTACGTTCCCGTCGACACCGAGGCGCCGACCTGCTCGGACTTTCCGGTCCAGCCGTCGGGCACGGGCAGGCTGATGCCACTGATCGCGTCGGTGGCGTAGCCGTCCTCGGTGCGTGGTGGCCGGGGCTGCCCCGGGGCACCGCTCTCTCCGCCGTCGGGGCCGCCCTGACCGCCGCCGCCGTCCTGCCCCTGAGGGCCCGGCCGGGTGGGTGCCGGGCGGGCGTTGTTCTGATCGCCGCCGCCCGAGCCGTCGTTCGCGGTCAGCGCGTACACACCGCCGCCTATGCCCGCGAGGACCGCGACCGCCGCGGCGATCGCGATGCCCGTGCGCAGGCCGCGGCGCGGCGAACCGGGCGGCATGGCCGGATACGGTCCGGCGGCCGGCGCATACGCGGGGGGACCCCATGCGGCCGGCCCGACGGGGCGGGTCTGCTGCGTCCACGTCTTTCCGTCCCACCAGCGTTCCGTGGCGGGACCGTCACTTGTCTGCCCGGGGTCGGGATACCAGCCGGGGGGAGTCTCCTGGGTCATGGGTCCCACCGTATGAGCCTCGGGTGAAAGCCGGATGAGAACCTTCCGGCCGACTTCGCCGGATCACACCCGAACGCCGGCCGCACCCGGTCGTCCGTCCCAGGTCGTCCGCACCCGGCCGTCGGTGCCGCCGGCCGTCGCGGGACGAGCGAAAGTTGGGCGTCAATCCCCGGCCGACGCCTGGCAGTTGTTTTCATCGCGCAGGTCGGCGGCCCTCGGCCGTCGCCTCCCGTCCCCGGTTGTCACCCATCATGGCAACAGGTGTCCCGACCAGCCGCCATGGCGGCTTCCGGAGGGCTACGCTCAAGGTTTGTACGTCATTTGGGCGACCTGGGGAGGTAGCGGGATGACGGAGGCACGGCGGGGAACGGCTGCCTCGGCTCCTCTCTGGGAGCGCGACGCGGAGCTCGCGGCGATCGCGGAGGCCGTCGACGCCCTGTGCTCCGGTACGGCCTTGGGCGGCCTGGTGGTGTTCAGCGGCGAGGCCGGCATCGGCAAGACCGCACTGCTCGCCGAGGCCCGCCGGATGGCGGAGGGCCGCCGCTGCACGGTGTGGTCGGCGCGTGGCGGCGAGACCCTCACGTCCGTCCCCTTCAATGTCGTACGGCAGTTGCTGCAGCCCGCCCTCATATCGCTCATGCCCGACGAGGCACGCGAGTACTTCGGCGACTGGTACGACATCGCCGGGCCCGCCCTCGGGATCGCGGAGCCGGGCGCGCGACAGGCCGATCCGCAGGGCGTGTGCGACGGTCTGGTCGCGGCGGTGCGCCGGCTCGCCCGGCGCGAGTGGCCGCTCGTGCTGATCATCGACGACGCACACTGGGCCGACCAGGAGACCCTGCACTGGCTGGCCGCCTTCGCGGAACGCCTCGACGACCTGCCCGTCCTCGTCCTGGTCGCCCGCCGACCCGAAGGGCTCACCGGAGCCAGCGCCCGCCACCTCGACGCGGTCGCCGCCACGGCCGGACCGACCGCCACCCTGCGCGCGCTGACCCCGGACGCCACCGCGGGAATCACCCGCGCCACGCTCGGCGCGCACGCCGACAACCCGTTCTGCCGTGAGGTGTGGGCGGTCACCGGCGGCAACCCGTACGAGACCGTGGAACTCCTCGCCAAGGTCCAGGACAGCGAACTGCAACCGGTCGAGGGGTCGGCCGCCGAACTGCGCGGCCTCAACCAGTCGGCGCGCGGCCGTGGACTCGTCGACCGCCTCGAAGGGCTCGGCGTCGACGCCACGCGGCTGGCCTGGGCGGCCGCCATCCTCGGCACCCGGATCTCCCTCGACCTCGCGGCCGATCTCGCCGGGATGCCGCCCGAGGACGCGCAGCGCTGTGCGGAACTCCTGGGCGCGGCCCGAATCCTCACCGAGGCCGACCGGGCGGGCGGTCAAGCGGCCGGCGGAGAGCTGGAGTTCGTGCACCCGCTCATCGCGAGCGCCGTGTACCGCTCGATACCGGACGGCCTGCGTACCGCGATGCACGGTGTGGCCGCCTCGGTCGTCACCGCGTCCGGCCGCGGCGCCGCGGCGGCCTCCCGCCATCTCCTGGAAGTGCACCCGGACGACGACCCCGAGGTCGTCGAACAGATGCGTGAGGCGGCCCGCGAGCACCTCGCTGTCGGCGCCCCCGACGCGGCCCGCCGCTGTCTGGAGCGCGCCCTGCTGGAGCCCCCGGTACCGGAGGTCCACGCGCATGTGCTCTACGAGTTGGGCTGCGCCACCCTTCTCACCTCGCCCGCCACCACGATCCAGCATCTGCGGGAGGCGCTCACCCTGCACGGCCTGGAGCGCGACCTGCGCGTCGACGCCGTCTGCCGTCTCTCCCAGGCGCTCGTCCACAACGACCAGCTGGAAGAGGCCGTCCGCGCGATCGACGAGGAAGCCGCCCGGCTGAAGCCCGGCCCGGCCCGGATGCGTCTGCAGGCCGTGCACTACATGTGGGAGGGCATCCACGCCGGCGAGGAGGACGCGTCCGGCCGCTCCCGCCGCCTCGCCGAGCTCGTCAAGCCGCTGACCGGCCGCGACAACTCCGAGCGCGCCCTGCTCATCCTGCGTGCCTTCGACGCCATGACCCGAGGGGAGAACGCGGAGGAGGTCGTCGAGCTGTGCGACCGCGCCCTCGTCAACGGCCGCCTCGCGCCCGGTCTCGGCTGGACCGACACCGAGTGGACCTTCGAGCTCCTCATGATGCTCGGCGTCTCCTACACCTACGCCGACTGCCTCGACCGCGCCGAGAGCCTCTTCTCGGAGGCCCGGCGGGCGTATGAGACCGCCGGGTGGAGCGGCGGCCATCTGGCTCTCGCACTCGCCTACGGCGGCTATGTGCACCGCAGACGCGGCAGCCTCACGGTGGCGGAGGAACTTCTGCGCGAGTCGCTGCGGCTGGCCGACCGCGTGGGTCGTGGACTGCCCATGCACTGGTCCTCGGTCTGCATGCTCGTCGACACGCTGCTCGCCCGCGGCCATGTCGGCGCGGCCGAGGAGATCGCCGAGCGCTACTCCTTCGAGCCGCCCCACCCGTCCACGATCGTGCTGCCCGACACCCACTCCGTCCGCGGCCGCCTCCTGATCGCCACCGGCCGTGTGGAGGACGGACTGAACGAGCTGGAGACCGCGGAGAAGGTGGCGGCGTCCCGCGGCGGCCACAACACGGTGATGGCGCCCTGGGCGGCCGACCTCGCCCTGACCCTCGCCGCCCAGGACCCGCGGCGCGCCGCGGAAGTGGCGGCCGACCTCCGCGTCCAGGCCGAACGCTTCGGCACCGACACGGCCATAGGAGAGGCTCTCCGCTGCGCGGCCGCCCTGGAGACCGGCCAACGCGCGGTGGCCCTGTACACCCAGGCAGTCACCTACCTGGAGGCCTCTCCGTGCTCCTACGAACACGCCTTGGCCCGGGTCGAGTACGGCATCGCTTCCCGCTCCGTCACCGAGCTCGAGCGCGGTCTGACGCTGGCCCGCTCCTGCGGCGCGGATGGCCTCGCGGCGAGGGCGGAGGGGGCGCTGGCGGCGGGGGGTGGCCGACGCTAGCCGTTGGGGGCCTGGCAGGGTTTTTCGCCCCCGCCGCCCCTACCCGTCCCATCCCTGGGGCTCCGCCCCAGACCC
>NZ_VCHX02000057.1 GCF_005768555.2 Streptomyces sporangiiformans
CTGCGCTCGAACATCAAGAAGTTCTGGGACAGCGGCCCGCTCCCCGGCGTGCTCCTCAGCCGCGAGGAGGTCACGATGTCCACTGTCTGGGACGGCCGACTCGCCGACCTGGAGAAGCAGGGCGTCCCGGTCACCCGGCAGCTCAACGGTATGCGCCGCCAGTTCTCGGGCTATGCCATCGCCAAGGGCGCGGCCAACGTGGATGCCGCCTACCAGCTGATGGACTTCTCGCTGCGGGCGGAGAGCCAGGCCAACCTGGTCAAGTTCTTCCCGTCGAACCCGTCCTCGCCGGTGGCTTACGCCAAGCTCACGGAGGAGGAGCGCAACGCGTCCGCGGGTGCGCCGAAGTACTACGACAAGGGCTTCGACGCGGACGTCGACTGGTGGCTGAAGAACGAAGCGGCTGTCACCAAGCGCTGGCTGGGGTGGGCTCGTGGCTGAATTCGGTATCGCCGCACCGTCTGTCAAGGTGGCCGGCGGCAAGTCGGCCACCGCGACCGGCAAGTCGCTGTCGGTGGTGGCCCTGCGTAAGACGTACGGGGACGTCGTCGCCGTCGACGAGGCGTCCATGGAGATCGCGGCCGGGGAGTTCGTCACCTTCCTCGGCGCCTCCGGGTCGGGCAAGACCACGACGCTGATGATGATCGCCGGGTTCTGCGAACCCGACTCCGGCACCATCACCGTCGGAGACCGCGACGTCACGCGGCTCGCGCCGCAGAAGCGGAACCTCGGTTTCGTCTTCCAGCAGTACCTGCTCTTCCCGCACATGACCGTGAGTGAGAACGTCGCCTTCCCGCTCACGCTGCGCGGAGTGCCCAAGGCCGAGATCCGCAAGCGGGTCGGGGAGACGCTGGAGATCGCCGGCCTGTCCGGGTTCGGCGGACGCAAGCCGCGCGAGCTGTCCGGCGGTCAGCAGCAACGTGTCGCCCTGTGCCGGGCGCTGGTCTACCGCCCGCCGGTCATCCTCATGGACGAGCCGCTCGGCGCCCTGGACAAGAAGCTCCGTGACCAGCTCCAGGTCGAGATCAAGAGCATCCAGCAGGAACTGGGCCTGACGGTCATCTATGTGACGCATGATCAGGAAGAGGCGCTGGTCATGTCGGACCGGATCGCGGTGATGCGCAACGGCCTGATCGAGCAGTTCGACACCCCGCGGGAGCTGTTCGAGCGGCCGAAGACGCCGTTCGTGGCGGACTTCCTGGGCGCGGCGAACTTCCTGCCCGGCCGCGTGGAGAAGCACACCGACGAGCACACCCTGGTCCGCCTCGACAACTCCAGCGGCCTGCTGAAGGCACGGCGCCACCAGCTGGCATCCGGCACCGAGGTGAAGGTCGCCGTGCAGCCGGGCCGGCTGCGGGCCTGCGCGAGCGACGACGGTTTTTGTACCGGCACGGTGGAGACCGCCACGTACGTGGGCACCCTGGTCCGGGCCGGGGTGCGGGTCGATGGCGGCCAGGCGCCGCTGCTGCGCCTGGAAGTACCGGCCGGCCGGGGCCCCGTGGCCGGCGAGCGGGTCGGGATCACCGCCGACCCGGACGACGTCAACCTCTTCGCCGGCGAACAGGGAGGGTGAGCCATGGCCGCCCTCACCGCCACCGCCCCAGCCCGTCCGCGCAAGCTCCTGGCTTCGCGTAAGACCCGGGTCGGGATCCTCTACGCGCTGCCCGTCGTCGTCTACCTGCTGGTGCTGTTCGTCTACCCGATCTTCTCCACGCTGCTGCTCAGCCTGAAGAACACCGACGGATCGCTCACCCTGCACTGGTACGCCGACGCGCTCACAGGCGTCAACCTGTCGGTGCTGTTCACCACGCTGCGGATCTCCGCCGAGACGGCCGTGTTGAGCCTGGTCTTCGGGTTCGTCCTGGCCCAGGCGATCTCCCGGCTCAAGCCCCTGTGGGCGGGCCTGGCGATGCTGGTCGTGGTCGTGCCGCACTTCGTCAGCGCCCTGGTGCGCACCTACGGCTGGATCATCATGCTCGGCGACAAGGGCCTGGTGAACGAGACCCTGGCGTGGGCACCGGGCGCCCCGTTCCAGCTGCTCTACAACGAGTTGGGTGTGGTCATCGGTACCACCTCGATGATGCTGCCCTACACGGTGCTGCTGCTGTACGGCGTGATGCGCGGTGTGGACCGGCGGCTGCTGGCGGCCGCGGCCAGCATGGGCGCGGGACGGGTGACGATCTTCCGCCGGGTCTACCTGCCGCTGGTCGGCCCCGGCCTTGCCAGTGCCGGACTGCTCAGCTTCATCCTCTCGCTGGGCTACTACATCACCCCCGCCCTGATGGGCGGACCCAACCAGACGATGATCGCCACCCTCATCAACCAGCAGGTCACCAAGGAGAACCAGTGGAACGGCGCGGCCGCCCAGGGCGTCATCCTGCTGGTCCTCACCCTGGCCGGACTGCTGCTCGTCAAGGCCGTCAGCTCGCTCGGCGCCAGCCGTAAGAAGAGGAACGCCTCATGATGGAGCTGCGCAAGACCCTCGCCGGGCGGATCGCCCTCACCGCGGTCGCCACCGTGATCCTGCTGTTCCTGGCCCTGCCGATCGTCGTCATCCTCGTCACCTCCTTCAGCAACAACGCCTTCGCCTCCTTCCCTCCCGAGGCGTGGACGCTGAACTGGTACAAGGCACTGTTCGCCGACGGCAGCAAATGGCCGGCCGCGCTCTCCCTGTCCGCTCTGGTCGCCGCCCTGAGCACCGTGTTCTCCCTCATCATCGGGGTGACCGCGGCGACCGCCCTGACCCGCAGCGAACTCCCGCTGCGCTCGGCGGTCTACGCCCTGGTCCTCGGACCGCTGGTCATCCCGCAGATCGTCACCGCACTGGGCCTGTTCCTGCTCTTCGAACCCGCCGCGATGCTCGGCAGCCCCATCGCCATCGCCCTCGGGCACACCGTGCTGGCCTCGCCGATCGCGGTGCTGATCCTGATCGCGACCCTGCGCGGCATCGACGAACGCCTCGAGGACGCCGCCGCCAGCATGGGCGCGGGCCGGCTGACGATCGCCCGGAAGATCACCTTCCCGCTGGCCGCGCCGGGAATGATCGCGGCGGCGATCTTCTCCTTCATCACCAGCTTCGACGAGTTCTACATCTCCCAGTTCCTCTCCTCGGTCGACACCGTCACCCTGCCGGTACAGGTCTACAACTCCCTCACCTTCGAGATCGACCCCAGTGTCACCGCCGTCAGCGCCATCCTCATCGCCTTCGCGATCCTCGCCCTCGGCCTGGTGGCCCTGGTCCGCTGGATCGGCTCCGGACGCCAGGACTCCCTGCTCTCCGTCGAGAACACGGTCGGAGTCGCCAGCCACGGAGGCGAGGCCGTATGACCACTCACGGATCGTGCTCCCTCAACACACCATCCTGCGATCAGCGAAAGAGCCACGCGCATGACTGACACGCTCACCGCTCCCTCAGTGGAGTCGGCAGTCCTCGAATCCGTCCCCCGTGGCTTCCTCGCCCATGACTGGCAACCCGCCACCGGCGGTCGCACCTTCGAGGTGCGCAACCCCGCAACCGAGGAAGTCATAGCCACCGTCGCCGACTGCAGCGCACAAGACGCGTTGCGTGCGCTGGACGCGGCGGCCGCGGCCGCCGACCAGTGGGCCCTCACCAGCCCGCGGGACCGTGCGACCATCCTGCACCGGCTCACCGACTCCCTGATCGAGCACCGTGAGCGTCTGGCCCGGATCATCACCCTGGAGATCGGCAAGACGATCACCGAAGCCCGGGGCGAAGTCGACTACGCCGCAGCCTATTTCCGCTGGTACGCCGAGGAGGCGGTCCGCCCCCACGCACGCAGCACACCCTCCCCGGACGGCAAGAGCCACATCGTCACCGTCGCCGAACCGGTCGGACCCTGCCTGCTGATCACTCCGTGGAACGTTCCGCTGGCCATGGCCGCCCGCAAGGTCGCCGCCGCCCTCGCCGCAGGCTGCACCGCCGTGCTCAAACCGGCCGCCCTCACACCGCTGTCCTCCCTGATACTGGGCGAGTTGGCGCGCGAGGCGGGCGCGCCCGCGGGTGTCCTGACCGTGATCACCAGCAGCGACGCGGCAGCGGTTACCACGGCTCTGCTGGCCGACCCCCGGCTGCGCAAGCTGTCCTTCACCGGGTCCACCCCGGTCGGCAGGCTGCTGCTGCAGCAGAGCGGTGCCCGGGTGCTGCGCACCTCGATGGAGCTGGGCGGCAACGCGCCGTTCCTGGTCTTCGACGACGCCGACCTCGACCTCGCGGTCCGCGAAGCGATGATCGCGAAGATGCGGCTGGGCGGTCAGTCCTGTGTCGGCGCCAACCGGTTCCTGGTCCAGGAGGGAATCGCCGACGCGTTCGCCGCTGCGCTGGCCGAACGCATGGCCGCCACCCGGGTGGGCTCTCCGGACCGGGAGGACACCGAGCTCGGTCCGCTGGCCGACCACCGCGCGGTGGACAAGGTCCGCAACCTCGTCGAGGACGCCGTGGCCCGTGGTGCCGTCGTCATCGGCAAGGCGGACATCCCTGACGGGCCGGGCCACTACGCCGCCCCGACCGTGCTGGACCACGTCCCCGCCGACGCCGCGATCATGCACGAGGAAGTGTTCGGACCTGTCGCCGCCATCCACCGCTTCTCCACCGAGGCCGAGGCCATAGCGGTGGCCAACAACACCGAGCACGGCCTCGCTTCGTACGTGATGACGTCCCACATCGACCGCGCCCGCCGGGTCGCCGCCCGCCTGCAGGCCGGCATGGTCGGCATCAACCGCGGCCTGGTCTCCGAGGTCGCGGCACCCTTCGGCGGGATCAAGCAGTCCGGCCTGGGCCGTGAGGGCGGACCCGAGGGCCTCCACGAGTACCAGCAGCTCAAGTACCTGTCCCTGCCTGGCTTCCACGCCTGAGCAAGACGACACGAGTGCAGGGCTCGCGGCTGGCGGCGTACCGCCCCAACTCCGCGACTGACCGTATCGCCAGTTTCCTGTCGTCGACGGCCGCGAGTGTCCCCGACTTCTGGATCGCCATCATGGGTGTGCTGGTCTTCGCGGTGACGCTCGGCTGGCCTCCGACCTCCGGCACGAACGGTGCTGGAGGTCGCGCGGCGGCGCAGCATGAACAACATCGGTCCGCTCCTCCCTCAGTCCGTGCGGCGCATGTCGGCGAGCCGCATCTGAAGGCGCGACTATGTCCACAGGAGGAAACGATGTTTAGATATATGGACGGATCATTATGGAGCCGCTGGTACGGAACGCGTCCAGGGGCATGAAGCAAGAACCACCTGTGCACGGGTTCGGATGAAGCAAGCACCACCCGTGCACGGGTCCGGGGCACCGGCAACGACAAACCCAGTGCCGTTCAGCTTGATGAACGGCACTGGGTGGGGGAGGGAAGCAGATCAGTCGTTGGCGCACCGCCCGGCGTGCCGCGGGCGGGGCAGCGCGTGGGCCGGGGCGGGGACGCCGATGGTGAGCGTGATCTGGCGGACGAACTGGTGGAAGGAGAGCAGAGCGGTGAGCGGCGGAAGAGCCGCCACCGCCATCGGGATCGGCGACCTGGTCGCGTTGGCGACGCACAGGCACATCGCGATGGCGGAGAAGAGCACCACCACGGCCCAGGAGTGCGTGGCGCGGCGGCGGTGCAGCGCGGCCCGCAGGATGGACAACGACGCCATCAGCCACGGCCCGTAGACCAGCAGCGGCCACCATGCGGCCAGCCCCGGGGAGCCCGGGGACGCCATGCGGCGCAGCGGGTCGTAAGCGATCAGCGCGCCGAGCACGCTCAGCATGCTCACGATCACCGCACTCAGTGCCGCGATGAACAGGCTCAGCACCTTCACCCACGGCCGGTGGATCCAGCGGGCGCACCGCACCAGCCGGTTCGGGCGTCGGCGCGCACCGCGCTTGCGGGGAATGGGGGGAATGGAGGGTGCGACGGAGGCGGGTGGGGACGGTGTCCCCACCGCGCCGGTCTGGAGCAGCTGAGCCAGATCCCGGTCGAAGGCCCACTCGGTGTGCAGGCCGTCAGGGACGGTCGGGTCGAGTACGTCCGCTCCGAAGGCGCTCGGCTGATAACCCGTGCTGTCCAACGCCTCCTCGGGACGGGGCCAGTAGCCGCTCATGCCTGCCCCATCGACGGTTCGGCGGCGGTGGGGCTGCGCCGGGTGAAATCGGTCTGAATCCGCTCCAGAATGCCGAAGAACTGGTGGAGCAGATCGGAGCAGTCCGCGGTTCTCGATGTCGGCGAGAGGTCCAAGCCCCACTCCTCGTATTCGTTCGCCGCCACTGTGCCCTGCGGGCTCATCGTCGCCATGCTCTCCCCAACGAGGACACAATTAGTTGGATACGCCCAATTTAAAAGCAATGTACGCATATTGATGCTTTTAATGATTCGTCAGGTAGGCAGTCAAACGGCAGAAAAAATGCGGTGCTCCGCCCGCGCCGGGTCTCCTACACTCGCCACACACGAGTGAGGGGAGCCCGGCCATGCGGTACCGCATCGCTGTCGTCGTTCCCCGGTCGCAGTACGAGGTGATCCTCGTGTCCTCGTGTACCCGGTGCCGGCTGCGCGGCCGGGACCGGATGCCCGTGACGAACACCTGACTCCGAGCCTGCGCCGGAGCCTTGCGCCCCATGCCCCTGCCCGCCCGGCAATTGAGCCGGCCGGTCGTGCTGGGCACAGGCCCTTTTTTCGTCCGGGAATCGCGCCGCCCGATCCAGTACACCTGAAAGGCCATGGGCCGTGCGTACCGACCTGCACCGTCAACCCACCAGTCCGCTGACCGCCGTTCGTAATCTGGGCATCCTGGCCCACGTCGACGCCGGAAAGACCACCGTCACCGAGCGGATCCTCTACCTCACCGGGACCACTCACAAGCGGGGTGAGGTCCATGACGGCACGACCGTCACCGACTTCGATTCCCAGGAACGCGACCGTGGGATCACCATCTTCGCCGCGGCGGTGAGCTGCGCCTGGGACGGTCATCGGATCAATCTGATCGACACCCCGGGCCATGTCGACTTCGCCGACGAGGTGGAGCGCTCCCTGCGGGTGCTCGACGGCGCGGTCGCGGTGTTCGACGCGGTCGCGGGAGTCGAGCCGCAGAGCGAGTCGGTGTGGCGGCAGGCCGATCGGCACGGGGTGCCGAGGATCGCCTTCGTCAACAAGCTGGACCGTGCCGGTGCCGACCTCGACGCGGCGGTCCGGTCGATCCGGGAGCGGCTGCATCCGGCGCCGCTGGTCGTCCAGTTGCCGATCGGCGCGGAGGACGGGTTCGCCGGGGTGGTGGATCTGCTGCGCATGCGGTCGCTGATCTGGGCCGACGGCCGCGACACGGCCGAGGAGGGTCCGGTGCCGGACGTACTGCGGGAGGAAGCGCAGCGGCGACGCCGGCAGTTGGAGGAGGCGGTGGCGGAGCTCCACCCCGTCGCTCTGGAGGAGTTCTGTGCCACGTCGACGCTTACCGCGCGGACGCTGGCTTCCGCGCTGCGCGATCTGACGCGTACCGGCGACGGCGTGGTGGTGCTGTGCGGCTCGGCCTACCGCAACCGCGGGATCGAGCCGCTGCTGGAGGCCGTCGTGGCGTACCTGCCTTCGCCACTGGACGTGCCGGCGGTACGCGGCATCCAGGACGGCACGGTTCAGGAGCGGATCGCCGACCCGGCGGCACCGTTCGCGGCACTGGCGTTCAAGGTGAACGCGACCGCCACGGGCCGGCTGACGTACCTGCGCGTGTATTCGGGAACGATCAAGAAGGGAGAGACGGTGAGGGACACGGGCGCGCGGCGCACCGAGCGGATCGGCCGGATTCTGCGGGTCCGGGCCGACCGTCACGCGGAACTGGACCAGGCGGTGGCCGGGGACATCGTCGCGGTGGTCGGGCTGAAGTCGGCCCGTGCCGGGGCGACCCTGTGCGCACCCGCGGCTCCGTTGGTCCTCGAACCGCCGACCGTCGCCGATCCGGTCGTCTCCGTGGCGGTCGAGGCGCGCCGGAGTGCCGACACCGACCGCTTGGTGTCGGCGTTGACGCGGCTGGTCGAGGAGGATCCTTCGCTGGTGGTCCGGACCGATCCGGAGTCCGGGCAGACGGTGCTTTCGGGGATGGGCGAGCTGCATCTGGAGGTGGCGGTGGAGAAGATCCGGCGCGCCCACGGGCTCGCCGTCGGCGTGGGCCGGCCGAAGGTGGCGTACCGGGAGACCGTCGCTCGCGGGGTGTCCGGGCTGCTCTACCGGCACGTCAAACAGGACGGCGGCGCCGGTCAGTTCGCCCACGTCGTCCTGGATGTCGAACCGCTGGAGGCCACGTGTGCCACCCCTGGTGACACAGGCAACGACAACGGCAACGACGGGGGACGAGCTTCGCGTTCCGGTCGACCGTCGTCGGCGGAAGGGTGCCGCAGGAGTACGTCCGAGCGGTCGAGGCCGGCTGCCGGGACGCCCTGGCCGAGGGGCCGCTGGGCGGTCACCCGGTGACCGGGCTGAGCGTCACCCTGACCGACGGCGCGACCCACCCGAAGGACTCGTCGGAGATGGCGTTTCGGACGGCCGGCCGACTGGCGCTCCGGGAGGCACTGTGCGCCGGCGCGATGGTGCTGCTGGAACCGGTGGCCGAAGTCACGGTCACCGTGCCCGACGACGCCGTCGGTGGCGTACTCGGCGATCTGGCGGCACGGCGCGGCCGGGTCACGGGATCGGTCGCCCGAGCGGGTGCGGTGGTGATCACCGCCACCGTGCCGCTGGCGGAGCTGTTCGGCTATGCGACCCGACTGCGCAGCCGCACCCAGGGCAGGGGAGCCTTCACGACCCGGCCCACCGGCTATGCCCCGGCGCCGGGCACGGCGTCCCAGGGGACACCGGCCCCATAGCCGTGATGGCCCCGTAGTCGCGACGGCCTCTTGGTCGCGACGGCCGCCCGGCCGTGACGGCCCAGTGGCCTCGACGATGGCCCCGCCCGGGCACGGGCGGGGCCACCGTCCGGGATGCGCGGCAGCGCGTGATCCGTGGGGCACGGGTACTCGCACGCCTATGACACGACTACTGAAACTAGGGCATAAGGACCGAGCCGACCGGTCTTCCGGCGAGGGTGACTCCCGTCGGACAGAAAGCCCGGAGGCCGAGCGTGGGCCTCACACCACGCCGAGTGAGGGCGGGCAGGAGGAGCAGGAGAATACGAGGTACGGCCCGGAGCCGGAGGTGGAGGCCCGGGCGCCGGACGCTCCCACGGAACTTCCGAAGGAGTCCTGGTGGGCCGTGCTGCGCCGCACGATGAAGGAGTTCAAGGACGACGAGCTCATCGACCGTGCGGCCGCACTGACCTACTACTCGATCCTGTCGCTCTTCCCGGCGCTGCTGGTGCTGATCTCGGTGCTCGGGCTCGTCGGCAGGTCGGCGACGGACGCCGTGCTGGACAACCTCACCCGGCTCACCCCCGGCGCGGCCCGCGATGTCCTCACGAACGCCGTGCAGCAGTTGCAGGGCAACGCGGGCATCGGTTCGGTGATGGCGATCGTCGGTCTGGTGCTGGCGGTGTGGTCGGCCTCCGGCTATGTCGCGGCCTTCATCCGTACCTCCAACGCCGTGTACGACATCCCCGAGGGCCGGCCGGTGTGGAAGGTGCTGCCGGTACGCCTGGGGGTCACCTTGGTGCTGATGCTGCTGGCGATCGTCAGCGCGCTGATCGTGGTCTTCACCGGCGGTCTGGCCCGCGAGATCGGCACCGCTCTGGGGGTCGGGGACACCGGCCTGACCGTGTGGTCGATCGCCAAGTGGCCGGTACTGGTCCTGCTGGTCACCATCATGATCGCGATCCTGTACTGGGCGACGCCGAACGCACGGGTCCGGGGCTTTCGCTGGATCACACCGGGCAGCTTCCTGGCGCTGCTGATCTGGATGATCGCCTCGGCCGGGTTCGCGGTCTACGTGGCGAACTTCGCCTCGTACAACAAGACCTACGGAACGTTCGCCGGAATCATCATCTTCCTGGTCTGGCTGTGGATCACCAACCTGGCGATCCTCCTCGGCCTGGAATTCGACGCCGAGACCTCCCGCCAGCGGGCCATCGCGGGCGGCCAGTCCGAGCAGGAGGAGCCGTACGTCGAACCGCGCGACACCCGCAAGTGGGACGAGGAGGACCGGGAGCGTCTGAAGCACGAGGGCTGACCGTGTGGGACACAGGGTGGCCGGATCATGGCGTGGATCACCGGCAGAACGGGAAAGCGGCAGGCCATGAGAGTTCTGGCGGACCTGCACACCGGCGAGCGGTGGCTGACGCGGCGCACGGCGTCGTGGGACAACCCCTGGGTGCGGCGGGTGCTGCCCACCGTGGAGGAGGTGGCCGAGCACACCAAGCTGTGGTGCGCGGTGGCCGCGGTCATGGCCGGGACCGGCGGTGTGCGGGGCCGGCAGGCCGCCGCGGCGGGGCTGGTGAGCATGGCCGTGGCGGAGACGATCGCCAACGGGGGCGTCAAGCGGGTCTGGCAGCGGCGTCGGCCGCCCGGACAGTGGTTCCGTCCCGAGGACGTGGCCGAGCGCCCCGATTCACCGTCCTTCCCGCCCGGACACACCGCCGCCGCAGTCGCTTTCACCGTGGCGATCGCGCCGATCCGGCCGTGGGCGGGCATGGCCTGTGCCGTGCCGACCGTGGTCGTCGCGGCCGAGCGGGTGCACCGCGGGGCCCACCACCCCTCCGACGTCGCCGTCGGCGCCGCGATCGGGCTCGCCGCGGCCGGACTCGTACGAGCCGCGCCGGGGCTGCTGCGCCGCCTGTGAGGAAAACCGGGGCTGCTGCGCCGCCTGTGAGGAAAAGCGGCCGAAGGCTTCGCGGCGGGAGGCCGGACCTCCGCTTTCAGGCACCGGGCCTGACGCGCCACAGCCACCCTATGTCCCGGCCGAACGACCACAGCAGCGAGCCCAGCGCCAGGACGACCGTCGCCAGCGTCAGCGCGTGCGGCAGGATTCCCGCGCCCGCCACCAGCAGCGCGACACCCTGCGTCGCCGCCACCGTCTTGCGCGCGGTGCTCGGGGGCAGTTGGGCGTTGAGCCACGGGAACACACGGGCCGCGGCCACGAAGGCGTAGCGCATCCCGCCTATCAGCAGAACCCACGGACCGAGCGACGTGGCGACGTACACGCTCAGCACCAGTATGAGGAAGGCGTCGACCTCCATGTCGAAGCGGGCGCCCAGGGGGGTGGAGGTTCCGGTGCGGCGGGCGACCTTGCCGTCCACCGCGTCGAGTATCAGCGCGACCGCCGTGAGAGCGACCAGGAGTGTGACCGACGGCGGGCTCTGGAAGGAGTCCGCGACCAGCGCGGTCACTCCGCCGACGAGGGTGGCCCGGCCCAGGGTGACGCGGTTCGCGGGACCGAAGGAGCGTGGCCGCGTGCGGTGCAGGGCCCGCGCCAGCACGGCCCAGGTGGCGAGCGCGAACGCCAGACCCGTCAGCCATCCCGCCGGCCCCATGCCGATCGCCGTGCCGAGGACGGCCAGCAGGAAGAGCTGCACGGCCGCTCCCACAGCCGTCTCCTGCTGCAAGAGCCTTGCGTCGTACGTGTTGTTCAGGGCCACCGCACATCCTCCGGCCAGGTGACAGAGTCGATCAACGCCGCGTACCTTGTGCGCGGCTTCGCAAAGGTCGGTACGTGAACCGCCGCCCGATCGTTCAGCCCGACACAGCTGGCTCACATTTCGAGCCCGACTCTTGAGGAGGAGGATGAGTATGCCGACAGACCGTTCCGCACGGGCTTTCTGGCTCGACTCTCCCGGCCATGGCGAGATACGGGACGTCGATCTGCCGGACCCTGCCGAGGACGAGGTCCTGGTACGGGCCCTCTTCTCCGGGGTGAGCCGCGGTACCGAGACCCTCGTCTTCCGTGGTGGTGTACCGGAGAGTCAGCACACCGCGATGCGGGCGCCGTTCCAGGAAGGCGATTTCCCGGGGCCGGTCAAGTACGGATACCTCAGCGTCGGCGTGGTGGAGGAGGGGCCGAAGGCGCTGATCGGCCGCACTGTCTTCTGTCTCTATCCGCATCAGACGCGGTACGTCGTCCCGGCGAGCGCCGTGACGCCCCTGCCCGAGTCGGTGCCGGCCTCGCGCGCCGTCCTCGCCGGGACCGTGGAGACCGCGGTCAACGCCCTGTGGGACGCCGCGCCGTTGATCGGCGACCGGATCGCGGTGGTCGGCGCCGGGATGGTCGGCGCCAGTGTCGCCGCGCTTCTCGCCCGGTTCCCCGCCGTCCGCGTCCAACTGGTCGACGCCAACCCGGCGCGGGCCGATCTCGCCCGGGCGCTCGGGATCGATTTCGCGCTCCCGGCGGACGCCGTCGGCGGCTGCGACCTCGTCGTGCACGCCAGCGCCACCGAGGCGGGACTCGCGCGCTCACTCGAACTCCTCGCCCCGGAAGGCACGGTCCTCGAACTGAGCTGGTACGGCGACCGGCAGGTCAGCCTGCCGCTCGGCGAGGCCTTCCACTCCCGTCGGCTGGTCGTCCGCAGCAGCCAGGTGGGGACCGTGTCCCCGGCCAGGAGCTCCCGCCGTACGTACGCCGACCGGCTCGCACTCGCCCTCGAACTGCTCGCCGACCCCGCCCTGGACGCACTGATCACCGGTGCGTGCGCGTTCGAGGAACTGCCGGAGGCGATGGTCGCGCTCGCCGCTGGTGAGACGCGGGCACTGTGCCACCTGGTGCGCTACGACGCCGATACCGAGCCGGTTCGAAACAACGGCGGGTGACCGGCGCACCGAACGACACATCCGTACCGTGTCCGAAACAAAAACCCGTCTGAAACTCCCCCCGTGCCCCCTGAACACGGAGAACGGACCGGCCGTACTACACGGCACGTCCCGGCAGAGGGATCAGAGGCGCCGCACCTGGAGGGTCGTCCGTTGTTCAGCATCACCGTCCGCGATCACTTGATGATCGCCCACAGCTTCCGCGGGGAGGTCTTCGGACCCGCGCAGCGCCTGCACGGGGCGACGTTCCTCGTGGACGCCACGTTCCGCCGCGCCGAGTTGGACGACGACAACATCGTCGTCGACATCGGGCTGGCCACGCAGGAACTCGGAGGGGTGGTGAGCGAGTTGAACTACCGCAACCTCGACAACGAACCCGACTTCGCCAACACCAACACGTCGACCGAGTTCCTGGCCAAGGTCATCGCCGACCGCCTCGCCGAGCGCGTGCACAAGGGGGCGCTGGGCGAGGGCGCCCGCGGCCTCGCCGGCATCACGGTCACTCTGCACGAGTCGCACATCGCCTGGGCGAGTTATGAGCGTGGCCTGTGAACCACCACTCCAACATCATCCCTATGTCCCTGCGCGCGATGCACTTCGTGATGCCCGGCGGAGTCGACGACCCGACCACCCCCAGTGGGGGCAACGTCTATGACGCCCGGGTGAGCCTGGATCTGCACGCGTTCGGCTGGCAGGTCCACAAGCACGCGATCGAGGGCAGCTGGCCCCGGCCCGACGCCGACGCCCGCGCCGAACTGGCCCGCACGCTCGGCGAGATGGCGGACGGCACCGTCGTACTCCTCGACGGACTCGTCGCCTGCGCCGCCCCCGAGATCGTCATATCCGAAACCGAACGGCTGCGCCTGGTGGTCCTCGTTCACCTGCCGCTCGGCGACGAGACGGGACTCTCGCCCGAGCTGGCGGCGGAGCTGGACGCCCTGGAGCGCCACACGCTGCGTGCCGTGCCGGCGATCGTGGCCACCAGCGAGTGGGCGGCCCGCAGACTGGTGGCCCACCACGGGCTGGCCCCCGACCGGGTCCATGTCGCCGCGCCCGGCGCCGACATCGCGCCCGTCGCCCCCGGCACCGATGGCGTCTCGCGACTGCTGTGCGTCGCCGCGGTCACCCCGCGCAAGGGGCAGCACCGCCTCGTCGAGGCCCTCGCCACCCTCACCGACCTCCCCTGGAGCTGCGTCTTCGTCGGAGGCCTGGGCCAGGACCCCGAGTACGTCGCCGAACTCAGGGCGCTCATCGCCCAGCACGGCCTCGCTGACCGGCTGCATCTCGCCGGCCCCCAGGCCGGAGCGGAACTCGACGCGAGCTACGCGTCCGCCGACCTCATGGTCCTCACTTCGTACGCGGAGACGTACGGCATGGCCGTCACCGAAGCGCTCGCGCGCGGTATCCCCGTGCTGGCCACGGACGTCGGCGGTCTTCCCGAGGCGGTCGGGCGCGCGCCCGACGGCGGGGTGCCGGGCATCCTCGTACCGCCGGAGAACCCCGCGGCCATCGCGGCGGAACTGCGCTGCTGGTTCGGCGAGCCCGACGTGCGTCGCCGGCTGAAGGCCGCCGCCCGCGGTCGCCGGGCCGCGCTGGACGGCTGGGCCGCCACGGCCCGGAGCCTGGCCGGTGTGCTGGGACGACTTGGGCGCGACGCCAGGAAAGGAGCCGCATGAGTACCAGCACGACGCCCCCCGGGGCTGCGACGACCAAAACCCCGGGGCAGGAGACGGGAACGATCCGGCTGGGTGACCGCAGGCGCGGCGTGGACGTGGACATGGACGACGACGTGACGCGTTACGCCCCCGAGTGGCTGGGGTTGCGCGAGGGTGTAGACGCCGTCGCCCGCGCGTCCGAGCTGCTCGACCCGCTGCGGATCCGGCTCGCGGACCTTCCGCAGCCGGACAACGGGCTCGTGATCCACGACCTCGGCTGCGGCACCGGGTCCATGGGCCGCTGGCTCGCTCCCCGCCTCGACGGCCCGCAGCACTGGGTTCTGCACGACCGCGACCCGTATCTGCTCCACTTCGCCGCGGTGAACTCGCCGCGCGCGGCCGCCGACGGCAGTCACGTCACGGTCGAGACGCAACGCGGTGACGTCGCCCGGCTGACCTCGGACGCCCTGGCAGGCGCCTCGCTGGTGACGGCCTCCGCCCTGCTCGACGTGCTCACCGGCGACGAGATCGAAGCGCTCGCCGCGGCCTGCGCCGGAGCCGGCTGCCCGGCGCTGCTGACCCTCTCGGTGGTGGGACGCGTCGAATTCACTCCGGCCGACCCGCTGGACGCCGAGATCACCGACGCGTTCAACGCCCATCAGCGACGCGGCGAGTTGCTGGGCCCCGACTCGGTCACGACGGCCTGCGAGGCCTTCGCCCGGCACGGCGCGACGGTACGGCTGCACCCCAGCGCCTGGCGGCTCGGCCCGGACGAGGCCGCGCTGACGGCCGAGTGGCTGCGCGGCTGGGTCGGCGCGGCCGTCGAGGAGCGCCCCGAACTGGCCTCGCGCGCCGACGCGTACCTGCGCGAGCGTCTCGCCGCCTGCGCGGCGGGGGAGTTGAGCGTGGTGGTGCATCACAGCGATCTGCTGGCGCTGACCGGGCCGACGGGGGGAACGGCATGAGCGCGCAGGCGGTGGCAGTCGATGCCCAGCCACGAGCCGTCCGGGCCGACGTGACGGCTCTGACGGTCCGGGACGGTGCGACGGCTCGGGCGGTCCGGGACGGCGTGACGGCCAGGACGGTCCAGAACGGCGGGAACGAGCAGGAGATACGGGGGCGCGGGGTGCGCCTCGCCCTCCGTACCGTCCGGTCCCGTGTCGACTCCCGCGCCCTGCGCACCCACCTCGGCACCTTCGTGGGCGTCGCCATCCTCGGCGTACTGCTCTGGCGACTTGGCACCGGTGTCTTCCTGGACGGACTGCGCCGAATAGACGGCGCGACGCTCCTCGTGGCGCTCGGCATCGGCGTGGTCACCACCGTCTTCAGCGCCTGGCGCTGGTGTCTGGTGGCCAGGGGACTGAAGATCCGGTTGCCGCTTCGGCCCGCCGTGGCGGACTACTACCGGGCCCTGTTCCTGAACGCGGCGCTGCCCGGTGGCGTCCTGGGCGATGTGCACCGGGCCGTACGGCACGGGCAGAGCGCCGGCGACCTCGGCAGGGGCGTCCGCGCGGTGGTCCTGGAGCGTGTGGCGGGACAGGTGGCGCTCATCGCCTTCGGCGGCGTCGCCCTGCTGACGCTGCCCTCTCCGGTCCAGGCGCAGACCCGTCACCTGGCCGAGGCGTCCGCCATGGCGCTGGCGGTTGCCGGGGTGGTGGGGGCCGTGGTCGCGATCCGGCTGCGCGGCGGGTCGGGCGCGGGGAGCGCGGCGGTCTCGTGGGGATCGTCGGGCTCGTCGCGATGGGCCCGCGCGTTGCGTACCGCGCTCACCGAGGCGCGTGAAGGACTGGTGGCCCGCCACAACTGGCCGGGTGTCGTCGTCTCGTCGGCCGTGGTGCTGGCGGGTCACCTGCTGATGTTCGTGGTCTCGGCCCGGGTCGCGGGATCCGACGCGTCGGCCGCCGAGTTGGTGCCCCTGGCGGTACTGGCTCTGCTCGCCATGGGGCTACCACTGAACGTGGGTGGCTGGGGTCCCCGGGAGGGCGTCACCGCATGGGCCTTCGGCGCGGCGGGACTCGGCGCCACCACGGGCCTGACGGTCGCCGTCGTCTACGGAGTGCTCAGCCTCGTGGCGAGTCTGCCCGGCGGTTGCGTACTCGTCGCCCGGTGGGCCGCGGGCATGCGGCGCCCGCGACCCATGGACGAGAAAGGGGTGCCGGAGGGCGACGACGGCCACTTCCCGCGCTCACCCCTGGCGGCCGATCAGGGCCGGCCGCGCTCCGCGCCCTCCGGCTCGACTGCCTTTGCCGGAGCGTCCGCGGTTTCCGGGGTGAGGATCGAGAAATACGAAGCGAAGCAGTCCACGAGGCCCGCCAGTAGCTCCTTTCCTTTCTCGGCGGAGGCCAGCGAAGGACGGCCGATGACACCGGAATCCGTATAAGCGGACATATCGAGGGTGAGAAGATGCCGTCGGTCGTCGGCGAGGAAGTCGGATGTCTCATAACCGGGGCGAACCATTTCCGGATGAGCGTGCAGCAGGATGGACGTCTCCAATTCCCCCGCATGCATATCGCTGAGCAGCGAGGTCCGCACATCCGCCCGGGTCCGCGCCTCCTCCCAGTCCTCCGGTGCGGGGAACAGCGCCATGCGCGTACCCCTGCCGGCGGACTCCTGAACCACATTGCCCAGTACGTAGTTCCCCCCATGCCCGTTGACCACTACCAGGGCGTCGATGCCCGAGCGACGAAGCGAGTCGGCTATGTCCCGTACCACCGCGTGGAGCGTCACCGCGGAAATGCTGACCGTCCCCGGCCAGGCCGCGTGTTCGTGCGAGCACGCGATGGTGAGCGGAGGGAGAAGATGCACCGGATACGCGGCGGCGACCTCACGGGCGATCGTGCAGGCGATGACGGTGTCAGTGGCCAGGGGTAGAAAGGGCCCGTGCTGTTCGAAGCTGCCGATGGGAAGGACGGCGACGGTGGGCCGTCGCGCCCGTACGTCCTCCGTGGTGTCCAGAGGCAACAGACCGGGGGTGGTCAGCTGTGTTCCCGAACCGCTCATGTTCTTAAGGCCTTTCGTTCCGTAGGCACCGACGAGAGCAGGCTAACGCGGCAACGGCAGATTGGATCCAGGAAATGAAGGAAAGTAAAGGCGTGCTCGGTCGAAGTGCCCGCACCCAGTCCGGTGTTCAGCGAGTGGTGGATCTCCAACTGACCACCGTGTACGGCGATTTCCATGCCGTCGGCTATTTGGACCTCGAACGCGGGGATGAACAAATGGCCCTCATATACGGCGACATCGACGGAACGGAGGAAACGCTGACCCGGCTGCATTCGGAGTGCCTCACCGGCGACTCCTTCGGGTCCACGCACTGCGAGTGCGGCGACCAGTTGTCGACGGCCTTGCGTGCCATCGTGGCCGAAGGACGCGGCATTCTCCTCTACCTCCGTGGCCACGAGGGCAGAGGGATCGGGCTGCTCGCCAAACTGCAGGCCATGAAGCTCCAGTCGGAGGGTCTGGACACCGTGGAGGCGAACCTCGCCCTCGGTCTCCCCGTGGACGCGCGTGACTACGGCGTCGCCGCGGACATGCTGCACGACCTCGGCGTGCCCTCCGTCCGCCTGCTCTCCAACAACCCGCGCAAGCGGGAGGCCTTGGAGCACCATGGCATCGAAGTGGCCGAACAGGTCCCGCTGCTGATACCGCCGCGCGAGCAGAACCTCAGCTATCTGCGCACCAAGCGGGAGCGCCTGGACCACCATCTGCCGCATCTGGACGCCGTCATCCACTCGTCCTGAGCGGGGACGCCGCCGACGGCGTGTACGGGCGCGACGGCGTGCCGTCGCGCCCGGCGGTCGTCGCCATTTCGGGTGAACTCCCCTGATAATCGGGCGGTTTGGGTGAAGGATCCGCCTACCCTTTTATCGCATTCGAGTGATCGGTGGCGTGTGTCGGTCCCGCACTGGGCTCGATGACCCTCGGGGGGTTCGCACGATGCAGCAGTGGGTGAGTCGAGGCGGGTCCGTTTGCTGCGCACGCACCGGCCGGCTGAGTGCGGCTGAGCCGAGTGGCAAGGCCCTGCGCGTGGGCTCCGCGATGGCCGCCGCCCTGGGGGCGGGGCTCGGGGCCGCCGTGTCCCTGCCTGCCGACGTAGGAGTCCCCGTTGCGCACGGGACAGCTGCTCTCTCCCTTCTCGCGCGGGCCCGCATGGCCTCGGGGAGGGTACGTCTGCGGCTGCTGCTGTTCGCCTCCGCCCTGGCGGCCGGCGGCTTCCATCACCTTTTCACCCGTCAGCTTCCCGCCTCTCCACAGCAGTCCGCCGGAGTGTTCCAAAGCGTCGTCCAGCTGCTGGCAGTCGCCGGGGTCGCCGTGTGTCTGGGACTGAGTGTCGTCGGTCTGGTGGTGGCGGCCGCGGACAGTGGCACTTTCCTGACCTCGTTCCAGCGAGTCCTGGACGGGTGGATGATCACGGGCTCGCTGCTCACGCTGGGCTGGGTGCTGTTGCTGCATCGTGCGGGGCAGGGCGGCGACGTGTCGGCGTCATTGCTGGGTTCCGCACGCGTCGTGACGGACGTCTGCGTTCTGGGGCTGCTGGTCGCCCTGCGCTACGGCCAGAAACCGGCGGAACGGGAAGCCGTGACCTTGTCCGTCGTAGCCCTGGTCATCCTGACCCTGAGCGACACACTGCGCATCCTCCTGCCCGACCCGGGCACCTGGTACGGGATCCCGCTCCCGGCGGCCGGCTCCATGACCGGTCTGTTCCTCGTCGCCGCCACACCGTGGCTGCCGGGCGGCGCCAGCATCATGCGTGCCGACCAGCGGGTCATGCCGGTCGTCGGGGTGGTGGCCGCCTTTGTGCCGGTGCTCGTCTGCGCGCTGTCCCTGGCGGCCCACACTCTGGCCGGTGGCCGCATCGACGTGGTGATGGTGGTCCTCGCGGGTTCCGTACTGCTCGGGCTCGGAGCCAGACAGGCCGTCGCGCACGCCGATCACCTGCGCATCACGCGGGAGACCGCGGCCCGAGAGGATCTCTACCGGACGATGGTCGACGGTTCGTGCGATGTGATCACGATCGCCGGTCCGGACAGTCGCGTCCGCTACGTCAGCCCCGCTGCGTACCCGATGTTCGGATACCGCCCCGAGGAACTCGTGGGCGCGCGCCTGCCCTTGTACTGCCACCCGGAGGACCTGGCGCCGTTGATGCAGGCCATCGAAGCACTGCTGCGGGACACCCGCTCCGGCACCCGCGGACCGGTCCGTTCCGTGTCCTGCCGGGTTCGGGCCGCCGACGGGCGATGGCGCCACGTCGAGTCGACGATCAGCCGCCACACCCAAGGAATGATCTTCAGCAGTCGTGACGTGACCGAGCGGGTCAGGCGGCAGGAGCAGCTCGAACACCTGGCCTTTCACGACACGTTGACCGGTCTTCCCCACCGCGGACTGTTCGCCGACAGAGTCGCTCACGCCCTGCGCAAGCGGTCCGCCGGCGCGCACCCGCCGGCGGTGCTCTTCGTGGACCTCGACGGCTTCAAGGCCGTCAACGACACCCTTGGACACGCGGCGGGCGATGCCCTCCTCGTCCAGGTCGCCCGGCGCCTGCAGGCGTCGATGCGCGCCGGCGACACCATCGCCCGCCTAGGGGGCGACGAATTCGCCGCGCTCCTCGAAGGAGAGGCCGGCACACGTCCTACGTCGGCCCGGGAGGTGGCCGAGCGGATCCTGTCCGCCCTGACCAAGCCGTACCGCATCGGCGGCACGGATGCGGTGGTCTCGGCCTCCATCGGGGTTGCCGTGGCTACGCCGGGGATCACTCCCGAGGAGATCCTGCACCACGCCGACCAGGCCATGTACGAGGCCAAATCCGCCGGAAAGAGCCGCATCCACATGCACCACTCGCTGTCATCGGACCGTACTGAGCCTCGGTCTTGCACTCCGCTCTGAGCTTGAGTTCTAACCTCAGACCAGCCTCTGGTGGTGGTTGTGGGCGCATTCCTCCTGATGAGCAACGGCTCGGCGCACACCGAGTCCTCTGGTGGAGCCTGACGTGCTCGGGAAGTCGCAACAAAGCTCAAGTGGAAGCAGTTCCGCGCGGTGGCCTGCCGGTACGACGAACGCGACTACATCTTCAACGGCACCCTGACAGTCGCAGCGATCGTCATCTGGCTCCGCGACACCATGACAAGAGCCATCAGATACGCCGCAGGTGGCCCTCGCCCGAGAGTTGGACCGTGTGCGGGCTGCCGGGGGCGTCGTCTGTGAGGTTGAGGGTGGCCGTGCGCGGGCCCGGGGCGGTCGGGGCGAACACGACCTCGACGACGCACTCCGCACCCGGCATGTGGCCCCGTCGGCCGCAGTTGTCCCGGAGGCGGAAGTCGTCGGTGTGCGGCCCGGTAAGGGTGACCTCGGTGATGCTGAGCGAGGCCGAGCCGGTGCTGGACACTGTCACGGGCTGCGGCTGGCTCGTCGTACCCACGTCCTGGGCCCCGAAAGTAAGAGCGTCGGGTGTGATGCCGATGGCCGGGACCAGGCCCGTGCCCGACAGTGGCAGCCGGAACGGGCCGCCCACGGCGTTGCTTGTGACGGTGAGTTCGCCGGTGCGGGGTCCCTCGCCGGTGGGCCGGAAGAGAATCCTGACCATGCAGTCGCGGCCGGGGCGGAGACCGCCGACGCAGCCGGGGCCGTTCAGGAAGTCGCCGGTCGTCTGCAGGGCGTTGATGACGAGGACGGCGTTCCCGGTGTTGCGTATCGTGAGGTCGTGCCGTTCTGTGCCGCCGAGCGGGAGGGCGCCGAAGCCGAGGGCGGCGGGCTCGAAGGCGATCAGCGCTCCGGAGCCGGTGCCGGTCAGGGGGACTTCGTGCCGCAGGCCGGCGGTGTCGGTCAGCGCTAGCACGGTGGACCGGCTGCCGACGGCGGCCGGGGTGAAGGTCACGGCGACGCGGCAGCTCCCGCCCGCCGGTATGGGCGCGGCGCCGCAGGTGTCCCCGGGTGCCGAGGCAACCGCGAAGTCTGCGGCGTTGCCCCCGGTCAGTTCGGTGGTCCGTATCTCGACCGGCGCCGGGCTGTTATTGCGGAGCGTGACGGTCGTGGTGGGGCCGGGGGTTCCCACGGGCTGCGGTCCGAAGTCGACGCTCGTCGGGTCGAGTACGACGGCGGGGGCGGCGACCCCCACACCGCTCAGCGGGATTCCCCGGGCGGGGCCCGGCACGTTGGTGGCCAGGAGGAGTTCGGCTGCTCGGGGCCCCAGGTCCGCCGGGCGGAAGGCCACTTGGACACGGGTCGATTGCTCGGGCTCCAGAACCACTCGGGAGTCGGGCAGCCGCCCCTCCTCGGTGATCGAGAAGTCGGCCGCGTGGGCGCCGGTGAACGAGGCTCCGGACAGGCGCAGTTCGGCGTGGCCGGTGTTGGTCAGCTCGATCCACTGCGGCGTTCCGCCCGTCCCCACGGGCTGCGGTCCGAAGGACAGGGCGGCGGGGACGGCCGTGAGCTCGGGCTCGGCGACCCCCTCGCCGGTCAACGCGAGGAGCCGCCGGCCGCCTTCGGCGTTGGACTCCACCGCGAGAGCTCCCGTACGGGGTCCGGGCAAGCGGGGCCGGAACACGACGTCCACGTCGCAGCTCTGGCCCGGCGCCAGGGTGCGCGGGTAGGCCGCGCAGCCGGTGCGTACGACGGGGAAGTCGTCGCCCGCGACGACATTGGCGATGGTCAGGGGCACGGGTCCGGCGTTGCGCACGGTCACGGTCCGGAGCGGTGACTGATGCCCGATCCGGGTGACCGGGAAGGCGATCCCGTCCGGCCCGGACGGGCTGAACTCCAGCCGGGGCCGGACACCGGTGCCGGTCAGCGGGATTTCGATCGTCCGGTCGGGGAAGTCCGTCGACAGCAGCAGCGCGGCGTGGTGGACGGCGGCGGCCGTCGGGGCGAACACGACGTCGATGGCGCAGGTGGCGCCGGGAGCGAGTGTGTTCCCGCAGGGCGGCAGGCTGCCGTCGGTGAGGGCAAAGGCGGAGTCGGTCGTATCGATGCCGCTGATGACGAGAGTGGTCTCGCCGAGGTTGCGCAGCAGCAGGGTCTGCGGTGCGCTCACAGTGCCGGGCGCGGCGATGAAGGTGAGGCTGTCCGGCGTCAGTCGGGGTACGGGGCGCAGGTCGAGGGTGTGCGGGACCTCCGTATTGTCGGCCCGGTCGGTCGACCAGTAGATGACCGTGGTCAGGCCGGGCGCTGTAATGCTGAACCGAACCCTGGGCTGGGTAGTGGTCGTGGGCGGCAGCGGATTGGCACCAACGGCCTCGTACGTGAGGCTCTTGAAGCCGGACGGCTGCGACCCGTCCGACGACGGGTCGGCGCCATTCAGTTCGATGTCGACCCGGCCGGGTGCGGGGGACGTGACCGTCCGGGTAGTCGTCGGGCGGGTCTTGTCTATGTCGATCCGCAGGGTCCTCGGCAGTTCGCCCGCGCCAGTGTTGTCCTCGGCGGCGTAGCAAAGTGTGGTGCTGCCCTCCTTGGTCACGGTGACGGAGACGGCCGGTCCGGTGACGGTGGCGGGGGGCATCGGGTCCGCGCCGGTGGCACTGAAGGTGATCCGGGGCGCCCCGCTGCCCACGGCGGCCGTGCCGGTCAGCCGGACCTCGACGTCCGAGTTGTGCCAGCCGGCCGCGTTCGGCAACGGCGTCAGCCTGGCACGGGTGGCGAGGCCGGCCGGCGGCCGCGGACCGATGTGCACGGTGGCGGTCCGCTCCTTGTCGTCGAACCCGAGCACGCTGACCACGAGGTTCTCGTGCGCGTCGACGAAGGAGTCGCCCGGCTGCATGTCCTGGACGCCGCCCGTCGACTGCCGTAGATACGACACACCGTTCTGCACGAGCCGCACCAGCACGCCGGCCCGGTCGATGCCCCGGTCCCAGCCGGTCTCCTCCTGGGGCATGCGTAGTTCCACGGCGTAGTGGTGGGTGGAGAAGCCGAGCCAGATCCGCACCAGCCGGATCCCGGGCGGTGCCTTGTCGAGTGCGCTGATGGTGAGCGTCGCACCGCGACCGAAAGACGACAGGTCGAGGCGCTCGCTGCTGGGAATCCAGCCGAGCCGGTCCTGGTAGACGCCGCACAGAGCCGGCCCGCTGGGGCCGAAGAGGGGATGAAGGAAGGTGGGGACCTTCCCGCCGAACGTCATCGCGCTCATGATGTCCCAGCCGTCGCCGTACTCCATGACGGTGGGTTCGTCGCTGAAGGAGTGTGGCAGACCATAGCCGTGCCCCATCTCGTGCGCGGCGAAAGCGTTGTTCCAGGCTCCGGGGTCGAGATTGACCAGGCCGAACTCCCGGCGTCCGTCACCGACTTGGAGCTGTCGGCGTCCCGAGGAGCCGGAGTCGATCTGCGCGTTGAGCACGGCGATGACGCCCTGGAACGCGCTGAAGTCGACCACCCCGTCGGCCGCCGCCACACACGCACGCATCAGATCGATACGGGCCCCGGGCCACGTCCAGCCCCTGGCCGTCGCCAGCGAGAGGTCGAGCGTGAACCAACCGAACACCGCCGACCCGTCCAGCGTGACCGTCCCGCCGGACATGTCCCGCCAGTAGTCGGCCATGCCCCCCTTCCCGTTGCCGGCCGTAGTGAGGAAGTCCGCGAAGAACGCCGTGCTCTGCGGCTGGGCTGCAACGTCGGAGAACTTGCACATCAGCACGGCCCAAGGCGTGGAGCCGGCGGGGCGGTAGGCGGCTGCCCGTAAGGCACTCGCGCCCGGGGCCGGGGCCGGGGCTGCCAATTCCGGTTGTGGGTTGGGAAGAACGCTCATCGCTGGCCCCCGTCGGATCAGGCTTTTCCCATCAGGCATTTCCTATCGAACATCTCCGATACATTCAAAGCGGATCACCATCATGGAAGGGCGTCAATCCGATGATTTCGAGCATTCCGTCCGGAGGGGAGTCATGAGGGTGACGCAGTGCGAGGGAGATTTGGGCCGCAGTCCAGGCGCGCGGACGGGGCAGCGGCGCGCCCGCGCGAGCAGCCACAGCGCGAACGGCAGCCAGATGCGTTCGGTCTCCGCCTTCGCTTGCACGTGAGGCGGCACGGCTTCACCTTACGGAGGCAAAAGGGGAGCAACGGACTTCGGAACCTTATGCAAGAAGATGCGTACCGCCGCGGCCGCCGCCGTGGCATGCCTTCCGCTGACCCTGCCGGTGCCGACCGCCGCCGCAACCCCTGCCCCGCGCCCCGCCATTGACTGCCCAGACGCCTACGTCTGTATCTACCCGGAGGCTAATTTCGGAGGTCAGCCGTGGGTGCGCCGAGCCGTCGACGGCAGCGTGAATGATCTGCCCTCCATGATCCGCGACCGCGGCAGCTCGATCAGGAACAACTCCAACCGCACGGCCCGCATCTGCGAGAAGCGGAACTACTCCGGACGCTGGGTATGCGTGACCCGCAGCGGCGGCTCCATCCACGACCTGCGGTCCTACAACCTCGACGACCAGACCCGCTCCCTGAAAATCAACCGCAACGACTGCGGCTGACCCCCGGGCCCCGGTCGAGGCAGTTTCCCCGCCTCCGGGCGGCCCGCGGCTAACGGGCGAGCGTGGCCGTGATGGACTCGTTGGGGCAACGGCTGAGCGTCTCGGAGAGCGCGGCTTCCTCACTCGGGTCGACTGCGAGCTGGTAACGGGTCTTGTCAGCAACCCAGTCGGTGACGTACTGGCAGCGGTAGCCCGCGAACGACGGCAGCCAGGTACTGGGGTCCTGGTCGGCCTTGGAACGGTTTCTCGCCGCGGACACCGCGACCAAAGCGCGCGCGTCATCGAGATCGTTGGCGTAGGCCTCGCGCTCCTTCGCACCCCACCCATGCCCCGCTGTCCCACGCTTCGGTAAGTGGAACGAGTTGGTCGACGTCCAGCTTGCGGGCATTGTCGAAGGACTGGTCGTCGTACGGGCCGTAGGCTCTCGTCCCGGGATCCGGGGCAGCCCGGCGTCCGGCTGCGCTGCTGCCTGCACGTGCACCCGGAGCCCGACGCATAGCGCCGGACAAGCACGGGGCCGACGAGGTAACGCAGCGCGCTGACCTGCGGTGGTCGGGGTGTTGGTCGGTGGTGCCCAGTCCATGGTCGGGCCCGTGGTCGCGGTGTGATTATGAAGACCGGCTGAGGGCCCGGTTAAGAAATTCTCGATGGACCGGGCGCCCGTCACACGGCAGATTCACTGCTGCCCGGTGCGGCCGGCCACCCGCGCCCGTCGCGCCACCCCCGCACGCACCGGCACCTCTCATCCCCACGCCTGTGACAGGAGCCGCAACGTGAAGGCACTGGTGAAGGACAAGGCAGAGCCCGGACTGTGGCTGCGGGACGTGCCCGAGCCGTCCATCGGCCCTGGCGACGTTCTGATCAAGGTGCTCCGCACCGGTATCTGCGGCACAGACCTGCACATCCGTGCCTACGACGGATGGGCGCGGCAAGCCGTGCGCACCCCGCTGGTGCTCGGCCACGAGTTCGTCGGCCAGGTCGCCGAGGTCGGCCGGGACGTCAAAGACATCAGGGTCGGCGATCTGGCCAGCGGCGAGGGCCACCTGGTGTGCGGCAAGTGCCGCAACTGCCTGGCCGGTCGGCGGCACCTGTGCCGGAACACTGTAGGGCTCGGCGTCGGCCGCGACGGCGCGTTCGCCGAGTACGTGGCCCTGCCGGCCGGGAACGTGTGGGTGCACCGGGTGCCGGTCGACCTCGACACGGCGGCCATCTTCGACCCGTTCGGCAACGCCGTCCACACGGCGCTGTCCTTCCCTCTCGTGGGCGAGGACATTCTGATCACGGGAGCGGGGCCCATCGGCATCATGGCCGCGTCGGTGGCCGCGCACGCTGGGGCCCGCAACGTGGTCATCACCGATGTCAGCGAGTACCGCCTGGAGCTGGCTCGCAAGGTCGGCGTCGATCTGGCGGTCAACGTCGCCGACACGACCATCGAGGCGGCTCAGCGGCAGCTGGGTCTGCGGGAGGGCTTCGACGTCGGCCTGGAGATGTCCGGCCGCCCCGAGGCCATGCGCGCCATGATCGCCAACATGACTCACGGCGGGCGGATCGCCGTCCTGGGCCTGCCCGCCGAGGAGTTCGCGGTCGACGTCGCCAGGATCGTCACGTCCATGATCACTATCAAGGGGGTCTACGGCCGGGAGATGTTCGAGACCTGGTACGCCATGTCGGTGTTGCTGGAACGCGGTCTCGACCTGAGCCCGGTTATTACCGGCCGTTATCCCTACCAGGAATTCGACGCGGCTTTTGAGGACGCCGCGAGCGGGCGTTGCGGCAAGGTCGTCCTCGACTGGACCGCCTGACTCCTGCCCGTCGCCCTTCGCGCCTTCCCCCGCATGCCCGCTGCCCCAAGGAGCCACCCGCCATGTTCGACTCCGTGCGCAATGACCTGCGCACCACCCTGGACGAGATCGCCTCCGCCGGCCTCCACAAGCCCGAGCGCGTCATCGGCACGCCGCAGAGCGCGGCCGTGGCCGTCACCACCGGCGGCCGCCCCGGTGAGGTGCTGAACTTCTGCGCCAACAACTACCTCGGCCTCGCCAACCACCCGGAGGTGGTCGCCGCGGCCAAGGAGGCACTGGACCGCTGGGGCTACGGTATGGCTTCTGTGCGGTTCATCTGCGGGACCCAGGAGGTCCACAAGCAGATGGAGGACCGGCTCTCCCGCTTCCTCGGCACGGAGGACACTATCCTGTACTCCTCCTGCTACGACGCCAACGGCGGTGTCTTCGAGACCCTCCTGGACGAGCGGGACGCGGTCATCTCCGACGCCCTCAACCACGCCAGCATCATCGACGGCATCCGCCTGTCCAAGGCCCGCCGCCATCGCTACACCAACCGCGACCTGGCCGACCTGGAGCGGCGGCTGACGGAGACCTCTGACGCGCGTCGCCGCCTGATCGTCACCGACGGAGTCTTCTCCATGGACGGCTACGTGGCCCCCCTCCGCGAGATCTGTGACCTCGCCGACCGCTACGACGCGATGGTCATGGTCGACGACTCGCACGCCGTCGGCTTCGTCGGCCCCGGCGGACGCGGTACCCCGGAGCTGCACGGTGTCATGGACCGCGTCGACATCGTCACGGGCACGCTGGGCAAGGCACTGGGTGGTGCCTCCGGCGGTTACGTCGCCGCCCGCGCCGAGATCGTGGCGCTGCTGCGCCAGCGTTCCCGCCCTTACCTCTTCTCCAACACACTCGCGCCAGTGATCGCCGCAGCCTCCCTGAGGGTTCTGGACCTGCTGGAGGACTCTGCCACGGGGCTCGGGGCCGCTCTGCGGCAGAGGCTCGCCGCGAACACCACGCTGTTCCGGTCGCGCATGGCGGAAGCCGGGTTCGACATTCTGCCCGGCGACCACCCCATCGCGCCCGTCATGATCGGCGACGCTGCACTCGCCGGACGGATGGCCGAGCTTCTGCTGGAGCAGGGCGTTTACGTCGTCGGGTTCTCCTACCCGGTGGTTCCCCACGGGCAGGCGCGCATCCGCGTGCAGCTGTCCGCCTCACACTCCCCTACAGATGTGGAGCGGGCCGTGGCAGCATTCGTGGCAGCGCGCGAGACCCTGGGAGGCGGAGCGACGTGATCGATGTACGGCGGCTGCGGATCCTTCGCGCAGTGGCGGACCACGGGACGGTGACCGCCGCGGCCGCCGCACTGTACCTGACCCCCTCCGCCGTCTCCCAGCAGCTCACCGCGCTGGAGAGCGAGACCGGCCAGCGGCTGCTGGAGCGCAACGGCCGCGGCATCCGCATCACGGCCACCGGGGAGATCCTGCTCACTCACGCAAACGCGATCCGCACCCAGCTGGAACAAGCCGAGGCCGAACTCGCCGCATACACCTCGGGCGCCGCCGGCGAGGTGACCGTGGCCTCCTTCGCCACCGGCATCGCACTCGTTCTCGCACCCGCCATCGCCGAACTCGCACGCAGCGCACCCGGCATCCGGATCCGGGTGCGCGACGCGGAGGGTGACGCGAGCCTGCCCATGGTGCGGGACGGGGAGGCGGACGTGGCTGTGGCCGTGGAGTACCGCGGCGCGCCGCAGGAGAACGACGCGCGTCTCGCACGGGTGCCCTTGTACTCCGAGGCCTTTGATGCCGTCCTGGCGCTGGGTCACCGGCTCGCCGGGGCCGGAAAGGTGCGCGTGGCCGACCTGGCGGACGAGCCGTGGATCGGTCCGTACCCCGGGAACCCCTGCCACGACGTGGTGATGCTGGCCTGCGAGTACGCCGGATTCCAGCCCCGGCTGCAGCATTCCTCCGACGACTTCCGGGCCGTCGTCGCCCTCGCTGGTGCCGGGGCGGGCGTCGCTCTCGTGCCGCGCTCAGCCCTGCGGGGCACGGAGCTGACGGGCGTGGTGGTCCTCCCACTCGACGACGTGGCGGTGACCCGCCGGGTCTTCGCAACCGTGCGGCGCGGCGCGGAGGAACACCCCCTGATCCGGCCGGTGCTGGAGGCGCTGCGCTCGGCGGCGGAGACGGCCGTGCCGTCCTCCGGCACCGACCCGGAATGATTCCCGGGCCGGCGCTCCAGAACCAAACGTTCATCGATGGGTTCGGGCATCACTTCGCGATCAACGAGCCCGAAAATATCGATGTGAAGTAGCAACGCCCGCTGCAAGGTGGATCGCGCCGATGGCGGTCCGGTGGTGGAGTTGCTCGGCGGCCTGTGAGCGATTCGTGCCGCAGGTTGTGGTGCGTGCCCAGCTGCTGCCGGTCCTCGCCGGCCCGCTGCCGGAAGGAGTCCGGGCGGGAGACCAGGAGGTGCCCGGCCTCGATCGACAGTGCCTCGCGCAGCTGGCCGAGGGTGGGCTCCTCGCATAGTTCGCCGACGGCGGTGGCGGTCAGCGCGGGGCGGCCGGCCACGAGGCGGTCCAAGACCGTAACGCCAGGCGCGCACGCCAAGCTCGCGCTCGCACTTGTAAGCGCCGTGGCGGGCGAGGTCGACGGCGTCGTGATGACGCCGGAAGAGCGGCGCGCCCTGGTCGTACGGCTCCACTGTGTCCTGCGGGGCGGTGAGCCGGTTCACGAGAGTGCTCGCCGTCTGCCATTCGGCCCTGAGACTGAGTGCTGGTTCACGAAGGGGCGAGGCGGTGGTGGAGACCGGCCGTGAGCTGAGCGACCGCGTGGCTGTAGAGACCGGTCCGCCGGTCCTCGGGAGAATCGCGGCGGGTGCGGAAGTGCAGGGAGGAGAAGAACCGTTCGTACACCTCCCACGCGGCGCGGCGCGTCTCGAGGCTGTCGAGTGTCTCGCGGGTGTCGGGGACGTGCCGCAGATAGCTCTCCAGGAACCGGCGGATCCGCGTACGATCCAGCGGCAGATACCACGGCGGAGCCGGTACGTGGCCACCGATGTAAGCCAGGTCCCGCGCCGGGTCGCCGATCTCGGCCCATTCCCAGTCCACGTAACGCGGCGTGCCGGCGTCGTCGACCAGGATGTTGGGAACCACGAGGTCGCCGTGGACGAGGGCGAACCGCTCCAGGCGCCGGAAGGCGGGTTCCGCCGCCGCCGCGAAGGCCTCCACGCGGGGGAGCAGCCGACTCACCTCCGGGTCCTCGACCACGTGCGGGAATGTCTCGCTCCACCAGGCGAGGGCGGCGGTGAACAGGCGGGTCATCGACAGGTCCGTGGCACGTTCCGTCGCCGGTACGCCTACGTCACCGCACCGGTCGAAGGCCCGGGCGTGGAGCCTGCTCAACTGGCGGGCGTGTGCGGCCAGCAGTCCGTCGTTCCATTCCGCGGGCCGGAGCACCCGGCCCGGAACGTATCCGCACACCATGTAGGGCGACCCCAGAGCGCTGTCGCGTGCCTGTTCCAGCAGCACGGCCGAGGGTCCGATGCCGTCGGGAAGGAGGGAGAGGGCGGCGAACTCCTCGCTCATCGGCCTGGGCAGGTCCTCGGGAGCCCGGCGTGTGACCCGGACCACCAACGGAGGATGTCCGTCGACGTCAAGGCGCCAGGCCGTGTAGCTCTCTCCCTGTCCCAGCAGTTGGACCCTGGTGTTCCGTGGTGCGGGCGTGGCTGTCCGCTCGGAAAGACCCAGGAGCGCGGGCTCGGTCTGCGCCAGGCGCTCGATGCGGGTGGCCATGTCGTGTGCGGACTGCTCGCGGCTCACGGCGTCAGCCTCCCCGGTGATCCTGGCGTGGGTGGGAACACGGGGAGCCTCCGGACCGTCCTCGGTCTCGTAGGAGTACAGCGGCCCGGCCGGAGCCGGCAAAGCCTCTGCGTCTCGTGCCCCGCCGTCCGCACCGATTTCGCCTCCCTCTTGAGCGCAGTACCGGATCTTGCCGTCCCCGGCCGCGCTCGGCTCAGTCCGCGACGGCCTCGTGCAGGAATTCCTTCAGTTCGCGGAGAAACGTGGGTGCCGCCGCGGGGCGCACCTGGCCCAGGAACTGCACGGTCAGGTCGTGGCGCGGGTCGACCCAGAAGGTCGTGGTGGCGGCGCCGCTCCAGCCGTACGTCCCTGGGGTGGACGGCGTCCCACTGCGGTCCGGGTCGGTCACGACCGAGACGCCGAGGCCGAAGCCGACGCCGGCGTTGTCGGGTTGGTCGTGAACGGGGCTGCCGAAGGTACGGAGGTCGCCGGGGAGGTGGTTCGCGGCCATGGCGTCCACCGTCTGAGGGGTGAGGAGGCGGAAACCGTCGAGTTCTCCGCGCCNTCGCGGCCATGGCGTCCACCGTCTGAGGGGTGAGGAGGCGGAAACCGTCGAGTTCTCCGCGCCCGCGGAGGAGTTCCATGAAGCGGTGGTAGTCGTGCGCGCTCGCCACCATCCCGCCGTTGGCGGAGCACAGGCGCGGACGGCTGTGCAGGGGCCGGCCGGGAGCCGGGCCGACTCCGCCCTCCTCGTCCTCCGCGTAGAGCACGGCCAGCCGCTCGGCCTGGTCCCGACCGACCCAGAACCCGGCATCCGACATCCCGAGCGGCCGGAAGATCCGCTCGGCCAGGAACACGTCGAGCGGACGGCCCGACAGCACCTCGACGAGATGCCCTACGACGTTGGTGGCGACCGAGTAGTTCCACTCCGTCCCCGGCTCGAACTGGAGTGGCAGACGCGCGTACACCGCGCAGGCCTCGGCCAGGTCCGCGTCCGGCGGGTCCGACGGCTCCACCCCGGCCGCACGGTAGAAGTCCTCGACGGGGTGCGCGTGATAGGAGCCCATGGTCATCCCAGCGGTGTGGGTGAGCAGGTGCCGGATGAGAATGGGGCCCTTGGCCGGGTGGGTCGTGACGTCGGGTCCGGCCCCGCCCGCGTAGACCCGAGGTTCGGCGAAGGCGGGAAGATGCCGGGCCACCGGGTCGTCGAGGTCGAACAGGCCCTCCTCGTGCAGCATCAGCGCGGCGACGGACACGATCGGTTTGGTCATGGAGTAGATCCGCCACACGGTGTCCGGCTCGACCGGCAGGCCCGCCTCCCGGTCCCGGAGGCCGTACGTAGTGAGATGCGCGACACGGCCGTGACGCGACACGGAGACCAGGTACCCGGGCAACCGACCGTCGTCGACACGGCGGGCGAAGTGCCCATCCAGCCGATCCAGCGCCGTCGGATCCAGGCCGACCTCGGCCGGCTCCACCTCTTGCCGCAGCTGACCCACCGTCCGCTCCCCTCGATGGCCGCCCACTTGATGCCTGATGACCAGGAATGGAGAGGTCATCCGAAGGAAATCTACGGCCGCACCCGGCGGCACGCGACGCACCACACCCCGCGCGGCGAAGTCACCGTTCCCCTCGTCGAGGTGGGCGGGCGCGCGGAGCACTCGTCTGGCCATCATGTGCGCCAGTGCGCTGAACTGCGGCTGGGTACCGGATCCGGATTGCCGCAACGCGCGTCATAGAGGGCGGATGGCTGCCCTGTGCGAGAGAGAGCGGTTCGAGCCGGACGAGAGCGGAAGACCCAACGGCTGTCGTGATTACGTAGCGTGAGGCAACCATTCGCCAGTTCGATTCGTATATCTCCGTGGAAGCCCTGCAGACCTGCCAGGCACCATGACGCCAGAGAGTCATGACCTGCCTGATGTGGTAAGCACCGAGCAAGGAGAACCAATGCGACCGTTCGCGCTCAACTATGCCCGCCCGGCACAGGAGTTGGAGGCCAGCGTTCCGTATGCCTATGACTCCAGATTGCAGTTGAACGTTCTCCCGGACGGGCGGATCGCCGCTCATGACTACGCCGTGTTGCGGGAATTGGGAGCAACGACGTCCACCGCGGGCTCGAAGACCCACTTCGACGACTGAAGACGGACCCCGAACGATGACGGTTCTGATCCTGACGTGCGAACAGGATGTAACCGCGGACATGGTGGTGGCGCGACTGGACGGAACGGGAGTTCCGGTCGTCCGCCTCGACCCCGCCGACCTGCCCGGAGGCGTAGCCCTGTCGGGTGAGTACGTGCATGGCACCTTCCGCGGCCATCTGTCCGCCGGAGGCCGGTTGGTGAGCATGAGCGCTCTGCGGTCCGTCTGGGTCCGCAGGCCAGGCGTGCCCGCGACGCGGGTCGCCGAGGCGTCCGCCTGGCTCACCGAGGAGTCCACGCAGGCCTTCTACGGCATGCTTCGCTCCACCGGCGCACGCTGGATGAACCACCCCGACGCGGCCCGCCGGGCACGCCACAAGCCCTGGCAGCTCCATCTCGCCCAGCGCAGCGGCCTTCCCGTACCGGCCACCACGATCACCACGTTTCCGCAGGCGGCCCGCGACTTCGCGGAACGCTTCCCGGACCTGGTGGTCAAACCCGTCTCGGGCGCGCATCCGCAGGAGCCGCCCAGGGCGGTCCCCACGAGCAGGGTCGCACCCGAGACGGATTTCTCGGCTGTCGCTTTCGGCCCGACCCTGCTCCAACGGCGCGTGGCCAAACGCGCCGACATCCGGCTGACCTGTGTCGGCGACCGTCTCTTCGCCGCACGCAAGCCGGTCGGCCCGGACGCCGACCCCGACGAGGTGGACGTCCGCTTCGCCGTCTCCACCGCACCCTGGCATCCGGTCGAGACCCCGCCGCGCATCGCCGCGAGCGTGCACCGCTACCTCCAGGATGCCCAACTCGCCTACGGCGCCTTCGACTTCGCCGAGGACGCGGACGGGATCTGGTGGTTTCTGGAGTGCAACCAGTCGGGTCAGTTCGGTTTCGTGGAAATCGAGACGAACCAGCCCATCGCCGGCGCCGTCGCCGACTGGCTCTCCGCTCCCGGCCCGGATCCAGCCATCTCCAACGGCCAGCTGCATTTCACCGAGTGCCCCGGATAACACCCGGCGCCGGGCGCGGGCCCGGCGCCGGACCACGACGGCCGCTCCGTCGGACATGGCCCGTACGCCGGTTACGCCGAACGCAGCCCCTACGCCGGTTACTTGGACGTGAGCCGTACGGACAGACCGCGAGCCGTGAACACCGGCTTGGCGTCGTAGCCGCCGTCGCCGTTTCCGTTTCCGTTTCCGTCGACCGTGATGCGGCCGAACCGGACCTGCAATACAGGGGCGTTGATGACCGGGATCACGGTGCCCGGCGTCGGCGGACACTTCTCGTCGAGTCGGACGACGAGCGTGCTGTCCCGGTCAAGAGCCACACGCCTGTTCACCGTCAGGGCCGGTACGCCGTCGTCGGCGAGTGTCACGTCGAGCGTGGAGCCGGACGACTGGGTGTAGGCGCCCCGTACCCGCAGTGCCGAGGGCAGCCGCAGCGTGCCGCCCTCGATCCGTACGTCTCCGCAGCCGAGCGCGTCCCGTGAACCGGCCGCCAGTACGCCTTCTTCCAGGGTGGTGCCGCCGGTGTAGCGGTTGGCTCCGGTGAGGGTCAGCGTGCCGGTGCCCCGCTTGACCAGCGCGCCCCGCCCGTCGATGGCGTTGCGCCAGGTGTCGGCCGCCGCGAAGCCGCCCTCGGCGGCGTCCATCGCGACCAGCACGTCCGAGTCGAATGCCCCGTACCCGTCGGCGGCGGCGAAGAGGTTCAGCCGGCCCCACTGCTCGAAGCCGTCCAGCAGGACGTATCCCGCGGGCAGCGCGGTCGTCCGCAGCACCTCGCGTCGCTGGGTGGCGGAGAGATACGGCAGGCGCGTCTCGAGGAGGACCTCGGCACCCTTCGGGACGGTCATGCGGTCCCGAGCGGGCCGTTTGGGCAGGACGTAGGTCAACCGGGGGGTGACGCCTGCCGAGTTGCGCGCGCGGCTCGCGTACGGATCCTTGTCCAGGCCCGCCGAGTGCGCGTACGCGTACAGCGTGTCGGCGGTGGTGCCGGTCTGCTGCTGGAAGTACGCGGCGGCCTGGGCGCGGGCCGCCGCCTTGAGGCCTGCGTTCTTCGGGTCGGCGAGTGCCGCGGCGGCGAGTGCGGTGGCGAGAACGCGGCCACCGATCACGTCGACGGTGGAGTGCATGCCCGACACGATGCGCGTGTGGGAGAGCTCACAGGCGCGGGCCACCAGTTCCTGGAACCGTTCCGGAACGGCGTACGCCATCGCCAGCGCCGCCAGATAGAAGGCGTTGGTGTGCCCGCTGGGGAAGCCCCCGTCCTCGGCCGGGTCCTCCGACCGCTGCCGCAGCAACTGCGTGACGACCACCACGTCGGACGCGTAGACCGGGTAGCCGAGCGGGTCCTTCTCGCCGGTGTCGACGACCTCGCTGTCCTGCGTCATGCGCCAGGGACGCGGGTACTGGTACGCGAACTTGCTGGGGTTGCCGGAGGCGAACGGGCCGCGCACGGTGTCGACCAGTTCGGCCACCTTGCCGAGCTCGGAGTCGTGGGAGCCCGCGCCCAGCGCGGAGCCCGCCGGGGCGTCGGCCGGCAATGTGTCGCTGATCTTGCCCGCCGGTACGCCGTCCGGCGCGGACGTGATGCCGGTGACCGCCTTCGCGCCGGTCTTGTAGAGGTCGGCGAGGGGGCCCAGGCCCGCGATCACCGCGTAACTCTGGTGCTGGCGGTCATGGATGAAGGCCAGCCGCGCCTGTGCCTCGGTGCGGCGAGCGGTGACGCGCGCGCAATAGCGCATGTTGGCGCGCAGGACGTCCGGCATGAGCGGGGTGCCGGTGTTCCAGTCGGAGCCCGTCTTCCAGACCTTGGCGAAGCCGTCGAGGATGCGGATCGCCGCATTGGTCTCGGGGGTCTGATTGGTAAGGGTGTTGGTGGTGTAGGAGTCGACGAAGGCGGCGGGAGAGGAGACGGAGGGGGCGGAGGAGGCTGCCGAGGCCGGCCAAGCGGTGAGTGCCGGAGCGGCGATCAGTCCCGCCGAGACTCCCATGGAGTTCCGCAGGAACACGCGCCGCTCGATGCCGATGCCGATGCCCTGCCGGTTGTGCGGCGGAAGGTGCGGGGGACGGGTCTGCTGCCCGGGCATGTGGTCGCCTCTCTCGTGGTTGTGGGTGGGTCGGGGGGCGTGTGCCGGTGCCTCCGGCGGTTGGGCGGGGGC